>CAZSQJ010000071.1:0-17491 GCA_964608665.1 uncultured Bacteroidales bacterium | reverse complement strand
GACGCGATTAATCGCGTCTCCGCGGGTAAAAAAAACACCCTGTAAAGACGCGATTAATCGCGTCTCCGCGGGTAAAAAAAACACCCTGTAAAGACGCGATTTATCGCGTCTCGACAAATGGTCCAAATAAATAAACCAATAACCCCAGAATAATCATGAAACCTATCAGCACACAAATCAAAGAAAAACCCTGGCTTGGCTGGGTCATCTTTCTGGTAACTGTAGTCGTTGTCTTTTTGGCAGGATTACTCGCTTCCTCAGTCATCGAACGTCGTGCGGAAGCAGTGTATGCGTACAAACCGGTGACGGAGGTAGATCAGTTTGAACCGCGGAATGCCGTGTGGGGAGAAAACTACCCCAGCGAATTTCAGAGCTATTACAAGACCGCCGACACCACCTTTCAAAGCATGTTCAATTCCTCGCGCAAGACCGATGCTTTAGCCGACAATCCCAGGATGGTGATTTTATGGGCGGGCTATGCATTCAGCAAGGATTACAACCAGCCACGCGGCCATTTTTATGCGGTGGAGGATATCAGAAATACACTGCGTACAGGTAGTCCCATGAAGTCTGATGAAGGACCCATGCCCAATACATGCTGGTCATGCAAAAGTCCCGATGTGCCCAGAATGATGAACCAACTGGGAAGTGCTGAAGCCTTTTACAAGGGCAAATGGGCTTCGTTGGGAGCCGAAATCGTTAATCCGATTGGTTGTGCCGACTGTCATGATGCCAAAACCATGAACCTTCGCATCAGTCGTCCGGCATTGGCGGAAGCCTTCGAACGGCAGGGAAAAGACATCAGTAAAGCCAGTCACCAGGAAATGAGAAGTCTGGTTTGTGCACAATGCCATGTAGAGTATTATTTCAAAGGGGAGGGGAAGTATCTGACATTCCCCTGGGATAAAGGTTTTGCCGTGGAAGATATGGAGGCCTACTATGATGAGGCTGAATTTACCGACTGGGTGCATGCTTTGAGCAAGACACCCATGCTTAAGGCGCAACATCCTGATTATGAAGTTTATATGAAGGGGATTCATGCCGAAAGAGGTGTGGCATGCGCCGATTGTCACATGTCTTACCAGAGCGAAGGAGGGAAGAAGTTCACCAATCATCATATTCACAGTCCACTGGGAAATATTAACGCTTCCTGCCAGGTCTGCCACCGGGAAAGTGAGCAGGATCTGAGGAAAAATGTGTACGACCGCCAGCTTAAAGTGAAAGAGATCAGGGACAAGGCAGAGCAGGCCCTGGTGACAGCGCATCTGGAAGCAAAAGCTGCATGGGAGGCAGGTGCTTCGGAAGCGGAAATGGCACCCGTTCTCAAACTGATCCGTCATGCCCAGTGGCGATGGGATTACGCTGCCGCAGGTCATGGTAATTCTTTCCATGCTCCGGTGGAACTCCTCAGGATACTGGGTACTTCGGTCGACAAAGCACAGGATGCCAGAATCATGCTGGCAAGGATACTGTCGGCGCACGGAATACCACAACCCATGACACTTCCGGATATTTCAACCAAGGAGAAAGCCCAACAGGTGATCGGACTGGATATGCCCAGACTGAATGCCGAAAAAGCGGTCTTTTTGCAGGATGTTGTAAAACAATGGCTCGCAGAGGCTGAAAAAAGAGAGGCATCATACGGTAAGAAATAAGGCTTGCGTTCAACCCCCTTCACTATATTTGCGGGAAAATATGAGCAATGCTTTGTGTATATTATCCCTCCAGTGACGCTTATTTCAATCTTGCCACGGAGGAATACCTGCTGAAGGAATTCAGTGAAGATTTTTTTACCTTATGGAGAAATGAACCCTCCATTATCGTAGGTAAGCATCAGAATGCACTGGCCGAGATCAATGTTGACTTTGTCCGGGAGAACAATATCAAAGTTGTAAGGAGACTGTCCGGTGGCGGGACGGTCTTTCACGATCTGGGGAACCTCAACTTCACTTTCATCGTTAGCGGGGAGTCTAATCAACTGGTTGACTTTCATAAATATACGCAGCCAATCCTGGATGTGCTCCGGAAACTCGGGGTAGATGCCCGGTTTGAAGGGAGAAACGATCTGACAATCAATGGAATGAAATTTTCAGGGAATGCAGAACATGTGTATCGTAACCGTATCCTGCACCACGGCACCCTGTTGTTTTCTTCTGTTATAACAGATTTGTCATCCGCCCTGAATGTGGATCCCCTGAAATTTACCGACAAAGCCGTGAAATCGGTCAGGAGCAGGGTGACCAATATCAGCGAACACCTGACTGATCCGCTGGATATCATGTCATTCAAGGACATGATCATGAACCACATCATGGAAATGGTTCCCGATGCCAGGCAATATTCACTCACGGAAACTGATCTGGCCGGGATACAGAAGCTTTGTGATGAGAAGTACAGTACCTGGGACTGGAATTTCGGATATTCACCAAAGTATAATTTGCAGCGTTTTGTGAAGACTGCCGGGGGAAAGATAGAGTTTGACCTGAACGTGGTCAATGGGATCATTGATGAAATCAGGATTTTCGGTGACTTTTTCAATACGCGGGAACCTGAAGAAATTGAATCCTTGTTGCTGGGTTGCCGGCATGAAGTACAGGCGGTGAGGGAAAGGCTAAGGGATGTGGATATCGGCCTGTATTTCACGCGTGTAAATCTGGATGAATTTGTGAGCGGATTGTTCTGAGATGCGAACAAATACGGTTCTTTTCTGTTTTTAGAGAAACTTTATTACGCGTTATGGAAGCACAAGTCATTTTCGACCGGCTGTGGGCCGGTTATACCAGTCAGAATCCGCATGTCCGGCAGGTTTATGAAGCCTTTGTGGCTCATGGTGAATCAGTGGTAAACGATCATATTGCATTCAGGACCTTCGATGATCCCAGGATCAGCGTGGATGTACTTGCCCGGCCTTTCCTGGCTGCCGGTTACGTGCAGAAGGGAGAGTATGTGTTTGAGTCTAAGCACCTCTATGCAAAGCATTTTGAGCATCCTTCACTGAAAGATGCACCGCGTGTCTTTATTTCACAGTTAATTACCAGCGACTTCAGTCCGTTTTTGCAGGAAACCGTAAAGACCCTTGTCGGCGCTATCCCGGGGGAACTGCTGCAGTCCAACGGACTGATCTATTCCGGCAGGCAGTGGGGGACCCTTTCATATGGTGTTTACCAGAAACTCAGGGAGGAATCGGAATATGCCGCATGGCTGTATGTCTGGGGTTTCTGCGCGAATCATTTTACAGTAAGCGTCAATCATTTGCAGAAACTTGCAAGTCTGGAGCAGGTGAACAGCTTTTTAAAGGAACATGGGTTTACCCTTAACGACAGCGGCGGAGAGATCAAGGGAACACCGGCGGAACTGCTGGAACAGTCGAGCACCATGGCAGGCAGGCAGCTAATCTCCTTTACCGAGGGCGACTACGAAGTCCCGGCTTGCTATTACGAGTTTGCCAGGCGTTACCCCGATACCGACGGAAAACTGTATTCGGGATTCATCGCAAAATCGGCCGACAAGATCTTCGAATCGACCGATAATAAGTAGCCCGGCTCAAACCAGCCAGGTGAATGCAATGTTCTTTCGGTATAACTCATCCTCACAACCATTGCATTTGCAAATATCCGGAGATGAAAATGAAATTTCAGTTTACCCAGGGAATCTGAGTTATTGATCCGGTAAATTCGTATTTTTGTAATATGAAAACTTTGCGGGACATAAGACTGGCATTGGGTAATCATAAAGACAGATTGTTTCACGATTACCCGATACAATCCATGGCGATTTTTGGCTCTTTTGCCCGCAGTGATCAACATGAATTAAGCGATTTGGATATTCTTGTCGAGTTTTCCGGCAGGATAGGCATCAGATTCATTGACCTTGCGGAAGACCTGGAAAATGTAACCGGATTACACGTTGACCTGGTTTCTAAAAAAGGGGTTAGAGATAAATACTTAAAGGCAATTGAGTCAGATTTAATATATGTCTGAGCGGGACATACACCTGTTGTTGGAGGATATCCTGCTGTCGGCAAAAAGGATAAAGCAATATATGCAAGATATTGATTTGGATTTATTTCTATCCGATGAGAAAACCCAGGATGCTGTTGTTCGAAATTTCGGGATTATTGGTGAGGCAGCAAATCAGATTGACCCGGACTTCAGAGATGGTCATCCGGAAATAGAATGGAAAAGAATACGCGGCTTTCGCAACAGGGTTGTTCATGAATATTTCGGGATTGATTATGAGGTCGTGTGGGAGATTATCCGGGAATACCTCGATGAATTGATTTACTCCCTGGAAGGCTTGATCGAAAAGCACGGAAAGTCATAACGCCTGTATCATCTGAAAAGGCAATCTCCGATCATTCCGATTCAATTGATTTTACAATTATTTTTACAGGCATATTCAGGCATTAAGCCGGGATTTGAATGCGTATGCTGTCCCCTGGCAGCCAAAATCCCGGCCGACTGCCAAATCCGGTAAGCGACCAATCACCTAACAACCAATGGATCTCCACAATAAACTCAGCAACCTGCGGTCAGCCCTCAGCGGTGATCTTTCATGGGACGATGCCACCCTGATCATGTATGCAACCGATGCCTCGGTGTATCGGGAAAAGCCGCTGGCCGTGGCCAGACCAAAGGATGAGCATGATATCAGCCTGCTTATCCGCTTTGCCCGCGAGGAGCATCTGCCATTGATTCCCCGCACGGCCGGAACCTCCCTGGCAGGCCAGGTAGTGGGACGGGGAATTATCGTGGATGTGTCACGTCATATGACCAAGGTGTTGGAGATCAATGAAAAAGAGCATTGGGTGCGGGTTCAGCCCGGGGTGGTGCTCGATGAACTGAACAAGATTCTTGAACCGAAAGGCTTGTTTTTCGGTCCGGAAACCAGCACTTCAAACCGCTGTATGATCGGCGGGATGGTTGGCAATAATTCCTGTGGCGCCCATTCCCTGGTGTATGGCAGTACCCGTGATCATACCATTGAAGTGAGCGGTTTTCTTGGCGATGGAAGTCCTGCTGTATTTAAATCGCTTAACAGCAATGAGTTTGATGAGAAATGTGCCTTACCCGGCCTTGAAGGTGATATTTACAGAAACACCAGGGATATCCTTTCCGACCCGCTAAACAGGGAAAATATCCGGAATGGATTTCCGCTGCCTTCCATCAAACGGCGGAATACAGGCTATGCCATCGACCTCCTGATGGATAGTGTTGTTTTTCAGAAGGATAGAGAAGAAGCAGGTTCCCCGGATTTTAATTTTTGCAAGTTGATTGCAGGTTCCGAAGGGACCTTGATGTTCATGACCGAAATCACCCTGAACCTGGTGCCCCTTCCTCCGCCAGAGAAAGCGCTGGTTTGCGTGCACTGCGCGACACTGGAAGATGCATTTTCGGGTAACCTTGTTGCGCTAAAGCAAGGACCTTCCTCTATCGAACTGATTGACCGCATCATCATCGATTGCACCCGGGATAACATTGAACAGCGGAAGAACCGTTTCTTTATTGAAGGCGAACCTGAAGCCATTCTGATCGTGGAATTTGAGCGGAACAGCAGGGAGGAGATTGACCAGGCATGCCGGAAGCTGGAACAGGCCATGCGCGAAGCCGGCTATGGCTATCATTTTCCGGTGATTACCGGCAGCGACATGAACAAGGTTTGGGCGCTGCGCAAAGCGGGTCTCGGCCTGCTATCCAATGTCCCCGGCGATGCCAAACCGGTGACGCTGATAGAGGATACGGCCGTCAGACCCGAAGATCTGCCGGCTTATATGAAGGACTTCAAAGCCGTACTCGAAAAACACGGACTGGATTGTGTTTACTATGCGCATATTGCCACAGGGGAATTGCACCTGAAGCCGGTACTGGACCTGAAAAAAGAGAAGGACGTCGCGCTTTTCCGCATCATCGGGACAGAAATCGCCGCCCTTGTGAAGAAATACCGGGGTTCCCTCAGCGGGGAGCACGGAGATGGACGCCTCAGAGGAGAGTTTGTTCCTTTCATGATCGGTGAAGCGAACTATTCCCTGCTGTTGAGTATCAAAAAAACCTGGGATCCTGAAGGAATTTTCAATCCGGGAAAGATCACCGCCACCCCTCCTATGGACCGTTTCCTTAGATATGAGCCCGGACAGCAGGTGAGGGAGATCCCAACCTATTTTAACTATTCCGGAACCAGGGGTATCCTCAGAGCGGTGGAACAGTGCAATGGTTCGGGCGACTGCCGGAAAAGCGAAATTATCGGCGGAACCATGTGTCCGAGTTATATGGCCACCCGCGATGAAAGGACTACTACCAGGGCCCGGGCCAATATGCTCAGGGAATTCCTCACTCATTCCCCTAAGGCCAATCCGTTCGATCACCGGGAACTCAAAGAGGTGCTCGATCTCTGTCTCTCATGTAAGGGATGTAAATCGGAATGCCCTTCCAATGTGGATATGGCCAAATACAAGGCTGAATTCCTGCAACATTATCACGATGCCCACGGGATTCCGCTGCGAACCCGGATGATCGCCAATATCAGCTTATTCAACCGCATCGGGTCGGCAGCTCCGTGGCTGTTTAATTTCTTTATTTCCGATATGTTGCTTTCAGGGCTGTTCAGGCGAATGGCCGGATTTGCCCCCAAAAGGAGCATTCCGAAGCTGTACCGTTTCACCCTGAAACACTGGATGAGGAAGCAGATGGCTGAGTCCGGCGAAAGGATATTCCCCAATGGCCGGGTGTACCTGTTTTGTGATGAGTTTACCAATTTCAATGATGTGGAAATCGGGATCAAAACAATACTGCTGTTACAAAAACTCGGCTATGAGGTGATGATCCCTGAGCATGTGGAGAGCGGCAGGACCTTTATTTCCAAAGGTTTACTTAAGAAGGCCCGCTTTCTGGCTGAAAGTAATGTCAGGTTGTTGCATCCCGTGATCACTGCTTCCACACCTTTGCTGGGGATAGAACCCTCCGGTATTCTGACTTTCCGCGATGAATACCCTGATCTTGTCAGCAGGGAACTTGTCCCGGAGGCTGAATCGCTGGCAAAACACTGCCTGCTGGTGGATGAATTTCTCGCGGCCCAATTCGAAAAGGGTGAGATCAGGAGGGAGGATTTTACCACCAATGCTATGACTGTTAAATTGCACGGACATTGCCAGCAGAAAGCCCTGGCATCAAATCTTCCAACTAAGAAAATGCTTGAAATACCCGTTAATTACAGGGTTGAGGAGATCCGTTCCGGTTGTTGCGGCATGGCCGGCTCATTTGGGTATGAGAGGGAGCATTATGAGTTGTCGATGAAGGTCGGAGAGTTGGTTTTGTTCCCTGCAGTCCGCAACACGCCTGAACATGTACTGATCGCTGCCCCGGGTACCAGTTGCCGTCATCAGATTCATGACGGAACCGGCCGGAAGGCATACCATCCGGTCGAAATACTGTACGACGCCCTGTCTGGGATGTCATCCCGTCATTGATTTAAATCAACGCCAGGATGACATCCCAAATATCATCCGCACCACCATGGCAAGATCATTCCACTCCCAGTTCGGCGCCATCCAGCAGGGAGACGCGTTGTAAAACAATGACATCCTGATATTTATAAAAATCAGCATGGCTGCAAAAAGCAGGCTTGCATATCTCAGTGACCGGATTTCCCTGATCCATTGTACGCTCATGGCAAATGTCAGCGCCAGCAGGGCATAATAATCCACCAGGATGCGCCAGCCGAAACCGCAGGCGAAAGTGAACAGCCACCAGCTCGCGTTCAGGTACCAGACAAGCATGAAGGGAATCAGCACCGCCCAGCGGAATGCTGCCTTACGGACAAAAGACAATACCAGGCCGGTGATGCTCAGAAACATCAGGGGACTGTATATCAGCCATCCGCTTTCCACGCCTGACATTACTTTCCAAAGTTTCGGACTGGCCAGGTAACGGAAAGTTTCGTTTTCGGTATAGGAATAGTGGTAAGCATTTACCAGCCACTTTCCGGTGGTAATGTACCAGTACCAGCATTGTGGCAGATTGAGCAGCAGGACGGCTGAGGCAAAAAGGAGCGGGATTCGCCAGGTGCCGGTTAAAAGCCGCAGGCGGGCACCCAGATCGCGGAAGCTTCCGATACCATATAGCATTATAATCAGTGAGGCCACGACGTGGGTTGGTCTGACCAGGATGGCAAGCGCGAGCGGTATGGCACAAAGCAGGGTATTCCTTGTATCCGGACGGTTCAAGAATATGGGGGTGCGGTATACCAGCCAGCTTATCAGGAAAAAGGAGACCGAATGTGACAGGCCTGGTTCAATCAGGGTATAATAGAACAAATTTGTTCCCAGGAACAGCAGCGCAACGGTGATCCGGGCCGTTGCGGCGGAAAAGTGACGTTTCAGTGATTTTAACAGCAGGATCAATCCTGTTAGTACCCAGATAATGCCGCTGAGGGCGACAATAAATCCGTTGAGCGGGGTTTTGCCGGTGAGGGGTGTTCCGGTGAGTGTGGCGTATAGCAGTCCTGCCGAATAAACCGGCAGTTGCATCAGTGCAACCCCATAGTTATAGCGGTTAAAGGGAGTGCCGTCCGGAAGGTAGTAGGCATAAGGCTGGTTTTTAATATCATGGTGGATGAATACGGCAGTCAGGTACTGGTGGTAACCATCCGTATCAGACCAGATCATTTTTGAGAAATCACCCTTTACCAGAAAGCTGAAAATAAGTCCGCTCCCGCAGAGCAGCAGGAAAGCGGTCCAATTAAGCAGCAGCCTGCGGTGGGGATGCATCATGTTTGCCGGTACTGCTTTAGTCTTTTCTGAACCTGAGTTTTTCCTCTTTGCTCATTTTTTCAGTGGCGTACTGGATGATGAGCCTGGGCGCCGCGTTTTTCCAACGGAAAAGGAATGCCTCTGTAAGGGCAGGATGCTTCTTCCAGGTTTCTCTCAGCAGCCAGCCGGCACCCTGGTGAACCACCCTCACAATATCCTGCATCAGCGGATCGGTGAAGGCCAGCACCAATTCTGCCGGATAACCATCCTTCATGGCATAGATCATGGATACCAGCGATGCCCTTCTCTTGAACGGACGGGGAGAAAAGCGCCAATGAGCCAGGTCTTCCATGGTGATGATCTTTTTCCTCAGGTGAAGCTTGATCAGTTCCATACAAACCGCATCACAATGGGCCCAGTTGGTGATGCCGGTTTCAAACCATGATTCAATTGCCAGGAAACTTTCTCGTGTGTACTGCTGTTTCAGTTTGATATAAAACCAGATGGCTGCTGAGGGTAATTCGTATTTTGATTCAGGGATCAGGAGTTCACACAGCGGAAAATATTCAGAGAGTTTCATCTGCTCACGGTCGATGACCTGCTGAATCTTTTCTTCGAGTAAACCCTTCTGCAGGCCGTAGGCATCATAGCCTTCCTTAAAATAACGGCTGTATTTCTCAACCAGTTCCGGGTTCCGGTTTGCTTCGCAAAAGGATGCAATTTCATGGAATAATGCTTCGTGTTTCATATCTGGGTGGGTTACGCTTCCCGGACATCCGCCTGTTTATGGACGAGGGTTCGGATGGGGTAGGGAATTTCGATGCCTTCCTCTTTAAATCTGCGGTGCAGCAGTTTGATATATTCTGATTTAACGTGATACTGGTCGGGAAAATCGTTCACTCTGAGGAAAACGGTGAAGTTAATGCTCGAATCGCCGAAAGTGTGAAACCGGAGCAGGGGTTCATAATCTTTCTGACAACTGTCAATAGTGCGGATGATCTCCCTTGCAGTTTCAAGCACCACGCGTTCCACATGTTCCAGGTCTGAGTCGTAACTGACGCCTGTTTCGATGCTCACCGATGATTGCAGGCCGGGCATGTAGGTATTGATCACGATGGCATCGGCCAGTTTGTTGTTCGGGATGATGACCATGTTGTTGGTGAGTTGCTGCAGGGTAGTGCTTCTCCAGTTGATGTCGGTTACAAAACCCTCCATGTCGTTCTCGAGCCGGATATAATCACCGGGCCTGATTCTTTTCGAGGCGATGATATGCAGGCCGGAAAAAAAGTTGGAAAGGGTCGACTGCAGGGCCAGTGCTACAGCCAAACCGGTGATACCCAAGGCGGTAAGCAGGGGTTGGATGGATACTCCCAGGGACTGCAGTGCGATCATGATACCCACCGCAAAGATGACAGTCCGCACCAGGTTGACCAGGATAGAAGGTTTTCCCTGGCGGTCTTCCCTGAAAGTTTGTGATATCACGATCTCACTGAGTATCCTGTTGATATAAATCGTAATGATCAGGATGACCACCACGGTAATGCCCTTGTCGCACCATTGGCTGTAACGCTCCGGCAGGCCGGGCAGGGTCTTCAGCCCGGTATACATTCCGGCCAGTCCAAGCAATGGCCATACCAGCCCTTTCATATTGTGCAATAGAAGGTCGTCGCTTTTCCATTTCGTCCGGGTGCTAATATGGATCAGCCGCCTCAGAAGGGTTTTCTCCAGCAGTATGCCCACGATAAAGCCGGTGGTAACCGCAAGGATGGATGTGGTGTAAACAGATACCGGACCACTGAATAATTCCATAAACTGGTGACTGAAGTGATTGTAAAATTAGAAATAATACCAGATTGATGCGTAATCCGCAGGATCTTCCCCGTCTTTTACCAGGCGTTGCAAATACTGTGTGATGCTGACATCGGTATAAAGATAGTCGTCTGTGCGAGCGATCATCGATTCCCATGGATAAAAACGGTATACCCTTGAACCATCGGGCATGATCATGATGGGTTCGTGGTCCTGCCATGCCCTCAGGTGTGACTTCCCGAGCCTGGGTACGTTGAAAACCGGCTCATCAGTCCTGACGATACCCGGCAGTATCCTGGCCTCTTCCTTTCTCTCCTGTTCTATCCGTGCAATGGGTACCCTGAAATCTATGGTTTCGGCTTTCCCTTTGGTGTTGAAGCTGTAATATGGATCTATCCCGTTGATCTTTAGTGTCTTCCTTAGGAATGTGGTTTCAAAACGTTTGCTGTTGTAATAGGTGAATACCTGCTGGTTGTATACGCCGACTCCCAGTTTCCTGATCCGGCCGACAGCCTGTGTTACTTCAGGCGTGATCTCGAAAGCATGTTGAAAATGGGTAATGACCACGATCTCTCTTTTACCCGGAACATGATGTTTCTCAAGGATGGCAAGGAATCCGTCGTCGATACGGCAGGGCAGGGTGACCGGTACCCTGGTGCCTATCCTGATCCTCTCCAGATGCGGGATGTCAGCCAGTTTGCCAATGATCCTTCCGAGAAAGCCATTGGGCAGGGTAAGGGGATCGCCGCCCGTGACCAGCACTTCCTTTATGGCAGGCGTCTCAGCGATCCATTGGATAGCTTCGTCAATCTTCGAGGGCGTGGTCTTTGCCTCATCCAGCCCTTTGATTTCCCAGTTTCGCTGGCAGTAAACACATATCTGGGGGCATGAATCATAAGGTTTCAGGATGAGTACCTGTGCATAGCGGCGGGTAATACCTTCGACCGGACTGGTTGATTTTTCTCCCATGAAGTCCATGTCACAGCCGGTCTCGCGGTTCATTTTCACATTCCTGCAATACGTTGCTGAAGGAAGAACCTGTGCCCTGACAGCCCTGTCACTTTCATCGCAACCTTCGGGATTGAAAAGGGATAAGTAATATGGCGTGATCTGAAAATCTATATGATATTCCTCGGCCAGCCGCAGCCCTTCCATTTCATCCGTGGATAACTTCACCAGTGCCTGCAGTTGCCTTCGGTCACGGATTACATGCCGGAGCTGCCAGTAAGGGTCATTCCAGTCTGCCACACTGCCCCCCAGAAATCCACGGATCTTTTCCGTGAATTGCATTCTCAGGGCTTGTCGCGCTTCATTCCAGAACGACCTGAAGTAAGATGCCTTTTGCTCAATCATCCCGGAATAAACATCCAGGTGACCCGAACGCAGCAGGGCGGTCTCCCTGTCTTCCCCGCTCTCACCCAGTCCTGACAGAAGTCTGTGAATGGAAGCTTTTCCCCTGATTCCCAGCAGCAGGTGGTAAAACTCCAGGATGAAGCCGGGACTGATTTGTTTCAGGGTTGTGATGTCGTTTGCAGCCAGCCGGCGGAGCGTCTTCAGTGCTGAAAAGCCGCTAAGAAACTCATTCTCGCTCCGGATCACGTTTTTCATTACCCTGATACATTCCTTGGCCAGGTTCCGGTCAAGGATGTGAAGGGTCTTCAGCTTCGAATCGGCGTAAATGTTGAAATAGGCCCTTTCCACTGTGTTCAGGTAGGTGAAGGTGTTTTCCCTGGCCTGGGCTGTGTTTCCTGCATCACGAAGGATGCGAAAGAGTTCTCTGTCAGTTTCCCATAATCCTTTCACCAGTTTTTGCGGGTTTGCAACTCCCGTCAATGCTTTCAAAATTTCTGTTTTCATACCGTAAGATAAACGTTTTTTTTGAATTGAACTTGCCCTACCTTTGTTTTGATTGATAATAAAAATAAAATGACAATGAGAAAGTTATTGATTTTCAGTATGTTCCTGACCCAGGTCGGATTATGCGCCCAAAATATTGATTCCTTGTTTGAAAAACTGTCGCAGAAGATTTTGCAACAACAGCATGATTTCGATCAATTAAAGAAAAAGATTGATGATGTGCTTTGGTTTCAAAGGATTGGAGATGTGGCCGCGATCGACAAGGTGTTTATTTACGGACCGCCGAAGGCAAAAGTCAGCAACCCCACAGCCATGGGTGTGAACAATCCGCAGAAGTTCTGGTCTTATGTGTTTATACCGCGCGGCATTGACCTGAACGGAAAGTACCCGCTGCTGGTTTTTCCTCACGGGGGAGTGCACGGCAATTTTGACACGTACTACACCCATATTCTTCGCGAGCTGATGGCCCAGCAATATATCGTGGTAGCACCTGAGTACCGGGGAAGCAACGGTTACGGTAAGACCTTCTATGAAGCTATTGACTACGGGGGCAGGGAGGTGGAAGATGCCGCGGCTTCAAGGGAATATATGCTTGATAATTATAGTTTTATAGATAAGGACAGGGTGGGGATCATTGGATGGAGTCACGGGGGCCTGATTGCCCTGCTTGAAATTTTCAACAATCCGGATCATTACCGGGTGGCCTTTGCCGGTGTGCCTGTTTCTGACCTCATTGCCAGGATGGGATATCATGATGATGCATACAGGGAACTGTTCTCTGCAGATTATCACCTTGGCAAAACGGCCCGGGATGACGTGGAGGAATACCGGAAACGCTCACCCGCATGGAATGCGCATAAACTGAAAACACCCCTGCTCATCCATACCAATACCAACGACGATGATGTGAATGTGCTGGAAGTTGAACATCTGATCAAATCTCTTAAAGCAGAAGGAAAGAAGTTTGAATATGAGATTTTTAAGGAATATCCCGGGGGGCATTCATTCGATCGTATAGATACGCGCGGCGCCAGAGAGATCCGCCTGAAGATTTATGCGTTCCTTGCCCGTTACCTGAAGCCGCCCAAAACCATGGACAGCCTGAATGATATGGAAAAGGCCGCTTACCTTCCGGGCCTGAGATAGGAACACGCAATTCATCAGTCGGGTAACAGAAGAAGAATGTGCAGGAAGGATTTTATAATCCGGCCACGTGCATACTCACGGCAGGTGACTTTCGGGCAATCCCGGCAATGTCCGTCACGGCTTCAATGGCTGTTTCGATATGTTCAGTGGTATTGAACGGACCGATGCTGAACCTGACCGTGCCGTGGATCTTATCCGTGCCGATGCCTTCATGCACTTTCGGAGCGCATTGCAGGCCTGTCCGGCAGGCGATGTTGTAATCCACATCCAGGATCGTACCCACATCGCCCGAATCCATGCCAGCGACATTGAAACTGATCACGGGATTATGATTCTCGCGGCTTTCGCAACAATAGACCACCACTCCTTCAATGGCGCAGAGACCTGCCCTGAGCCGTTCCCACAGATCCATTTCCATCCTGTGAAGGTTTGTGATGCCCTGTTCGGTGATCCAGCGTACACCGGCATTCAGCCCGGCAACACCCACCAGGTTCAGGGTGCCGCATTCCAGCCGGTAAGGAAATTCTTCAAGATGTGTCTGTTGGGCTGAACGCACCCCTGTTCCTCCGAAACGGGTATATCTGACGGGTACGTCCTCCATCACATATGAACCGCCGATGCCAGTCGGACCCATCAGGCATTTATGACCGGTGAAAACAAAGACGTCTATCCCCATCTGCCGCATGTCCACCGGTACCGCCCCGGCGCTCTGGCTGCCGTCAACCACCAGGTAAATGCCATGTTCCTTGCAAATCCTGCCGATCTCGGCTACAGGCTGTATGGTTCCGATTACATTGGAACAATGATTTACCACCACCATTCTGGTGTTTTTGCGTATGGCCTTGCGGATATCGTCAGGATCAATATAGCCGGCCCGGTCGAAGGGGATATGGTCAACCTCGATAAAGCCTTCACTGGAGAGATGGTACAGCGGCCTGAGCACTGAGTTGTGCTCCAGCATGGTGGTGATCACATGATCTCCCTTCCTGCTGAGTCCCTGGATGATCATATTCAGGGAGTCGCTGGCATTGTAGCTGAAAGTCAACCTGTTCACATCACCGTCGCCGTTGAATAAATCTGCAAGCATCTTCCTGGTGTTGAACACCACCTCCTCTGTCTCAATGGCAGCATCAAAACCCGATCGCCCGGGATTCACCCCGTGCTTGCGGTAAAAACTGTCCATAAAGGTGTAAACCTCTTCCGGCTTGGGAAAGGTGGTTGCTGAATTGTCGAGATAGATCATATCACTCATAATCTGTTGTTTATTATGATTTTATTCGTCAAATATCAGGGCATCGGCTACCAGTTCGGCCAGGGTCATGATGCGGACTCCCAATTTGTATGTAAAATTCAGTTGCGAAAGCTGGTCTACACAGTTATGACAGGGCGTAACCACGATGGATGCCCCGGTGTTGCGGATCTGGCCGGCTTTCAGTTCACCGATCTTCAGTCTTCTTTCATTGTATTCGCTCATGGCAAGTTGTCCTCCGCCCCCGCCACAGCATAGATTGTCTGCCCCGTGGGGGGTCATTTCCCGGAAATCTTCCGCGATACGACCAATGATCTCCCGCTGTTCCCGGATGATCCCGCCGGAACGGACCAGGTTGCAGGGATCGTGAAGGGTAACCCTTTCCTTCAGCCTTGTGCCGTCAAGCCTGATCCTGTTTTGCCGGATGTACCGGTGGATGAGTTCCACAGAGGTTAAGGTCTCGAAAGGAAGCGCATGGCCAAGGTAATTGGGTGCTTCCCAGCGGAAAGCCCTCGAACCATGACCGCATTCGGCAAGTACCACGGTTTTTGCCCGCAGGTGGAAAACTTCATCCCTGAGCCGTTCGGCGATCAGCCTGCTTTCGCCGGAATGACCGGAAAAAAAAGCATAATTGGTCACATCGTACATGCGGGTCGAAAGGGTCCAGGATTCCCCGGCTGCGTAAAACACCTTCGCCATGGCTGAGATAGACAGCGGAAAGAACTTTGGCTCCCTGGGATTCAGAGTGTAAAGGACGTTCACATCCCTTTCGTCGAGTGGTATCTTTGCTCTGTTGTCGTTGATTTCATCCTGCATTTCTTCTTCCATCCAGCGGATGGTATCCACAAACTCTTCCGTGGGGATGGCCATGTTGTTTCCGGTTTCGAGGGCTGCATTTACTGTGGATTGCAGGCTGGCAGGGGTGAGTCCGGCTTCTGAAAGCATGGCCCTTCCGATGGCGTTGACATGGGCGATGGCTACACCGATGGAACAGTGAGGCTCGCAGCGGCCACAACCGGTGCAGGCACCAAAGAACAGGTCAACCATCTCCCCGACAGTCCTGCCGTTGATTGCCCTTGCTCCGCTGATGGCCGGCAGCAACCGGGCTTCCGGACGAAAATAATACTTGTATACGGAACCGAGCAATTCAACCTTCCGGGCCGGGATCATCCTTTCATCACCGGTAGCCTGATAATATACACAACTCTCCGCACACAACCC
This sequence comes from uncultured Bacteroidales bacterium, assembly GCA_964608665.1. Taxonomy (GTDB): domain Bacteria; phylum Bacteroidota; class Bacteroidia; order Bacteroidales; family CAIXZF01; genus JAKLIX01. Next base: position 1,466 of record CAZSQJ010000071.1, on the reverse strand, counting down.
GCACCTGACACAGGAATTCAGGCTGGTAAGCAGTTTACTGTCGAGCCTGTCCGACAACACTGCCAGCATGGTGCGTTTTTGGTCCTCCGTAATCTCAATCATGACTGGTCCATGCTGAGGCAGGGGGAGGCCAGACGCCGCGGTGCCCGTAAAAACGCGCCAGATGATAACGGGCAGCGAAAAACAGGATACAGTGCCGCAACTTCCCCAATGGTAAATACAAACATAAAATACTGGTGATCAGGTAATAAATGATCTCATTTCCGGCACCGGCAAGCATCAGGCCGGTAATAAGCTGAAACAGGCTGACCAGCATGTTCGAAAGATAATCGTCTGCAATGCTGAGATGCCGCATTGCCGGCTTGATCATTCTTTTTAACAGGATGCCAAACCCGGCGGCGGAAGAAAGAAACAGGGCCCCGCCCAGTCCTGAAGCGGCAGCACGACCGGGTTCATTCCCCGTAAGAATGACGAAATACAGGCCAATGGACAAAAATGTGCCCAGGTGATACAATACCCCGGCCAGATAGGTCGGCCAGTGATGAACCGCCGATTCCTTTTTCACGGGATTCATCGCCCCGGTCATGGCATACCGGATGGCCCGCGGTTTCTTTCCGGCTGCCCGGCTGTAATCCCTTGGAATACCGGAACGAACGATCCGTAACAGTTGATAAGCCAGTCCGGCCATGCCTGCACAAAGACAGGCCAGTGAACACCATTGAAACCAACTCATCGTGCTATCCCTTAAACACAGCCGTCGGGTTTGGGCAGTCCGGCAACCCTGCAGGCTCCTCTTGCAGGGCCCAGCGGGAATAATTCATATATCTCTCTGAGCTTCAATCCGGTATGTTGACAGATCGTCCGGATCATCGGTGCCATTCCCTTTTCTTCAAAATTGCTGCGGATGAGCCTGACGATCGCCCAGTGCTTTTCGTTCATTTCCTCAATCCCGTCAAACTTGGCAATCAGCCTGGCCACTTCGTCATTCCACAGCGAGGGATCCGTAAGAAATCCATCTCCGTCAACCTCAAAAATACGTCCTTCGATTTCAATCTGTGCCATGTGGTTCGTGTTTGTGAGTATTCGTAAATAGTAGATAAGTTATTGGTTGTTTTGCACTTACATCTCTTCAAAGCGGTCCAGTACCTCATCATCACTGATTACTGAGTCCGGAAGTACGAAATCGGGGCAAAAGCCATATTTCAGTTTAAAGGTAAATCTGCGGCATTTCAGATATTCGTTATTAGCGGGAAAACAGTAGGATTGAAGATAGGCTTCCCTTCTTTCCGGCATATCCGGAAGGAGGGGTTTGTTAACCAGGGGACAGGTTTTCAGGTTCGTACAGGTGTTTTCTGTCATACCCGCAGTTTGGTTTGTGCAAATGTAGAAATATTTATACTCAGTCTTGACTGGTTTGCGAATGCAAAGCTGTTTAGACTGAGAATCTATGTAAATAAAAAAGGGCT
>CAZSQJ010000070.1:0-19389 GCA_964608665.1 uncultured Bacteroidales bacterium | reverse complement strand
TCATCAGAAAGTCCCATATCTGCCTGTGCATGATTCACCCCGTGTGAGGCAGGATCATAAGGAAAGGATGAACCGGATGCGGTAATGAATCAAACGAAGATTGCTGCGCATTTTTATAAAGATGCAGTATCTTTTCAGGGAATGAAAGACCCATCGGCGTCTCCGTAACATATCCCTTTCAAACTGACCGGGTAGGTTCCGCTCCCGGACACGGTGACCTGTAAACTATCAAAGTACCAGTCGCCCGCCGGAAAAGAAGCGATCTGTCCCACGAAACGCTTCGAAGCCGACAAAGCATCGATGGCATTGATGAAACCCGAATTGTCCACATCAGCTGCAATGAGTTTATAGCCCGTCAGCGGGGTCATGTTTACAAAATGCTTCAGGATGGCAAAGGCATCAGTGGCATTCACCCCTCCCCACGACAGGGATGTGGAGGTTTCCAGTAAATAGGTACCATCGGTTACTCCGGTGAACTGAAAACTGCCATCAAAGGCCGTAGTCACTTCATTGATCAGATTGTCACCCAGGTCTTTTAACCGGACCGTTGAATTCGTCATACCCGTTGAAAATGCATTGGCATAACTCAGGGTTCCCTGAATAGTGCTTCCACCCTGAGAAACAGAGAATGAACCCACCATCCCCATGAGTTCATGAGGCGTACAAACATAGAAGTATTCCCCGGGAATCTGAGGTATATATTCAAACACCTGGCTGGAACTGCTCAGGACCGCATCCCAGTATTCGGCTTCGGCGGGAATCTCCGCCGAAGTTGTGGTGTGGAAGCCGCTGGTCCATACCCAGCGAATGGTATCGCCGGTAAAAACATTGTCAAGTACCTGTGGGGAAAAGGATATTCCTTGCTGCATAATAATATGTTTGACAGCCTGGGCAGGCAGGTTGGCCAGCAGGCATGACAAGACCAGAGCATAAATAGTAATTTTTAACTTTTTCATAATGGCTTATTTTTATTCATACTAAATTAACATAATTTACCGGCACATGTAAGGGAAACCCATGTTAAATACCTGTTAACTTTAATTGGGAGGAAGATAGATGACCCTGAAAAATATCAGGATTCGGGTATATGAGTAATGGTTATACCGACAGGACAACCTTCCGGTCGCCTCAAATGTCTTTATAAATGCGCTTGATTTCCAATCCTTTCATCATGAAGAAGGCTCTTTACTTTTTCATTTGTTATATCTTTCTTTCCGGTTCCCTCTTTGCCCAATTTGTGGTATTTTCGGAAGATTTTGAACCCCCTTCATTCGACGATCAGGTTCTTTCTTCCTCCACCCCCGGCACCTTCAACTGGCAACCCGACACTGTTTATGCCGTTTCAGGCCAGTGGAGCATTTACCATCAGGTTGAGACTGGCAATACACTTTACCTGACCACGAGGGCTTTCTCCACCATCGGCCTAACCTCACTTTTCTTTAGTTTCGACCAAATCTGCAAGGTTGACTTTCTTGATATCGCAACACTTGAGACCAGTTCGGATAATGGTCTGACCTGGACACAACTCAACGGGATTCACTACCTGGGGTCAGGCTTCTACACTACAAACGGCAACCGCTTCGCATCCAACTCATATGGTAATTTGTGGCAGCCATACAATCCTGCTGCCATTCCCCAGAGTTCATGGTGGCGCCATGAAATATTCGACCTGACATTTCTTATGGGTTACCCTCATGTAAAGATCCGCTTTAAACTTTCAGATGCAGGCATTTCAGGCCCAAACAATAACTACGGCTGGATCATAGATGACATCCTGTTACAGGGTAATTACGGGATTAGCGGACATGTGAACTACAACAACAACGCCAATACTCCGATGAGCGATGTCCGGCTTCTGCTTATGTCCCAGACTACGGTAGTGGATAGCTGCTTTACGGATTACCTCGGATACTTTGAGTTCACCAATGTCGTTCCAGGAAACTATTCACTTCTCCCCAATACTACCAAGCCGTTAGGTGGGGTTAATTCAACCGATGCCCTCGGGATACTTCAGCACTTTATTGGTGTCCAGATACTGAGTGGCTTGTCCTTACTTGCAGCAGATGTTAGCTACGATGGCAACATCAACAGCCTCGATGCGCTCTTCATCGCCCTTCGCTTTAGTGGAGTGACCGGCAGTTTTCCATCAGGTGACTGGCTTTTCGAGGACCCGCAAATTGCTATGCCCGTTGGAGCCTCGACCAATGTGAACATTAAATGCCAGTGCTACGGAGATATCAACAATTCAAATGTGCCTCCACAGTGATCAGGCAGAACGGGACATCCCAGCTACAGGAATTTTTCCGCTCAGACTATTGCCTGACAGTAAAAGCCCGAATCATTCTGAAATCCGAATTCTGAATTCTGAGTTTGCTAAAGAGGCGTAAAGCTTCCATTCACATCACCGGTGCACAGCACCCTGATATTGGCTGTTTCGGTGGCACCATCGGTAAGGGTGACGGTACGGGTTTCAGATACCCAGTCGGGCCTGCCGGGTGGAGGGACAAAGGGTGGCATAAAAGAAGGTATCATGTGAACAAAACGACGGGCGATGGCCAATTCATCAGCCGCACCCGGTATTCCACCGCTTCCGTTCACGTCAGCTGCAACCAGGAAAATACCGTTCAGGGGAGGCAGCATACCAATAAAATGCCGTACAATCAGGTAGGAATCCATTGCATTAACCCCTCCTGCTTTCTTATTCACGCTTACTGTCAGTGTATAAGTACCCGCCGGCAAGGCATCGAAACCGTAATCACCGTTTCCGTCGGGAGGAAGCGCTGCGATGAACATTCCGCCCTGGTACAGTTGCACCATGGCACTGTCGTGGATGGGTGTCTGTGCCGCATTGGCATAACTGACATGGCCGTTAACGGTACCCTGTGCAAGGACGGAGGTGCTGAAAAGCATCAATCCGGCCAGGAGGGGAATGAATCTTTGAATTAACTGGACCGGGTGCTGATATGACTGAGTTTTCATCTTCTTATTTTTTTAAAATGAATGAGATATTGAATCATCAGGGGATGTAGGAGCGGTCCACGTCCCCGTTAAACAAGGCTTTCACATTAACAGTCAGGCTGGTGAGATTGTCCATCTGGATTAAAGGGAGTTCGAAAACCCAGTCGCCGGAAGGGAAGCTGTTCGTCAGACCCGCAAAGCGTTTCAGCACTGCCAAGGCATCTCCGGCATTCACATAGCCGTTGGCATTGACATCGGCTGCTGCCAGTGCGAGGCCATCCAGGGGACTAACGCCCGCAAAGTGCTGCACTATCCTGAGCGCATCGGTGCTGTTCACCCCACCCCAGGGAAGAGCCGGCAGAACCTCAAGGTGGTATATTCCCGGCGCTGTGACTTCAAAAGAGTAGTAACCGGAATTGTCCGACACTGTGGAACCAATTGGCTGATTGCCGGCGTCCGTCAGAGTGATCATGACTCCGGCAAGCGGTGACTGGATGTTGTTATCATAAACCAGCGTCCCGGATATCTGGCCCACAGCCGTCTCGGGACTCACCGTACCGTTGATCAGGTTCACGGGCTTCACCCCTGCTTCGCAATCACCGACCACACACTCATCGGGAGAAAGGTTCCAAATCAGTTGTGTACTGCCACCCAGGTAATTGAAATGGACTATAAGCAGGGTATCCATATCTGCCAGCTCATATGACCATGCAGAAAACCAGGCAAAACGAAACTGGTCTTTGCTTTTATTTCCGGTGGACATACCGCCTGAATAAGCCGATTGAGTGCTAAAGCCTGTGTATGCCAGCACATTGGTATCGTAGCTGAACACAAGGCTGATGTTGCAGACAGAATCGAAAGCCAGCACGCTGACAGGGATGTGGATCTGTGAACCGGGCTGAGCGGTGAGGTTCTGAGGCAGTACAAGGCTGGCCGGCTGCGAATGGACATAGCTTGTTAATCCCGTCATAAGCAGGATCATCCATAATAATTTATTTCTCATATTGGATTCAATTAGAAGCAGTAAATGTAATCCTTTCTGCAGTCTGAGCGTGAAAAACAAAAAAAAAAATCGCAAGGCGATTATACATCCTGTCTGTCTCTTAATCAATTGTTTGAGAGAAAGCGCGTGAGCAGAGAAAAAACAGGAGTTCGTTTTGAAGGGATGGATGCCGGAAACCGAGGCACATCCTCAACTCCGCTAAGATTCAGTATATGTTGGATTGCGGTCCCGCTATTGAATAATAACCTTCTCCCTGAAGGCAACATTCCCGTCAACGATGAGCACAAATAAATACAGTCCCGGCCGGAGGTCACTGCAATCCAGGGTTTGCGCACAGGTATTCACATGATGCATTTCCCTGATACATTGCCCGGAACAACTCAGAATAATGATTGTAGCATCCTGAGCGGGCCGGTTGGTCTGAAGGCTGATGAGGGATGTCGCAGGATTGGGCGTAAACCTGAATGAAGCGGCCGGAATACTGCCCGGCATTCCGACGGCCATGTCGCAGCCGGGGCCGCTTGCCGGCCAACAGGCTGTATCATTCAGGCTGAAGCAAAGCATTTGATATCCGCATTCCAGCGGCACCTGCATGGGCTCAGTCAGTCCCAAGTCATGACCTATCCCCTCCAGCAGAAACTGCGACCATGTGTTCCCGCTGAGGCTGAACTTTTTCCGGTATCCCTGAGGTGTTAGAAAACTGTCAACAAGGGTTACGGTTATCCCGGTGCTGAAGTTATTATATGTCAATGGCAGGGTATCTCCTGCTTCGAGGTCGAAATCATATAACAGGCGCTCTGTGGTGTCTGAAAGCTCCCGGATAAACATCTGTTTTCCTGCCGACCGCATGAAAAACGACGGCTGGGGATTGACATACCAGTACGTACCACTGCAACCTGGCGGTACGGGAGGGGATGACATCCAGAAATAACTTCCCTCCCCTTTACGGAATATCATCTTATACTGATGAAGCCCCAGGAGTGTATCACCGCCTGTAAAGTAGTTATAGTTTTCCTGTTGAATACAGTAACCTCCAGTATTACAAGTGCTTGTGATTTGCCAGACCGGATTGTTGCTGAGGTAGGTGTTCCCCTGGCTGAAAGCCTGCAGGCAGGTGAACAAGGCAAACAGCAGGCTGAATGCGTTTGAATGATGCATCTGTCTTCTTTTTACAAATGTAACAGTTTCTGAGTCGGTATATGATATGGCAGACATGTCTGCGGGACTTTGGTTGTCCCTGATGAAAGTATACTCAGTCTTGACAGGTTTGCGAATGCAAAGCTGTTTAGACTGAGTTATGCCGTACACCGCTATAAGACACTTTTTCGCAAAGCTGTTCCGTGTCGGTATACACCGAAAGAACACAGGATTGCGAAGGATGTGTTTACAGAGTCACCGGTATAACTCAGAATGCGCTAATTTTGTCTGAAAGAAGCATCATGCTGAAACATTCATTCATATTAACCACCCTGGCGCTGACGGGCTTTCTGATGGTGCATTGGCCTGTCCATCCCCAGGAAGAACCTGCAAACACCATGCAACCATCTGTCATTCTGGAGCTGAAGCCACTGGATTTCCTGTGGCCCGTCGGCGACCCTTTTCTTTTCTGCGCCCACCACCGCGATGACTATCCGGCAGGAAACTACTCCCTGGGGCCTGATGTTTCCCTGGATGGACGAAGGCTCGGTGAAGATTTCACGCTGAAGGACGGCTTCCGCATGTACCACGGCGACAGTGTACCGGGTTTTCCTGCTCACCCGCACAGGGGATTTGAAACGGTAACCATCGTCAGAACAGGAATCGTGGATCATTCCGATTCACACGGTCAGGCAGGACGTTACGGGAACGGGGATGTTCAATGGATGACTGCCGGATCGGGACTGCAGCACAGCGAGATGTTCCCCCTGCTGAATCCCGGCGGCAGAAATCCTCTGGAGCTCTTCCAGGTCTGGCTTAACCTGCCAAAGGAAAGGAAAATGGCCGAACCCCATTTCAAGATGCTCTGGGCGGAAGATATTCCCGCAGCAGTTATTCAGGACAGCGGCGGCAGGGAAGCCAGGATAGCCATTATTGCCGGGTCATTTCAGGGGTTCCGTGCACCGGCGCCTGCCCCGGATTCATGGGCAGCTTTCCCTGAAAATGAGGTGGCAATCTATACCATTGACCTTCAGGCCGGTGCCATAGTGGAACTGCCGGCAGCCTCCCCTGGGCTGTTTCGTTGTCTTTATTTTTATCATGGTGGCGGACTAACGATTGAAGACCGGAATATTCCGCCGGGGCAGGCCATCATGCTCAGGTCAGATATGCCGGTGGCCATCATGAATGGCGACAGCCCTGCTCATCTGGTGCTCCTGCAGGGGAAACCCATCAATGAGCCTGTTGTGCAATATGGTCCGTTCGTGATGAATACCGAGGACGAGATCCGCAAGGCCTTTTCTGATTTCCGTCAGACCCGCTTCGGCGGCTGGCCCTGGCCGAGACCGGATATGGTACATCCGCGGGAAAAGGGGCGGTTTGCAACCCACCTGGATGGCCGGGAAGAGGTAAAATAATCCCTCTTCAATATCTGTGAATATCCCTACCTCCTTTTACCACCGCTCAATCCTCCAAGGATGCCTCTGACAAGGGCCCTGGCGATCTGACTTCCGAGCTGGCGGGTAACAGACTGCCCCATGTATTTTGCCATATCGCCAAAGATTCCTCCTGCACCGCCCGGTTTCTGCTTTTCCTCCCTGGCCTGCTGTTTTTCTTCCTTTTCCAAGATTTCCTGTGCTTTCTGTGCCTGAATTTCCTGTTGCTGGCGGGCGACCCTTTCAGAAAGTATTTCAAAAGCGGAAGTTTTATCCACTGATTTCTCGTAAACCCCATAGATCAATGATGAACGCAACACACCCTCTCTTTCGGCAGGTGTAACCGGCCCGATCTGTCCCTGGGGCGGAAGAATCAACGCCCTTTCCACCATTCCGGGGGTGCCTTTTTCATCAAGAAAAGAGACCAATGCCTCACCAACACCCAGTTCTGTGATCACCTGCTCCACGTTCAGGGAAGGATTTGGACGGAAGGTTTCGGCTGCCGTTCTGACAGCTTTCTGATCCCGCGGTGTAAAGGCCCTGAGTGCGTGCTGCACCTTATTTCCAAGCTGGCCAAGGATCTTATCCGGGATGTCGATGGGATTCTGGGTACAGAAGTATATCCCGACGCCTTTTGACCGGATGAGTCTCACTACCTGTTCTATTTTGTCCATCAGCACTTGAGGCGTATCAGTAAACAGCAGGTGGGCCTCGTCGAAGAAAAACACCAGTTTTGGCTTGTCAAGGTCACCCACTTCAGGCAATTGTTCCCAAAGTTCTGAAAGCAGATATAGCAGCAGGGTGGCATAGGCCCTGGGAGCGAGCATCAGTTTGTCGGCTGCCAGGATATTAACCACTCCCCTGCCCCGGTGATCTGTCTGGATGAAATCAAATACATCGATGGCAGGCTCACCGAAGAAACAGGCAGCACCCTGATCATCCAGGGCCATCAGTTCACGCTGGATCGCTCCGATACTTGCGGCCGAGATATTGCCATACGCTGTCGTGAACTCAGCCCTGTTGTTACCCACGTACTCCAGCATCTTCTGCAGGTCTTTCAGGTCGATGAGCAACAATTCATTGTCGTCGGCAATGCGGAAGACAAGGGAAAGTACACTGGACTGGATGTCGTTGAGGTTCAGGAGCCTTCCCAGTAAAACAGGACCCATTTCCGAAATCGTCGTACGGAGGGGATGTCCTTGTGCTGCATACATATCCCAGAAACAAACGGGAAAGTCCTGGTAACTGAAGTCCTTAATCCCCATTTTCTGTATCCGCTCCTCAATTTTGGGTTTGGACTCCCCTGCCTTCGAAATACCTGAAAAGTCCCCCTTAATGTCCGATACAAAGACCGGAACGCCAATGGAACTGAATGCTTCTGCCAACACCTGCAGGGTGACTGTTTTTCCGGTACCGGTCGCCCCTGTGATCAGGCCATGCCGGTTTGCCATGCGGGGAATGAGGAGGAGATCCTTTTCAGATCTGGCAATCAGTAATTGGTGATTTTCTGTGATCATGGTGTGGAAATGTGATTTCTGCTCCAAAAATACACATTTCATCAACGGCCCGCTGCGATCAGACACTAAAAGGTCAAGCGCTCCCTAATTGTAAAACAGGTAAATAACCGGTCATTTTTTCGTATCTTCGCGTAGCTATAATGGGCCAATGCACAACAAGAGTCATTCTTTCGGTCAAAAGTATCCTGCATATTTCTGGGACCTTGATATTGCACTGATGGAAAACCAGACCCATAAACGCATCATCATCGAACGGATCTTTTCATTGGGGGATGTACCTGCAATCAGGGAGATCATCCGCTTCTACGGTGAGGAGGTGGTTGTGAGCACACTTCAGAACCTGAACTACCTGGATCCCAAAACATTGAATTTTGCGTCCATCGTATTCAACAAACCCTTGAATCAGTTTAAATGCTTCCATCGTACCCGAATGAGAAAACGACCCTGGAACTCATAAAAGCCTTGCAACGACTGGGCAGCTTAAGGGAATTTTACCTGGTTGGGGGTACTGCCCTGGCATTACACCTGAGGCACAGGCAATCGCTTGATATTGATTTGTTTTGCAATTTCAATTTCGATAGCGATGCCTTAACGGAACAAATCAGGCAAGATTTTGATTTCCAATTGTTTCACCAGGCTGAAAACACGATACGGGGTAGCATCAATGGAATCAAGGTTGACATCCTTGCGCACCGCTATCCGTATATTTTTCCACATCTTACAATTGATGGGATTGAAACATGCTCCATCCCTGATATCATCGCAATGAACCTGAATGCCATATCTGCCAGCGGACAACGAATAAAGGATTTCGCTGATATTTATTTTCTTCTCAGACAATACACTATTGCAGATATGCTGGGGTTTTACCGGATGAAATACCAGCAGCAACAGATTAACCACATACTTAAAAGCCTGGTGTATTTTAAAGACGTGGATGAATCAGAATGGCCATTAGTAATGCAGGATCATTCATTGAGATGGCGAACTGTAACGAAGAAACTTGAAGAAGTAGTTCTTGAATATCTGAGGGAATGATGGCTACGCCAAACCTTTCAATATTTACAGGTTGTTTGCAGTCAGCAGGACAGCCTCTGCTATTATTTAATAGTCGGGTCTGTTCATAACACCAAACCTCTTAGTCTTTAATGCACCAGATCGACAGTCCGTATCTTTTATTTCGCTTCCCCCCGTATGCCTGGGAAGACTGATAATCAAGCTTATGATGCCAGGCATTGTTAGTTGTGGCATTGTCGGCTGTCCAGAAGAATGCATTCTTTTTCAGTAGTCCGTCCATCCCGTTGTGGTCGCGGTACCCTCCCGGCAACGCGGAGAACCCGCTCGAATTGGAGGCACCTGTATTGGGACTCAGCCAAAGGGTGGTATCCGCGGTTTTCATTTTCCCTCCTGCCACCATGGAGTCACCAAGGAAACCGAAAAGCAGGTTCCAGTCCGCCTCTGTGGGCACATGCCAGCCTTCGGGACATAACTTCCCGGTATTGACGGCTGCCCAGTTGTAAAGCGCACCGTAGGTTCCCCGGAAACTGGCCGAATCGTTGAAAAGGTATGCATAGGCGCCGGTGCTGTTGTTCTTCCAACCGTTCAGGTCGTTGCCCGGATATGCCAGGGCACTGCCATCCCTGAAACGCGTGGTCTTAAGGTTTTGTGCCATCCAGGTCTGGTTACCGATGGTCACGGTAGTGTAAACATTGCCATCAATGTCACGGAGTTCCTGGTTCGTTGAACTGCTGTCATCATCCTTTTTGCATGATTGAAACACCACCAGGGTGAATAATAACATACCAAGTGTAAGCGGGAAGCGGCTGATCTTCATATTCTTTAATTTTCCGGTTTTTAAATACCTTATTATAAGTAAATTACGATGGATTATTGATTATCATGCTGCGTGCAAAGATAAAAGAATTATGGTCAGACAATTAAACCTGACAGCGGGAAAAATAATGGTTGCCCGCATGTTTATATCTTTAACAAATAATTTTAATAACTTAATGGTCGCAGCGGGGGGACTGGGCTCCCAGGCCATAAATCATTGTAAAAAGCCCCACGTTTTCATCCGCATAGCACATCGCATCAGCCATACATTCAAAGCCATCCCCTAAACCCTCCCTGAACGCCAGGTGCCACTGGTTTCGCATCATGTGATAGTCTGTCCGTTGCCCCCTTGCTTCGGTGAGAAAGGAAACCGCTTCGGCCATCAGGAATTTGTCGATGCTGGCTACGGCCACATCAACCGGGGCATCGTGGGAAAAGATGAAATCCATGATCGCACCGTACGACTGGTATAACGAGAGGGCAAGTTCCGGGCTGTGAAGCTCCGGACTGTCGTTATTGGCATCCAGTTCGAAAAGCAGAAAGTAACGGATATGCCGGCTGATCCTATTCAGGTGTGTGACTTTGGCTTCATATGGCATATGATGATATGAAAGGGATGCCAGGGCGATGTCGTAAACACCGTTCAATTTATCCGAAAACTCCTGGATACGGTACTGCCCCTTTTGAACCTTTGCAGCGGGAAATGCATCCCTGACGTTTTTCTCAGCCAGTCTCAGCATATCTGCAGAAGGATCAATCAGCAGGATCTCCGCCACTTCATTCACCAGTCCCTGCTTCATAAGTTCCTGCACCAGTTTTACGAGCAATTCCCCATGCCCGCAACCTATATCCATGATTTTTAATGGCTTATCAAATACAGGCAAGGCATGGGCACACTGTCCGGCAAAGACTTCCCTTGATGTTTTCATTACCGGTACACCGGCGAAATGAATAAACGGCCTGGCATCCTCAAAGATGGTTTCCGGTATGAGGAGTTTCCCGTTAGTCCGCTGCAAATAACTGGCCATAAAGGAATTGGAAAAAAGTCCGCCTTCCTCGCCTGCTACACCTGCCATGATCCACCGCCGTCCCAGATCCGGTTTCCCGGCAGTCAGCAGGCAGGTTCCGGTGAAATAATGGAAGGCATTCCGGAGTCCCGGTCTGATGTGTTCAACCAAAGCTGGTACAGGTTCAAGTGATTCAATGACAACCCGGTCCCTGATACCGGACCATTCTTTCGTTTCTGAGGCGGTAAGGAATTTCATGCGCTGGGAATTTCAGCCAAGGTATTAAAAAGAAAGCACAGGCGCTTACTTTTCAGGCACGGCCTGATTTATTTCCAGCACCCTGATCCGTTCTTCCAGGGCTTCGATCATTTCCTGCTGTTCCTGTACTGCTCTCACCAGGGGTACTACGAATTCTGCATAGCGCAAGCCGTATAGATCCTGCTCATTTTTAGGTGGATCCACCCCGCTGAAATCAAATCCGCAGGCACGGGCTGCTGCTTCAACATCCTGGGCAAGGAAACCGCAGTACCGTATCATTGCCTTCTGGTTCATGGCTTCGGACAATGTGTTATGTGTCTTTCCATTCACTTTAAGAAAGTCTTCAATTGCCCAGACATCAAGCGTATAAGTGAGCGGTCGCAGCTGCATGATGAAACTCAGCCCCTGCACATCCTCCCTGAGCGTCTTTTTGAAGCGGGCATCGGAAATATTGGTCCAGCCCACAAAGCCACCGATGCTGGTGATGGCCATATTCCCGAGACGAATCTGCTGGGATGCGCTTACCACGGTGTTATTCCCCAATGCCATCGCATTTTCAACACCGTCGACGGCCTCATTGGAATTGTGGCCCAGAAAGGTATTGTAACTCCCGGGGTTGCCTGCACCATAACCCGCTTCATGGCCCACAGCAGTATTCCCTTCACCGGTATTATTTAAATTCAGGGCCTTGAAACCGACTGCCACATTACTGTTTCCCTGATTGGCGTATAAGGCTTCACAGCCCACAGCCACACTTTCATGCCCCTGGTCGGCATTCTCCATGGCCCAGGTACCCACCGCTGTATTATGATTCCCTGTGTGATTGGCATATAAAGCCCGGTAACCGATCGCGGTGTTGTAAGCCGTATTCTGGTTCATTCTTGCCGCATAACAACCCACGGCAGTGTTGTTCTCGGATTGTCCGTTTTCAAGTGCATAAACCCCCACGACAGTGTTCCCGCTCCCCTGCATACTTGTTTTCAGACTGAAATTACCGATGGCCAGGTTGGATGAACCGATGGTGTTTTTCCAAAGAGACTGCGTTCCAACTCCAATGTTGTCAGTCCCCCCGTAATTATCGTGTAATGCATGAAATCCCAGACCGATAAGGTTGGATTTATTTGTATTTGAATAAAGTGCAGACTCCCCGATAGCAATGTTATAATGACCATCTTCATTTAAAAAGCCTGCATTTAAACCGATTCCGATATTCCTCATGCCGCTGATGTTTGACCGGCAGGCATACTCTCCTATGGCGATATTAAACGAACCGTTTTGGTTTACAAGAAGGGATGAATAACCAATGGCGATATTGTGTTCACTCCAGTTACTCTGTCCCATCGCATAATAACCAAGCGCAATGTTGTGATCACCATTAGTCATATTCAAAAGGGAATATGCCCCCAGTGCAACATTGCAATCCCCATGCTGGAGAAGATAAAGTGCTGAATAGCCATTGGCCAGGTTATTGGTTCCCGTTAAACTGGAGTATAAACTTCCATCTCCGAGAGCCGTATTTGAATATCCATACTTATTGCTGAACATTGCCTTGGATCCGACAGCAACATTTTTGGTACCGTCATGCGGATAGGTCGCATCATATCCATTATAGAACAAAGCCGAATCGCCCACGGCCACGCAATTGCTCACCTGCTCATTCTGGTAAAGGGCACGTACTCCCACAGCCACATTGGAATGGCCTGTAAGGTTGTTGTGTGCTGCTTCAAATCCCACTGCGGTATTGCCCTCCCCGCTGGTGTTATCGCGCAGGGCCGCTGCTCCCAGGGAAGTGTTCAGATTGCCTGCCGTGTTGTAGCGCATGTTCAGGTTTCCCACGGCTACATTCGAACGGCCGGTCTGGTTGCCCAGCATGCTGTGATAGCCCAGGGCCGTGTTCAGGTGACCGGTCTGGTTGGCCTGCATGGAAGCCGTACCGATTGCCACATTGTTGAAACCACTGGTATTCTCCTCGAGTGCCTGTTGTCCCAGTCCCACATTGGAGGTGTTTCCCAAATCCTCATCCCCGCTGCCCACACCCAGGTAAATACTGTTCCAGTCGGACCGGGCATCCAGAAGATCATCAATATACATACCGGACTTTGAGCTGTAAAGGGCAAAGGGAACAGCCACAAGCGGGTTGAGACCCATGGGGATGAACAAGCCCGAGTTGTTGATGTCCACCTCTATCCCGAGCTGGTAATTCATCCCTGACCAGTTGATCAGTCCGAAGACCCCTGTTTCCGGAACCCCTGTTCCCACTATCAGGCTGAACAGGCCGAACTGGTCGGTGATGACCTGGTGAACCTCCCTGTAAATGATGATGTCTGGAGCTGGCTGCGGCATGCTGTCGGTTGCCTTGGCTGCACCGGAACTGTGAATGCTGACCCTGACCGCCACATCCGTGTTAACCTGCGGATTCCCGATAGAATCACGCAACACGGCCTGGTAATTGAACCCTGGTAGAATCTGGGCGCTACCCGTCAGAGCTGATAAAAACAGGATGATAGTGCATGCTGAACGGAAAAATTTGGTTTCCATATTACATTGAATTAAATGATTTACTGAGGAACCACTACGATTTTTCTTGTACACTGAAAAACATTATCCTTAAGCCAGACTTTAAATACAGCCATATAAATTCCTGGCTGACAATCGTGAATATCCATGGTAAATTCATGGCTGCCGGCCTGAAAAACATCCTTGTATTTACGGATCATGGCACCTGAAGCCGTGGTTAGCATAACATTGATACCGGCAGCTTCCGGCAGGAAAAGCGGAAAAGAGACAGCATGCCTGGCAGGATTGGGCCAGGCTGTGCCGATGTAAACCGGTTCCCCTTCCGGCAATGCATGGATCCTTGCCTGATGCAGCCTCAAAGGGACAAGGGGATTTCCAGTCGGATCAGCCAGTTCCGAATCATCTCCGGCCCGGAAACACCAGCCTTCGGCAGGAAGTGCACCGGCAGTAAACGCAGCATTCACGAAAAGGATGGGCTCCCCTGCCCCGGGCTTAAACGCCCTTCCCGAATACCAGGCGATTCTCAGCCGGTCTTTTCCGGATGTCCAGCATAATGCGCCGTGCTGACAGTTCACACTGACATCCAGCACTTTAAAATACTGCCCGAAACCTCCAAGCTCAAGAGAAACCGCGCCCACTGCAAGCTGTTCTGTTGCATACAGGGGAATGCTTACTATTTCGCCATGTTTTACAGTTGCAGTGCCTGCAGGCAGGATGGTAACCGCCGGTGAATTTTTTAATCCCGGCAGGTAAGAAGCGTTCACATCACCATAACAGCGCGATGCCGTCTCGTAATACCGTATTCCGGCAGGAGGCAACAACGTATCTGAACTGAAAGCCCAGTTGCCCGACGGGAAGGTGTCCACCAACCCGGTATACCTTCGTGCGATCATCAGGGCATCTATGCTGTTGACCGTGGCGGAGGCGTCGACGTCAGCTGCTTTCAGGCTGAGGTTTTGCAACTGGATAAAACCGGTGAAATGTTTCAGCACCAGGAGTGCATCGGTGGCATTCACACCACCCCAGGCCAGGCTGGTCTCAGCGGATGTCACCATCGTATCTCCGCTGCTCCCGAAAAAATAAAAACTGCCGTCTGGTCTGGCGTAGGTGCTGTCTGTGACAAGTCCGGCCTGCATCCACAGCTCAGCTAAACAACACCGGGCACCCCCAAGGGGTGTTTGAAGGATATTATCATAGTATATCCTTCCATGGGTATGATAGGACCGGAATCCCTGCTGGAAGCCCTGCGTAAGAATATACGCTGAAGATGTAAGCCTTGTGACGGCAAGTTCACCGGCCGTTGCACTAAGCTGGTACCCCCCCCCCTTTAAAACTGACCCTGCCGCAGCAGTCACCTGCTGCGAAATAAACTGTGAACTGCCTGTCAGGCTAATGAAGCAAAGCAGGGAGCAGGGCAGGAAATATCGCATTGCCATAACATTTGGATTTGATGGCAATATACGGAATTAAACTCAATATGTCAATACCCTGTTGTTAAAATCATAAATTCTGGAACGGCTTGACTTATGGTATACTGATTCGTATATTTGTTTATCCATAACCCATACCCGGACATGAACCATCCCTCAGAAATGCAGCAGAACCTGTTCAGGGAGATACAGCGCCGTATCGGACCTGACCGCCAGTGTGTACATGAAATTTCGGAACTGCTGGGTATCGGAACCGACAGCGCCTACAGGCGGATCAGAGGCGAAACGCCGGTCATCATCGAAGAATTATACCTGCTGGCAATGCATTTCGGCATTTCGGTCGATTCGCTTTTCGAAGTGAAGTCCGGGAAAGTCGCCTTTGATGAACTGGCCGTTGAGCCCGGATCGACGAACCTGCCTGACTGGCTCAGGAAGATACAGCGGGATCTTCAGCAGTTGTCATCATTGAAAAACCCACAGATCATTTACGCGGCCAAGGACATCCCTTTCTTTCATTTTTTCCAGGTTCCGGAGATTGCAGCCTTTAAGGTGTTTTTCTGGCAGAAGACCCTTTTCAACTTCAGGGAATACCGGGATAAGAAATTCAGTTTTGATGAGTATGATGAAACAATACAGGAGATAGGTGAAAAGTTGTTGCTGACCTTTATTAAAACCCCGGCCATTGAGATTTGGAATGAAGACACCTTTTCTATTTTCCTGAGGCAGATCGAACATTACTGGATATCAGGTGTATTCAGAGAAAGGGACGATATCGAGCTTTTATGCGATAAACTGGAGCTCTGGATCAGGCATATGGAATCACAGGCAGAACACGGGTACAAATATCACTTTCTTCAGAGTCCGCATGGCGTCGAACACTCGTTTCAGCTTTATGAGAATGAAGTGGTACTCAACGATAATTCCGTGCTGATCGCGTGCGGTGAACGCAGGATCGCCTACCTTACTTACAATGTGATCTCATTGCTGGTAACTGAAGATCAGGCTTTTTGCGGAAGGCTGTCCGCATTTATCAAAGGCCTCATCAAAAACTCCATCCTGATCAGCACATCCGCCTCCAAGGAACGCAGCCGTTTTTTCAATGCCATGACGGATCATGTGGCCCAGTTCCGGCAACGCATTGCCGCCATGAGTGTTTGATCACCAGAGTGCAAAATTCAGGCTTGCCGTGTAAAACCAGCCCTGTAACAGGTCGAAGTTGGTGACGGGGTATGTATAACCTGCCTGGGTGTGTACCATAATGTTGCGGGTGAAGTACCAGTGCAACCCTGCCGTCGGGGTAAAAACTGCAGTCGTTCCCCACTGCTTCTGTGAGGAACCGGCCAGCTCAAGCCCGAAATAAGGGATCATGGCCCGGCGTTTGGGATTCTTTTCGAATGAAAAGCTTACACCCAGGGCGTAATAGAACAAATCCGTGATTTCTTCCTTGTCGCTCTTCATGATATTGAACTTGGAATACCAGCGGACATGACTGGGACCGGGCTTGTCGTTCTCACTCACAAAACAGAATAACAGGTATTCAACCACGAAACCCTGCATCATCCCCGTCGAATCGCTGCCTTTGGGATTGTAAACCGAATAACCCAGTCCGGGCATGAAGTTGATCTCGTAATTCCTTGAATCATAATACTTCTTAGCCGCCTCATATCCCGGATCGTTTTTCATGTAATACTTACCCTGGTATAAGATGCTGTCCTTTTTGCTTTCCTGACCGCTGAGCAGCAGGCATGACAGTATCAAAACGGTAAAACAGGCAATTGTCTTCATGGTAAAAAACGTTTTTGTTACTAATCTTTGATACAGCGCACAGGCATTCCATTGGCTTTTTCCCTGGGCTCCCGACCGATATCGTTCCACATCCACGATAAGCCATAGGTCAATGCATCCTGAGCAGAAGTCATCGTTGAGGAGAAAAAAACCGTATACAAACTACCACCTGCCCAGTTGCCCGTATAATACCAGAATCCTCCCGGGATCACATTGAAACCGTACATATTGCAACCGTTCCCATTGTTGTTCCAGCCCGAAACGGATTTCAGATTGTACCCGCAGTCATTCCCGACATTGCCTACGGATGACCAGACAGGATGACCGATCGGATAATATGAATCCACTGCACCGGCAAGTATCTGAAAGTCATGATCGGACGGAATATGCCAGCCGGCCGGACAAATTCCCTGGGCCCCGGCCTGAGCAGTATATTGCATCATTTCATCCCATTTGTACACACCGCCGTAAGTCAGACAGGAATTGGCATTATTGCTTAAACAATACTTTTCGATGATTCCGTTGTTGGTTTGCGCTGCAGGAGCGTTAATCTTTACACCCACATTGAGATTCTGAGCCATCCAGCACTGGCTGAAGATCTGCACGGTATGGTACCACTGCCCCTCATACAATACTGAGTCGGCGCCAGGACAGGGAATGGCGAAAGCAAACTGGAACGCATATTCTGCAGATGCCTGAGGTGCAATATTGAAAGCCGATTCAAGCGAATCCGCAAACCCGATACAACGCAGTTCATCTCCGGGGCAGAACCAGAAGTCATTAAGAATAAGGCTGTTCTTACTGATGGTGGCAGGTGTTGAAAAACCGGAGTTTAAGCGGATTTCAGGCGCTGCGGATCCGGCAGAGCCTGTACAGACCAGGGGAAGGCTTATGCTGGCTCCACCGGTCTGAACGTGCAGAAAATATATACCGGCTATCCCGCCTTTTACCGTCAGGGTATGCATTCCCTCAGCCAGTTGCCCGCACCATTGGGTGATCTGCATGCCGGTGGCATCGCGGATAATGACAGCCGCTTGACCGGCGGCTGGCACGGACAAGGTCAGTTCTGTCCGGTCTCCGTAAGGATTGGCCCCGGTAAGTTTCAGAACCAATTGGTTTTCAGTTGTATAATTATTATCTGGGACTGCAGTGACATACGTAAGCATCAGTGTGGTGTCGGGATAATATAATATGGTGTCCCCCGGGTGGGTGAGGTTGATCACGCGGATGCTGTCGAGGGGGATAAAAGCCTGATTGTTAAGGGCGGTAAAGGCAAGGCTGATGCTTGTCTGGGCCGAAACCGCAGTCAGCAACAAACAGGAGATCAGACATAACATAGTCCTGAAGGTAGTCTGGAACAACCTTCCTGTCCGGACATTTCCCGGGAGCAGGTTCGAAAACCTTTCCGGGCGGCTTGCTTTGTTTTTTGTTTCCATGGTTTGATGGTTTAATGACAGAATAAAGTTACGCTGCCATCAGGCGGAACAAAAATCGATTTTTGCAAGCCGGCCCCGGCAATTGCAAATCATGCGGCAATGGAGACAAAATAGCGGCAACATGACGATTTCTCTATTTACACATCGGAATCCGATGACTATTTCTATACTGAATTTTAACGAAAATGCGAAGTAATTTTCAGTTATACCGATGACTCCGGAGACACGTTTGTCGCATTCCTGTATTCTTTCGGTATACCTTATCTTTGTCTGCTAAAAACCAATCCGATGTCCACGTATTCTCAAATTTATATTCAAGTTGTTTTCGCCGTCAACTGCAGGAAAAACATCATCCATCCTCAATGGGAGGAAACGCTTTATAAGTATGTAACCGGGATCATTAAAAACAAGAATCAAAAACCTCTTGCCATCAATGGAATGCCGGACCATATCCATCTTTTTATAGGAATGAAGCCATCATGTTGTCTGTCGGATCTCGTCATGGAAATTAAAAAGGCAAGTACTGTATTTATTACCGAAAATCACCTTAGCCGGTTTTCCTTTAACTGGCAGGAGGGTTATGGTGCTTTTTCATACAGTCATTCACATATTGATCGTGTCATTAAATACATCTCAAACCAAAAGAATCATCATAAGAAACGTTCGTTCAGAGATGAATATCTTGACTTTTTGAATAAGTACGAAATATTATTTGACGACAAATACCTTTTTGATTTTGGATGATCCCCTGAATTTTTCACCTCCTCATAAGGGGTTTAAGGTTATAGATGACCCTAAAGGGGTCATATGTTTATAGCCGGAAAACGTCATGTTGCTTGCCCGACCCGGAAAGGGTCGCACGTATTCGAAGGGAATTACGTTCGATAAACATGCGACCCCGTTGGGGTCAGGGATTTTTGTGAACAATGCGGTCTATAAACATGCGACCCCGTTGGGGTCGGCGATTTTTGTGAATTTATTGATTTTGAATGATCTCCTGATTTTTTTACCTCCTCCTGATGGGTTTAAGGTTATAGATGACCCTAAAGGGGTCATATGTTTATAGCCGGAAAAC
>CAZSQJ010000069.1:16967-19431 GCA_964608665.1 uncultured Bacteroidales bacterium | reverse complement strand
TTTCCCGGCCCCCGCTGCCCTGAGCGCCAGTCCCAGCGCCGCGGTGGTCTTTCCTTTACCGTTGCCTGTGTATACCTGCAGATAACCCGTTTTCATGACTTTTCAGCATTTGCGGTGATCATTTTCCAGAGCCTTTTCAGTTGCCGGCTCACATCGCAATCAGGCGACCATTCAATCACACTTTTCTGATTTACCATTGCATCGGTCACTGTGGGGTCGAATGGCAGCTTTCCGGCCACTGCAATTCCTTTTTCCTGACAATATTCGCAAATATTTGCTGTCAATTCAGGGTTAAGATCATATTTATTGATCACTACCCATGTTTTCAGCTGAAGCCCAGCGGTGATCTCCAGTGTCCTTTTCAGGTCGTGGAAGCCTGATATTCCGGCTTCCGTAACGATGATCACGAGGTCGGTTCCGGTGATCGCTGAGATGACCGGGCAACCGATACCCGGTGGACCGTCGATCAGGATATGGCTGAGGTTGGATGCGGCGGCCAGTTCCCTGGCTTTGGTCCGGACCATGTTCACCAGTTTGCCGGTATTTTCCTCACCCGGAGCGAGTCTTCCGTAAACCATCCGGCCTTTCCTGAAGCTGCCCGCGATCATGCGGCTCCGGTTGCTTTCACGCAACTCAATTGCCTGGACAGGACAAACCCGGGTACACAGCCGGCAACCGTCACAGGCGGTTTCGGAGATCCTGACCTGCCCGTCGATCCTGCGGATAGCATGAAACCGGCAGTACAACATACAAAGCCCGCAATTGTCGCAGTTTTCCTCCCGAATTACTGCTTTATACCCTGAAACATAAACCTGTTCTTCTTCGATGTCAGGATTGAAAAGCAGAAACTGGTTGGCGGCATCCACATCACAATCTGCCAGCACCACCTCTCCGGCACAACTTGCAAGTGCCGCAGCGACACTGCTTTTCCCGGTACCGCCTTTACCGCTGATCACTGCGATTTCCATGACTTGCATAAATTTGAAGGAACAGATTCAACAATGCCTGGGCGATTGCCTGGTCGGTTTCGGCAGGGTTTATCCCGCGTGCATAAGCACCGGCCAGCATACGGTTAAAAGGGATCTCCAGCAACAGGGGGATCGCCTGTTCACGCAAATACTGCTGAACACCCTGATCGCCAATCCCGGCCCGGTTAATGATCACCCCGAATGACTTCTTCAGGGTACGCAGGGTTTCGACCGACTGTTTAAGGTCGCTCAGCCCGAATGGCGTGGGTTCGGTAACAAGAATGATATAATCGGCAGGATCAACGGTTTGGATGAAAGGACAGGAAGTGCCCGGAGGGGCATCCAGGATAATGATCCCTTCATTCCCGGCTTCTGCAATCCCTGCCTTGATAATAGATACCGGAGAATACACCCCTGCGCGGGTCCTGGATTCCACTACCGTGGCTTCTTTCGTAATACGGAAACGGCTAACCTCCCCCAGGCCTGTCTTCTTTTCAGTGATGGCATCCTCCCTGCATGCCCAGGAACAGGCCCCGCAGTCATGGCATAATTCCTCCATGACCCGGATTATCTTCATGGCGGGCAGGATAAAGATGGCATTGTATGCACAAACATCGTGGCACTTGCCGCACCAGGTGCATTTCTCCTCATGGATGACCGGAACATTCTGAGTTATTTCCAGGGATGTTATCTTTTCCCCATGGAAGAAAAGCATGGCATTCGGCGCTTCCGCATCACAATCCGCAAGGCAGAGGGGCGCAAACCGGCCCTGCAGGACATGGAACAAGCTCACAGCCACAAATGTCTTCCCGGTTCCGCCTTTACCACTGGCGACAGCCAGCCTGAAAGACGGAATTTCAGTCATACCTCAGACGGCATGTATTGTCGCATAAAGTATCCCTGACCGCACGCTGCAGGAAGGACGTGTTCCATGTGTCCAGCGCAATATGGGTAAGATAATATATTTCCGCATCCATCCCTTCATATTGTGTAAAAGCGCCTTCCCTGTTCATAAAGGAACGGAAGCACTTGCCACCTGCACAGGCCGAATAACGGTCGCAGATGATGATTCCGATTTTGATTTTTTCCATGATCGCGTTCATTGATCCGTGTCGGGAATTTTGAACAAACTAATGTCTGCATTGGTGATGATCGCCATGGCTGCCGTGATCGCAATAGTTTGCGGTCAGCATGAGTTTCCCCGCAAGGAAATCATTGACCAGCCGTACCGGCTGATGCAATGGCGCACCAGTGTATACATTGATGTTTTGCTGGTTGAACAATTGTATGGCCCTTTGTCCCATACCGCCGGCAATGACATCACTTATACCCTGCCCGGCAAGCCATGCGGGGAAAAGTCCGGGCTCGTGCGGGGGAGGTGTGAGTAATTGCTGGCTCAGGATCTGATCCTCATTGGTTTCGACGATGGCAAACTGCTGACAATGTCCGAAGTGCGGACATAACAGGCCGCTTTCAAGCGGAATGGCTATTTTTCT
>CAZSQJ010000069.1:3588-16867 GCA_964608665.1 uncultured Bacteroidales bacterium | reverse complement strand
TCAGGGATTTCCACCCCTGAAGCGGTTTCCGCCTCCAAATCCCCTTCCCTGTCCGCCTCCTCTTCCCATTCTCCTTCGTCCAGGACCCGGGCTACGGCTAAGGATGGCTTCATCTTCCTTTTTGAGCTGATCAGGAGGTTCTGTTTTCTTCTTTCCGGAACCAAATCCGGTACAACGGCCGAGCCGGCGTCCTGTCATCGGACCTTCTCCTTCCGGCCCTGTTCTGTCAAATCCGGGCATTGCTTTCATTTTTAAGGTTTAACCTGAGGTGCATTGTGCTGTTTTGTGCGGTGGAAATGCCACTGATATCCCACGATCTTCCAGGCAGTGCAATCCCTTCCGCCTATCAGTTATTGCTGTTTAGCATTTTAATAACATCACTGACCCTGTTTACACCGCCTTCCGGCTTTATCATCTGGATATTCAAACCTTCCAGCAAATCAATGATCTTTGACCCGAAATGCAAGGCCACGATTTTAACCACACCACGGGATGCGATCAACTGTACGGCTGATGGACCGGCCCCGTTCACCGCTTCCTTGTTCGGGTTTGCAATGAATTCGGTATCATTGGATTGGGTGTCATAAATCACAAAATAGCTGCACCGGCCAAAACGCTCATCCAGGGTCGATTCAAGGCTGTTACCGGTGGAGGTGATGGCAATTTTCATGGGTATAAGATTTTTAAACATTTGTTCATTACAAAGGTAATAAACATATGCTCAAAATAATCAAAAAAATAAAAAAAAATTTTTGCCACTTCAACACAAGGCTGGCAACCTTCCCTGACCTTCATCTAACAAAATGTTACCTCGTTGGGAATGTGACACATCACAAACCTTCTCCCGGATTGCATCCGGGGCTGTTCACGTTGAAACCTGACGGGTTCTTATCTTAAATCTAAGTATTCCGAAAGACACAGGAATGCGATGTGTGCTCACAGAATCAACAGTATATCAGCGAATTACTCTGAGTACCAGGGCAGGTGTTGTTTTGTTGAGTTTTCTGAATTCCGGGGGGATGCGGATGATTGCCTGTTCATTGCGGATGTGATACTGAAGCTTCCCGGTCCAGCCAGGCAGGGTGATACCGGTCTTTTGCCCGGTGAAATCTGCCGGGAGGGAAACACTTTCGGGCAGGGATTCCCCTTCTTTCAGCAGGATAATAGCATAGCGCCGCTTACCGTCCTTTGATTGTGTAAAGCAGATATTGCCTGAGCTGTAAGGGGCCAGGGGGATGCTTCCATAAACCGCCTCTCCGTTCTGCTGCACCCACCGGCCTGTTTCCTCCAGGATGCGGTACACTGCGGGTACCAGGTCTCCTGTTTTGTCGGGTCCTATCCCGAGCAGGAAGTTTCCTCCCATAGAAACGATTTTGACAAGGGTGTGAACGACCCAGTGCGCTGTTTTGTACCTTTCGCCCGGTCCGCTTGAATACCAGCTGTCTCCCAGGGTTATACAGCTTTCCCAGGGATAGGGCGGAATGTGTTCCGGGATCTGTTGCTCCGGGGTTCTGTAGTTTTCGTATGGTCCGTGTACTGTTCTGTCAACAACAAGCAATCCGGGCTGATATTTCCGGGCCATGGCAGCCATGGCAGGAATATCCGCATCCTGTATCCACTGGTTTTTCCCCAGCCAGGGTCTGGTTTCCTCCGTCAGGGAGCCGGCCGGCCTCACCCAACCACCGTCGAGCCAAAGAATGTCGATCCTGCCATAACCGCTCATCAGTTCTTCAACCTGCTGGTGTGTAAAGGTTTTGAACCGCTGCCAGCGTTCAGGGTATTTTTCGGGATTATAGTTCACGTTGCGGTCGAAAACGGGGAAATAAGGCCACCAGTAATCCGGATGATGCCAGTCGGGTTTGCTGAAATACACTCCTGCACCCATTCCCTTGTTTCTGAATGCATTGAACACTTCCAGGCTGATATTGGCACGGGGATTTTTCGCGAAAACGCTGGCCGGTCCCGTAATTTTGTAATCTGTATACCGGGAGTCGAACATGCAGAAGCCGTCGTGGTGCTTGGTGGTAAAAACCACATATTTCATTCCGGCATTGGCGCAGGCGGCAGCCCATTTTACGGGATTGAACTGTTCAGGATCGAAGATACCCGGCAGGGATTCATACGCCTTCACATAGGTATGGTAATCCTCCGCATAGGGTCCCCTTCTCACACACCAGGGCTCATCCTCCGGGCACAGGCTCCAGCTTTCCACAACACCCCACTGGCTGTATGGCCCCCAGTGGATGATCACCCCGAACTTCCAGTCCTGCCATTGACGCAGCTTTGCCGCGACTGCCGAGTCTTCAGGCAACAGGTATTCCGGTTCCCGCGCTGTCTGCGGCCAAACCGTATTACAGCACAGACAGCCAAGGAGGATGATGCAAATCCTTGTTGTAATTCTCATTGCATGATGTTTTAAAGGGCCAGTCCTCCGGCTCCCCTGTAAAGGCGGAGCGGCTTTTTCAGTTTCACCCTGAGCACGCTCATATACTGGTCGTGTCCTTCGGCGGGTGCTTCAATATACACCAGTCCCGGAACCGGGCTCCAGGAGATCTTGCCCACAATTTTCCATGCCAGCGGGCGGTTTTGACCCAGAAGGCTAACGTCATCAATTTCAGAAAAGAGTCCTTTGATCACGACAGCTTCGCGCGGATTTCCTGCGAGGAATAAATATAATATGGTACTGTCCTTTGAAAGGGTGGTGGGGCCGTAAAAATGACCCGGCGGAAGACCGGGTATGGTATTAAAGATGGCTTCACCGTGTTTGCGGTTCCAGGCACCAAGGGTTTTCAGCACTGCGACCTGCTCTTCCGGAATGCTGCCGTCTTCACGCGGCCCGATGTCTAACAGCAGGTTACCGCCATTTGACACCACATCGGCAAAGATGGTGATCACTTCATAGGGTGTTTTCCAGTGTTGGTCTTTGGGCTGGTATCCCCAGCTGTCGTTGATGGTCATGCAGAGTTCCCACCAGTGGTAGGGAGGACGGCTGACCGGGAAGTTCTGTTCCGGGGTTTCGTAGTCGCCGAAACCCTGCAGGCGGCCGTTGATGATGGCGTCAGGATTGGCTTTAAGGATGCTTTCACGGATATCTGCAGCTCCCCAGCGGCCGGCGCTGTGTTCCCAGTCGCCGTCGAACCACCACAGTTCGGGCTTCAGCTCCCGGGCGATCTCATCGATCTGGCCACGGAAAAATGTCCGGAATCTTTCCCATCGCAGGCTGTCCTGTTCAACCCGGTACCTGGCGCTGTCTTTCAAAAAGCCGGGATAATCGGAATGGCTCCAGTCGATCAGCGAATAATACGCCCCGCATTTGATGCCTTGTTTTCTGCATTCTGCAAAGAAGGGCCGGATCATGTCCCTGCCTGCCGGTGTGGCTTTCACCACGCTCAGTGCATTCATCCGGGTGTCGTACATGGCCACACCATCGTGGTGTTTGGTGGTGATCACCGCATAGCGGGCACCGGACTCCTTTATCAGGCCGGCCCAGGCAGCCGGATCGTAATTCCGCAGGGTGAAGCCCGCAAGCTGTTTCATATAATCCGTATGACTGATCCGGCGGTTATGGAAACTCCAGGATTCAGACACCCCGTTTACGGCATAGATTCCGGTATGGATGAAGATCCCGAGTTTGGCATCAGCAAACCATTGCATCTTTTCCCGGATGGAATCCGGGTGGATTTTTTGCTGTGCATTTACCTGCAACCAGGCCAGCACCAGGATAAACGGAATTAATGTCCGGATAATGCGCATGTGTCATTTATTAAAAGGGCCTGTCACTGTCAGGGTGGTCTGTTGCCTGATATCTGCCGATGAGGCTCCTGCCATGATCCTGAAAGTGCCCGGCTCAATGGTTTTTTGAAGGTTTTTATCCAGCATGGTCAGCATTTCCGGTGTGACCAGGAAACGGAGCTTTTTGCTTTCCCCCGGCAGCAGGCTGATTCGCTGAAAGCCCTTCAGTTCTGACAGGGGTCTTGCCACAGAAGCCAGTTCATCACGGATGTACAGCTGAACCACTTCATCTCCGGCTATCATGCCGGTATTGGTTATTTTAAGACTGGCATAAGTGGTATCACCAATACGGATGCTGTCTCTGTCGAGCTGAAGACCACTGTAACCAAAGGTGGTATAGCTCAGTCCGTATCCGAAAGGGAATAGCGGACGGCCCGGCATATCAAGGTAATCATCGCCGCGTCCGGATGGTTTATGGCGGTAAACCAGGGGAAGCTGTCCTTCATACTGCGGGAAGCTCACCGGCAGCCGGCCTGCAGGGTTGTACCTGCCGAAAAGCACGTCGGCCACCGCATTTCCTCCCTGCTCTCCGGGGTACCAGGCCATCAGGATTCCGCTTACCCTGTCGATCCATGCCGGCATCGTTACGGCGCTTCCTCCCACAATCACCACCACCACGGGAGTGCCGGTCTCTGCCACCTTCAGGATGAGTTCTTCCTGCCGTCCGGGCAAACGAAGGCTGGCCCTGTCGCGAAATTCCCCTTCCTCAATACCGGCCACCACAACCGCCAGGTCGCATTCCGCAGCCAGTTTCACAGCCTGTGACATTTCATCCACGGGTTCCGTTACGGAAAGGTAATCCCATACCAGGCGAAAATGTGAATTGCCAAGGGGTTCGGCATATTCGACACGGATATCACAGGTGTCCCCTTCAAGGAACTGCCACGGGGCCATGTGAAGGCCCGCAGATCCGGGAATGTGGCGGTCAAGCAGCAGAGAATCGTTGAGATACAGGCGGTAACCGTCGTTCCCGTCTATACCGATCCGGTATAATCCGCTGCCCGGAGCATGCAGTCTGCCCGTCCAGCTGACCGAATAAAAATGGTTGGCAAGCACAGCAGGGTCGGGAGAATACAACGTCCACTGAAACTCAAGCTGCGGGTCGATGCGTGCGATCACGGGTTTGCCCGCCAGTGTAATGTTGTTGTAATACCTGCCCAGCAGGCCATTGTGCCGGCGGCCTTCATACAGGCAGGAAAGGGCTTCGGAAGGGATGGTCACGCAGGTTTCTTCTGTTCTGTTGCATCCGCGGGCATAGGCTATCCGGATCCCGCTCCCGGCCCTGTTTCTGATTCCTTCCAGAATACTCACGGGACTGTTTCCCGGACCACTGTAACCTCCGGGCCTGGCTTCCGCGGCATCCGGTCCGGTCACGGCAATGGAAGAAATGGCTGGTGACAGTGGCAGTATCTGCCGCTCATTCTTCAGCAGCACCATGGATTCGCGGGCTGCTTCCAGGGCAAGGCGGCGGTGGGCGGCACATCCGTTGACCTCTGAAGCGTAGAGGGAATCACAATAAGGGTTTTGAAAAAGGTCCAGCTTCAGCTTGGATTTCAGTACCCGGCTCACAGCCGAATCGATCACGGCCTGCGGAATATCACCGTCGCGGAAAGGAGGCGCAAAGAGGTTCTCATGTTCCAGGCTGGTCTGGAAGATCACGTCCAGGCCTGCAGTCATGGCTTGTACCGTGGCTCCGGCATAGTCAGCGGCCGTGAAATGAAGTACATTGGCGCCACCGGTGGCAGCAGCATCGGAGATGACAAAGCCGCCAAAACCCCATGTTTTCTTCAGCAGGCCGTTCAGCAGGGCTTCAGAGGCAGTACAGGGAGAACCGTCGAAGGAGTTGTAGGCTGTCATCACCGATTGCGCTCCTCCACGTTCAATGCAGGCTTCAAAAGGCGGATAATGGTCTTCTCTCATCAGGCGTTCATTCCAGTGGACGGGATAGCTGTCGCGCCCGCCATCTCCCACATTTGCAATGAAGTGTTTGGGTGTCGCAATCACTCCGGCTGATTCAAAGGCACTCACATAAGCCAGACCCATTTCCGTCACCAGGAAGGGATCTTCCCCGTAGGTTTCCTCCGTCCTTCCCCAGCGGACATCCGTGGCGATATTGATCACGGGCGACAGCACCTGGCGGATACCCCTGCTGCGGCATTCCAGGGCGATGGCTCCGGCAAGCCTTCGCATGAGCGGGAGGTTGAAAGTGGCTGCAAGCCCAATGGACTGGGGAAAAGCGGTGGCTCCGGGTCTGACCAGTCCGTGCAAAGCCTCATCGAAAAAGATCAGCGGGATACCCATCCTGCTTTCGTTCAGCATCCTGCGCTGGATTTCATTGATCCTG
The DNA here is from genome assembly GCA_964608665.1 of uncultured Bacteroidales bacterium. Lineage (GTDB taxonomy): Bacteria > Bacteroidota > Bacteroidia > Bacteroidales > CAIXZF01 > JAKLIX01. The sequence continues at coordinate 10,731 of CAZSQJ010000069.1, read as the reverse complement.
ACCGCATCTTCGTAAGCCGCCATGCTTCCGCCCGAAGGCAGCACCTGGCGGTTGACATCGCTTTGGGTATCTTCCGTCCTGAGCTGCAAGCCGAAGATACCGGTCCGGTAAAGACCCGTATCCTCGCCCGAAGCAGGGATCATGAACAACTGCCTGAATTTCTCCTGAGGATGCATTATCCGGAGCAGCTCCATGATACGGGCATGTTCCGGAAGTTCCCCTGTCTGAGGCGGCTGCCCCTGAATCAGGAGACTGAAAAACAGCAGGAGTATGCAAAGCAGCAATACCTTCATGTGCAGGGCTGGATTGATCGTTCAGACGTTCAAATATAAGCCTAATATCGGGATGTGAAGTTTTCAAAGGATCCGATTTTCAGGTCTGCCGTTTTGTATTTTGGATTATTCAAGTTAATTCTTACTTTTGCACCTGCAATGGTCTCGTGGCCGAGTGGCTAGGCAGCGGTCTGCAAAACCGTGTACAGCGGTTCGACTCCGCTCGAGACCTCGGGCTTGAATGCCAGAAGGCAAGAAGGCGGGAATGTTTAGATGTTCCTGCCTTTTTACTTTTCAGTGCCTACCTGTTTCCACGGTACCCGTCATACCTTCGCCACCAATGCCCTTTCGTCCGGCATCCGCCCTGACCTCGCCAGCGAAGTTCTCAGCCAACCCGACCTCAAAACCACCCGCATCTATGCCTGCTACCCGGATGAAACCCTGATGGAGGAAATGAGGAAGTTCAGGTTATGAATAATCTGTGATCTGATATCCCTGGGAATCACCTATTCCGCTTAGTTCTTCAAGCAAGGAAATGGTGACAGGAAAAGAATTTTTACTTTTATCCAAATTAAGACTTTATGAACATTAAGATACCTGGTAGTTTTGGCAGCCTTGAAGAGGCCAACGAATATCTTCGAAAAGAAATGCACAGGCAAAATAACGAGGGCCGTGTGGAATTTGAGGGATACTCTCCCATTGAGATGCACCAATTGCTTCATTTCCCATTTGGTTTGCAGAGCCCCTTAACAGCAGGATCATTGACGGATGAACTTACACAAGAGATTTGGATTTATCAGATTGCATTAAAAATATTGGAAGCTGCAGCGAAAGCAGGCGGAATCAAGCTCACTGCACAGGGTAATCTGCCGGTTAGCCTGATTAAGGAGATCGTTTTGACAGGCAAAGTCAAAGAGGAAGGTGTTATGGCAGGGTGGCAAAAGATTTACAAAGAATCAGATTCTGAATGGATCACTGTAGCACATCATCTCCTAAAAATATTAAGAGCTTTGAAAAAACGCCAGAATTTCCTTACGCTGACAACTGAAGGGAAAGTACTATTGATAAAACCGGATGCTCTCTTTATTAAGATGTTAGAAACCTGTATGCTTCGCATCAATTGGGGAGCATTTGACCGTTATGAATCCGGGAACATTGGTCAGCTTGGTGCCGGTTTCACATTATTGCTTTTGATTAAATATGGTAAAGAACAACGGCCTGCATCTTTTTATGCTGATAAATATCTGAAAGCTTTCCCGATGCTGGAACAGGAAGGAAATGCGAGGCAATGCTATATTAGCCGCACCTTTTCCAGGTTTCTGCTTTCATTTGGCCTGGTTGAAACTACATCCCGTACAGTGTTTGACCGTGATCCGGCTATTTTAGGATCAAGGGTATTGCATAGCTTTTTTACCGTTCGACCACATCGGATTACAGGCTAATTACCGAAAGAACACAGGAATGCGATGTGTGTTTCCAGAGTCTTCGGTATCGCTGAAAACTTCGTAAAAGATTGATGCATAACAGACTCCGTGAGGGATTCGGGCAAGGGTGTTTACCAATTTTTAACCGTAACTCTGTAAGTAATTGAATAACACAGAGGTTCAAGGAATGCCCGGGACCTCAGAAAAACAGCATTCCTAAAACAGGAGCCTGTTTTTTTTGCGGGGTTCATGGAAAACAAGCGGCACTTCAAACTTAGAATATTTCCCTATATTTAGCACTCAGATTCAACCTGCACATTTTAAAGTAATAAACATGTTTCCAGCCCTTTATAAAATATTCCGTGCTTTATGAAACCACTTTCACATCTTCTGCGTGTCAGATCTTCCGTCTTCGACAAAAACCGAAGAGATGTCGTTCTCGATATTACGAACTTAATCACCGGACAGGTCGACCCCGATGACTTTTTTAAAGAGAACTATATCACCAGGGGAATGCAGGATCTTTACAGAGCTGTATTTAAGAGACTTGAAGGCAACTCTGATGACGGATTATTCCGACTCACTCAATCCATGGGGGGAGGCAAGACGCATAACATGATTGCCATCGGTCTGCTGGCCAAATTTCCTGAATACCGTGAAAAGGTAATGGGTCACATCTATAACACTACGCTGAAAGGCGGAGTCAATGTGATAGGATTCAGTGGCAGGGAAAAGCCCGAGCTGGGAATCTGGGGTTACCTGGCAGAGCAACTTGGGAAAAAAGATGTTTTCAAAAAGCGTTATGCACCACTGGAGGCACCCGGACAGGAAGAATGGGAAGCTTTACTGGCCAATGAAAAGGTAGTGATCATTCTTGATGAGTTGCCCCCTTACCTGGAAGGTGCCTATGGGAAGACCATCGGGGATTCCAACCTTGCAACCATTACCACCCAAGCCCTGAGTAACTTCTTTGTTGCCCTTGGGAAAAAGGAACTCAAGCAAGTGGTTGTAATTATCTCAGACCTGACTGCCAATTGGACCCAGGGGAGTGAACTTATTGGACAGATCGTTAAAAATCTTGAGGATGAAACGCACCGCGGAGCCAAACCTTTTACTCCTGTTGAACAGACCGGTGATGAAATTTACAATATCCTCAGGACCAGGATTTTTGAAGGTCAACCCAGTCCGGAAGAGATTGAACCCATTGCTCTTGCCTATGCCACCATGATACGGGAAGCCAAGCAGATGGACATCACAACTGAGACGCCCGAACGCTTTGCCCAGGCAGTGAAAGACTCCTACCCTTTTCATCCTGCCATAAAAGACCTCTTTGCCCGTTTTAAGGAGAATCCCGGTTTCCAGCAAACCCGTGGCCTGATCAGATTAATGAGAACCATCGTATCCAGGATGTTCGATCCGGAGCAGGGATGGGCTGGCAACAGTTATTTAGTTGCTCCCTATGATCTTGATTTCAACGATTCGGATACCCTTACCGAAATAGCCGGAATCAACTCAAAGCTCACCAATGCCATTTCACATGACATTTATGGAAATCCGGCCGCCGTTGCACAAATACTGGATGAGAAATACGATAATTCTCTGGCATCTGATGCGGCTAAACTGATTTTAGTTTCTTCCCTGTCAGTGGTGCAGAATGCAGTCAGGGGTCTTCATGACTGGGAAATTATCCGGAACCTATGTAAACCAGGTGTTGAAATTTCAAAAGTTGCAGCCGAAATACTTCCGGAACTAAAGAACACTTCCTGGTACCTTCATATTGACAATACCGGGAAATTCCTGTATAAGGATGTCCAGAATGTGGTAGCCAAACTCAATGAATACATAAAAGGTTACAATCAGGAAAGTATTAAACTGGAGATCAAGGCCAAACTGCAACGAATTTTTGATCCCAAACTCAGGGACTGTTACCAGAAAGTTTATGCTTTACCGGCCCTTGATGAAATTGAACCTGAACAGTTTAAAACGTCCCTCATCATCTACCAGCCCTTTGCCGGAGCTGAGCTACACCCCGACCTGCAGCAGTTGTTTCAGGATACCCAATGGCAAAACCGGCTGCTCTTCTTAACCGGCGATGCCCATTCCATGGCATCCATTTATGAAAATGCCGCCGGACTTAAAGCCATCGATGCCATTCTGGGTGAATTCCGTTCTGAAAGGGTTCAACCCAATGACCCCCAGTTTATCGAAGCGGAAAAGCTTAAAGAAACCTTCCTTTTTAAATTCAACAGCGCTGTCAGGGAAACTTTTGTCAGGATTTTCTATCCGACAAAGAATGGTCTCATGCCGGCAAATTTCCAGATGCAATTCAAAGACAATAATTTCGACGGGGAAGATCAGATTAAAAAGACCCTTGTTGAGAAAAGGAAATTTACAGAGGATATTAATTCTGATACATTCCAGAAATATGTGGAAGGAAAGCTTTTCCATCCTCAGAAAACCTTGCCCTGGAATGAAATCAAGAAAAAAGCTGCCACCAACACGGATTGGATCTGGCATAAAATGAATGCCTTAGACCAGCTGAAGGATGAGTTGATCCTTAAAGACTTATGGCGGGCTAATGGTGATTGGGTAGAGATCGGCCCCTTCGAACCTCCGAAAACAAGCGTGAGCTTCAGGATGATGAGCCGAAATGATGATACCGGCGAAGTGGTTCTAAGAATCGTACCTTCCCATGGTGACCGGGTATTTGTTGAGGTGGGGGATAAAGTCTCCACAGCCTCTCAACAACTTGATCTGGCAGTGCCATTTAAAACCTCTGAACTCAAGACCACTTTCCTGTGCGTGGACAGTAAGAATGTGCATGAAACCGGCGATCCACTGACATTTACCAATACCATCACCCTTAAACACCGCTTTTACCAGGATGATGACAAGCTGATGCTTGAATTGAAATCTGCTCCCAATGCAATCGTCAGGTACACAACCAATGGCAGTGATCCTGCCAACTCAGGGAAGCTGTATGAAGGTCCCGTGCTTATTCCATTAGGCGTGAGTTTTGTTATTGCCCTGGCTGAAAAGGATGGAATCAAATCGGAGAAAAAGGAATACAGAGTTCCGGCCCGGGACCAGGGCCCCTATGAACCGAATAAAACCAAGCCGGCAATATTTAAACGAAAGATCATCAGGCAAAGCACCTCAGAAACTTATGAATGGCTTAAGCTGGTGAATAAACACCATATCATTCTTTCAGGCGTAACCTTTTCCATTAACGGTAAAAAATGGGCCAGCATTGACGTTTATCCTGAAATGCAGTTCGATCATGAAAAGCTGAATTCAGTCCTTAGTTTCCTCAGGAATGAAATTCTAAACGAAGGAGAGATCGAACTTTCGGCCCATCAGCTTCATTTTGAAACCGGCCAGCTCTTATTGGATTATATCAGGGACACCAGAGACCAGTTAAAACCAAATGAAGTCGAACAATAAAAAAGGCCCGGTTCTCGACTTTGGCTATAACCCAAAGGACACGGAACATCATTTCCTGGTTTATATCAGACCAGGAGACAAAGAAGTATATTTCTTTGAACAGTTCACATATGCGGAAGAGCAGGATTTCAGTGTACTTGCTTATACGATCAGCGGGCAGGGCTCAGCCTGTAAGTGTCTGTTGAACCATACAAAGTGGGATCTGATCAAATCGGATGTGAGAGCAGAGTTCAACCGCAGGCTGAAAGACATGGAAGTCCCTTCGACTCAGTGGAAATCAAAACACAATTACCTTCACCGCCTGCTGGGAAAAGAACTCCTTGTTCTGGTATGGGCCATTGAAGAAGCAGACCCGGTCACCATCCCACTCGCCATACAAAACTGGCTTGGTTTGAAACCCGAAGAACGCTGGTGGTTGTACACCATTACCAATGCTGCCACCGGCCATGCCCTCAACGGAAAGGGAAAAGGCTGGCGTAAGGCTTTGAGATACGCCCTGACCGAGAACCCGGTCACCCACGAACGAATCGATATGAACATTTACAAAGAGTCCAATATCCTGAGCCTTTTTAAAGAGGATCCCGACTCTGAATCCCTGGGAAGCAAACATGATTAAGTCTTTTATAGAAACCCAGTTTCCGGTTTCCAAGATTTCTAAAGAAAGCTATAAGGAAAGAAAGGCAGGGGCAAGCCAAACTCTTACCGGCTTAGGTAAATGGTGGGGACGTAAACCCCTGGTCCTGGTCAGGGCCACCATCCTGGGATTGCTTATGCCTTCAAGTGATAACCCTAAGAAAGACCGTGAGATATTTCTGAAATTGCTTACGATGGACGAGCAGGGCCTTATCCTGAGAAAAGACAAGGCGCTGTCTGCAAGAGAATTATTCACTCATGCGACCCAGAGTCAAAGGACGCGATATTTTGACCCCGCTTCTTCTGAAGAAAAAGTAGTCTGGCGCGAAAATATCAGCAAGGATGATAAGGAAGAACTGCAGCGTAAGGTCTTTCGGTCCCTGGGTTATGACGACAAGCTGAAATACTGCCTTCGGCCTGAACACCTGGACGGGCCCTCAGAAGAAACCTGGGACGAGATCAATGCCCATTTGAACACATCATCCCACTCGCTCCAGGAACTCGTTAACGAATTGGGAATCCGAATGTTTGGCCATACACCAAGAGTCGGAGATGCATTCTGCGGCGGTGGTTCCATCCCCTTTGAAGCTGCCCGCCTGGGCTGTGATGTGTACGCCAGCGACCTGAACCCGGCTGCTGCTTTGCTTACCTGGGCCTCCCTGCACATTATTGGAGGTGGAGAAAAAGTTCAGAAAGAAGTGAAAGAAGCCCAGGAAAAAGCTTTTCAAATGGCTGATCAACAAATTATTGACTGGGGCATTGAACACAATGAACAGGGATGGCGGGCGGATGCTTACCTGTATTGCGTGGAAGCCAAGAGTCCGAACTCCGGTTACTGGGTTCCCCTGGCACCCAGTTGGGTTATCTCTGAAAAATACAGGGTTTGTGCCGTATTGCGGCCAGACCATGCCAATAAAAGGTATCATATTGATATTGTAACAGATGCAGATAAAACCACCTTCGAAAAAGCAAAACAGGGTACCATCCGGAACGGAGAATTCATTTGTCCCGAAGATCCATCAAAATCCTTTGACATAGCCACTATACGAGGCGACAGAAGAATGGAGGGTGAAACGAAATTTGGATTAAGACAATGGGAAAATGATGATATTGTTCCACGACCTGAAGATGTTTTCCAGGAAAGACTGTATTGCGTAAGGTATGTTGACACTGATAGTAACCGTTATTATGTTTCCCCGGGTCAACGGGAATGGAAAAATGAAGAGACAATACTGCACCTGATTCGCAAGAGATTTGAGGATTGGCAGGAAAATGGATTTATTCCATCAACCAAAATCCCAGAAGGGGTTGAAACAACCAGGTTATTCAGGGAACGTGGCTGGACTCATTGGCATCATCTTTTTAATCCA
>CAZSQJ010000069.1:0-3488 GCA_964608665.1 uncultured Bacteroidales bacterium | reverse complement strand
ATTGCCTTTTTAAGCGACATACAAGCCGACGTTGAATATGAGGTGAAACAGGAGCTTCAGAATATGCTCGCACTGGATGATCAGGAAGATCCTAATTTCGGGGATACGGATTACCAGCTTGCAGCATACGTTGCAGCTTTGCGGGTAATCACCCGGTATAAGAAGATCGAAGACATTGATGTTCATTACGAATTAAGCCGGGAAAGGCAGTCCGGAGAAGTAAGCGAAATCCAGAAGATCATTGACAGCGCTGTAACCGTTGCCTGCGAATACCTGGTACCCAATGGCTTTGACTCATCCGTGTGGAGACAGCTAAGCGGCGAAGAACGGTTTTACCTCAAGGGGCTTGAAATACAGAGCCACGGAGAGTACCGCAACGGGGTATTCCAGGAGCTTGCCCGCGGTTTTGGACTGAGGGACTACAAACTCTTTTTGCAAACAGGGGCTGCCAATGAAACACGCCTGGCCTCTGCAATTGAATTCAGTAACAAAGAGCTTCAGACCGAAGGCTTTGGTAGCTCCCTGGTTCGTCATATTTTATTTGCCATCAGAGAAACCCACAAAAACCAGAGTGCCCGTTCCGGCCGGCAATGGTTGTACACTGAATTACCCGATTATTGGGGCAACAGGTCGCGGATCATCCATATTCTTTCTTACCTGCAGAAACTGGGAGTTTATCTGGACAACTGGCAGGATGATGTTTATGCAGCAAGGTTGTTGCAGGGGTATCTTGAAAATGATTCGGTATGAGATGTTGTTTTTTCATTACGTTTGTGAATAATCAGTGCATTAAGTAACGAGACATGCGTTATTTCCGTAAAAGAGCTATCCCTTTAATATATATAACATGAGCATAACAAATCTGAAACTCGAAAAATTTACGGCATTTGAAAAGCTCAACCTTGATTTGTCTCCCGGAATAAATATTTTCATCGGGGCTAACGGTACCGGAAAAACGCACCTGCTTAAAATCCTGTATGCATCCGGCGAGATCACAAAATCAAAGCTGAATTTTGCCGATAAGCTCCTGAGGGTATTCATGCCTTTCAATAAATCCCTGGGTCGTTTGGCGAAAAGAAGCAAAGGAAGCTACAGGGCATCCGTCGAAGTAACACGGAAGGATCACAAAATACGGGTATCATTTTCCAATCATGCTGAAGGGATTGGTAATGCCACTATAACAGGAGCAAAAGACTGGATGGCGGATCCTACAGATTGTGTATATATCCCTGTAAAAGAAATGCTTTCCAACGCGCCAGGCTTTATTTCGATGTACAGAAGCCATGAAATCCATTTCGAGGAAGTGTATGCAGATATCATTGAAAGGGCAAACCGGCCGGCATTGAGAGGTCCGATGGATACCGTCCGGAAAAGACTCCTGACACTTTTACAAAGAGAAGCCATTGAAGGGAAAGTGACCAGTAAACATGAAGCTTTTTTTCTGAAAAACAAGCAGGGAAATCTCGAGTTTCCTTTATTGGCCGAGGGTATAAGAAAGCTTGGATTGTTATGGTTACTTATTCAGAACGGAACATTGCAAAATGGTTCAATATTATTCTGGGATGAACCAGAAACAAATCTGAATCCAAAACTTTTCGGCATACTGGCAGATATCCTGATAGAACTTCAAAGGCTTGGTGTTCAGATATTTATTGCTACACATGATTATGTGATGCTTAAAGAATTTGATTTAAAAGTAAAACCGTCGGATAAAATCATTTTTTATTCCTTATACAGGGTCGAAAAAAGTCAGCAGATAGCAGCATCATCGTCTGCAAATTATCTGGGAATTCATCCCAATGCAATCGCTGAGGCATTTGACAACCTCTATGATAGGGAAATTTCGCGAAGTTTAGGAAAATCTCCAATCAAATGAGCGCACTTATTGAGGGCAGAATCCGGATAAATTTGCCCAAAACAGCGAGGGGATGGAAATTAGACGATCCACACAATCACATGCTTTCTCATTGCATGAGTTCAGTTGATTTTGTTATTGATTATCAGCAAGAAGTTTATTTCATTGAAATAAAAGATCCCTTGGCAGCGCGTCCTCATAACCAGGCTGAACGCCATGAATTTATGACAAAATTCCTTGCAGGTAACCTGGACCATGAATTTATTAAAAAGTACAGAGATTCATTCCTATATGAATTTGGAATGGGCCGATTCACCCGTCCTGCAAAATATCTTATTCTCATAAACGACGATTCACTGGATACACCCTCATTAATGACCCGGCAAGACAATTTGAAAAGAAATTTGCCGGTGAATGTCCCCGCAAAGCTGGCCTGGAGAAATCCATTTATCCGGGATTGTGTTGTGTTAAATGTTAAGAGTTGGAATAAGCATGTCCCGCAATTTGCTGTGACTGTCCTTTAAATTGATTTGGGAGTATGCCGGGTGGAAAAAGGGTTTAAGCTGCTTAGAAATAAAGATCACGATATCAGCAAACTAACGAAAGAAGAAGAAATAAAGGGACTAAGCTGGGATAAAAACGGACTAAGCTAAACCCAAACCATGATCAACCGCTATTCATCAAGGACACGGCCACTGGATGAGAGTTTCCTGAACTCAAAGCTGCTTAATGCAAGTTCTTATGACCGTGTGGCCGGCTATTTCAGCTCGTCGATCCTTGAAATTGCCGGTGAATCAATTGCTTCTGTTCAAGGAGTCGTAAGGATTATCTGTAATTCAGAGATGGAGGAAGCGGATGTGATCACAGCCCGTGCCGCAGAAATGTCAATGAAACGGGAATGGTGCAATACGATCGATGCCAAACTCCATTACACCGGAACAGACAGATTTTCCAGGCTTTACGCTCTGCTTGTCTCAAAAAAGGTTGAAGTAAGAGTACTGCCATCCTCAGCTTTTGGACTGATTCACGGGAAAATAGGCATTATCACAGGATCAGACGGTAAGAAACTGGCTTTCATAGGCAGCACAAATGAAACCTTTGCGGCCTGGCGCATGAACTATGAGGTAGTATGGGAAGATGATTCACCCGATGCTGTGGAATGGGCACAAGCAGAGTTTGACGCTTTGTGGCAGCATCCCCATGCTGCCCGCTTATCAGATTTTATCATTCAGGACATAGGCAGAATAGCCAATAGAAAAGTCATTAACCTGGATTCGTGGCAATATGTACGTCAACCTGCCAGTGTAGTTGTCGAGAGTCCGGTTTACAGATCGGAATACGGACTTTGGGCCCACCAGAAATACTTTGTTAAAAAGGCTTTCGATGATCATCTGTCCGGAAAGGGAGCCAGGTATTTGTTAGCCGACCAGGTAGGACTTGGGAAAACCGTTCAGCTTGCCCTATCTGCACAATTGATGGTTCTGACCGGGAACAAGCCGGTTCTGGTCATTGTGCCCCGGACCTTATTATGGCAATGGCAGGATGAAATGATCAATCTGCTTGGCATGCCTTCTGCCGTTTGGGACGGAAAACAATGGAATGATGAAAACGGAATAAAATACCCTTCCATCGG
>CAZSQJ010000068.1:0-19510 GCA_964608665.1 uncultured Bacteroidales bacterium | reverse complement strand
GCATTACACGGGATCATGTGGGGCCCCCGGGGGGGGGTGGGTTGTAACCAGCCGGTCGATCGTGTATAATCGTTCCGTCCTGTGTCGCGCCCCCCGCGGGCGCGTGGATTGAAACCATATATGGACTGGCCCATGACAGCACCTTCATTGTCGCGCCCCCCGCGGGCGCGTGGATTGAAACGACGTCAAAACTGTGAGTGTTCACGTAGTATTGCGTCGCGCCCCCCGCGGGCGTGTGGATTGAAACATCAACCCATGCGCAATATTGCTGATGGCAACCTGTCGCGCCCCCCGCGGGCGCGTGGATTGAAACAATGGAGCAATTCATTCTGAAGGAGGAAGCGGAGGTCGCGCCCCCCGCGGGCGCGTGGATTGAAACTTTACCACAGGGGCAGGCGCCGGGGGCGGCGGCGGTCGCGCCCCCCGCGGGCGCGTGGATTGAAACAGGACGGAGAACTGCTAACCGCCCTTGCCGAGGTTGTCGCGCCCCCCGCGGGCGCGTGGATTGAAACACACATTATCGCAAAGCCGACGCCGAAGGGCTGCCAGTCGCGCCCCCCGCGGGCGCGTGGATTGAAACCTGACCGGATATGGAAGATTGAAAAAGCCAAAGCCGTCGCGCCCCCCGCGGCGCGTGGATTGAAACATCCTGAACGGTGTAACAGGCGGGCAGAAGTTCAGTCGCACCCCCCTTCTCCCGTTCTCAAATTCCCCTTCCCCCCACCCCGTTCTTTCCGGTCTTTTCTTACCTTTGCAATTTCTTAGCTGAAACAGATGAAATCAATCCTCGGAATCGGCAATGCGCTGGTGGATGTGATGACGATGCTGGAGGGAGACCAGGCCCTTCACGACCTGGGTTTACCCAAGGGCAGCATGCAATTGGTGGATAAATCCATGAGCCGGCGGGTACTGGAGTACACCGGCAAGTATGAGAGAAAGCTTGCTTCAGGTGGGTCGGCAGCCAATACCATCCACGGACTGGCCGGTTTGCTGCTCCCCACAGCCTTTATCGGGAAAGTCGGCCGCGACGACCTGGGCGACTTTTTTCGTAAAGACCTGAAGGACAGCAACATCCATCCCATTCTCCTGGAATCCGAAACGGAATCGGGTTGTGCCGTAGCCCTGGTGACTCCCGACACGGAACGCACTTTTGCCACTTTTTTGGGAGCTGCCATAGAGTTAAAGGCAGGCGATCTGGATGATGCATTTTTCTGGGATCACCATGTGTTGCACCTGGAAGGCTACCTGGTACAGAACCGCGACCTGGTGCGCGTCAGCCTGCAGAAGGCTAAAAAACACGGTTTGATGGTTTCTCTGGATATGGCCAGTTACAATGTGGTGGAAGCCAACCGGGATTTCCTGCGGGAGATGGTGCTGGAGTATGTAGACATCCTTTTTGCAAACGAGCTCGAGGCCCGGGCTTTTACCGGCAAAGCGCCCATGGAAGCACTGGACGAGATGGCATCCATGTGCCACATTGCCGTGGTGAAGCTGGGTGCGGACGGATCCCTGATCCGCCAGGGTGAACACCTGGTGACAGTGGAGGCGGAACCGGCCGAGGTGATCGATACCACCGGCGCCGGCGACCTGTATGCCGCAGGCTTCCTATACGGCCTGATGAAGGCTTATCCCCTGGAAATATGCGGGAAACTGGGATCACTCATGTCGGCTAAAGTGATAGAAGTGGTGGGCGCCAAGATACATCCGGAAGGCTGGGACGAGATTCACGAAGCCATTGCCGCAATCTGATCCCAGTGGTTACAAAAATGACTTGCTGACCTATTGCAGGTTACCAGCTTTTTTCTAATTTTGCAGCCCTTTTAATTGTTAACAGAATTACAGACCGCCTGGACGCATTCGTTCACAGGCTACAAAACGACAATCGCATGAAAGTTTACCAGACCAACGACATCAGGAATATTGCCCTGGTGGGAGGAGCCAAATCAGGAAAGACAACCCTGGCAGAAACCATGTTGTTCACCGCCGGCCTCATTAACCGCAGGGGTTCCGTGGATGACAAAAACACCGTATCGGACTACCGTGACATCGAGCTGGAAAGGCAGAACTCGGTCTTCTCAACGGTGATGTACGCCGAATTCGGAGGAAAGAAGATCAACCTGATCGACTGTCCGGGTTTCGATGACTTTTTCGGTGAAGTGGTGGCCGCCCTCTCGGTTTGCGACACGGCCCTGATGATGGTAAACGGCCAGAACGGGGTGGAAGTGGGAACGGAAGTTACCTGGCGCTACGCCTCTAAAACAGAAACCCCTGTGGTCTTCCTTGTAAACCACCTGGAGCACGAAAACTCAAACTTCGACGAAACAGTCCGCCAGCTCAAACATGCCTTCACCAACAGCATCACTCCCATCCAATATCCCGTGAATTCCGGCCTCGGATTTGACGCCGTGATCGACCTGCTGAAAATGAAGATGCTGCGCTTCAAGGATGGTAAGTATGAAACCCTTGATATACCTGAAAGTGAGAAGGCTAAAGCCGAGGAAATGCACGGCCAGCTTATCGAAAGTGCAGCCGAAAGTGATGAAAGCCTGATGGAAATCTTCTTCGAGAACAACACCCTTTCGGAGGAGGAACTGCAGCGCGGCCTGAAACTGGGTATCATTCGCAGAAGCTTTTTCCCTGTCTTCTGTATCGGCGCCAAACCCAATATCGGGGTGAACAGGCTGATGGAATTCATCACCACCTCCCTGCCGGGTCCGGCCGAAATGCCCTTCAAAAAAACCACCGCCGGCCGTGAACTGAAGTACAATGCTTCGGAACCCGTATGTGCATTCGTTTTCAAGACCTCCATCGAAGCCCACCTCGGACAGATCTCCTTCTTTAAGCTTTACGCCGGTGAACTCACAGAAGCCATCGACCTTGTGAACGGCAATACCGGCTCCAAGGAAAGGCTGACCCAGTTGTTCTCAGTAGCCGGAAAAAACAGGGAGAAGGTCGAGAAATTCCTTCCGGGCGACATCGGTGCCACCATCAAACTGAAAGACACCTATACCAATCACACACTCAACGGCGGTAAAAACAGCGACGACCAGCTTGAAAAAATGGTGTACCCCGATCCCAAGTACCGGGTAGCCGTGAAAGCAAAAAACCAGGCCGACGACGAGAAGCTCGGAGCCATCCTGTACGAACTGCACTCGGTGGATCCCACCCTGATGGTAGAATACTCCAAGGAACTGAAACAGTTGATTTTACAGGGTCAGGGCGAGCTGCACCTGAATATCGCCAAGTGGCAGATCGAAAAGGTGAACAAGATCGAGGTGGAATATCTTCCGCCACGCATCCCTTATCGCGAAACCATTACCAAAATGGCAAAAGCCACCTACCGTCACAAAAAACAATCGGGCGGCGCCGGCCAGTTCGGGGAAGTACACATGCTCATCCAGCCCTGGTCTGAAAACATGACCCACCCAACCGAATTCCCCGTTCGCGGCAGCCAGGAAGAACCACTTGCCTGGGGCGGTAAGCTGATGTTCTACAACTGTATCGTAGGCGGTTCCATCGATGCCCGCTTTATGCCCGCCATCCTGAAAGGCATCATGGAAAAGATGGAGGAAGGCCCTTTGACAGGCTCTTATGCCAGAGACATCGCCGTTTACGTCTATGACGGCAAGATGCACCCGGTCGATTCCAATGAAATCTCCTTCAAACTTGCCGGCCGTAACGCATTCAGAGAGGCTTTCAAAAATGCCGGACCCAAGATCCTCGAACCCATTTACGATGTGGAAGTCTTCCTTCCCGAAGAAAAGATGGGCGATGTAATGACCGACCTGCAAGGCCGCCGTGCCGTGATCATGGGAATGGAAAGCGAAGGCAGCTTCCAGAAGATCAAAGCCCGCGTACCCCTGGCCGAGATCTCAAGATACTCCACCGCCCTGAGTTCCATCACTTCAGGACGCGCCACCTATACCATGAAATTCTCAGAGTACGTACAGGTGCCGCCCGACGTCCAGACTGCGCTGCTCAAAGCCTACGAAGAACAGGAGAAAGACGAGGAATAGGCTGCATTCCGGAACAGGCATTGCTGTCTGGTAAACCGACCGGCAGGCAGACCGGGTGAAAACCCGCTTAATTGCAATTGTTCCCTGATTATTGGTACTTTTATGGCTGCTTAACGCAAGCCCGGGTATGAAAAATGTCAATATCAGGATCGTGGTACTGCTGGGAGCCTTTTCCATCGCTTCCATCATCCTCTTCCAGGTTTACTGGATGTACCACACCTTCAACATCACCTCGGACCAGTTCTCCCAAAGGGTGAAGATCGCCCTGTATTCCGTGGCCCAGCGAATGGCCGACTATTCCGACGTGGATCTCCCCTACGATGTGGTAAGCCAGGTCACTTCCAACTACTTCGTGGTGAATGTGGCCACCCATATTGATGCCACCGTGCTGGAACATTACCTGCAGACCGTTTTCAAGGAACATAACATCGACCTCGATTGTGAATATGCCATTTACAATTGCGAAACAAATGCCATGATGTATGGCAACTACTTGGGCAGTAACGAATTACGAAACGAACGAAAAAGCAGTCCGGGTGCCTTCGAAAAACAGGAAGGCCTGGTATATTATTTCGGGGTGATCTTTCCCAACCGCACCAGTTACCTTCTCCAGAACATCAATGTATGGATGATCTCCTCAGGGATTGTACTGATGGCCCTGTTGTTCTTTTCCTATTCCGTTTTCGTGATCCTCAGGCAGAAACGGCTGTCGGAGATACAGAAAGATTTCATCAACAACATGACCCACGAGTTCAAAACACCCATATCCAGCATCGCCATTGCTTCTCATGTGTTACTGGAAGACCGCATCGAAGCCGACCCGGAACGGTTTCACCGCTATGCCCGTATCATCGGTGAACAAAACAGCAGGCTGCAGCAGCAGATCGAACGGGTGCTCCAGATCGTCACCATGGAAAAAAGCCGGGACGGGATACGGCCGGAACCGCTCGATCTTCACCGGGTGATCAGGGAACTGGTGGCCAATTACCCCCTCGGGGATGTAAACGTGCAGTTCAGGCTGGATGCCGTATCGACCGGCATGATGGCTGACAGGTTTCACTTCGAGAACATCATGTACAACCTGCTCGACAATGCTATCAAATACGGGGGAAAAGATGTTGAAATTGTCCTTTCCTCTATGAATAAAGCCAGAAGGATTGAGCTCAGTGTTTCTGACAACGGGCCCGGTATCGAGAAAAAATACCTGAAACGGATCTTTGACAAGTTCTTCCGGGTCCCTTCCGGGAATATCCACACCGTGAAAGGCTTCGGACTGGGACTTTATTACGTGAAGCGGGTTGCGGAAGATCACGGTTGGAAGATCTCGGCCACCAGCCAGCCGGGAAAGGGAACCACCATCACCCTCATGATAAAAGAAAGCGAAAATGAATGATAAACCAAAACCCAGAATCCTTTACGTGGAAGACGATGTCACCCTGGGATTTGTGACTTCCGACAACCTGGAAAAGAAGGGTTATGCCGTCAGCCACTGCGAAGACGGGGCCAGAGCATTGGAACTGTTCAGGCAACAGCCATTCGACCTGTGTATCCTGGATGTGATGCTTCCGGTGATGGACGGGTTTACCCTGGCAGAAAAGATCCGGGAAGCCAACCATCATATTCCCATCCTGTTTCTGACGGCCAAGTCGATGACTGAGGACAAAATCCAGGGTCTGAGCCTTGGCGGAGACGACTACATCACCAAGCCATACAGCATGGACGAGCTGGTGTTGAAAATGGAGGTTTTCCTGCGCCGGAGCAGGATCACAGAACCCGGGTCACAGGTGGTAAAAAGACACCAGATCGGTTTGTTTTTGCTTGACAATGAGAGCTATACACTTAAGTACGGCACGGAAGAAACCAGGCTCACCTACAAAGAGGCTGAGTTGTTGCGGTACTTTTATGAGAACAGGGAACAGGTGCTTAAAAGGCAGGATATCCTGATCGCCGTATGGGGTGATGACAGCTACCTGCTGAGCCGCAGCCTGGATGTGTTTATTTCCAGGCTGAGGAAGTTGCTGAAACCCGACAAGAGTATCCACATAAAAAGTATTCACGGTATCGGATTCCGTTTTCAGATCAGGTCGGAAGACTGAACATCACCACCAACCTATGAACCATTTTACTACATCTGCCTTGTTTGACAAAGCCCCCTATCATTTGCAGTCAGCCGGCTCCGGTGCCGTTTTTGAGGACGACGACTGGATGCTGGATCCTCCGGGAGAGACGGCCACATTGCTCCGGGCCATATATGAGCGGAAACGGATCAGCCTGAGAGGTCCTGAGCACGGGTTGTACACCTTTGCCGACTGGTTACCGCTAAGGCGGCAGCTGCAGGGTTCGGCCGCGCCCGTGAGTTACAGGAGTACCGGTTTGGGAGCGTCGCTCGGGCTGCAGGATCTCTGGATCACTTTCAGCGGCTTCTGGCCGGAACGGGATGCTTTGATGAAGACCTGTTCCTTCAAGGAAACAGAGGCCTATGTGGTGTGCGGCAGGCTGAAGCCCGCATTGGATAAGATCCTGGTGGTGGCCTCGGCAGGTAATACGGCCAGGTCGTTCGCGCGTGTTTGTTCGGATAACGGGATTCCGCTCCTGCTTTGCATTCCGGAGGAAAACCTGGATGCCCTTTGGTTCGACAAACCCCTTGCGGCTTGTGTCAAAGTTGTGGCCACTGCCGCCGGCAGTGATTATTACGATGCCATTCACCTTTCGAACCTGGCCTGCCTGGTTGAAGGCTTTCTTCCGGAGGGAGGCGCCCGTAATGTGGCCCGCCGCGACGGGATGGGAACCACGGTTTTGTCGGCTGTCACCACAGCCGGTCGTATTCCGGATTACTATTTTCAGGCGGTGGGTAGCGGTACGGGTGCCATTGCAGCCTGGGAAGCGAATCTCCGCCTGATCGGAGACGGCCGTTTCGGCCATAAGAAAATGAAACTGATGCTGTCGCAAAACGCACCTTTTCAACCCATGACCGATGCCTGGCGTATGAAAAACAGGCAGTTGCCGGCCATGGACGGGGATGCCGCACGAAAGCTTGCCTCCGGTATCGATGCAAGAGTCCTGTCGAACCGGAAACCACCCTACAGCGTCCGTGGCGGATTGTTTGATGCACTGTCGGATGCAGGCGGACAGATGTACGCCATCACCAATACAGAAGCAAGAGCAGCAGCATCGCTTTTCATTGAGAAAGAAGGAATTGACATCCACCCGGCCGCAGCTGTGGCGGTTGCTTCCTTAATTCATGCCATTGAAAACAGGGAAGTCGGACCGGCAGATATGATCATGCTGAATATCACCGGAGGAGGTGAGAACAGGTTTAAAAAGGCATTCCCTTTGATATACGCGCAAGCTGAAATGATCATTCCCGTCGATCCGGATCCGGAATTTGTGAAGAAACAACTTGAAAAACTGGATTTTACCTTGCCAGCCTGATGCTTCATACCGTATTGTGATACAATATCTTTCAAACATGATCACCATGAAAACACAAAGCTTTATCCTGCTGCTGCTGCTGATCCCCCTGATCAGTCGTGGCCAGTATTCCGAGATGTCGGCCGGTCTGGGCAATCCCGGTATGGAAGGCGGTCCCACAGAATTTGAAATTGTGGATATCAATATGGATGGATACCTGGATATCATCTGTGTGGGTGATCACGGATCTCCCTATATCAACACCAATCAGCACGGCATTCTTATCTGGCAGGGCAACGGGAATTTTGGCTGGACGGTGATCCAGACGGGGAATTTCGGCTATGGCGGCGTAGCTGTCGGTGACGTGAACAACGACGGCTACCTGGATGTGGGTTATGGCATACACCATAATTATTCTTCCACCGATTTCGGTGACCAGGTGCTGGAAGTGGCCCTGGGAGCGGGAGATATGGTCAGCTGGACACCGTGGGACGACAGTCTCGGGCTGAATGGCCAGGACTGGGGGATGTTCGGTACCGACTTTGCCGACATCAATAACGACGGCTGGCTCGATATCGGGAGCATTTCTTTTGGCTGCTGCGACGGGATCCACGTCCACCTGAACAACCAGGACGGCACCTGGCCTCAAAGCTTCGGCTTTACCGGCGGCAATTCTGATGAAATCTTTCAGTTCGGGGATATCAACAACGACGGTTTCGCCGACTTTGCAGCCGCGCATCAGAATGGTTCCGTGTATTTCGGTGATGGTACCGGACATTTCGTAAACAGCGACCTGAATCTTCCGTCGGTCAGCATTATCGGCAGGCCGGGGGTTTCATTAGGCGATGTGAACAACGACGGCGGCATGGACCTGGCTTTCATCAATACCGGCGGAGGCATTGAGGTCTGGAGCTTCGACACTGTGCTTAACCAGTGGTTCTCTCTCAACGGAGATCTCCCCGTATCAGGCAATTACCGCATCACTCAGATCGTTGACCTGAATATGGACGGGTTCATGGACATCGCCGCTTTTGGCAATGCCCTGCTGAAGACCTGGCTGGGAAACGGCAACGGGAACTGGATACCGTATTCAACGAACACGACCCCGGCATCGGGCTATCCCAAGGCCTTCAGGGCCGGCGGTGACGTAGACCGTAACGGCTTTCCCGATCTCCTCATCCTTTCGGAAGAAGGCAGCTGGATCAATTACAATAATTATATCCACCTGTTTAAAGAGAATTCGCCGGTAACCGACCTGGTGGTTAAGCCGGTTTATCCCCGCGGCCATGAAGTATTCCGCGAGGGCAGCATCTGGAATATTGACTGGATCACTGCCGTACCCGGCATGATGCAGCCCACCGTCAGAATCGAGTTTTCATCCACCGGACCGAACGGCCCCTGGACCATCCTTGCCGATAACCTCCCCAATACGAACCGTTACCATTGTGCCGTACCCGTCGCCAACTCAAACCAGTGCCACCTGAAGTTTACCGCTTCAGCCCAGACAGTGAGCAGCACAGCCATCACCTCCCAGCCGTTTACCATTATCGGAACCACCACCGCTGCACCAACAAAGCCTTCCATTAACCTAAGTGCCCGCGTCGTGCCCAACCCTTCAGCTGACGGGGCCGCACTGCAGCTTAGTCTTGAGAAAGGGACCATCGTAAGTGCACGCGTGTTCAATATGCTGGGCGATATGGTAACGGAAATCCCGGCTCACCACAGGGCTGCCGGACATCATCTTATCCCGCTGAACACCACAGAAAGCGGGTACAACAAGCTTAAGCCGGGCTTATATCTTATCAGGCTGCTTGCCGGTGATTCATCCGTGGAATGTAAAATGCTCGTGACCGAATAACCCGGAATACTTGTACACTTTCCGCAAAATGGAATATCTTTGCCGTCAATTCGCAAATTCATTCATATCGAAAATCAAATCCCTCAGCTATGAAAAAACTGGCAACCTATTGTTTATTGGCCGCAATCGGCTTGTCATTGGTCTTTACCTCATGCAAAAAGGATGAGGATGAAGTGAAACTCCCCGTGGTGGCATTCCAGACCGGGACAGGGTATATTGACGGAAACACCGTTGCAGGATACGGAGACACCCTGCTGTTTGGGCTGCGCCTTGAATCCAACGGCGAGGCGGCCCTCGTAAAACTTAAAATCACCATGAACGGGCAGACAAAGCTGGACTCCACCTTTAACCAGATGACCTTCAATATGGACTACACCGCCATTAAGGGACTGGATAACAAGGAAACCTGGAATTTTGAGGTTACTGATCTCGACGGCAATATCAGGATGGCAGGCGTGGAAGTCACAGCCGTATTCGGGCAGATCAACACCTATAACAGCATTACCTTAGGTGCGCAGGAAAATACACTGACGGCGAGTTTCCTGTCATTCTCAGGAGGAACCTACACGCTTTATTTCCAGGCAGATGCCTTTAACCACCAGGCCGATATCGACTTGTTCTGTTTCTATGAAGACACACCTTCCCATCAGAACTTCATGACCCTGGCATCCCCCGGATCCAACATTTCAGGGATCTTCACCGGGCCTACCGCACCTGAAAATTACACAGTCAAGAACATTACCTGGTTCTGCGAAACGACAGTGACCCCTGCCGAATTTGATGCCATCGCCAATGATGCCATGCTGCTTGCCAGTTTTGATCCTTCAAACAAATTTAAAAAAGCTAACGAACTGTCCACAGGGAATATCTATGCTTTCAGAACCCAGTCGGGTAAAACCGGCATGTTCAGGGTGAAGAGTGTGACCAACGGCAACGACGGTCTGCTTGAGATAGCAGTGAAAATTCAGCAGTAAACCACCATGGTGGTACTTAAGGATTTCTTTTATTCCCACATCCCGCCTGCCGTCTTTCGTAACGGACGGCTGATCATCCTCCTGTTATCGCTCTCGATCCTCTTATCTTGTGAGAAGGATGAAGCGGATGCCGATCCGTTCCTGCAACTCAAGACCGGTGTGGTCTACACGCCTTCAGGCAGCAGCGTGCCCCTCGGAGGCGTGATCAGGATCGGGGTGCTTGCTTCAGGCGGCGGAGTGCCACTCACCTACCTGCGCATTCAGAAGATAGCAGGCAGTGACACCACCCTTCAGATTGACAGGGGTTTGTATGCTGAAAACGCCGGTTTGGATGAGGATTTCGTTTTCTCAAAGGATACGGCTCAGACAGAAACCTGGGTGATTACCGTGATGAATGCCGGCCGCCGGGAAACAAGTGCCAGCCTTACAATCATGCGTGGTTCCGGCAGCGCATGGGGCCCGGTGAACCATTACCAGGGAATCATCCTGGGGCTGCAGTCGAATACCGGGAGTCCTCATTACCTGGATGCACGTAAGGGACTGACCTACGATTATTCGAACGTTGCCGGTCATGAAGCCGAAATTGACATCGCCGGCTACTTTTACATCACCTCCGGCAAACCTTCCCCGACGCTGACCTGTCCGGCTTACCCCTCCGCACCCGGTTATTACCCGCAAATCGCTTCCTGGACTTCCAAAAGGATGACCCTGTATGATTATTATACCTCCGACAATGACCTGGTAAGTGCTGCAGCATTTGATGCCGCCGCCAACGACAGCCTCCTCGTGAACGTCTATAACCCGCAGCTTGTCAGCGGGAACTGCAAATTCTGCTATACAGGGAAGGTCATTCCTTTTAAAACCCAGGACAACAAATATGGCCTGATCAAAGTGGTACATGCCGATGAAAATGAATCAGGAACGATGGAAATTGAAATAAAAGTGCAGCAATGAGCAAGATCCCAAGTCTGAAGACAAGGCACTTTCACACTGCCGGCCTGATTTGTCTGTTGTCTGTGATGCTTATCATTCTTCCCCGGCAGGCTCTCCGGGCCCAAAACTGTGTCAACGGCCGGGTGATCAGTGCCGCCGGCGGGGAAGGCATCCAGGGTGCATATGTGAAGACAAAAACCGCAGAAGTGATCCTGAGCGGGAAAAACGGGGATTTCAGGATTTGCGGAATCCAGACCGACAGCATCTACCTTGAAGTGACACATCTCGGCTTTGTCCCCTTCTCCGGCTGGCTCCGGGTGGTACAAACCACAGGAAAAGTTTATGAAATCAGGCTGGCCGCCCTCTCCATTGCCATGGAGGAAGTGGTGATCTCAGCTACCCGAACCGAGTCGAAAATACTGGAAACCCCGGTCAGGGTGAACCTGCTCACTTCAAAGACACTGCAGGGGCAGGTCAGCCAGAAGGTTGACGAAGTACTGCAGGTGGTACCGGGTATGAACATCAACAGGCCTTTCGGACCCCTGTCCTCAAAAGCCACCGTGACCATGCGCGGTGTGAACGGAAAGGAACAGGGCAGGATACTGGTGCTGATGGACGGCATCCCCGTCAACAAATCCGACGGAGGAACCGTGGACTGGAACATGTTCGACCGTGAGGGTCTCGACCGGATCGAAGTGACCAAGGGAGCCGGCTCTTCGGTATACGGCGGCAATGCCATGGGCGGGATCATCAACATGATCAGCAAGACTCCCGAAGCAGGCTTCAGCGGGAAAGCAACGGTGGAATACGGAACCTTCAACACCATTGGCGCCCGGCTGAAGCTATCCGATGCCATACGGAAAGGAGAAAGCGGGAAATTGCTTTACTGGTCCGCACTGTTTTCCGGCGGGAAAAGCGATGGCTACATCACCCAGTCAGCCTATGACCGGCTCGTCAACCCGTATATCATCAAATCAAACATGCAGGAAGCCGGCCTGGTGCTGAGAGGAGGTTACCACTTTCACCGCGACCACCAGATCGGAATCAGACTGAGTGTCTTCGACGACCGCAGGGGGACCGGGGAAAAGGTGTATCAGCCGCAAGGAAATACCACCGACCACGACGCCCGGGCCGTAACCATTAACTATAAAGGTAAAGCCGGTGTATGGCAGCTCAGGTCGGATCTTTTCTTCCAGGATGAACATTACAAGAAAGTGAACGAGTACATCAAGGATGACTATACCTGGTATAATGTGCTCTCGGTCAGGCAGGATGCCGGATGGATGAACAGCATCAGCAGCATGGCCGGTAAACGGCACCGCATTACAGCAGGGTTTGACCTGAAAACGGGAAGTGTTGACGCTGCCGATACCTATTATACTTCGTCGGATATCGTGTATAACAAAGGCAGGATGAATACCGGCGCCCTTTTCCTTCAGGATGAACTGTCGTTCTTCGGGGAAAAAATGCGGCTGGTCGCCGGACTCAGATACGACCACGCGGTGTTCACCGATGGAAGCTTCAGGATAGAACGCCCGACCAGGGAAACGGATTTCATGATGTCGTACCAGGAGCCCGATATGCCGGTACAGAACTGGAATGCCCTCAGTCCCAGGATATCCTTGCAATTTAAACCTGCCGTCAGTCACAGAGTATACCTGCTCTATTCCCGTGGATTCAGGGCCGCGGTGCTCGATGACCTCTGCCGTTCGGGCAGGGTCAAAGGAGGCTTTAAAATCGCCAATCCTGCCCTGAAACCGGAAACTATGCACAACATTGAAGCAGGAACCGACTGGACCCTTTCCGGAGAAACGGCTCTCAGCTTCTCCGCTTACCATTCACGCGGAAACGACTTCCATTATTATGTATCCAACGGCCAGACCATCGACATGGGATTCGGCGACAGACCGGTGTTTGTAAGATCCAACATCAGCGATATCAGAATCAGCGGGCTGGAAGCCGAGATCCGGACAGAACCCTTCCGCCGCATCAGCCTGTTCGTCAATTACGGATATAACGATGCAGTCATCCTGTCGTATCACAAACTTACCGTTACTGATACCATTAACCTCAGCGGCAAATCCCTCACCGATGTACCCATGCATGTAGCCTCCGCCGGGGGAAGCTGGATGTGGCACATTGTAAACATCTCTTTTACAGTGAGATACAATGGGAGCATGTGGATCAACGACCAGAATATCATGGATGATATCCTGTTGCGCGATCAGTATCCGGATTACACTACCTTTGACCTCAGGTTATGGAAAGCATTGCCGGCCGGACTCAGCCTGAGTCTGATGGCCCAGAACCTCTTCGACGTGAAATATTATGACAGCAAGGATGCCGTAGGTCCCGGCCGCATGCTCACAGCACAAATCTCTTATCAATTCGGAAAAAATAAATGAAACACTTACTCATCTCCTCAATCCTGGTTATAGGATTGTGCACGGGATTGCCGGCACAAACCAATGATTTCTATGATGATGATGAAAGCCATCCTTTAAAACCAACCCAACTGGTGATCAAAGGTGAGGTGGAACAGGCCGGTCCGGTCAGTCTGGAAGGCCTGCCACTCCGGTCGGTGGTGGTGAAAGAAACCCGCTTCGACGGAAAAAACGGAACATTCACAGGGGCTTACAGGTACGACGGATATTCCCTTTACGACATTCTGAACAAAGTGGTCATCAAAAAGGCCAATGAAGCGGAATTTCCTCCCATCATCGACCTGATGGTGGAGGTTGAGAACGATAAGGGCGAGAAAGCCGTTTTCAGCTGGGGAGAAGTGTATTATCCCATTCACCGGCACGAGATCCTGATCGCCGTATCGGTTGCACGTATCGTTCCTTCGAAAACCAAAGACTTGTGGCCCCTGCCGGAAGAATCAAAGATCGTAGTGGCTTCAGACCTTTATACCGAACGCAATATCAGCAGTCCTGCCACCATTACCGTCCGCTCGCATCCCGGAAAATTCAATGTGAAGAAAGGCATGGAGAATCCGTATTCCGCTGATATTCAGGTAATAAGAAAAAACAAGAAAGTAGTCATTTTAAAGGAGCCTCCCGCTGGCCTGCAGGTTTACGAGTTTCCTTCCGTGTTTTACGGCAGGGGCAGGGGAATCCATGGCACCACGCCATTCAGGGGTGTTTTGCTTAAGGATGTGATAAAGGAATATGCCGTCATCGACAGCGAGACGCTGCGTACGGGTTACCTGGTGGTGACAGGGATCGACGGTTACCGCGGGGTATTCACATACAGTGAGTTATTCAACCGCAACGACCAGGCCGAATTCCTGCTGATTTACGGGCCAGAGGAGAAGGACGGCGGCGCCTTCAGGTTATTTCCGGCAGCGGATTTCTTTTCCGACAGGGCGATCAAAGCAGTAAAAAAGTTTATCTTCGAAGCACCTCATTAGCCTCTGATATGCTGATCCGTCATCTGATCCATAAGCAGGGTGGCAGGATGGTATTGTGCTTCTTCCTGACTGTCCTGCTGTCCCTTGCCTGCAGCCGGAGTGATCCGGCATTGAAGGATCAGGATAGCAGGGATTCCCTATCCGGCAAACTTACCATCTTTCATGCAGGCAGCCTGTCATTGCCCATTCGCGTCATCTGCGACAGTTTCAACCGGCTGTACCCCCGTATCCGTGTGATGACCGAAGCGGCAGGAAGCAAAGCCTGTGCACGTAAGATCATGGATCTGAACAGAGAGTGCGATGTCTTTGCTTCGGCCGATTACCAGGTGATCGAACAATGGCTGATCCCTGAACATGCATCCTGGTGTATCCGCTTCGCCGGCAACGAAATGGCCCTGGTGTATGCACCCCATTCCAGGTATGCGGATAAGATCCGCAAGGACAACTGGATACAGTACCTGCTTAAGCCGGATGTTGCGTACGGAAGATCCGATCCCGACAGTGATCCCTGCGGCGTACGTGCAGTTCTGACAATGAACCTCGCCGAAAAGTATTACAAAATGACAGGGATTTCATCAGATTTGCAAAACAAAGACAGGCATCATATCCGGCCGAAGGAGACAGACCTGCTTGCCCTGCTGGAATCCCGCGCGATCGATTACATTTTTCTGTACCGCTCGGTGGCTGAACAACACGGTCTGCCCTTTCTGAGGCTGCCCGATTCGGTCAACCTGTCCGATCCGGGCCTGTCGGACTGGTACGGAACAGTCAGTGTAACGCTAAGAGGAAAACAACCGGGTGAACTGATGACGGAAAAGGGAGAAGCCATGGTCTATGGCATCACCATCCCTGTCCGCGCTCCAGAACCGGCCCTGGCACGCTTGTTTACTTCTTTTTTCCTGTCGGACGGCATGCAGATCATTGAAAAGATGGGACAAACGCCCCTGGTACCCTGCGTTTCTCCCCAATGGGATCAGATACCTGAAGATTTGCGGACGTACGCTTTAAAACCGCGTTGATGGCAGAACCTGTACGCAAATATTCCGGATTTGACCTGGTGTTCATTTTTCTGAGCGGACTGATTCTATTGTTCATTGTGGCGCCCCTGCTGGGGATGATCCTTCGTACCACGCCAGGCCAGCTGTTTGAAGTTTCGGGTAAGCCGGAAGTGATGAACAGCATTGTCCTGACCCTGGGGGTGTCTTTCACGGCCACCCTGTTATTTTCCATTGCGGCGGTGCCGTTTGCATATTTCCTTGCCAGGCGGTCGTTTCCAGGGCGCCGTCTGGTCAACGGCCTGGTTGACCTGCCCATCGTCATACCGCACACGGCGGCAGGCATTGCCATGCTGGGTTTTATTTCCAGGGAGTCGGCTGCAGGCAGGGCTGCTTCACTGCTGGGACTGGAACTGGTCGGACGACCTGCAGGCATCGCCCTGGCAATGGCCTTTGTAAGCCTTCCTTTCCTGATCAATGCAGCCAGGGATGGGTTTGCATCGGTTCCAGCCCGGTATGAAAAGGCAGCGCTCAACCTGGGGGCTTCGCCATTCAGGGTCTTTGTCACCATCGCACTTCCGCTGGCCTGGAAGCAGATCCTCTCGGGTCTTGTCCTGATGTTCGCCAGGGGAATGAGTGAATTCGGAGCGGTGGTCATCGTTGCATATCATCCAATGGTAACGCCGGTACTGGTCTATGAATGGTTCGGCGCCTACGGGCTGCGGTATGCCAGACCCGCTGCCGTCCTCTTCATGCTCATTGCACTGGTGTTCTTTATCCTCCTTCGATTGCTCACCCATCGCCGGAACCATGCTTGAAGTCCGGCAACTCACCAGATCCTTCGGGGACTTTTCCCTGCGTAACCTCAGCTTCACGGTGCAGAAAGGCGATTATTTCGTGATCCTGGGCCTGTCGGGTGCAGGTAAATCCCTGCTGCTCGAATTGCTGGCCGGACTTGAAATGCCCGATTCAGGAAATATCCTTCTGAACGGAAGGGATATCACCAGGGAGAAGATACAAAAGCGTCCGGTCGGACTGGTTTTCCAGGATCTGGCGATCTTCCCGCATCTCAGTGTCAAAGCCAATATCGCGTACAGCCTTCACAGGCAGGGAGGAAAAAATGCGGCGCGTCAGGAAAAACTGATCACCATCACCCGTGATCTGGGAATTACGCATTTGCTGGACCGCCGGCCGCAGACCCTTTCGGGTGGAGAATTGCAGCGGGTGGCCCTGGCCAGGGTCCTTGTGCACGACCCGGAGATCCTGCTGCTGGACGAACCCCTTGCCTCCATCGATGTCAGCCTTAAGGCCGGCATCCGGAGCCTGCTGAGGCAACTTAACCGTATGGGACAAACCATCATCCATGTGACACATGATGAAGAGGAGGCCGTTTCGCTGGCCGGAAAGATCGCGGTGATACAGGACGGAGCCATCATCCAGCAGGGAACACCCGGACAGGTATTCTCCCGGCCCGGATCGCCTTTTGTGGCAAGGTTCGCCGGACATCCGAATTTCTTCAGCACCAGAACAGAACCCTCACAGGAAGCTGACAAAACCAGGGCACTGCTCAACAATGCACTGACAATCAACATTCCCGCCACACAACTCCGCGGCGATATCAACCTTATCATCGATCCGCTGGCGATCCGGATCTTTCCCAAAGAACGTCCTGCCGGAGAAAATGTCTTCCAGGCCGTCATCCGGGAGATCTATGCTGCCCGCCAGGGACAGGAGATCCTGCTTGATGCCGGAATCCCGCTGCTGGTGAGGTCGTCTGGTAACAATCCGGCAGAAAGCAATGTAAAAGAGGGATCCGTGGTATGGGTTCAGATACCGGAGTCGGGAATCCGGGTTTACCAGGAGGATTGAGGGAGTATGGCCAGTACCACTGAGTTGAAGTCTGCGACTGCTTTTAGTGATTATGATTCTTTTCCATATACCATAATTTATATAGGCAATAAAGACCTGAATGGTTTGGGAAGTACCTGTGTAATTGAATTCCTTACATCTCACAAAAATCAATAGTGTGAGTTTTAATGAAGTTAAAACGAGTCAAGAATAAGATAATTTTTCATATTTTTGTATTGTTTTTTCAATTATAACCCAGAATATCAATTACTTGACATGAGCAACATATTCGATTTGCATAAAAACATCTTAGAGAACTACAGGCTGTACATTGATAGCTTTTTAAATATCACTGACGGGAGAATCAGTGATATGGTTCATAAAGAATTTGAATCAGATGATTTGTGCCCTGAACCATTGATACAATTTAATCCCTCCTTTGAGTCTGGAGGAAGGGTTGAAGATCTGATTAATAAAGGTGTTTTGGACCCTGCTTTCTTTGGCAGGTACTATAAAGGGTTGAGACATGATTTGGATGTGGTTGATTACTTAATCGTGAATGACCGGGTATGGTTTACCATACACCTGATTGCACGCAAGGAGATTTTAAAACGGTTATTGGAGTTGAATTATAAGATTCATGCAGAGGAAGTAGCAGCCGGGCTGTGGGATAAGAAAACAACAAAAGAGAAGAAAAACAAAAACAAAGGCTCTGAACCTTCACAAGTAAAGGAGGTGGGGTATGGGGATTTGTTTGGGGAGTAAAATGCCAATCACGTTACATTGAATTGAAAATGTTTGGAATTAAGTGGAATTCGAATATGCCTTTAATAAATCGATAATGAACACACTGGGAGAAGCTATCAGCCATCTAAGCAAGAATTGGCAACCGTATAGGAATATCCGTAGTTTCTCTGAAATGCCGGGGATTTATGCCATCGTTTTCAATGGATCTGATTTTCCGGATCAAGTCCTTAATAAAGCATTTGCGAAGGGTAAAATAATCTATATCGGGAAAACTGAATCAAGCCAGGAAGCACGGGATGCAAAAACTCACTTTGCTGATGGAAAAACCGGAAGCTCAACATTGCGAAGATCAATAGGTTCACTCCTGAAACCACATCTTTCTCTAACTCCGATTCCCAGGAATTCAACTGATTATGCTGCCGGAAGAACATCCTTCTTTAAATATACTCCAGAGGGTGAATCAAAACTTACGCAATGGATGCAGGCCAACCTGGGTATGTCTTTTTATCCATTCACTCGTTCTGCTGACCAACTTGATATTCTGGAAACGGGATTGATTTCGCATTTTAAACCACCGCTGAATCTGGATAAAAACATCGGTAACCCTTATTCTGATTATATCAAACAGAAAAGGAAGAAATGTGCAGAGGAAGCATTTCGTAATGAAGACATAGCTGAGATTCCCCGTTTTACTTCAAAACCTTTACCCCCTTCGCAAAAGAAACATGATGGAAGATCCACCAAAAAGGGGTCACAACTTTATGTTGATATTTGGGAATCTGCTTTACCACGAATTTCTGAAGGGATTAAAACAGCTTTAATCTCTTATTCTGATTCCATACAATTCAACTCAGAAGTTTTCAAAAAAGCCGGAGATAGACAGAAATACTCTTTCAGAATCGAGTTTGAAAATGGAATTGCAATCAACGATCTTGGAGGATCGGCAGTTGCGAGAGATTTAAATAGTGTATTGTGTAATGATAACAAAGTCAGCGATTTACTAAAATATAAACACATTGTTTTTCAGTTCACCACCTCATTTGAATTAAAGATAACCTGTTATAGTTAAGATAAAATAGAGATTAATATTGTAACCATACAAAGAACTTAATTTGAATTTACAATGAGCAAAATTCAGGATCAATTTTCCGATGCGGCTGCAAGATTGAGAAGAGTGTTTAACGATGATTCAGAACTATCTGATGAACCAGTTAATATTGGACGGGAATATGCACTAAGCAAAGCAACGCTTGGTTCATATATTTCCGCCCCGGCTAACATTGCTACCACTTCCTGATTAGGAATGGTGCCACCCA
>CAZSQJ010000067.1:18846-20159 GCA_964608665.1 uncultured Bacteroidales bacterium | reverse complement strand
GAGGAGCCCGGTATTACAGCTCTTTGAAGATCTGTTCCATCTTTTTCCGGGTGATCCCCAGAATTGTCATGTGTTGTTTTACAATAAATTCCGGGACGGGATCGATTTGTGACTGCAAAACAATAGGACGTGCAGCGCCTTCCAGATGCCAAATCTCATGATCACCGGTATCATGGTCATGCCTGCAACCCATGTAAGTCAGGAAGCACCGGTATTTTTTTAGCGGAATATTTGAAGTCTTAAAAGTCATGGGTCAATGAACGGGAATAGAGACTCGTTCATCATATTTCTGGAAGGACCCATGTTTCATTAAGGAATGCACCTTGGGATTCTTGCTGAAGACATTCGAAATATCAGGCATTTGGACTGTTCTGAGCCTGGTCTTTCCTGTGCTGACTTTCCAACCAAGCCTTTTGAGCTCGGATTCGAAGGTGTCATGTTCAAGGCTGTATTTGATGAATTCACTTAAAACGATCCTGAAAGAATCTTTGGCCGAGGCTTCATCTGTCCCGTAACCTGAAAGGTCGAGCATAGGGCAATAGGCAATGATGGTACTTCCCTCCGAAAAAAGAATCACCGGAAGCAAAAATTCAAGATCATCATCTCCTTGTTTGTAAGTCCCTTTTGCTATTAATTTTGACATATCAGGCGGTTCTTATTGCAGCATTATTAGCGCAAAATTACACAATTTGTTTCTGATTTTGAAATTGTTTCAGGGCAACACGAAAAAGCCGCCTTGTGGGCGGCCTATCCGAATCAACAATAATAAACCTCAGTTTATGAAATCCCGGGCGTTGGTTGCCCAAATCCACGCGAGCAGCCCGCACCCGGGTATTCAATGTGACCATTAAAATAAATTGTGATCACATTAAAACATGCCCAGGTACCCTACAACCTGGACAATTCGATGAATTTGTAGGTACTGGCCCCGTCTTTAAAGGCTCTGAGCTGGAGCTTTGCCTCTGAAGAAGCCGTCCAGAAAGTGCCTCCCGAAAGTAAGAAATTCCCACCGGTTGCAATGGTGCTCGGATAGGTTCCGCCGGATCCCAGGAGGGTGTAAACAAGCAGGTAGAACAGGGTGATCCATCCGGAAAATTGTCGTTCATTGCACGGTCGTATGCTTATTTTCTATATCTTTGCGTCTGTTGCCCAGATAGATCCACGCGATCATTTTCATAAACAGTTACAACAGAATGAAAAGAAGTTCCCCAGAATGAAACATGATCTCAGAGCAGGCGGCTATGGTGAACAATTTGCAAAGCCCGAGGATTCAAGGAATAACCTGGCGGTGTTGTGTCCAATCAGACACAGGG
>CAZSQJ010000067.1:0-18746 GCA_964608665.1 uncultured Bacteroidales bacterium | reverse complement strand
CGGCCGGCACCGCCCACGCACTTCATGATCCTGGACCAGGTGGTGATCTCGGCCGGGAAAACAGAAGAGATGATACGCAAGGTGCCGCAACAGGTCGTCCGCATTGCGGAAAAGGAGATCCGCAGCTTTTCACCTCCCAGCACAGCCGACCTGTTCATGCATGCGGCCGGCATCCCGGTGCAGAAAAGCCAGCAGGGCGGCGGGAGTCCAAACCTCAGGGGCTTTGAAGCGAACAAAGTACTGCTGATCCTCGACGGCGTAAGAATGAACAACCTGATCTACCGCAAAGGCCACCTGCAAAATATCATCACTACCGATCCTTCCATCCTGAGCAGTGT
The DNA here is from genome assembly GCA_964608665.1 of uncultured Bacteroidales bacterium. Taxonomy (GTDB): domain Bacteria; phylum Bacteroidota; class Bacteroidia; order Bacteroidales; family CAIXZF01; genus JAKLIX01. Next base: position 18,408 of record CAZSQJ010000067.1, on the reverse strand, counting down.
GGAGGTGCTTTACGGCCCCTCCTCCACCCTCTATGGCAGTGATGCGCTTGGCGGAACCATCGTCATGTTTACCGCCGATCCCCAAACATCCCCTCAAAAGCAGCTCCGGCTCAATTCACTTCAATCAAGTCTGTCGTTTGCCACCGCCAATGAGGAAAAGAAGGCACACCTGCACTTCAACCTTGGCAATCAACACTTTGCTTCACTAAGCTCCCTGACGGTGAGCGACTTTGGTGATCTGCGGATGGGTAAACAGAAAAATCCTTTTTACGGGGAGGAATATTTCCGTCGCGAATTCTATGTTGACAGCTTTGAAAACCAGGACAGCCTGGTAAAAAATGACAATCCCCTGGTACAGCGGTTTTCGGCATATCGTCAGACCAATCTGATGCAGAAGTTACTTTACCAGGTTTCGGAAGAAGAAAAGCACATGCTGAACCTGCAATTTTCAACTTCAAGTGACATTCCCCGCTATGACCGTCTCACCGATCCGGACGGAGGGGGGCTGAAATATGCCGAATGGTATTACGGTCCACAGCTCCGCATGCTGGGCGCTTACAGCCTGAAACTTAAAAACCGGATGGGGCTGAACAGTATAGCCTTCACAACGGCGGCGCAGTATCTGGAGGAAAGCCGTCACAACCGCCGCTTTAACAAGGCCGACCTGAGCCACCGTTCAGAATCCGTGAATGTATATTCGCTGAACCTGGATCTTCAGAAAGTGAACCGGAAACATGACTTTCGTTTCGGATTCGAATCACAGTACCAGACACTGCAATCAAGAGCGAAGCTTGAGAATATCCTTACCGGTCATTCAGATCCGCTCGACACCCGCTATCCCGACGGGATCAACCGGATGTCGGATGTGGAAGCTTACTTCTCACACCGGTTCGACATCAATGAGAAGTTGCGTTACAGCCAGGGGATCAGGACCGGTTTCAGCAGTCTTTACTGCACCTTTGAGGATACGACCTTTTTCAATTTTCCTTTCAGGGAGATCAGGCAACAGCATCTTCCCTGGTCATTTTACAGCGGGCTTGCCTGGGTGCCAGGGAAACGGGATAAGTTTTCGGTCAACCTTTCCAGTGCATACAGGGTACCGAATGTGGATGATGCTGCTAAGGTATTTGAAAAACCCGACGGTACTGTGATCATTCCAAATTCCGGGCTGAAACCAGAGAAAGCGTTCAATCTTGACCTGGGGTATACCAGGCTGCTGACACAATCATTGGCTTGGGAAACAACGATTTATGGAACCTGGTTTCATCATATCATCGCTGAAGCGCCATCCACTTACGATGGTGCAGACTCTATCCTGTTCGACGGAAGCCTTTGCCAGGTGATCACCAGCGTAAACCATGACAAGGCTTTTCTTGCCGGATTCAGCACACAGCTGCGGGGACAACTCTCGGGGTGCTGGTCGGTTCACGTCTCCCTGCATTACACCCATGGGCGGGTTATCAGGGGCGACAGTACAGTACCGATGGCAAGCATTTTTCCCCTTTCCGCAAAGGCCGGCATTACCTGTGAAAAGGAACGCTTTGCCGCCAGTTTTTTCTTTCTGCACCAGGGCTGGAAGCGGCTGAAAGATTATGCGCCGGATGGTGAAGATAACCTTCAGTATGCCACCAAAGAAGGGATGCCGGCATGGTACACGATGAACCTGAGGGGGACTTACCGTATCAATCAATCCCTCGACATCCAGCTCGGGTTGGAGAATATCCTTGATACACAGTACAGGGTCTTTTCTTCTGGCATCAATGCGCCGGGGCGAAATCTTTCCTTCAGGGTGAATCTGAGTATCTGAGTGGGGTTTAGAAGTTTAGAAGTTTAGAAGTTTAGAAGTTTAGAAGTTTAGGGGTTAGGGGTTAGGGGTTAGAGTTTAGTTGTTTGTTTAGCTGTTTAGTTGTTTAAAAGTTCAACAATCAATTCCTCTGCGCCTTTGCGCCTCTGCGGTGAAAATAAAAGGCTCAGCGCACTGAAGATTAGGGAGACTTCACGGGTACGCAACGGGGGGCATTTGCCGTTGCGGGTTTTTCTTTATCTTTGCAGTCCTTTTACTCAAAACACAATCGAATGAATATCACGCGAGAAGACACCGGCACCTTGTCGGCCTGCATCAGCATCGGGATCAAACCGGAGGATTACCAGGAAAGGGTTTCGAAAAAACTGAAAGACTATCAGCGGAAGGCCAACATTCCCGGTTTCAGGCCGGGTATGGCTCCGATGGCCCTGATACAAAGGACAGTGGGACGTGCTGTGCTCCTGGAGGAAGTGGAAAAGCTGGTACAGGAATCCCTGTATAATTATCTGGAGGAGGAAAAGATCAGCATCCTGGGCACCCCGCTTGAAAATGAAGAAAAAACCGGCACCCGCGACTGGGAGCAGGCCACCGAATTTGACTTTCATTTCGATATCGGCCTGCATCCCGAATTTGAGATTGATCTTGATCACAGCATCCCTGTGGAATATCACAAGATCATTCCCACAGCGGAGGAACTCGACGAGGAAGTGCAGAAAATCCGCAGAACCTACGGTGAAGTCAGCGAAATTGACATAGCCGGGGAAGAAGACATTCTTCAGGCAGCATTCAATGAACTGGATGGTAACGGAGCAGTAAAGGAGGATGGCATACAGATCAGCCGGGTGATCAATACCAGAACTTTCAGCGATGAAACGGTTAAAGAATCCCTGCAAGGAATTACCGTCAATGCCGTGATCCGGATCAATCCCCTGGCCGCCCTGGGCGGTGATATCAAAAAGCTGGCATGGTTGCTGAGAATTGACGAGGAGGAAGCAGCCATCATGCAATCGGATTTTGAGGTGACGGTTAAAAAGATTGAAAGGCTTGAACCGGCCGAATTAAGCCCGGAATTGTTTGAGAAAGTCATGCCGGCTTCAAAACCACAGTCCTACGAGGAGTTCCGGCAACTGCTGAAGGAGGAGATGGCATCGGACCATGCCGGAGAATCCAACAAAACCTTTTTCCAGAGCGTACGTAACAAACTGATGGATTTGCATCCCTTCGACATGCCGGAGGAATTTCTCAGGAAATGGATCAGCCGGAAAAAAGATGCAGATGAAAAGCAGGAAACAGTGGAACCGGATTATGCGGGCGTGTTTGATTCGTTCAGATGGCAATTAATTGAAAATAAGATTGTTGAGAAGGAACAAATCCGTGTCGAAGAGACTGAAATGCAACAATACCTCCGCATCCGTTTTAAAACCTATTACTACCAGCAGGGGTATTATCAGCAGGACAACCAGGAATTTGACAAGCACATCAACAACATGGTGCAGGATTACCTCAGGAAAGAAGACAACCGGGAAGAAACAGCAGATGTATTGATTTATTACAAGCTGCTCGAATTATTCAAAAACAAGCTTGATGTCACCACGGTGGAAATGACCCATGATGCATTCCATGCCTTACACGGGGACCATCACCATCACCACAACCACGATCACGATCACGATCATGACCATGAACAGGAAAACGACCATGACCATGAACACGAACACGAACACTGACCAGCAACGCCATATGGAAAAAACCACCAATGAATTTAAGCGCTACGCCACCCATCACCGGGGGATCAGCAGCGCTACCCTCCGCTCTTACCAGTCGATTGCCTCGGGTTATATTTCACCGACCATTATCGAGGAGCGCCAGTTGAACATTGCCACCATGGATGTCTTTTCGCGCCTGATGATGGACAGGATCATCTTCCTGGGCGTTCCGATCGACGACACCGTAGCCAATATCATCCAGGCGCAGTTGCTCTTCCTCGAGAGTGTTGATCCGAAAAAGGACATCCAGATCTACCTGAACACCCCGGGAGGCTCTGTGTATGCCGGCCTTGGCATCTATGACACCATGCAGTATATCGGACCCGACGTAGCCACCATCTGTACGGGCATTGCCGCCAGCATGGGTGCCATCCTGCTGTGTGCCGGACAGCATGGCAAACGCACCGCCCTGCCCCACTCCCGGATCCTGATCCATCAGCCCATGGGAGGTGCCGAAGGACAGGCCAGCGACATTGAGATCACCGCCAGGGAGATCATGAAACTGAAAAAGGAGTTGTATGAAGTCATTGCACTTCACAGCGGACAGAAAATCAACAAGATCGAGAAGGATGCCGACCGTGACTACTGGATGACGGCGCAGGAAGCCAGGGAATATGGCATGATAGACGAAATCCTGGTGAGGAATAAGAAAACTTAAACCGGACAGCCATGTCGAAATACGTTGAGAAGTGTTCCTTTTGCGGACGTGCCAAGAGTGAGGTCAACATGTTGCTGACCGGCCTCGACGCCTTTATCTGCGATCATTGTGTCGATCAGGCACATGCCATCGTGAATGAAGAGCAGCGTCACAAGAAAGCTGCCGATCCCATCCTTGCCAATGAGCTGATGAAACCTGTGCAGATCAAGGAATACCTGGATCAGTACGTCATCGGACAGGATGAAGCCAAGAAAGTGCTTGCCGTTGCGGTTTACAACCATTATAAGCGGATCATGCAGGCGCCTTCGGCAGAAAACGCCAACGATATCGATATAGAAAAATCCAACATTATCCTGGTCGGGGAAACCGGAACAGGGAAGACCCTGCTTGCCCGGACCATTGCCCGGATGCTGAAAGTGCCCTTCTGCATTGCCGATGCCACCGTGCTGACAGAAGCAGGTTATGTGGGAGAAGATGTGGAGAATATTCTGGTCCGCCTGCTGCAGGTTGCCGATTACAATGTGGCTTCCGCAGAACGGGGCATTGTGTTCATTGATGAAATAGACAAGATTTCCAGAAAATCCGACAATCCTTCCATCACCAGGGATGTATCCGGTGAAGGCGTGCAGCAGGCCCTGCTGAAACTCCTGGAAGGGAGCCTGGTGAATGTGCCGCCCCAGGGTGGCAGGAAACATCCGGAACAAAAGTTTATCCAGATCAACACCCAGAATATTTTGTTTATCTCGGGAGGAGCCTTCGACGGTATCGACAAGAAAATCGGTCAGCGGCTCAATACCAGGGTAGTTGGTTATACCGGAGTAAGCGAACGGGATCAGATCGACCGCGACAACCTGCTGCAGTACATTGCGCCCCAGGACCTTAAGTCATACGGCCTGATACCTGAGCTGGTCGGCCGTTTCCCGGTGATCACCTATCTTAATCCGCTCGATAAAGATGCCCTCAGACGGATCCTCACCGAGCCGAAGAATGCCCTGACCAGGCAGTTCATCCGGCTGTTCGAGCTGGACAATGTAAAACTGGTGTTTGATGAGGCCACCCTGGATTTTATCGTTGACAAAGCCATCGAATTCAAGGTAGGCGCCAGAGGACTGCGCAGCATTCTTGAGGCCATCATGACCGATGCGATGTTTGAGATCCCCTCATCCTCCGGAATCAGGGAATTTACAGTCAATCCTGACTATGCCAGGGAAAAACTGCTGCATACCCGCGTCAGCCAGTTAAGAGTTGCATAATAATTGCGGACTCCCTTCAGTTATTTCCATCACGTGAAAGCCATCCTGCTAACCGGCCTGATCTTTTTTTGCACGATCCCCCTTGCGCTGCCCCAGACCGATACCCTTCTGGTGCGTTACCTGGTTGAAGAGGGAGACACCATGCCGGTAATGGATCTGGACGAAGTCAACATCGATGTTCCTTTTCCTGCCGTCCACTCCGAAGAAGTGAAACGCCTGGCAAAGCTCGTGCGGATGGTGAAACGGGTATATCCCTATGCACGCCTGGCCGGTATCCGGTTCAAAGAGATGAGTACCCAGCTTGAACAAGCGGATTCGCGCCAGGAAAGAAAAAAGATCATCGGAAAGGTGGAAGACGAGATCAGGGACAAATACGGAGCTGAACTAAAAAAACTGACCTTTTCGCAGGGGAAGATCCTGATCAAGCTCATCGACAGGGAAACCGGATTCAGCACCTATGACGTGCTTAAGGATTTTAAAGGATCCTTTATGGCTTTCTTCTACCAGAATTTTGCACGGGTCTGGGGATACAACCTGAGAACAAAATACGACCCCAACGGAGAAGATCAGGATATTGAATTGATAGTGAAAATGATAGAAAAAGGCTACCTGTAGCCAGATCAGACCCGCATTTCCTGAAGGTTTTACTTCCCTCTTCCCATAGCTACGATCATCACGGTATAGATCAGGATTTTAAAATCCATGGCCAGGGACATATTCTCGATATACAGCAAGTCGTAACGCAAACGTTCGATCATTTGGTCCACGGTTTCCGCATACCCGTATTTCACCTGTCCCCAGGAGGTAATGCCCGGTTTCACCTTGTGAAGCAGCCGGTAATGGGGTGCCTGCTGCACGATGTGTTCGATAAAATACTGACGTTCAGGTCTGGGACCCACCAGCGACATGTCACCCATGAGCACGGAATAAAACTGGGGAATCTCATCGAGGCGGACTTTGCGCAGGAATTTCCCGAAACGTGTGATCCGGGGATCGGATTTTGAAGAGAGCATCGGTGTTCCATTTTCCGCATCTGCCACCATGGATCTGAATTTATACATTGTAAACATCCTGCCATGCAGTCCGACCCGTTGTTGTGAATAGATAACCGGTCCCCTTGAAGTCAGCATCACCCCGAGCGCCGTAAACAGGTACACCGGGGAAAGGATGATCATGGCGATAATGGAGACCACCACATCGATGAGTCTTTTAAGAGACATCTGCCAGCTTGGCATCAGATCCGGTGAGATTTCGATGAGGGGTGCATGGAAGATGGCCGTCATCTTTACTGAACCGAGCAGATAATCTTTCATACCGGGAATGATTTTGATCACCACTTCTGAATCTTCCAGGGCATTGATGATATTTTCCACCGTCTTATGTTCGGAAGGTTCCACTGCGATGATCACTTCCTCGACGGCATTCCTTCCGACAATGCTTCTCAGCTCCTTATAGTTACCGAGCCTGGGCACGTATTGTTCAATTTTATTATTGTTGCTCCCGTTGATATCGACGAATCCGATAAACTTATTTCCCGAGAAAGTCGGCTGGTTCTCGATTTCCTGATAAATATTAAATGCATTGCCATTTGATCCCACGATGATGGTATTGAACCCGATCTTCCTGTGATGGATTTTCCAGGCAGTGATTGACGTGAGTACCAGCCGCGGGATGTAGGTCAGCGTGAAATGCAGGGTAAATAATACCAGAAACAACTGGTAATATGACCGGTAGTCAATGATCACGTCGTCGAGTACCAGCACGAAAAACAGGATGATCACTCCGATCAGGGTGATCAGCAGGGTTTGTCCGAGTTCCCGGAGTCTGGCTTTACGGTATATCTTGCGGTAGGTTCCCATGATGATGTACAACATCAACCAGAACAAGGGAACGATGATGATTCCCAGAACAAAGTTGGGATCTTCGAAGAACAGGCTGAATTGTTCCCAGGAACCGGGCTCCACCGTGACTTTGCGGTAGCTGTAAAAGGCACCCCAGGCACAGGCGGCTGAAAGGAAATCAGCGAGCACGTAACGAAATACCTGTAAGCGTTTATTCATGCTGCTATTCGAAATGTAAGACCTTGAAATTGTCTACCAGAATATAGGGATCAACCACACCATCCTCTTTCAGGGCTCCAAGAAATACTTTAAAGCGTGAAGAAGATGTCATCTCCTGAAGTACAGGTGTCAGATTGATATATATTTTATTCCAGTTCTCACTGTGATTCAGCACCATACAAGGTTGCTGTATGACCTGGGTGTTGGATTCCCCGATCAGTCCGACGGTAAAACGGTTGTTATTACGGTAGTTCATTTCGAGGAACACATAGGCTCCGTTGGTTGGAAGGGTGTATGTGTTCATGGTGGCGGCTTCGAAGAGCATGGCACTGTCGCTGAGGTTGATTTTCCCCGAGTACAAACCCTCGAAAACACTTCCGGCTTCTGAGCTTACCACGATCGAAGTATCGCTTTGGGCTGTTTTTTCGAAGGAACTGCCGCCGGCTTCAAAATTTTCCATCCATACGAACCTGATCCCGTTGTAATATTTCACCTGAGGAGAGAAAGTGATCACGGAGTCAGCGATCAGGTCTACGGTCACGGAATAGGGTTCAAAGAAAGGATAGGCAACGCGGGTACTGGCGATGCCGTTCATCTTCACGCCGGCGTATAATCTCAGATCCTGCATACCCTGTTTCAGGACGGGAAAGGTGGCCGGCAACTGGAAGGCGCCGATAAGGTCATTGCCGGCATAGGCCCATACATCCGTGATCTTATGGGAAGCGGTTCCCTGGCTTTCTGAGGTGGTCAGGGTAATTGCATCAATATGAATATAGGCCGGGATAGTTTGGTCGCCCTTGAATTTATCACAGGAAGCCAACAAAAAAAGGCTTGTCGGGATGATGAAGAGGACACGCTTCCGGTTGAAAAAAATCATGTGCTTGCTGTTTCCAGAAACGAAAGGAAATTTAAAACGGCTGGTTTTGCCTCTTATTGCGCCTGTCTTCCAAAAAGGGAAATTTTTTTTCTACGGAGATTCCGGTGAATGGTTACGGTCAGCCGAGTTTTTCAAGAATCTGGTGTGCGATATCCAGGGCCTGGTAGCCATCCTGAATGGTAACGGCGGGAGTTGTATCATGTATAATGGAAGCTGCAAAGTACTCCAGTTCGGTTTGAATGGCATTGAGTGCCTGTACGGGAGGGTGTTCGATGCTGATCTGCCGCGATCCTTTGCTGCCTCCCAGGTCGATGACCATGGCCAGCGGATCGGCCTGGGCAGGATCAACCTCCTGCATGCGGATGACTTCCACCTTTTTCTCAAGGAAATCCACGGAAATATATGCGTTCCTCTGAAAAAACCTGGATTTCCGCATATTCTTCATCGAAATGCGGCTTGCCGTCAGGTTGGCCACACAGCCGTTCTCAAATTCCAGTCTGACGTTGGCGATATCAGGAGTGTCGCTTACTACGGCCACACCGCTCGCGCTGATCTTTTTCACTCCTGATTTAACCACGCTCAACACAATATCAATATCATGGATCATCAGATCAAGGATCACCGGCACATCCGTCCCCCTCGGGTTGAACTGTGCAAGCCGGTGAGTTTCGATGAACATGGGCTGGTTCAGGAAAGGCTGTACGGCCAGAAATGCCGGATTGAAACGTTCCACATGCCCCACCTGCACCTTCACGTTTGCTTCCCCGGCGATAGCTATCAGGGCCCTGGCTTCCACCGGCGTAGCTACCACCGGTTTTTCAATAAACACATGACGTCCTTTCTTCAATGCCCGGCTTGCACATTCAAAATGGGCGATCGTGGGTGTAACAATATCGACCACATCCAGCCGGCCGATCAGCTCATCCATATCGGCAAATGAAGGGATGCCAAACTCCCTTTCGACATTTTCCACGATGGACTGATCCGGGTCGTGGAATCCAACGAGTTGGTAATCAGGAATATTTTTTATGCATTTCAGGTGGATCTTACCGAGGTGACCGGCGCCCAACACACCAATTTTCAACATAGGCGTATTTTTGTGCAAAAGTAAAATTTTTGACCTTGGCTGAAATGATTATTTTCGCCTGCGATTGAACAGTTGTTTGCTTGGAAGACACGTACAGACATAAAGGCCTGCGTAAGAAACTTGTAGAAAGCCTGAGAAAAAAGGGAATTCAGGATGAGAATGTGCTGAAAGCCATTGAAAAGATTCCGAGGCATTACTTTCTTGACAGCGGTTTCCTTGAGTTTGCATATGAAGACAAACCTTTTCCGATCGGGGCCGGGCAGACCATTTCCCAGCCATATACCGTAGCATTCCAGACGCAGCTGCTGGATACCGGCAAGGCTGAGAAGGTACTGGAGATTGGCACCGGTTCAGGTTACCAGGCGTGTATCTTGTCGGAAATGGGTGCCAGGGTTTTCAGTATTGAAAGGCAGAAAAGCCTGTATCTGAAAGCAAAAGCATTTATTCCCCTGCTCCGCTACCCGGTGAAGCTTTTCTACGGCGACGGTTACAAAGGTTTGCCGGCATTTGCTCCTTTCGACAAGATCCTGATCACAGCCGCTGCGCCATATATACCTGATGCACTCAAGGCACAGTTAAAGACCGGAGGCAGGATCGTGGCACCGGTAGGTAAAGGAGACATACAGGTGATGATATCACTGCAAAAGAAAGCAGATGACATCTTCGAGACCACTGAACACGGACATTTCAGATTCGTTCCCCTGCTTGAGGACAAGGCCGAGGACCATTAAAGCTCTACCATTATCCCGATAGTCGGAAGGATCGTGCCACTGTCGTTCTTCACTGCACGAAGGCGGTACCGTTCGACCCCCTGTGGATCGGTGTAAATTTCGGGCACACCGCCGGTATTGGTATTCACCAGGAAATCAGGCTGAACGGCTTTAAAGTTGTAGAGGTTCTGAATATCCACATACAACATCAGCGACCACTTTGAGAAGTACCATGCCTTGTCCACCCTTATATCAAGCTGGTGAAAGGCCGGAAGCCTCAGGGCATTGAATCTTCCGTAATCCAGGTATGCCTGACCGCTGACATCCCAGGCTGCCACGATGGAGGACAGTTCAAGATCATAGGGGGTATAAGGTGTCCCACCCACAAAGCGCCATTTCATTCCCACATTCCAGTTATGCTTCAGGGGTTTGAACAGTGTGGCATTGAACAATACCTTATTATCCCAGTTGGAAGGGAGATATGTTCCCTTTACGTTGGTAAACTCACTCCGGACCAGGGTCAGCGAGGCCAGAATATTCCATCCGTAAAAATCTTTATCCCTGAACAAAAACTCCATCCCAAAAGTCCTTCCTTTAGAGGAAGAAAATACTGCTTCATCACCGTAAACCCCGTAATCTGCCCCTTTGCTGGCAAGTGAGACGGAGTCGCGGACCGACATGGGATAGCGTTTGTAAACCTTGTAGAAGCCTTCGAGGGTGAGGCGGGTATCGGGATCAGGCCTGAACTCCAAACCGGCTACATGGTGGTCGGCCGTCAGATAGCGAATCCCGTTGAACCGGTTCACAAGGACGCCGTCATTATTCCGGTAACCGAGGGAAGTATATGGAGGAAGCTGGAAGTAACGGCCGGTATTCATGTTCAGATACCATTTTTCATCGAGCTGCCAGGATGCCGATACCCTGGGACTGAGCTGGTCAAGGGGATTTTCCATGGCAGTGGAATAGGTATTGGCATCCGTACGCAATCCTCCCGAAAGCGCCAGGCGGTCTTGTAAAACCGTTCTGCTGACCTGGATAAAGGTACCCCATTTCCAAAATTCCAGTGAAGACTCAAAATCCCTGGTAAACACTTGATTCTGTTCAAAAGTGCGTTGAAACGTGTTTGCAGTGTATTTTGCCTGTTCAAGTTGCACACCATAGGAAATTTTCCAATCCCCCTGCTGCCTGCCGGCTTCGTAGCGGACCTTGTTCTCAATTTCCCTGGATTCGTAATCTATCGTTTTGTTTTCAGGGGTTTCCACATTGTTGAAGTATTTGTATGCCCTGTTATCCAGCATATTTCTGCTGAGCACCCAGGTATCCGACCCCTTCTGGCGGAAGTGGCGCCATACACCGCCGATGGTATAACTCCACTGGAGGTTTTCGGGCAAATAACCCAGGATGTAGCGTTGCGATTCATCCGGATTCTTCAGACCGGTATTCAGCCTGGATTCATCGAGGCTGCCCAGGCTGATCAGGGTGAACTGGTTTTTTTTATCGGGGCTCCACTTGAGTTTCATCTGGTAATCGTTGTAAGTGGGCAGAAACGGAAGTCCAAGGGCATCAAAAAGAAACTGGAGATAGGATCTTCTGACCGAGAACAACAGGTTGGAAGTGCGGCTCAGGGGCCCTTCCGAGGTCAGTGCGAGATCTGTGGCACCTACAGAGGCCCGGAAATTCCATTTATCCTGGTTCCCGTCAACCTGACGGAATTCCATCACTGAACTAAGCGCGTTGCCGCGCCCTGCCGGAAAAGCACCCGCATAAAAATCGACTTCCCTGATAAAATCGGCATTGATGATCCCGACCGGTCCGCCGGAAGCGCCCTGAGTGGCAAAATGGTTGATATTGGGGATTTCCACACCGTCAAGATAAAAACGGTTTTCAGACGGGCCTCCTCCCCTGACGATAATATCGTTGCGGTATGCAGCGGTGCTGGCAACTCCTGGCAGGTTCTGAATAACCCTGGAAATGTCGCGGTTGGCCCCCGGGCTACGTTCAATTTCCTGGATACTGAGGGTTTGAAGGGATACCGGACTTTCAATCCGCCTTACAAAAGGCGTGGCTTTGATCTCCACTGCCTGCAACCTGACAGCGATTTCCTGCAAGGGGAGCATGATGCTGGCAGGATGCGCCGGTGTTACAAGAAATTCGGCAGAAACATATTTTTCAAACCCCACAAAAGTGGCAATCAGGCGGTGATAACCGGGTTCCACACCTGTGATGGTAAAATTGCCGTCAATGTCGGCAGAGGCACCCTGAGTCGGAAGATCGTACAATACGATATTGGCAAAAGGGATAGGTTCATTGGTGACGGCATTGAAGACTTTCCCCCTGACACTGCCCTTCTGGGCATGCGTGTATCCTGGCAGTAAAAAAATAAATAGCAGTATATAATAATGTGCGGATTTCATAAGATTCTGGTATCATTACTCACGTATAAACACCTTCTATAGAATCTTGTTTAATTTTTCCATAATAATATTCAACTTTATATCCATAGGAAGGTTTCCGTCCAACCAATGAATGGGCACACCTCTCCTTTCCATACCTGTAAACCAGGTCATCTGTCTTTTGGCGAAGCGGTGTATGGCGGTATTCAGACCACTGAACATTTCCTGCCGGCTGATCTGTCCCTTGACAAACAAGGTCAGCCACTTGTATTCCAGTCCATAGGCGATGAGCTGTTTTTCGCTTACCCCCTTTTCAAGGAGGCCCGTAACTTCCTCTGCCATCCCCTCTTCCAGCCTTTGTTGAAGCCGCGCGGTGATCCGCTGGCGTAACTGCTCCCTGGAGAAAAATATCCCGAAATTCACGGACGGGATGCCCCGGATTTGCATAGGGAGTTGATGCTCCCTGTAATAAAGCCTTTTTTCGATAGCCGATATCGTTCTGGCTCTTTCACCAAAATCGGAAGTGGCATGCACAGGGCCAAGGCTCAGGAGCAATGCTTTCAGATCTTCATCGCCCATCGCGGCAAGTTCAGTTCTAAGGGTTTGATTTACAGGAACATCTACTACATTAAATCCTCTAAGCACTGCTTCAATATACAAGCCGCTGCCGCCGCACAGTATCGCCTGTCTGCCTTCGTTGTCCAGCCTTTCATAAACCTCCCGGAAACCGGCAAGGTAACGGTGCAGATTGTATTCTTCCCCGGCATCGCAGATATCGATCAGGTGGGTGGGAATTTTCATACCATATATAATATATTCCCCCAGGTCTTTCCCTGTACCAAGATCCATAGCCCGGTAAACCTGCCGGGAATCACCGCTGATAATTTCCGCCTTCAGTTCATAGGCCAGGCGGGCTGCCAGGGAGGTCTTACCGGTGGCGGTTGGTCCGAGGATAGTGATCAGCATGACGGAAGGTATTGATAATGAGCTTTTTGATAATCTGATTCCAGGTCTGCAAGAAAATCCCTGAGCTGATCCAACTCCCTGATGCTCCGGTCAAACAAATTGTTCCCGGCATCGATCAAGGTTGCAGGTATCTCAGTTTGCGGATAATGTGTAATCACAAGGTCACGCAGGTTGATTCCGTCGCGTTCATTGCCATGCACATGTTCCGATTTCAGATATTGCAGGATTCGCAGGCCGTCGATCTTACCGTGACATGCACGGATAAAGCGACCCACATCCTTGTTATTGTTTCGCAAAGGGATAAAGATATCCTGTTCCCGGAATATCGTTTTCAGGAAAGCATCCATGGGGCTTGGTACGGACTGGTGATAAAACTGCGGGAAAAGCGAAACCGTTTCCGCCACCTTATCGAAGAGGCTGAAATGATACAGGGGATAGGATGACCAGTCCCCTGCCCTGCCCTTGATCATGGCCGGGCCGGTTCCGAAGAAAACCCTGTCGGAGAACCTGGCGGCGGGATATACCTTTTCGGGGCACCATCTCAAGAGTTCACCGTGTTTACGGAGTTTCTGCAGAAAATAGAAATCTTCTCCGCTCAGTAAGGGGGTAATTCCCCTAATGGCTTTGTAGGCACTGAACCGCACTGCCATTGCAGAGCCGAGGGCAGTGAAGGCGTAAGGACTTCCAATGCGCCAAAGATTAAGTGCGTAGTAACGCATGTAAATTTCATACCGGAGGATGGCCCTGTCGGTAATTTCATCTCCCGTTAGCGGGTGGTAATACGGTACGGCCAGAGCCACAGCCGGAGGTTTCTCCTGAAAAGCACCTGCCACAGCTTCGAAGTAAGCGGGTCGATAACGGGTATCCCCATCGAGGCTGAGAATAACATCTTCTTTATCAGCCATTCCCGCACAGGCATCCATCGCCAGTTTCCTGCTCCAGCCCACACCGTGTTGCCTGCCCTTCCATCCATTACCCCGGCTGCAGCGGTCGATCAGTTGCAGGGGAAGATGCCTGGCATTGCGAAGCAGGTCAAGCACTTCGACGTTACGCTTACAGATATCCCTTTTCTGAGGCAGGTCCCACCAATGATCCGGCTGGTTGACACATATACAAATACCGCTTGCATGATACTGCTGTTTTTCAATGTCGGCGAGCAACTGGTGGATATGGGCTTTTTCATCCATCAGCGGGATGGCAACGAATATTCGTGGGAGGGACACCTTGTCAGGACAATAATGTTTTATTCAATGGAAGAAAAGGTTCTCAGGAACTGAAACCGTTCGTATTCGGCAGGATTTTCACTTTTCTTCAGGCTCAGCATTCCTCTGAAGTCTTCGACATTTTCGAATCCATGCCTGTCCATCCATCCGGAAAGGCCTTCGAGCAGTTTTTCCGTATAAGCTGGTCCATTCTCGTAATAAGCTGAGACGATCTGCACCGCCCTGGCGCCGGACAGCAGAAACCGGACAATACCCGTATAGTCATGAACGCCCGTGGATCCCGCGGTATCGCACATGACCCTGTCCGAAAGCATGGCAACCCAACGGAGGGGATGACTGATTTCGTCAGGATGACTGAAGATCTTTCCGGGCACCACTCTGATTTCTTCAATATCAATATCCGGGGAGTAGAAACGGTTGAATAAAACCAGGCCGTTAATTCCGGTCCATGACAGTTTCAGAGCCATCTTGGTCATTCCGGAAAAGTAGGGACTGATCTTTACTGCCAGGGGTATTTTAACCTGGCGTCTGACCTCGGTAATGATCTCGAAATACTGCTTTTCGATTTCTTCGCTGTTCTTCATGGGATCCGACGGGGGAACAAACATATTCATTTCCAGTCCGTCAGCTCCTGCGGAAACGATCCTTCGGCTTAGACCCGTCCATTCGTGCGGAGAAATACAATTCACGCTTGCAATGACAGGAATTTCGAGCTCCTGTTTTGCCTTATCGATCAGGCGAAGGTAGTCATCCAGCCGGGTGTTGGCTTTTCCGTCCGGTTCATCGGTAACAGGAAGATGTGTCACATGGTGGCGGACAGGAGTCACCATGTCTTCTTCGAAGAGGGATTTGAGCACAATGGCTGCAACGCCGTGCCGGGCAAGCTCAATAATGCTTTCCGGCCGTGAAGTCAGTCCCGAACTGCCGGCAATGACAGGATTCCGGAGCAGGATTCCCATGAAAGTGGTTGATAGATCAGGCATTTCAAGTATTCAAATTAGGTGATGTATCTAATAAACCCGAAGACAGAATCAGTTCACCCACAAATGTATACCGAAAGAACACAGGAATGCGAAAAATTTGTATCCAGAGCCATTGGCACAAAGAATCTGAACGAAAATGCTTCACATTTTCACAAAGATTCAGTACAAACATTCGAAGTCCGGAAAGAAAACAATCAATGTGGCCAGGTTACAGCCAGTCCTCGCTCAGAATATCCCCCCGGATGCCGAGGATGATTTTCTTGACAGGGATTTTTCGTCCGGCCTGTTCCATTGCCATTTCAACCAACTGCAAAAGTCCACCGCAGCATGGTACCTCCATCATCAGCACCGTTACGGTGTTCAGCCTTGCATCCCTTACCATGGCGGCCAGTTTCTGAACATAGATTTCTTTTCCATGATCCAGTTTCGGACAAGCGATGGCCAGTGATTTTCCCTTCAGAAAACGGCTGTGGAAATTACCTGCCGTGAATGCTGAACAATCTGAAGCGAGTAAAAGGTCTGATCCCTGGAGGTAGCCAGCCATGGGGTTTAACAGATGCAGTTGCACGGGCCATTGTTGCAGTGCCGAAGGGGTATTCATTCCGTTAGATGGTTGATTTCCAGAAGTTACTGCAATGCTGTCAGCTCTGAAATCCATGGCCAGGGAACCGGGACAGCCCCCACCATGGTGATGTGGCACATGTGCATGCTGATGTGGCACATTGGCATTTCGATGTGCCACATGCTGTTCCTGATGTGCCACATGTGAAACTGCTTCATCTTCACCACTCAGCCGGATATTGTGTTTATCAAGAAACTGAAGTGCTTCATTCAGGTAGCCAAGCTCATTGTGGTCTTTGAGGTGCTGCAGGTGGGCCAGAATGGTGTTGCTGCCCTGACCAACGATGCCTTCCATTACTTTTGTCTCGTTATAGGGCTCGGCTTCCCTTTCTTCCATGCTGATGGCACCCTGGGGACAATAGCCGATACAGGCACCCAGACCATCACAGAATAAATCGCTGACCAGGCGTGCCTTGCCGTCGATCACCTGCAACGCACCCTCGTGACAATTCGGGATACACAGGCCACAACCATCACATTTCTCTTCATCAATATTGATAATCTGCCTTTTCATTTTAATTAACAGGTTGATAATGTATTATTTAATAATTATGGAATTCAGGTAATTTAATACGCAAATGTATAAATAAATCATCACCTGATGTTGTTCTTCCGATCAGTAGTTAATATCTTTACAAATAAATCTTACAGAATGAATCACCCATGTCATTAAACCAACGATTTCTGGCATTACTCCTGTTGTTTTGCATGAACGGCCATTCGCAGGACACAGTGAACCTTGTCAGCCATTACGATGGTTACAAAACATTTTGGCTGATCAGCAAAACAGACACTTTCATCATTGGTCTCTACCCCGGGGGAAAAACAGAATCCAAACGAAGGGTAAGGTCAGGAGTTGAGACCGGCCTCTATCACCGTTGGTATGAAAACGGGAAGCCGATGTGGGAAAAAAATATGGTAAACACGCTGGCGATCGGTCTGGCAGCATATTTCGATACGTCCGGGACAATGATTGCACGGTTCAATTACAAGGATGGCAGGATTTCGGATACGCTTTTTTTAATGGAGGGCATTCATATTATTTTTGGCAAGATCACCTTCAATTCAAAAGTGTATGGGGGTGCTGTCAGGGAAGACGGCACAGGAGATATTTCAGAACACACTGGGCCTTACGTGAACTGTGTGATGAATGCCGTTATGGTTGATAGTCTGAAGAAACCGGTTTTAATATCTCGGGTCAGAACCGACTACAACGGCGAATTCTTCATGTCAGCTCCGGCGGGTACCATAGCATTCTTTCCTGCAGGCATACCCCTGGATCAGATTTCTCCGGGTGAATATCATATACCTGAGCTGGCCTGGGATAGCGGAGAATATGCCTGGAAAAGAACAGACCCCCTGAAAATCAGCAAACAGAAGATACTGACTGTTCATTTGCATCTCAGTTCAGTGGGCTATGCTCCCTGAAACCAGATTGTATGTCCCCCTTTCTTGATGTATAACTGTCCCGGATTTTTCAGGATTGAAAGTACAAGTCAGAAAGGCAGGTTGAAGCGGGAAAAGCATATCGAGGGATACCCGCTCAGCTGCTCCATGCATAATCAGCCAGGGTATGCCTGTCGAGATAATCAATGATCTCGCGGGTTACATCGGCGATGAGGTTTCCCATCAGGCATTTGTCGAAGGGGCAGATGGTATTGTCCATAGGGCACTTTTCGATGGTGATAGCCCCGTCAATAGACTCAAAGATTTGCAGCAGGGTAATTTGTTGTGCAGGCCGTTTCAGGTGAAAACCTCCGTTCGGGCCCCTGTTTGAGACCAGGAAATTATCCTTGACAAGCCGTTGCATGACCTTGGCCACATGGTGCCGTGATGCACCGGTAGCATGAGCGATCTGAAGCACGTTGACAGATTCGGCAGCCCTGGCAATGAGCACCATGCTATGTATCCCAATCGATACCGCTTCCGAGAAATTGACGATCCTGCCCAAGTAAAAAAATTTCGGCTAATGTATAAACTAAATCCCTCTATCTGGTAACTGAATGC
>CAZSQJ010000066.1:0-20373 GCA_964608665.1 uncultured Bacteroidales bacterium | reverse complement strand
AAGTGGTATACTTTTCAACCAGAAAGTGGTATACTTTTCAATTAATATTTACAAATGATTCCTGGCATCTGAGTGAAATTACCGAGTACTCACGTAAAATCATTGAAAAACTTGGGATTACCTACGAATAATATAATACGTGTAGTTTGTCCAGGTTAGAGATTAACCGACCTGAAAAAAATCCGAATTAATGATTCCTGGCATCTGAGTGAAATTACCGAGTACTCACGTAAAATCATTGAAAAACTTGGGATTACCTACGAATAATATAATACGTGTAGTTTGTCCAGGTTAGAGATTAATCTCAATATATTGAGAAGCTCTTAGTATTACATTTTGACCAGCGGAAATTGAGTTGTTGCCACCACCCTGACCAATTTTTATAAAATTCTTTATAAAATAGTTGTAGGTAGAGAAATCATAATTCGTACTGTTAATATAATCGTCGCAATCCTTGTCTAATTGATAGAATTTAATGGAACTTATAAGGATGTCTGCTGGTAACGAGCCTCCAGTTCCCTTAATTGCAAAATTTAAAATTATGTTTGTTGGAGCTGTGATGCCAGCATTATGATAATATCTTACAGGATAATTGTCAAGATACCAAATAATTCTGCTTGGAGACCATTCAATACCGTATGTATGCCATTGTGTGTAGTCATTGATCTGCGATACTGAATAAGCAGCGTAAGGATCATCACAATTACATAAGGGGTTCTGGTCACAATTTGTATATCCACAAATTGAACAAGGTGCAGCTGTATGTACATTTGAAGAGGTTGTATTATTCGTATGAATGAATTTTTGACTGTTGTTACGATGACAATACTCTTCATCACCAGGAACCATTTCAAAAATATCTATCTCTTGATAACTTGGATTGCCCGTCCATGTCCAAAACGCAGGCCAAAATCCATTTCCATAAGGCAATTTTATTCTTGCTTCTAAGAAGCCGTAATGAACTTGGTAAGGATTTTTCGTTTCTACCCAACCAGATGTGTAATTGTATGGTTGTCCTGTTACATATTGCCTGACACATTCCCATTGGTTGATTGAAGATGAATCACAAGAATAAGTTTCATTTTTTGCCCTAAGAACTAAATTACCGCCATTGATAAAGACATTATCAGTTCTGTTGGTATAAATCTGCAACTCACCGCAACAATTGGTCGGACTATTATGGTCATTATGATTTTTTATCTCCCAAATTTCAGTGTTCAATGAATCAAAATCGTCTTGCCACAATAGTTGCCAGTGCGGGTCATTACTTGGCGTCTGTCCAAATGTAAATTGAGGCAACAGAATGAGGAAGAATATTTTTTTCATTGTAAATATTTTATTAATCGTACATCCATTCTTCGGTTTTCAGCTTTCCCGTTTTGCTGTCATCGTTGATCTTGCGTAAAATTGATAATACTTGTACTGTCCCCATGCATGAAGCACAACAATCCGGTTGCTGATTGCTATTGAATTGATGACATGGCAGGTTGCAGTTTCGCACATCCTCAAGGCTTTGCTCAGCAAAATCCTTTTGCACCTGAAGGTCGGAAGTGTTCACCCGAGGCGGGGATAAGGCATATCTTGTCCATACATCCGGGTTAGGGACTGTGTCTATTTCATAGTAATCATCCATTGCCCCGAGGGAAATCTCCCCGATGATCCAGGGAAGCGGCGAATTCCGATTCAGCCAGGTCAAGCGGCCCAGAAAACGCTCATAGGCAAGTTCATAGGAGTAATTCTCTCTGGCAAAGGTTGCAGGATAGGGATGCGGACTGGTAAAATCCACCTTCACCACCGCAGGATCCCCATATTCATTATTCGGCATGTTTTCAACCACTCCCGGAACGTACTCTCCGGGACCATAGCCATAGTCGGCCGACAGGTAGATGTCCGCGATGTCAAACGGGTCTTCGTACAATATATTGAAACAATAACAGCACACCATGGGATAAAAATCCTGACCGTTCAGCCTGAACTGTTTACCCTCCAAAGTTACCAATCCCGGCTGGGAAAAGCAAGCCGTATGCGCAATTATTGAAAAAACCAGCGTGAAAAAGATCAACGCATGTTGGGTGCGTCTCATGGTTCCCGGTATTTGTGTACCACCTTGTTCAATGCATCAAGTTCTTTCTGCAATGCAATGATATACAGGCTGAGTTCCTCTATCTTCTGCAACAGGGCAAGCTGCAGGTATCCCACCTCAAAGCCCTGGCCGGCTTCTGTCTGCGCCCTGCCCGGGATGCCCGGAAGATGGCCGTATTGCAGGATATAAGACTCCAGATCGGGCAGGCTCATCAAGGGATAGTCCTTCTCAAACACAAAATCGGGAAAAGGGCCCGTCATCACCTTCAGTTCGCGGGCGGCAATGCTGCCGTCAACATACAGCATATGGTCTCCCCCTGCCGGAGGAACAACATTGATCCCCACCCTGCCGTCTGGTTGTATCCGCAGGCGGGCAGTATTGTCAGTCATCATGACCAGGGCTGTTTCGTTAAGCGTCCCAAGTGCCTTGAACTCGCTCACTGGAAGCGTATTACCCTGCGTCATCCAGGGCACGGAAGCTGTCGGTTCGCTACCTGTTCCGGTTCCATAAAGCAACCCGGCCGAATCGTACATAACGACTCCGGGATTGTTCCCCATCAGGGAGGTGACACGGATACTGCCATCCGGATTGGCACGGAACACTTCCTGGTTATGGCTCCGGAAAATCAGCGGGACACTGTCTTTGGTGCCCAGAAAATGCATGGAGGCGTCGGTGTCTTCATTGCCAAGCACTGTCCAGTCATTGCGCGCAGGGGCGGTCAGGTAATACTGGTCGGATGTCACACGGCAGCCGTTCAGATCGCTTACGATCACCGAATAATTCCCGCTGCCCAGTCCAAGATGGTCCTGTTCCATCCATCCGTCGCTCCACTCATAGGTGTAGGGCGGCACCCCGTCGATCACATCCAGGTAGATCATCCCGTTATAACACTGGAAACAACTGATGTTGAATCCGTTGGGGTATTCAACCACCAGGATGTCGAGGGTCATTTCACGGGGTTCGTTCAGGGTGACCTGGCCGGTGGCGGTATTCTGATTGTAATCTGTTACCGTCACCGAATAGTAACCCGCCGGAAGATTGCTGAGATCTTCCGCAGTGGCATCGTTCGACCAGCGGTAATCATAGGGGGCCGTACCGCCGGTAACCGTCAGGTTGATTGCACCGTTTGCCGCTCCGAAACAACTTACGTTGTAGCCGCCCCCGTACACAGAGGGGCTCAGCTGAAGGCTCATGCCCTGGCCGGAAACCTCAATACTAATAATTAAGAGAAGAGAAGGCCGGACAGCCTGGATGTTTTCCGGAAACGGACGGCATGGGGAGACATGTTCACGTTGAAGTGTTTTTCCGTCTGTTTCATTTTGATTTGTTTGGAATATGGCAGTAAAGATAACACAATATCAAAGGGAAGTCAATACAATGAACATCTTTATGAGAAATGTAGTCCGGCGGACACTCCCCATTCTGAAAGACAGGGAGTCAAAGCATTATCACCCGTCATGTTGAGTGCCTGCCTTGGTGGTTTATATTGATCACGAATTGCACGCAATGTGACACATCAGTATTCCGATTTGGTACATTGTTTTTTGACGTGCCACATGCCAGTTTTTAGCACCGAAATCAGTTTTTGTGTAGAAATACATCTCGGTTTCTAAAAGAAAGAAACTATTGCACTGATTATCAGAATTAAAAAATGTGTGTCTGGCATGTGACACATCAGTGGGACAATGTGCCACATCGGGTTCAGCGATAAACATTGTGTCTCATTCTCATTTATACCCTTTCCCTTTTACCCACTGTTTTTAAAATTACTTTACATTTATGCCCTTATTCCAAATCATCATGTCCAACGAATTCCTCATCCTTGCAGCCACCGCCGCCGGCCTGGGATTCATCCATACCATCACCGGGCCTGATCATTACCTGCCCTTCATTGCCATTGCAAAAGCCAGGAAGTGGGGATTGGGAAAGACCCTCGGCTTTACCGGTCTTTGCGGGGCAGGACATATCCTGAGTTCGGTGCTTATCGGCCTGGCAGGTATCGCTCTGGGCATCGCCCTCGACCGCCTGGAGTGGATAGAGTCCGTGCGCGGCAGCGTCATCGCATGGCTGTTCACGGCGGCAGGATTGGTGTACCTTGTCTGGGGAATCAGAAAAGCGATCAGGAACAAGCCCCACCAACACCTTCATGTGCATCCCGACGGAACGATGCATACGCATACCCATGTCCACCGGGACAATCATCTGCATGTACACGAAAAAGCGGAAAAGAAAAACATCACCCCCTGGGTGATCTTTATCCTTTTCTTCTTTGGTCCCTGTGAACCTCTGATACCACTGGTAATGTTTCCTGCCCTGAAACACGACTACCTCAGCCTGGCCGGCGTCACCCTGATCTTCGGTCTTGTAACCATTGGTACCATGATCGCAGTGGTTTATGCTGCCCTGCAGGGATTCCGCTTTGTCAGCCTGAAGCATTCCGAAAGATACATGCACGCCATCATGGGAGGCACGCTGCTGCTCTGCGGACTGGGAATGCTGGTGCTCGGACTTTAATTCAATTACAGCCCTTTAAGCCAGCTGATCCATGGGATCAGGCTTTCATCCTGTTTGATCGTCAGTTCGAAAATCTTCAGGTGATGGTTCACCTGCATCAGGTTCTTCCTGGCCCGCCCGGGATCGAAGTCAACATAGGGAAGCAGGTCGGTCTTGCTGATGATGCACACATCGGCCGACATGAACATGGTTGGGTATTTCAGCGGTTTGTCATCGCCTTCGGTCACACTCAGCATCACCACACGCACATCTTCGCCAAGATCGAAAAGGGAGGGACAAACCAGGTTACCTACATTTTCGATGAACAGCAGTTTCACTCCTTCAAAGTCAGCTTCCCTCACAGCCCGGGCAATCATGGCCGCATCGAGGTGACAGCCGTTGCCGGTATTTACCTGCAGGACAGGAACTCCGGTGGCTTTGATCCTTTCGGCATCCAGCAGGGTTTGCTGGTCGCCTTCGATCACCCCTGCAGAAATCTCATTGCTTAATGCAGCCAGTGTTTTTTCGAGCAGGCTGGTCTTGCCCGAGCCGGGCGCGCTCATAAGATTGATGACTTTCATTCCGAGGGCTTCGAAATAGCCCCTGTTTCGCTCGGCCAGCATGCTGTTCCTGTGGAGGACATCCTGTTCCAGTTGGAGCAATCCGCTCTTGTGGGGCCTGTCGTGATGGTGATGCCCTGCATCCCCGTGTTCATGATGCATACCGCCCTGTTCCGGCCGGCTGATTGTTGCTTCCTCACCGGGGAGGCCGCATCCGCATGTTTCGCACATAAAAAATAATATAAATGGTTAATATGATATCATTTAAAGCTCATCTGATCTCCACCGAAAGCAGGCGCAACTGTTTGCCCGACAGCAAGTGAAATTCCATGCTGCCGCAACCGGGACAGCATGCCATAAACAGATCATCCAGGGCGAAAACGCTCCCGCAGGATTTGCATTCCGCTTCCCCGGCCACCCTGTTTATCCGGATCACAGCCTTCTCCATGATGGTCTCCTTTACAGAGAGTTCCAGGGCAAAACCCAGGGCGTCCACATCCACGCCGGAAAATGCTCCCACTTCAATATTGACGTCAGTTACCCGGGCAGCCCCCTCCGCTGTCGCCCGCTCAGTTACGAGTTCCACAATCTCTGCGGCTATGGTCAGTTCATGCATGCTTTCTCAACAGATACGTGGTAAAATTTCTCCCAGCAGGGGGTGTATGATCCGCCTGCCCCCCACCCCGGTTTGCATCACCACCCTGCCGGCTGACTGATCCGTGATCCTGCCGATCAGGGCGGAATGTTCTCCCAGCGGATGTTGTTTCATGGTATGCAGCACCTCCGCGGTTTCTTCCTCAGGAACCACCAGCACCAGCTTTCCTTCGTTGGCAAGGGTCATCACGTCAAAACCGAGAAGCTCGCACAGGCCGTTCACCTCAGGCCGGACGGGAATGGCTGTTTCTTCAATGAGGATACCGCATTGCTGCTGTATAGCCAGTTCATTAAGCAGGGTCCCCAGCCCGCCCCGGGTCGGGTCGCGCATCCACTTCAAGCGGAAGCCCTTACCGACAAGGTATGCCACCAGTTCATGCAAACAGGCATTGTCGGAATATACAGCAGAGCTGATGCCAAGATCATTCCTGGCCTGCAGGACAGCCATGGCATGATCGCCGATAAAGCCGTTCACCAGTATGCTGTCGCCGCTGACAATATCATATTGATGTTCAGGCTTGCGATACACAGGCAACAGGCAGCCTATCCCGCTGGTATTGATAAAGATTTGATCGCACTTTCCCTTTTCCACCACCTTGGTGTCGGCAGTCACCAGGAGGATGCACGCCTTTTCGGCTTCCGCTGCCATGGAGGATACAACGGATTCAAGTACACGCATTTCGAGTCCTTCCTCCAGGATGAAACCAGCACTGAGAAACAGCGGCCGGGCACCTGAAACGGCAAGATCGTTCACCGTGCCGCAGACGGCAAGCTTGCCGATATTGCCGCCGGGATAAAAAAGCGGATGAATGACAAAAGAATCCGTGGTAAACACCAGCCTCGACCCCGGAAAATCCAGCAGAGCCGCATCGTTTCCTTCCAGCAGGGGAGCTGCCTTGAAGTATCTCCTGAAAAGCCCGCTGATCAGATCAGCAGTGAGTTTTCCGCCGCTTCCGTGTCCGAGCAGTATCTTATCCATGGTCGCGGTAAAGGTAATATGCATGACAGGCTCCTTCGGAAGACACCATACAGGCTCCCACAGGAGCGGAAGGCTGACAGATATCCGCAAATAGCGGACAATCGGACGGACGTCTGACGCCCTTGAGGATCAGGCCACAGATACAGCCCTGCGGTTCTTTGTTTTCGACCGGCTCCATTCCGAACTTCACCTCCGTATTCCACTCAGCAAATTCCTGACGGATTTTCAAACCGCTGTCAGGAATCACACCGAGTCCGCGCCACCAGTCGTCCTTCAATTCGAAATACCTGTCCATCAGCTCCCTGGCTTTCAGATTGCCTTCCGGTCTGACCACCCTGCGGTACTGTATTTCCACTGCCGGCTGATGTGACACATGCTGTTTGAGCAGCATCAGGATGCTTTCGAGAATATCGACCGGTTCAAAACCCGAAATGACGCAACAGGCCCCATAGCGTAAGGCCAGGTGCCTGTATACTTCCGAACCGGTGATGGCGCTGACGTGGCCGGGACAGATATACCCATGGATGGGACTACCCTGTTCCAGCAGTGCGTCCATGGCCGGGACCATCACTTTATGCGCGCTGAAGACCGAAAAATTCCTCAATTTCCCATTCACGGCAAGGTCGAGGCCGGCTGCCGTTGCCGGAGCGGTTGTTTCGAAGCCGATTCCCAGAAAAACGATCTCCTTTTGCGGATACTTCCTTGCCATCTCGATGGCTTCCAGCAGGGAGTACACCACCCGTACCTCTGCACCCCTGGCCCTGGCTTCTGCGAGATTACCTCCGGAACCCGGAACCCGGATCAGGTCGCCGTAAGTGGTAATGGTAACCTTCTCGCTCCGGATCAACGCAAGCGTCTGATCAATAAAGTCGTATGATGTGACACATACCGGGCAGCCTGGACCGGACAGCAGGTTGATGCCTGGTGGCAACAGCGTCGGCAGTCCCGCCTTCTGAATGGCCATGGTATGTCCTCCGCACACTTCCATCAGGTTTACAGACGGCGGAGCGATCCTTCTGATCTCATTGAGCAGCAGATCAACCAGTTCCTTGTCGCGGAATGCTTCCAGTGACTTCATTCCCCCTCCCCTCCGGTTTCCGTCTGTTGCATCTCCCTGAGCAGGCGCAGGCTTTCTATCGCATCGGCTTCACTGATCTTTTCGATGGCAAAACCACAGTGCAGCAACACATAATCTCCGACGGCCGCTTCTTCCAGCAAAGCCAGGGAAGCCTTCACTTCCGTACCGGCGATACTCACGATGGCCAGCGGACCGTCTGTCATGCGAACTATCCTTGCCGGTATACTTAAACACATAAAGCCTTTCTCCTTTCCGCAGCCACGATCATCTGTCCGAGGGCTATTCCCCCGTCATTGGCCGGCAACTGCAGCGGTGAGTAACTATGAAATCCCAAATGATTCAATTTGTTCTCGACATTTCCCAGCAAGATGGCATTCTGGAAACTGCCGCCCGAAAGTACGACATTTTTACAGCCGCTCATGGCATGCATGTTTTTTACCGTTTCCACCACCACATGAACCATGGTATGATGAAAACGTGCCGCGATCAGGGAAAGAGGCAGCTTGCACTTCAGATCGGAGATGATTTGCCCTGTCACCTTGTCGAACTTCACAACAGGCTGAATATCTATATGATACTTCTCATCTGTTCCTTTATCGGCCAGAGATTCAAGCCGCATGGGGGCCTCGGCTTCAAAAGAATTGATCCGGCAAATATCCAGCAGTGCGGCCACGGCGTCGAAGTAGCGTCCTGTGCCGCAGCTTTCCGGACAGTTGATGCTGTTTTCCATGGCCCGGGTCAGTATATTACGGTTTTCCGCGGAAATCAGGCTGCTGAAAGCGGGAAGCACCTCCGCCCAATCCTTACCATATGTATTATATAACAATGAGACTGCCATACGCCAGGGCTCCACTGCCGCTACCTCCCCTCCCGGCATCATAAGATATTGAAAATGAGCATATCGTTTAAAGCTGTCGCGTCTGACGAAGAAAAACTCGCTACCCCAGATTTTACCGTCTTCCCCATATCCGGTTCCGTCGAGACAAACCCCGATGGCCTCCCCCTGCAAGGCGTGTTCCGCCATGCAGGAAACCAGGTGGGCATGGTGGTGCTGCACTGTGATCACCGGAAGTGCAGTGGCTTGGGCGGCCAGATGGGAGAAGTAGCCCGGATGGGCATCACAGGTCACCACTTCCGGACGGAAACGGAACATTTCCGAAAAGCGATCCAGGTTATTCCGGAAATATGCCATGGTTTCAGCATTCCCAAGATCGCCGGTATGAGGTCCGTGGATTGCCTGGGCATCCTTTCCGATGGCAAAGGCATTGCGGATATCGCCTCCCATGGCAAGGATGCCGTTGACAGAAACATCCACATCAACGGGTGCCGGTACAAAGCCCCTGGCCCTGCGGATCAGTCTTGTATTCCCATTCACACTGAAACAGACAGAATCGTCCACCCTGTTCACGATGTCCCGGTTGTGATCCAGGAGGGCATCGAACACCTTGCCGAGTTTGGCCCTGACATTATCTGCATCAGCCAGCAGGGGTTCATCGGAGAGGTTGGCGCTGGTCATGATGAGCGCCGGCAGGTCCATCTCCCTGAACAGCAGATGATGCAGAGGGGCATAAGGCAGCATGGCCCCGGTACTGTTCAGCCCGTTACAGACTTGCGGGGCCAGTGGTTTCCTGATCCCTGTCAGCACAATGGGCCGTTGCCAGGAGATCAGACTGGCCCGTTCATCCTCATTCAGGCAGGCATATTCCGCTGCCGTTTCCGGATCGCGGAACATCACAGCGAAAGGTTTGCCGTCTCTCCCCTTTCTGAGTCTGAGCGTATTCACTGCAGCCTCATTGCCGGCATCACAAGCCAGGTGGAAGCCTCCGATCCCTTTCACCGCCACGATCTTTCCTTCCTTAAGCAGGCGGGCAGACCGTTGCACCGCTTCATCCGCGACGGCAATCAGTTGTGATCCTTCATGAAGGCTGCACACAGGGCCGCAATCCCGGCAGGCAACCGGTTGTGCATGAAAACGGCGGTCTTCAATATCGTTGTATTCTTTGCTGCATGAAGGGCAAAGGGGGAATGATCCCATACTGGTCTTTTGCCTGTCGTATGGCAGGGTTCGTACAATGGAGAAGCGGGGCCCGCAATGGGTGCAGTTCACAAAGGGATAATCCCTGCGCTTATCCTGCAGCTTCATGTCATCAAGGCAGGCTTCACAAACGGCGATATCAGGAGAAATCTCTGTGATGGCATCTTCATCGTTGCGACTGGGCAGAATGCTGAAATCGGAGAAATATTCATGGTTGGCCGGCTCCACCGTAAGCGATTTGATCCTGGCAGCGGGTGGCGCTTCCCTTTGGATATGTTCTGCAAAACCTGCCAGGTTTCTACCCGTGGCATAAATGATCACCCCGCTGTTACAATTGCTGACAGTACCCTTTACATGAAAACGTCTTGCAAGCAAATAAATAAAAGGCCGGAATCCTACCCCCTGCACCAATCCCCTGACAGTAATCTTAACAACCTGATCATCAAAATTCTGATTCATACTAACGAAGGATTGGCGGGAAATTTCATGCATAATACACTTCTGGGAGATAATGGGGGAACAATCATCCGGAAATCCGGAAAATTCATTACTTTTATGCCTTGTAAGCAACGAAATTACGCAAATTCAGGAAGTCCGTATTATACCGACACGGAATGGGTTTGCGAAAAAAATACTTCAGAACAGTGTACGGCATTACTCATTCTACCCAGCTTTTCTTCGCAAACCTGTCAAGAATGAGTATAAAAACAGCCGATTTAAGGGAGGTTGCGTAAATGAATATCCGGCAAAACTGTGAGAGCTGCAATGTCCTGTGCAAGTCGCTGTTCAGCAGCCTTGACAAGACTGATTTACTGCAGCTTAGCCTGAACAAGCGCTGTCATTTTTACAAACACGGGCAGGCTGTGTTTTCTGCTGGTTCCAGGCCGGGCGGCATCTATTGTATTCACCAGGGCCGGATAAAGGTTTTCCGGACAGGGGAAGCAGGTAAGGAACAAATCCTGCGATTTGCCCTTCCAGGGGAGTTCATCGGTTTAAGGGCATTTTTGAAGGAC
This sequence comes from uncultured Bacteroidales bacterium, assembly GCA_964608665.1. Classification (GTDB taxonomy): domain Bacteria; phylum Bacteroidota; class Bacteroidia; order Bacteroidales; family CAIXZF01; genus JAKLIX01. The sequence goes on along the minus strand of CAZSQJ010000066.1, from coordinate 9,478 downwards.
ATGCATTACAGTGGCAATGCCGTTGCTTTAGAAGACAGCATTATTTGCTTTATCAACCGCCAGGATTTCTCCTTCATTCTGCATAAATATCCTCAGATTACCACACGTATCGTGATGATACTCAGCCAGATGCTCGACGATGCCGATCAGAAGATCACTTCCCTGGCACAGAAACCCGTCAGGGAACGCCTGGCAGAAACCCTGGTGATGCTGACCCGTACCTTCAAACCCGAGGAACAGACGGTGCGCAATGGCTATCCCCTGATCAATCTGACCCGCGAAGACCTGGCGAACCTGGTAGGTACTGCAACTGAAACCGTGATCAGGCTGTTGTCCGAATTCAGAAACGAACAACTGATCGAGCTAAGGGGCCGGAAAATTTCCATCCTCGATCTTCAGCAACTGAGGAAGATCGGCAATATGGCCTGAGGCGGCGGGAAGACTCTCCAAAAGGGGCCAGGATCAAAGCCTCTTCTCATACAACCCTCATCGTTTCCGGGCATCTTGATATGTCATTACATAGATAAATGACAACAATCATATTTTTTTATGACGATCATCATAGACAAAGCGCTATGAATCATGTACTATTGTGAATCCATTAACAACTATTGTTAAACATTTCACAAAAGCTATATCATATTGATATCCAATTTCATAATAATATTTCACCGTCATTCATAAACCATACAACTTATGGCAGTAGAAAAAACAACGGGCATCATTTTCTTTCATCCGGATGCAGCCTTTTTCCAGAGTGATGCCTACACCGCCATCCGGGATTATGCCACAGGCATACCGGATGTCCGGTCTGTGACTGACAGCCGGGAACTGGATGTGAACCGTACGGATACCCTGGCATCATATATTAAAGAGAACGATCCTGACCGGGTGGTAATTGCCGGTTCGATGCCTGGCCTGATCAAGTCGGCCGTAGCGCGGGCGTTTGCAGATTCAGGAAAAGATGCCGGCGAAATCAGACTGGCCGACTGGAGTGTGCTCCAGGGTTTGAACGGGCAGTTTGTCGAACTGGCCAAGGCCATGATTGCCAGTGCCGTTGCAGGCATGATGCCGGAGCAAACCGTGGTACCACCCATGTACCCTGTTAATGCGGATACCCTGGTGATCGGAGGAGGCATTGCCGGTATTCAGGCATCGCTGGAGATTGCGGATGCCGGCCGTAAGGTCTTCCTGGTAGAAAAAAGCGGTACCATCGGCGGTCATATGGCCATGTTCGACAAGACCTTCCCCACGCTCGACTGCGCGGCCTGTATTCTGACACCCAAGATGGTTGAGGTTGGACAGCACAGCATGATCGAACTGCTGACATGTACCGAAGTGGAAGCAGTGACGGGGATTCCGGGTGACTACACCGTAAGGTTGCTGAAACGGGCCAGGAGGGTTAACCTGGCTACCTGTATCGGTTGCGGCACCTGTGCGGAGAAATGTCCGCGTACGGCACCCAGCGAATTCGACGCATTGACCACCCACCGCAAGGCCATCTACATCCCCTTTCCCCAGGCAGTGCCCAACAAATACCTCATCGACCCGGCACACTGCACCTATGTTGAAAACGGCAAATGCGGCGTATGTGCCAAAGTATGTCCCGTACCCGATTGCATCAACCTCGATGAAAAAGACCGGACCACAGAAATCAAGGTGGGCAACATCATTGTGGCTACGGGCTTCCAGGTCTTTGATGCCGCCAAAGTACCCCAGTATGGATACGGCAGATTTCCCAATGTGCTGACTTCACTTGAGTTTGAGCGACTGGTGAATGCAGCCGGACCTACCGGCGGCAATATCACCTTCAGGAGTCAGGACAAGAAGGGCAACTGGATATTCAAAGGCGACAGCGATATACCAGCCCGGGTGGGGATCATTCATTGTGTAGGCAGCAGGGATGAGAACCACCACCCCTATTGTTCCAAGGTGTGCTGCATGTATTCCTTAAAACTGGCCCACCTGGTAAAGGAAAAGCTGCCGCAGGCATCCGTGTATGAATATTTCATCGACATGCGGGCTTTCGGCAAAGGCTATGAAGAATTTTACGAACGGATCAAGGAAGAAGGCGTGCATATCATCAGGGGAAGGACGGCCAAGGTGGAGGAGCGTAACGGGAAGCTGATGATGCGCAGTGAAGACATCCTCCACGACCGGCTGTTAGAGCAGGAGGTGGATATGGTCATACTCGCCGTGGGGCTTGAGCCCAGGGAAGATGCAGCCGCACTGGCAGCAAGCCTCGGTATCAGCAGGAGCAGCGATGGCTGGTTTGCCGAGACCAACCGCTGTCTGGAGCCAACCGCCACTTTCACCGGCGGGATATCCGTTGCGGGTGTCTGTCAGGGGCCCAAAGACATCCCCGACACCGTAGCCCAGGCTTCAGCCGCCGCCGCCCGGGTGCTGCAGAGCCTGGTAAGCGGTAAGCTTGCAGGCAGCATCAGGACAGTCGGACTGCAAGCCGTTGAAGATCAAATCAAAAACCAATAATAGGAGCATTGACAATATGAGCCAAAGAGTTGACCAATCCTTAGTAAGGGAAGTAGAAAAGTTCGGAAAGGGTAGCTGGAACGAGTGTTTCCATTGCGGAAACTGTACCGCCATCTGTCCGCTCACCGAACAGGGATTTCTCTTCCCCCGGAAAAGTTACCGGGCCATGCAGATGGGACTCAAGCAGACCCTGGCTTCCGGCCTGGAACCCTGGCTGTGCTATTACTGCGGCGACTGTTCCACCAGTTGTCCAAGGGATGCCAACCCGGGCGAAACCATGATGATCCTCAGAAGGTATCTGACCTCAGTTTACGACTGGACCGGCCTTTCAAAGAAATTCTATACCTCACACTGGTGGGAATTTATCTTTGTCCTGATCCTGGCTGTGTTCATGGTAATCCTGTTCGGATTCATCAATCCAAACCCGGTAAATTACACACTGACAGCCGAAGGCAGCGTCCAGATCAATGCCATGTTCCCCATCAAATGGGTGGAACTGGGAGACTGGGCTATGGCCATCCTGGTTGCATCTCTACTGATATCCAACATCTTACGAATGTGGTACAAAACCGTTATCCGGGACACAAGCGTCAAAGTCTCCTTTTTCTCCTATTTCAGAGAGTTTTATCTGCTGGTTGTGCATTTCATCACACAAAAAAGATTTTCCAAATGTGAGGACAAGAATTACTGGCTCAGTCACTGGTTCCTGATGACGGGTTATTCCATCATGTTTGCCGTCATCGTGGTTTGGTTACCCTGGTTTCAGACGGAGAAAATCTACCTGTGGTATGAACCCCAGCGGCTGCTGGGTTATTATGCCACATTCGGATTGTTATTCGGTCTGATCGTGGCCGGTGTGGGCCGGATCAGGAAAAAAGGTGTCAAATTCCGCTTTTCACATATCAGCGACTGGCTGTTTATCGTCATGTTGTTCCTGACGACCGTGACCGGCATCCTGGTTCACATTTTCCGCATCAACGGCATGGTGGAGGCTACTTATGTGAGTTATATCGTGCACATGGCCGTTCTGGTACCCATGGTTATCGTGGAGGTGCCCTTTTCAAAATGGTCGCACCTTGCATACAGACCCTTTGCCGTCTATTTCGCCAATCTCAAGAAATCCGGAACACCGGTCAATGCCTCCGTTCAATATTAATAAGCGAAGCCATGGAAGAAGCAAAAATAGGAGTTTACGTTTGCTGGTGCGGCACCAACATCGCCAAGATGGTAGATGTTGAAGAGGTTGCGAAGGAAATCGGGAAATACCCCAATGTAGTGATTGCCAGGGATTACAAGTATATGTGTTCCGATCCCGGGCAGGAACTGATCATCAGTGACATTAAAAAGCTTGGATTGAACAGGGTCGTGGTATCGGCTTGTTCACCGCGCATCCACGAGCTTACCTTCCGCAAGGCGCTTGAAAAGGCCGGATTGAATCCTTATCTTTTCGAGATGGCGAACATCAGGGAGCAGGATTCCTGGGTTCATACCGACCGTGCTGAAGCCACGCGCAAGGCAAAGGATCTGGTAAGGGCAGCACTGCACAAGGTTTTGTTTCATGAGCCTCTGAGCGAAAGAACTGTTGAAATCAATCCCGCCACCCTCGTGATTGGCGGGGGCATTGCCGGGATGAGTGCCGCCCTGGAGATTGCCGGCGCCGGTAAAAAGGTGTATCTGGTTGAAAAGAAGGAATCACTCGGCGGCATGATGGCCCGTTTCGACCTGACATTTCCCGGTCTTGAAAGTGCCCGCGACAACCTGCAACTGACCGTTGCAAGGGTCATGAAGGATCCCAACATCGAAGTGTTCACCAATACCATCATCCGCGACATTTTCGGTTACGTGGGTAATTTCGAATGTATCATTTCAACCAACTTCAAAGAAGACCGCAGCCTGACTTTCGGGAATGTGGTGGTGGCTACGGGACTGAAAACTTTCGATCCTTCGGTGATTCCCGAGTACAAGTATGGTCAGCTTCCGGATATCTACACTTCACATGAATTCGAAGGGATGCTCTCCTCGGGAAGGATTGTGAGGAAAGACGGGAGGCCGCCTGAAAACGTTGCTATCATACATTGTGTCGGAAGCCGGAACAGGAACTACCATGAATACTGCAGCAGGGTATGCTGCATGACGGCACTGAAGTACGCCAACCAGCTCCGTTCAGCACTGCCACAGGCGAATATCTTTGAAATTTACGCTGACATGCGTGCCATGGGGAAAGGTTGTGAAGAGTTGTACTCACTGAGTTCGAGGCGGAAGATCATGTTTCTGATGTTCGACCAGCAGGGGCCTTTGCCGGTGATTCGCAAGGCCGGCAGCCGCGATAAATGCGATTATCTTATCGCCATGCAGGAGAAACTTTCAGGGGAAGCCATCGAAATACCGGCCGACATGGTGATCCTGATGGTTGGTACGGAAGCCAGGGAAGATGCAAAGGAAGTGGCACACCAGGTGGGTATCAGCATGTGCGGGAATTCGTTTTACATTGAAAAGCATCCCAAACTCGATCCTGTGGCCACCACCACCAACGGAGTTTATATTGTGGGGAGCTGCCAGGGGCCCAAAGACATTCCTGACAGTATTTCCCAGGCCAGGGCTGCAGCCGCCCGGATACTGGGCACCATAGCCCAGGGCTCGGTAACAGTGGAAGTGACCACGGCAAACGTGAATGAAGACCTGTGTTGCGGCTGTCAGACCTGTATCAAGGTTTGCCCCTACACGGCGATCAGCTTTAAAGAAGAAGAAAAAGTATCCTTCGTCAACGAGATCCTCTGCAAAGGCTGCGGCACCTGCGGCTCAGCCTGTCCAACGGGCGCCATCACCTGCCGCCATTTCACCGACAGGCAACTGATCAACCAGATCGAAGGATTGATGCAAATGGATGTTGAACCTGAACTCAAGGAGGTATAAGATGGAATATCAGCCAAAAATCATCGCTTTTTTATGTAACTGGTGCTCTTATACGGGAGCGGACCTTGCCGGTACCTCACGGATCAAATACGCATCAAACATCCGGGTAATCCGGGTGATGTGCTCCGGACGCGTCGATCCGACCTTCGTCCTGAAATCCTTCAGGGAAGGTGCAGACGGGGTGCTGATCTGTGGTTGCCACCCGGGCGATTGTCATTATCACGAGGGCAATTACAAATGTCTCAGACGGTATCATCTGCTTGTGAAATACATCGAACAGATGGGGATCAGGCCTGAACGGCTCCGGCTCGAATGGGTAAGCGCCAGTGAAGGAAAGATTTTCGCGGAGATTGTTGACGAAATGGTGAAGACCATCAAAGCACTGGGTCCCAGTGAAGTGAAAAAAGTTGTAGAAACCTTAACCTAATACCGGGCAACATGGAAAACAAACCGAAACTCAAGATGGCCGTATACTGGGGCGCTGCCTGCGGCGGATGCTGTGTGTCAGTCCTCGATGTCCATGAAGCACTTTTCGACGTGGTAGCCGCCACCGACCTGGTATTCTGGCCTATCGCACTCGATTTCAAGTACAAGGACGTGGAAGCCATGCCCGATAAGCATATCGATATCACGCTCTTCAACGGTGCTGTCCGGAACAGCGAGAATGAACACATGGCCAGGCTGCTGCGGCAGAAGACGAAAATTCTGGTTGCTTATGGCTCCTGTGCGCATATGGGTGGTATCCCCGGATTAGCCAACCTGTATGACAAGGTATCCCTTTTCCGCAGGGTGTACATCGAAAGCGAGTCGACCGTGAATGAAAACGGAACACTTCCGCAGGCACGGTTCGAAGTGCCCGAAGGAGTGCTCAGCATACCTGAATTCTATAATGATGTCAGGACACTCGACCAGGTGGTGCCGGTGGATTATTACCTGCCTGGTTGTCCGCCCCAGACAGAAAGGTTGGTGGAAGTGTTTATGGCCGTTGTCAATGGCGAAACACTGCCTCCTCCCGGATCGGTGGTCGGCGCCAGGGAAAAAACACTCTGCGAGGAATGTGACCGGAAAAAAAGCGACAACAAAGTGATTAAAAAAATCTACCGCCCGTGGGAGATATACGACGACGGAGAAACCTGCTTCCTGGAGCAGGGAGTGATCTGCCTGGGACCCGCAACAAGAGGCGGTTGCGGTGCACGTTGCATCAAGGGGAACTCACCCTGCCGCGGTTGCTATGGTCCTTCATCCGAATCAATCGATCCCGGCGCCAAAATGATGTCGGCCCTTGCAACCATGATTGATGCCAAAGAACCTGAAGAGGTGGAAAAAATCCTGGAAGACCTTGCCGATCCAAGCGGAACCTTTTACCGTTGCAGTGTTCCGGCATCTTTGCTGCGACGCAAAATGATGACATAAAACATAATATTTATGTTTTTATTATATTCATGCTTCCCGGACGGGCATTTCATTAATTCAATTACTTTTTATCTTTGAAGCTGAAAATACAATCCTTATGAGCAGGCAAATAACCATAGATCCAATCACACGACTGGAAGGTCACGGCAAAATCGAAATCTTCCTGACAGATGACGGAGATGTTGAAAATGTATATTTCCAGGTTCCCGAGTTAAGGGGTTTTGAGAAGTTTTGTGAAGGAAGGCCGGTGGAGGAACTGCCCATGATCGTGACGAAAATCTGCGGTGTTTGCCCGGGTTGTCACCACATGGCCTCCGGCAAGGCAGTGGATGCGGTATTCGGTCTCACCCCCACCCCCACTGCCCGAAAGATCAGGGAACTGTTCTACATGGCACATTTTGTTCACAGCCATATCGCTCATTTCTATGCACTTGCAGCACCCGATTTTGTTGTGGGTCCGACAGCCGACCCTGCCGAAAGGAATGTTCTGGGGGTGATTGCCAAAGTGGGTACCGAAATTGGCACCGAAGTTCTGAAACAAAGGCGTATTGCACAAGAGATCCAGGCCCTGCTCGGAGGTCACCAGACCCATGTGGTACTCAATACCCCCGGAGGCGTTAAGAAAGGCCTGACACCCGAACAGAGAGATGATATCATACTGAAAGCCAAAGGATTCATCGATTTCTCAAAGTTCTCCATCAAAATTTTTGAGGATGTGGTCCTGGCAAATCGTGATTATGTGGATCTGATCCTGCACGGGCCATACAGCCTGAAGATTTACAGCATGGGACTGGTGGATGAGAACCTGAAGGTCAATTTCTATGACGGAAAGGTTCGGGTGGTGGACCCGGAAGGGGCAGAGCATTGTCTTTACGGACCGGCGGAATACAGAGATTATGTGGAGGAAAGGGTGGAACCCTGGTCATACCTGAAGTTTCCTTACCTCAAAAAAGTGGGTTGGAAAGGATTTACGGAAGGCAAAGACTCAGGCGTGTACCAGGCCACTCCCCTTTCCCGTCTCAACGCCGCCGAAGGTATGGCTACACCCCTGGCACAGGCCGAATACGAAAAGATGTACAATATCCTGGGAGGGAAACCCGTACACAACACCCTTGCCATGCACTGGGCCAGGCTGATCGAACTGTTGTACAGTGCCGAACACTGCCTTGCACTTGCCGAAGACCCCGACATCACGGGAAAAGACCTCCGCGCCCCCATCCAGGGAATCGTGGGTGAAGGTGTTGGTATCGTGGAAGCCCAGCGTGGAACGCTTACCCACCATTACTGGACTGATGAGCGGGGGATCGTGAAAAAAGCCAATATCATTGTCGGAACCACCAACAACAATGCGGCCATCTGTATGTCGCTGAAGAAAGCTGCCCAGGGCCTCATCACCAAAGGAACCAAAGTTACCGAAGGGACCCTGAACATGATCGAAATGGCTTTTCGTGCTTATGATCCCTGTTTCAGCTGCGCTACCCACAGTCTGCCGGGCAATATGCCCATGATATTGAATATCAGGGATAAGGACGGGAATCTGCTGGACAGTGCGAGGAGGGATTGAGGTTTAGTAAATAGTGAGTTGTGAATAGTGAGTAGTTGAGGGGTTAGCGTTTAGAGTTTAGGGTTGATAGTTTAGGGTTTAGACGTTTGGGGGGTACGTTGTTTGGTGGTTTCGTGTCTGGTCATCCCGATCGGAGTCGAAGGATTGTTTCCGGAGGGGATCAGTTTGTTTTGCGATAAACCGGGTCTTCAGTGTAAAAAGGTTCACTTTGACGATAATTGGAAAACCAGGAAAAAATACTGATCCTCGGCCTGGGGAATATCATTCTCACCGATGATGGCATTGGTCCAAGGCTGGTGGAGGATTTGTCGGCCCGGCTGCATTCGCCCCTGATCACCTGGGAGACCGCGAACCTGGGAGGGATGGAGCTGCTTGAACTTTTCAGGCCTTACGCCACCGTATTCATCATTGATGCCATCAAGACAGGTACCCGGGAACCCGGGGCGGTCTATTATCTTACACCGGCCAGTTTCAAGGAAACCCTGCATGTTTCCAATTTCCACGATATTTCTTTCCTGACAGCCCTGGAGTTGGGGCGGCAACTAAAAATGGAAGTTCCGGAACACATTCACATCATTGCGGTTGAGATCATAGAAGACCTGGTGTTCGATGATTCCCTCTCTCCGGAGCTGGAGAAAAAATACCCTCTGATCCTGGCGGATGTTGAATCCATGGTGAGGGAGCTTTTATCCCCAAACCCGGATTAATGCTTACATCCGTCAACGCGCACCGAAATGTCTGCGCAGGCTTATGAAACGGAAAGGTCATGCAGGTTTGAAACGGGAAGGTCATGCAGGTTTGAAACGGAAAGGTCATGCAGGTTTGAAACAGAAAGGTCATGCAGGTTTGAAACGGGAAGGTCATGCAGGTTTGAAACAGCAAGGTCATGCCATGGCATGACCCTACAGAAATTTTTTAATATGGCAAGCTATCAATCTGATATTTAATTAATTACGTTCCGGTGGGGGGTGTAGGGTCATGATATATTGTGACCCTACAGAAGCCGGTTTGAAACAGCAAGAACATGCCATGGCATGTCCCTACAGATACCCGATTTTTCAATCACTGACCTACCTTGGTTTTGTCATGCATTCTTTT
>CAZSQJ010000065.1:0-20447 GCA_964608665.1 uncultured Bacteroidales bacterium | reverse complement strand
ATGATCAAGAAGGATAATATTACGACAACATACTACCAGATTTTACCCGGTGAATTCCTGTCCCAAGGACTGCATACATGGTATGTGGTGGCAGTAGGTGCAGGAACCATCACATCCAATGAGGTTTGGAGTGTCCTGATTGATGCGACCCCACCTGCAGCATTTAACCTTGTAACACCAGTAAATAATGCCTGGACAACATCGCTTTCACCGACTTTTGCCTGGAATGGATCGAATGACGCTCATAGCGGGCTGGGAAAATATCAATTGTGGATTGATGGGATATTGGCAGTGAATAATATTCCGGTCACCTCCACATCAACAACACTTAACACCAGTTTAACGAATGAATCCCATACCTGGTTTGTTAAAGCGGTTGATCTTGCAGGCAATGAAATTTCATCCAATGAAACAAATATTATCCGGGTTGACAATATGGCCCCAGGTCAGGCTGATAACTGTATCCATGTCGGAGGTTCATATGCAATCAGTAATAATGGAATAAGCCTGAATAATTATTTTACAATGGAAGCCTGGATAAAAACATCATCAATTGGATCAGAACAGGGAATCATGGATAATGACCCAACATATCTTGCCCTCAGCAGTGATGGGAGAATATACTACAGATATTACCGAGGCAGTAATCTTTGGTCTGGCAACCGCTATACGGCAACCTGTTTTCAGCCAGGTATTTGGTATCATATTGCCATCTCGCATGATGCTCAGTACGGCAATCTGAACATATATGTTAATGGAGTACTTGATGCATCGTTTGGTTCAAATACAGGTCAGATTAACTCAAGCTCGAAATTTAATATTGGCCGGGCCAGCAGAAACGGATATAACTATTTTTCCGGAGAACTGGATGAAATAAGGGTATGGAGTTACAACAGAAGTGGTTCTGAGATAGCCGAAAACTATGATAAATTAATTGATCCACAAGAAGTTGGATTGGCCGGTTACTGGAGATGTAACGATGCCTTTCAGTCAGGTATTTTATATGGCCAGGTGACAGGTAACAATTGTACATTAATGAACGGAGCATATCTTCAAGCTGCGAACAGGGCTTATCCAAGTCTTGGAGGACTTTGTTCCCTGATTCAACCGGTTCAATCGACCTATGTAATCCCTGATTACGTCATTTTCTCCTGGACTTCAGCCGTTGATGCGGGCATTGGTTTGCAGAAATACCAGTTATGGGTGGATGGAAATATGGTAATAGACAACCTGAATGACACAACTTACGCGATTGTCAATGGTTTGACCTATGGCCCACATAACTGGTTTGTCAGGGGATATGACTCTCCTGGCAACAACCAGGCAAGTGCCGTTGGCATGTTTTATTGTGATAATGCACAACCAAGGCCATTCAATCTTACTGCTCCCGCCAACAACCAGATCACCAGTCTGCCAACTCCCAATTTCACCTGGCAACCAACATCCGACAGTACAAACGGAAGTGGCTTACGCAAATATCAGTTATGGATCAATGGAAGTATCAACCGTGACAGTATCCCGGTTTCCCAAACAACAAGTTCACCGACAAATATACTGTCTCAGGGTGCATACACCTGGTTTATTCTAGCCTATGATCGTGTTGGAAATGTCAGGCAGTCAAATCAGGTTTGGACATTCTTTGTTGACTGGGAGCCGCCACAGACGTTTTTATTGTTTTCTCCCGCTGCAGATGATGATATTGAAGCAGGGAATGTAACCTTTGAATGGCAACCTGCCTTTGACTCCGGAACCGGGATACTGAGATATGAATTACAGGTTTCCGGCCATCCGGTTATTATTCTCGCTGATACAACTACATCCTATACCCTTAATATTTCGGCCACCGGAAATTACACATGGCCTGTGATTGCATATGACATGACAAATGCTTTTACATCCAGTGAAATAAGATCATTCAACATCATACCAGTTACAACCTCACAGCTTCATGGAACTGTTACCTATGATAACAGCATTTCAAGTGCACTTTCCAACATTCAGGTAATACTGCAGCTCAACAATGATCCAGTTTCAACCATAATTACTGATCAAAATGGTCAATTTAACTTTGATTCCCTGCCACCGAATATTTACACTCTTATTTTTGTGGCGGATAAACCAAGTGGCGGAATCAATGCCATTGATGCACAACTTGTCTTGTTGCATTATACTGAAATGAGTATCCTTACCGGATTAAAATTTGATGCAGCCAATGTGAACAATGACCAGTCTGTCAACGCAATAGATGCCTTGCTGATCGGGAGACGCTACCTGGAGTTAATCCAGACTTTTCCCGTCGGGGATTGGGTGTTTGACCGGTATGAGATTGACCTGACTGCTTGTGGAAACTTCAACATACTGATTAAAGGGATATGTTATGGCGATTTGAACGGATCCTATTATCCACCTCCCGATTAAGACAGGACATTTCAGGACATCTCCCCAGCGCTGAATCTTTTTCTTAACAAAGTCAGATTGATTATCTATTAATTTCTCGTAATATCAACTAAGTGCATTTGTGCCAAAGACCACAGGAGTGCGATGTGTGTTACTGCGTCATGTTTCGTGCCGGGATGGAATTAGTGAAAATTTTCCCTCCCAAATGACATAAAGTTCCATTTTATCCGTATATTTGCGGATATTTAGAAATATAATGAATTTAAATTACAACAGGTTCAGAGAAGCATTTTTCCAGCAGGGGCTGTTCTCCACAGACCATATTCGTCTGCGGTATCCTGCTTTTAATACTGATAACCTGCTGTACTGGCAAAAGCAGGGGTATATCTGCAGGCTGCGGAACAAGTGGTATTGTTTCAGGGAATTACTATCCGTACCAGATCATGCATTTCTGATAGCCAACAATATTTACCGTCCATCCTATATCAGCCACCAGCAAGCACTGGCTTTCTACGGTTTAATACCTGAACACATCGTGGATTCCACTTCTGTTACCACCAGGAAGACATCAGCTTTTACCATATCAGGCAGAACCTTTAAATACTATGCTGTCAGTCCCGGATATTTCTTCGGCTATACGTTAATGGAGACCAATGTGCTTGGTCTGAAGCGCAGCATCATGATCGCTGACAGGGAAAAGGCCATCCTCGATCTGCTTTATATTTACGATTTTTACAAGACTGCTGAAGATCTTGCAGGAATCCGTTTTAATGAAAACGCACTCGACGGGCTTGACTGGACTAAAATGGACAGCTACCTGGAAAAGTTTCATATAAAGACCCTTGAGAAAAAAGTGAAGCTGATCAGAAAAATTTACAGCTCATGATAGCCTTGCACGAAATAATCCGGCAGTACCCATCTGCACTGCAAAAGCCGGAATTTTATGACCAAATGGTGAAAGAGTATTTCCATCATCACATGCTTCAATCGCTTTTCAACAATAAGTCAGGTGACAAAATCAGTTTTCTGGGAGGCACCGCACTGCGGTATTTTTATGATCTGAAACGATTTTCCGAAGATCTTGATTTTGATTGTCATAACCTGACCAGGGATGGTTTCATTGAATTAACAAGCAGGGTTGAAAAGGATCTGCAATCTCTGGGTGTTGATCTTTTCATAGAAGACAAGCAGAAATATCTAAACCTGAATGCTTTTCGCAGGGTTTATGTATTCCCGGAACTTAAATATAAATTGGGATTAAGCCAGCAGAAAGAAACAAAATTTTTTATCAAGATTGAAGCTGAACCACATCATTTTAATTATCAATCTGAAATTAAGACCATCAATCGTTTTGGAATTTCCAGCCCGGTTAAGGTGGTTCCTTTGGATATCATGTTTTCCTCCAAGATTGCTGCTTGTGTAAAACGCGGTAAGGACCGGGATTTCTTCGACATTGCTTCGCTGATAGATTTTGCCATCCCCAACTTTGAATACTTAGGGTCCAAATGCAACATCCATCATTCTTCTGATCTAAAGCAAGCTTTGCTCAGGGCTTCGACAAACAGGAAAACAGATATCCGTAAAGTCTATGACTGTGAACATATGCTCTTTAACAGAGGTGATATAAAGAGAGTCAAAACCTTTACGGAGTATATCAGGAATTTTGATTTCACCAGGTTTGACTAGATAGATACAGGCACCGCCATTCTCTTCCGCATCACATCCCAGGTTTTAGTGATCAGGAAGCTCTCGTCCATATATGCGACCAGCTTTTCGAACCTTTTGAACGGAATGGCAAAGGACAACAAGCCTTCCGGAACATGGGGCCGGGCTGAGCTGTCGAACATCCCGAGAATGCAATCCGGATCGTCCCTGCTGTTTTCAAGCAAAGGGTACTGCACCACCGAACCGCAGCCGGCGCAGAAGGGAGCTTTCACCCCGTAAAGGTCTGTCCGGTCGAAATTGGCCAGGGTAAACAGTCCGGCCAAAACATCGGGCGTAGCGAAAAAGAGCACCACCTCCGGGTGGTCTGCTTCTGTTGCCTGCTCAAATGGTTTTGCGATCAGCCATTTTGCCGGCGCTTTGCTGACCGGGACATGCTGCATCAGGGCTGCGACAGTCTCAGGGTCTTTTTTATACCTTTCTCCCTCCAGCTTGCCCGGGATCCCATAAGAAAGGAAATAACCGAATTCCGGTCTCAGTGTTTCCGAAAAACCGCAATAGCGCTTTCCCCCGGCACAACCAATGTTGTCGGCACCAAAAGCCAGGGCTCCCCCCCTGAACACACGAATAAGGTCGGCTATCATGCAATGATGCCCGCTGAATTTTCTCACAGGCTCCGCAGCATGCAATTCATTGCTGTAAAACAACAGTATTGGTTTGCCTGCACCGGAGAAGTACCGGGTCCAGCGTTCAAGAAAGTCATTTTTCAGTGAACTGTCCATAAAAAAGTTTTTTCTTATTGAGGAATAAAATGTGCCGTTATACTTTTTTAAACCGGTCTTTCCCTAATGATCGGTCTGCAATAGGAGCTTTGCGGCAAAGCCTCTCCCATCCTGCCGCTCCATCCTGATCAGGTATAAACCTTGCTTCAGATGTGTCAGGTTTAACAATGCCGGCCTGCCTGCGACGTTTGCTTCCCGGTGGACGAGGCGGCCATGGCTGTCGTACACATCAACGGTATGGGGTCCCTTATGCAGTTCTTCATTTCTGATATATACCACACCCAGCGAGGGATTGGGATAGAAAGCCGCTTCCGCTGACGGCTGTTCCGGGATGTCTGTCCCCCCGAAATAGTCCTGGATCATCCGGATGGCATGGTTGTTATAATCCGCAATGAACATCCAGCAGGTGGCATCGCCAAAGATCCCTGTGAGCGCCCTGGGGAAGTGAAAGGATGCCGAATCGGCCGGTCCGTCGATAAAGGCAGGCTGTCCGTTGCCTGCATATGTTGACACGACGGGACTCACCGCCAAGTTTCTCACGGCTCTGATCCTGTTGTTATAGGTATCGGAAACGAAGACGACTTCAGTGTTGCCGGGACAATAACAGCATGAATAGAACACTTCGGTAGGGGTATTGAAGCGGGCTGTGCCGGCCGGGCCGTCCAGGTAAGCGCCCTGTCCGGAACCTGAGGATCCGCTGCCTGCCAGCGTGGTCACCTGCTGCTGTGGGGTTATCTTTCTGATCCTGTGGTTATAGGCATCGGCCACATAGAGGTTATCCTGGAGGTCGGCTGTCAGCCCGGCAGGGGTATAAAAGCGGGCCGCGGTATCCTGTGCGTCTACCAGGGCACCCACAGAACCCACACCCATGGCCGTTCCTCCACCTGCCCAGGTTGTCACTGTTCCGTCAGGGCTAATCTTTCTGATCCGGTGGTTCCAGCTGTCGGCCACATACAGATTACCCGCCTGGTCGCGACAGATGCCGCGGGGATAATTGAAGCGGGCCTGATTTCCCTGGCCGTCAAGGTATCCGGCCACACCGCTGCCTGCCAGGGTCGTCACATAACCGTTGCTGATCTTCCTGATCCTGTGATTCTGAAAGTCGCTGACATAGACAATATTGGAATCAGGATCAATGCACACCCCCGCAGGGCTGTTGAAAAGTGCATTCAGAGCGGGTCCGTCAAGAAAACCCGCCTGGCCGGTCCCGGCCAGGGTGACGGCACTGCTGAAGGGTATGACTGCCCGGATGCAATGATTATCGGCATCGGCAACATACAGCGTACCGTCGAAGGCCATACAAAGGCCGAATGGATGGTTGAAGCGGGCTGTATCAACAGACCCGTTCACAAACCCGGGCTGGCCGGTTCCCATGCAGGTGCTCACCTCCGGCACCTGGCCCGGGGCAGGTGTCCATTGGATGAACACCATCAGGCTAAGTCCGGATAAAAGAATCACTTTTGTTTTCATCGGCAAACTGATATTAAGGATAGTTTCAGTCTCAACGAAGGTAGTGACAATTTCACTCCGGCAGACAATGTTCACCTGATAACAATATTGATACTACGCATTCGTTTTTCAGCATCCCCGATTTATACCGACACGGAACAGGTTTGCGAAAAAGTGTCTAATAACGGTGTACGGCATAACTCAGTCTAAACAGCTTTGCGTTCGCAAACCTGTCAAGACTGAGTATACACGGACCTGAGCCTGACAGACAGATATGATCATCATTCCTGCGTCAATTGTCAAACCCAAAACCATAAAATTATGAAGTACTCAGTTTTATTCGTTCTTATGTCTATGGTCCTTTTCCTTGCCTGTAAAAAGGAAAACAACGACAATCAGGATGAAATCCCCGTACCGGATTACACCCCCTTATTAATCGGAAGTTACTGGATTTATGATCATTATAAAATCGACTCTCTGGGGAATGAAACCCAGTTAACTTACAGCGACAGCGTCCGTGTTGACCGTGATACGCTTATCAGGGGTAATACATACTATATTTTGACAGGTACGAATTACCCGGTTAACAATCAGTATGGGATTGTGAGTATGCTGCGCGATTCTTCGGATTACCTGGTGAATCACCTTGGCAAAAGGCTCTTTTCATCTGAAAATTTCACCGATATCCTGTATCAGACGAATTCCATCGTTGACCAGGACACGCTTTTTACAAGTTCATATAAGATGGAAGACCCGGTCGATCCTGTAGTTGTACCGGCCGGAACATTTGATGTGCTGAACTGCAAAGGAACCATTCACATCACCCACCCTGTCAACGGAATCATCAATCCCAGGTACATCAATACCATGTATGCTCCTTCTGTGGGCAAAGTGCTTGAAACGTACATATTCCTGAGTTCCCCAATGACTTATGAAAAGCGGCTGAACAGGTTTTTCATTAATAACATACTCAATCCGACAGCCGGATGAGGCCGGGCATTGGCCCGTACATGCCCCCGGCAACCGGTGATTGTCAGGCTTCACGGCAGGCCTTATTCCCTGATTACCCGGTATTTTTCAATCCCCTGTCCGGTTTCAATGATCAGGAGGTACAAACCTGAAGGCAATCCATGTACCGGAATACGGTCCAGGCTCTTCTTCTTTCTCCCCTGTGTAAAAACCACTTTCCCCTGGGTATCAAGCATTTTCACCGATCTGATCACTGCCGGGCCTTTCCGGGGTGACAGCCAGAGGAAATCGCGGCAGGGATTGGGCCACAAGGTGAATGTATTTCCACTTTCATTATTGGGAAACCCCGTCGTTTGATTCAGAAGGTCCCCCAGGTTAAACGTGACAGCATTGCTTTGATAGGCAGGCTGGTTTGTTCTGACGGCGATTTTCAGGTGACTGGCTTCAGGAGCAAACTGCATGAACTGGATATTGTGTGAAAGGTGCGACCAGTCGCGCATCAGGTTCCAGTTTTCGTTCAGCCCGATGAGCGTGCCATTGCCGAGATGGCTGCGGATGGCATTGTAGCGGGTGCAGAAGTGCATGGCATTGTTCCTTGCGATCTGGTTATTGGCCGTATACAGATTATCTCCCGGGATGCTGTCAGGGTATGTGTTGAAGCGGTAGGTATGCGTCGGGGCAGCCGGAGTGATCTCCGCGATCATGGCGGTTAGGCTGTCGTTTGGCTGGGTAGCGGCCAGGGCACTGATAATCCAGGCATCGGCGAAACCATTTGGTGAATCATCAAGTGATGCCTTCAGATCCATCACATTGCTATTCCCGTCTCCGTTGTAATCAGCATGTTCGAGTGCATCGCGGAGTGCAAACCAAACCGGTTTAAACTGAAGGTTGTGCTGGCCGTTTCCCGAAAAGTCGTCCATCACATGCTGAAAGACACCCATGGTGGCATTTACGCCTGACAGGGCGGACATCATCCCGGCAAAGCCGATCAATGCGAAGTTTTGCTTACCGGGTCCGGAGGGCTGATGCACCACCATCACCTGGTTATTGATCAGGGTGCCGTTGATTTGCCAGTCGAGATGCCTGGAAATCACCGCTTTCCCGTCGAGGGGTGTTCCCAGGGTGGCATCGCCCCAGTTCAGCAGGCTGGAGCAGCCCATATTGCATTTCATTCCAAGCAGACTCATCAGGTCGAGCAGGCAATTTCCCACAAGCACATCGAGGACATCAAGAGACCCGGGATTTCCTGTTACGGCAGTCAGTCCGTCTACCATGGCCTGGGCTTCCGAATAATACTCCTGGTCTATCTGCAGGTCATTGCCGGCATTGACAAGGCTGCGGGCTGTTGAATAACTGGCACCGAAGATTGGCTTTACATAATTATTCAACATTTGTTCGAGATCACCGGCCAGGAGGTAACCACAGGCATAGCCTCTTTCCTGGTGGGTGCCCCAGACCCTGATCACTTTCAGGTTCAGGCTGTCGAGTACCACCACACCATTGACATTCTGTGCCCTTGACACAAACTGAAAGCTGCTCAGCAGCAGCAATGCGGAAGCAAAAAACCTGTGTCTCATGATCCTGTAAATTAAAAAACTGTCAATCACCGGTACCAGGCCGGCATTCCTCACTTTTTATCTTCGTAGCCGCTCATTTTTCTCAGCCACATCACGAAATGGAAGCGGCTTTCCTCGTTCATGGCATCGTGACCGCTATCCTGGGTGACAAACTGAACTTTTGCGCCGGCTTTTTCCATTTTGGCGACTGCATCCGCCATTTTTCCGTAAGGGGCGTTCATATCGTTTTTCCCGTGATAGACGAACACTTCCTTATTTCTGAAAACGTCGAGGTACCTTGAGTCGGAAAAATCCGGGTGCTTTCCGCCGAGCCATGTGGCGGCCAGGTTGGGGTCAGCGCTTATCACGGCCGCGCCGGAGAACAGTTTCGGATATTCGTAAAACACGCGCATGGCACCGTATCCTCCCATGGAAAATCCGGCAAGGATGATACGTGTGGTATCGATGGAGTAGTTGGCTGTCACATCGGCAATGGCCATCCTTACATCTCTCAGGGCTACGGGTGTGGCAAAACAGTCGGAATTGCCCCGTCCGTTGGGAGCCAGCACCATGAAATCCCCGGTGGCTGTTCCGAGAAAGGAAGAAAGTGTCCTGTCATCTTCGCCGCTGCCATGCAAATAAACGACCAGGGGATAGCGGTACGCATCCCTTTCATAATAGCGTGGTACGAAAAGGCTGTATGGCTGAAAGCTTGAGTCTTCCTTGCAAAAATAAGCCCTTCGCATCAGGCCTTTCTGGCGCGAAACGATCTCATCCCCTTTCTCCATGCGGTCAATCAGATAAGTGATGCGGTTCGCCTGCAGGCGAAGGTCATAACAGGTCTGGTAGGGTTTGAGTTTCCGTAACTGGGTTTCATAATCCTGTATATGAAACATCAGAGTGTTATAGGTTCCCGGTAATAAGCGGGGTTTCAGTTTGTCGATATAAGCTTTGAGGTCGGAAGGGATCAACTCGGGTAGCACCGAGAAATACTGGTCCTCCCGGAATACGGTCTTTCCCCCGGATAGAACTTCAAGATGCAATCTGTATCCGCCAACAGGAAAGTTTGAACGGGTCTTCTGATAAAGGATTTTTTTATCCGTACCCGTTTTGAGCGTATCCATCTGAGAGAAAGCCACGGTATTTTCACCGGAATATACCGTACTCCTTAACAACATGGTATCGGCTTTCAGGTAGAAGGAATACAGGGCAAAAACCACCGGATCAACCGGCAGGACGGTACTTTGCTGCAATACCACAAAGAAATCCGGATCCTCCGATGCTTCCACAGGGGCGAATTCCGGCAGGAGGTATTTCCTGGGACTGTCTTCCGATTGCATCCGGTCATCCTTTACCAGGAAGAACGTATTTTTTTCTTTCTCGCCGATGGCGTCCGTAAAGCAAAGGTTCAATGCCATGGGCACGGGCTGAAGGAATGGATTGAACGGATACAGGGTTTGCCAGGGGATCAGCACTTCCATCTCGGCATAATACCCATGATGACCGGTCATAACCTTCACTTCCTCCCCGTACCGCTTCATGGTGAGTTCCTTATTAAAATACCACTGGAATTTCCCGTCCCATCCCGTACTGGCAGAAAATCCCAGTACCATGTATTCGTCTGTGGCTTCATTGCCTGATTTTGAATTTCCAACCATCAGGAGGATGCCGTCTCCATTCTGGTAAGCACGGTCGCGGGTCTCAACCCGGAGGGCAAAATACCTCACGAAGACATAGAGGAAATCCGTACCATAGGCAAACTGGTAATAAGCCTGGTTGATGGGATTATCATCCGATGATCTTTCCACATGCGGAAAAACAAGCGGGTTTGGAAAAACATCCTTGTCCAGCATCCCGTCTATCACGGGGGCCTGTTTCAGGAAAGGTACCATGACTTTGTTTTCCTGCGCCCTTGCAAAACACCCGAGGGTCAGGATAAACAGCGGGATCAGTGCGAATCGAAAGTTGAGCATCATGTTGTCATTTATTTAACAGTACTTCCGTCGGCGGTCTCTTCCGCCGGTGCCACCAGGGTGAGCTTTCCACCGGGATCTTCGGCCATCAGGATCATCCCCTCGGATGGGTTGCCTTTGATTTCCCTGGTTTCCAGGTTAATCAGAAAGCAGGCCTTTTTCCCGATGAGTTGTTCAGGTTCATAGTATTCTGCTATTCCCGATACGATGCTGCGGGTGTCGACGCCGGTGCTGATGGTCAGGCGAAGCAGTTTTTTGGTTTTGGGGACTCTTTCGGCTGCAAGGATGGTACCGGTACGAATGTCCATTCTGGAAAAATCATCGTAGGTTATCATGTCCTTAGCCGGCAGTACCGCCGGTTTCTCGTCTGCAATGTTCTTTTCCGGAGGGCGTCTGAGTTTCTCAACCTGGGCCTCCACCTGCGCATCTTCAATCTTTTCGAACAGGTAGGCGGGTTGATTCAATTGATGGCCTGGGGGAAGAAGGTCCCGTTTGCCTGCCTGATCCCAGCCAGTGGGCATGGTATTCATCATTTCCCGGATTTTCCCGGCCGTGAAGGGCAGGAAAGGCTCTGAAAGGATGGAAAGGCTTGCACAGATCTGAAGGGCGATATGGAGGATGTTCCCGGTCCGTGTCGGGGCGAATGGCGATTCGCCCGCACTATCTGGGGCGAATGGCAATCCTTCTTCTTTGGCGAGTTTCCAGGGCTCATTTTCCGTAAGGTATTTATTGCCCAGCCTGGCCAGGTTCATCAGTTCATTAAGGGCTTCCCTGAAGCGGAACTGGTCAAGACTTGATGATATCCTTGCAGGAAATTGCGACAGTTCCCTGAGGGTATCCTTGTCGGAGGCGTTCAGTTCACCGCCAAGGGGAGGTACCTTCCCCCGGAAATACTTATCGGTAAGCACCAGGGTCCTGTTGATGAAATTCCCGAAAATGGCCAGCAATTCATTGTTGTTGCGTGCCTGGAAGTCTTTCCATGTAAAGTCGTTGTCCTTGGTCTCAGGAGCGTTGGCACACAACACATAGCGCAACACATCCTGTTTGCCCGGGAAATCGGTGAGATATTCGTGCAACCAAACGGCCCAATTGCGTGAAGTGCTGATCTTGTCCCCCTCCAGATTCAGGAATTCATTGGCAGGTACATTGTCAGGCACCAGGAAACTTCCTTCGGCATGCAGCATCACCGGAAAGATGATACAATGGAATACGATGTTGTCTTTCCCGATGAAATGCAACAGACGGGTGTCATCGCTTTTCCACCATTTTTCCCAGTCACGCCCGGCCTCTTTTGCAGCCCAGTCTTTGGTTGCCGAAATATATCCGATGGGTGCATCAAACCAGACATAGAGCACCTTGCCCGCTGCTTTTTCCAGAGGGACTTTAACCCCCCAGTCCAGGTCGCGGGTCACGGCCCTGGGTTGCAGTCCCAGATCGATCCAGGATTTGCACTGCCCGTAAACATTTGTTTTCCAGTCATCCTTATGCGATTCGAGTATCCAATCCCGCAACCAGGGGGAATAGCGGTCGAGGGGAAGGTACCAGTGGGTGGTTTCTTTCATCACGGGGGGATTGCCGCTGAGTACCGACCTGGGATTGATCAGGTCGGTGGCGGCAAGGCTGGTGCCACAGTTTTCACACTGGTCGCCGTAAGCCTTTTCATTGCCGCAGTGCGGACAGGTCCCGGTCACGTAACGGTCGGCAAGAAATTCGCCCGTGGCCTCATCGTAAAGCTGCAGCGAGGTACCTTCGGTAAAGACATGCTTTTCATAAAGCTTCGAGAAAAACTCAGAAGCGGTCTGGTGATGCACTGGCAGGCTGGTCCTTGAATAAATATCAAACGAAATTCCGAATTCACGGAAAGATTGTTCGATCATTGCGTGATAACGGTCGACCACATCCTGGGGAGAAATACCTTCCTGACGTGCCTTGATGGTAATGGGAACCCCGTGTTCGTCGGAGCCTCCGATATAAATGACCGCTTCTCCTTTCAGCCTGAGATACCTGGCAAAGATATCCGCAGGAACGTAAACCCCGGCCAGGTGCCCGATATGAATGGGGCCGTTGGCATAAGGCAGTGCAGAGGTGATGGTGGTACGTTTATATTGTTTTGTCATAACCAGATGATGATGATAGATACAGAACCTGCGAAATTACAAATTATCTGTGGACAGGGTGATGCTGACACTGCCGGTCTTGCCTCCCAGGGGAGGGTTCATCTTGGCCACCCTGACCCTGGCCCAGGTAATGCCAGGAAAGGCTTCACACACGCTGGTCAGGATGCGCAGGGCAACATGCTCAATCAGTTTGGAATGCGTTTCCATTTCCTTTTTAATCAATTGATATACTGATTGATAATTAACGGTTAGGGAAAGGTCGTCGTTGATTTCCGCTTCTGTAGTATCGGCTTCAAACGTAAAGCTGACCAGGAATTGTGTCCCGATGATCTGTTCTTCCGGGAAGTGTCCGTGGTAAGCGAAGAATTCCATGTTTTCGAGGGAGATGGTTGACATAGGTTGTGGGGATTATTGGTGGGGGGATGTAAGGGCGAATGGCCATTCGCCCTTACTGCTATCCGATAATGGGAAGATAGTGGTTTGGGTTGAGGCGGCGGAGGGTGGTTCCTTTTCCGAGCAGGCTCATGATGTGAAAGACGCCGGGACCTCCGGCCCTTCCGGTAAGCAGCATGCGCAGGGGAGCAAGCACGGCACCGCTGTTCAGGTGGTTGGTTTCGGTATACTGTTTAAACAATCCTTCAAGTACTTCAGGATCAGAAAAATCCGCTTCTTCCAGCAGTTCGTAAAAGCCGGCAATCAATCCAGGCGTTTCTTCTTTCCACCGCTTTTTCAGCATATCACTGTCGTAGGATGCAGGATCTTCAAAGAAATAAGCAGTAGCCTCAGGAAGGTCTGTCAGGAAGGTGATCCTTTCCCTGACCAGGTCGCAGGCTTTTTCAAGGAATACTGATTCAGAGGGAAGCTTGACGTTTCCTGCCTGTGCAGCAAGGTTTCCGGCCAGGACAGCAGCCGGAAGTTCCTTCAGGTACTGCTGGTTGAACCATTTGGCTTTTTCATAGTCAAAGCGGGCACCGGCCTTTTGCACCCTGTCGAGGGAAAAAGCCTGCACCAGGGCATCCATACCGAACAACTCCTGTTCCGTTCCCGGGTTCCAGCCAAGCAGGGCAAGGAAAT
Source organism: uncultured Bacteroidales bacterium (assembly GCA_964608665.1). Classification (GTDB taxonomy): domain Bacteria; phylum Bacteroidota; class Bacteroidia; order Bacteroidales; family CAIXZF01; genus JAKLIX01. The sequence goes on along the minus strand of CAZSQJ010000065.1, from coordinate 6,468 downwards.
TGATGAAAGCCTGCGGCAGGAAACCCGCTTCGCGGTAACCGGAAGATGATTCTCCCGATACCGGATCAATCCACTTCAGGGGAAAAACCGGGAATCCCAGCCTGTCTCCGTCTCTTTTGCTGAGTTTTCCGTTGCCATCGGGTCTGAGAAGCAGCGGCAGGTGAGCAAAACGGGGCATGGTATTTTCCCAGCCAAGGTAACGGTACAATAACACATGCAGGGGAGCCGACGGCAACCATTCTTCTCCGCGGATCACATGGGTGATGTGCATCAGGTGGTCGTCCACCACATTGGCCAGGTGATAGGTGGGCATGCCGTCAGATTTAAACAGTACTTTATCATCGAGAATGGCTGTCTGGACGGTCACTTCTCCACGGATCACATCTTCCATAAAGACCTGTTCGCCGGAAGGAATGCGGATACGGACCACATAAGGGGTGCCGCCGGCAAGCAATTCCTGCGTTCTTTCCATGCCCAGGGTCAGGGAGTTTTTCATGCGCATCCGTGTGGAAGCATCATACTGAAAATTGGCTTCCGCCTTACGGGCAGCTTCCAGTTCTTCCGGTGTGTCGAAGGCATAGTAGGCATTCCCCTGAAGGATCAGTTGTTCGGCATAGGGTCTGTACAGTGCTTTCCGTTCCGACTGGCGATAGGGTCCGTATGGCCCGCCGTTTTCCACTCCCTCGTCGAATTCAATGCCGCACCATTGAAGGGCTTCGGTGATATATTCCCCCGCCCCGGGCACAAATCGTGTCTGATCGGTGTCTTCTATCCTGAGGATGAGACTTCCTCCGGTTTTCCTGGCGAACAGATAATTATACAAGGCAGTCCTGACGCCTCCGATATGGAGGGGACCGGTAGGACTGGGCGCAAAACGGACTCTGACGGGATTGTTCATGATAATATAAATAAAGCCCGTAAATTGCTCATTTACAGGCTTCTAATGGATTACTTTGTTGTCCGACCAGGACTCGAACCTAGACCAAGAGAACCAAAATCTCTTGTGCTGCCATTACACCATCGGACACCTGGTTTGAAGGGTGCAAAGGTAATATAATTCCTGAAATAAACATGATATTCTCTTAGAAATCAATATCACTGAAAAGGATCAACCGGATATGCGTATCATATGCTTATCAATTGATGGAGTGCTGTCATTTTCCAGCGCGGTTACAGACAAAGATCAGGAAATTGTCTGCCGTACAGGCCTGCTTTCTAATATTTCTTCAGGTTTACTGTAAGATGATTTTGCCTGTGGCAACAGTTTCACCGGTGATCATCCGGAGCAGGTACAGGCCGGGGGCCGGGCGATCGGTTCCTGCCAGGGAAATATCCCAGCGGAAAACATGGTTACCTGGTGCCAGGCTGCCCTGGTGGATTGTGCTGACACGCTTTCCATGCAGATCGAAAACGGCAAGTTCGACCGTTTCGTTGCTTCCGGTATTCAGGGCAATATTCACCATGCCGGATGCGGGATTGGGCCAGGTGTGGAGATTCACGGCCGGGTGTTTTTCAGGCAGTTCCACTCCCGTGGTAATCTGGTATTTCAAAATGGTGGCATGGCCGCCGCATGCCCAGAGGGTGTTGTCGGATTGCCTGGCAAGCGCCTTGATGGTGCTGTTGTTCCAGGGGTTGCTGTAATCCAGTGTCCAGGTTACGCCCCCGTTGGTGGTACGGTAGATCTTCCCTTTAAAACCGTTGTTGTTGTCGGTATTGGCAGCCATCCAACCGCTGTGGGCATCGGTAAACAACAACTCCTCCGCAAAGAAATCATTGACTTGTCCGGCAAACGTCCAGCTTTGTCCGCCGTTGGTGGTACGGTACACTTTCCCTCCTGCTGCGGAAGCCCATCCCTGCTGATTATTGAGGAAGAAGAGGGCCATGATGTGTTCTGAACCGGGATATGTTTGCAGCGACCAGCTGGCTCCGCCATTGACGGTATGGGAGATAAATCCCGATCCGCCACCGTATCCACCGCCGGCCCATCCTTCCTGGGAATTGACAAAGAAAACGGCTTCCACATAATTGGAAGAACCCACTGCCTGCGGGGCCCAGGATGCTCCGCCATTGGAAGAAAAACGGAGGTTCCCGTTGCTGCCGTATACCCAGCCGCTGTCCTGGCTTGCGAAAAACATGCCGCCGGTCCAGTTGGAAGTCCCGACAGCAGCCTGCGTCCAGCTGATTCCGCCGTCGGGAGTGTGAAACACTTTGGCAGCATTTCCCTCGTAAAGCATCCAGCCGTCATTGTGCCCGGTGAAGGTCACCCGGGCTCCGCCCGGAGCAAGCGGATCAGTATCCCAGGTATTTCCGCCGTCGTTGGTTTTATAACACCAGTGATCGGTCTGAACATTGGAGCCTGCCACGGTCCAACCGACCGTGGGCGTGCTGAATGCGATATCCTTCAGAAAGGGGGCATATTGCTGCCACGACCAGTTCGCACCACTGTTTCCGCTCATGAGGATCTGGCTGTAATTCAGGCAGGCCCACACCTTTGTTCCCACATACTGCACTCCGTAAGTGTAACTGGTAACGGGCATGGTGGCTGCATTCCAGTTCTGCCCGCCGTCGGCCGTCGTAAACAACTGCTGCGAAGCATTTCCGAGGATGTTCACCCCGACCACGGCCACATGAAGCGAATCCCTTACATCGATGCAATCGTTGTAGGCCATACCGGTACTGGTCTGCACAACCCAGTTCTGTCCGCCGTCCTCTGTATACAACACCGGCCCGGCAGGATTCAGGTATAAACTTGAAACAGTGGCCCAGCCTTTATTGGAATTAATGAAATCAACGGCTGTGATCTTGACACCGGTAACAGTCTGATTAGGAATAGTTTGTCTTATCCAGGTCTGTCCCCCGTCATCCGTCCGGTGAATATGTCCGTAAAGCTGGTTATCAAGCCCGCAGATCCAGCCGGTATTCTGATTGATAAAAAACACATCCTCCGTGCTGTAAGCACTAGAACCGAAACTCATGTTCTGCCAGTTTTGCCCGCCGTCTGTCGTATGAAGGAGCAGGTAGGACGTTCCGTCGTTCCAACCGCCGGTGATCCAGCCTTCGGCGTCGCTGACAAAATGAATTCTGTACAGTTTCCGGTTTGTGCCGCTTATCTGCTGCACCCAGGTCTGTCCCCCGTCTGAAGTCCGGGCGATGAATCCGTCATAACCCGCCACCCATCCAGTATCCTGATTCACAAAATGGACGGCATTGATCCGGGCGGTGGTTGCAAACGGAATGAGCAGGCTTTTCCATTCATTGCCTCCGTCATCGGTAGCATAGACCACACTCAGGTTACCCTGGTTACCTGTGGCATAACCATGCATCCCGTCAGGCAGGATCTGAAGGTCGAAGAGGGTGACGGCAGGCTTCTGGTGAACCACCTGCCAGGTTTGGGCCATAGCTGGTCCGTGCAACGAAAACAGGAGACCGGCAAGCAAAACATTCAGGAAAAGATTCAGCTTTGTCTTCATGGGTCTTTTTTTTGTATTCAAACCTATTTGGTATAATAATGCAAAGATGCTAAGGATTTTTGTCTTTCCCTCAACCTTCAATTCTCTCGTCACTTTGGGGCTTGATTCGGGCAAATATTTCACCCCTTCGGGGTTTTATAAACTTGTGGTATCCATCAGGCTACAATCATATCATCCCTTCGGGATTGTTTGCATGGTAAATATTTTCACCCATACCTCATACTTCATATCTCATGTTTCTTACTTCATACTTCACTTTTCACCTCAGTTTTCTGCCTTTTCACTTTTTCCCCCCTGTCGGTTTGAAAATGAACTGAGGCTTTTTTCATGGCGGGACAATCCTCACTTATATCATTTCAGTAAGCCCGTTCCGACCGTCCTTCTATATAATTGATAAACGAACGGCAGGCCACCCGGTTGCCCCCCGGTGTAGGGTAATCGCCCGTGAAATACCAGTCGCCGCTATGATCCGGGCAGGCCGTATGCAGATCCTCAATCTTCTGATATACAATGACAACCTCGGAGCTGATGTCCTTCGGTCTGAGCAGGGCGGATATTTTTTCTGATAACTGTGCTGTTCTGAAGGCTTTGTAAATCTCTTTAACGTGATTAACGGGTTCATCCGCGCTTTGGTTCTCCTGTTCCCGGCACTTGCGGTAAACCTCGTTGATCACGCTTTCCTGGCGGGTGTCTTTCAGCAGGGCAATGGCAGCCTGGAAGGCGACGAAATCGCCCAGGCGGGTCATGTCGATGCCATAACAGTCGGGATAGCGGATCTGGGGAGCCGAAGAGGCCACGATGATCTTTTTCGGTTCAAGCCTGGAGAGGATACGCAGGATGCTCCGCCTGAGGGTGGTTCCCCTGACGATGGAATCGTCGAGCACCACCAGGTTGTCTATCCCTTTGCGGATGGTTCCGTAGGTGATGTCGTACACATGGGCGACCAGGTCATCGCGTTGCAGGTCGGCGGTGATGAAAGTCCTGAGTGCCGCATCTTTGACGGCTACTTTTTCGATGCGGGGCCTGAGAGAGAGGATATCATCCAGTTCCTCCGCGTTGGGGATACGGCCAAGGTTCAGTATCCTCTCCCTGGCGATGCCGTTGCAGTGGTCGTTCAGCGCTTCCAGCACCCCGTAAAAGGCAACGGCGGCGGTATTGGGGATATACGAGAATACGGTATTCTCCAGGTCATTTTCAACAGCATCGAGAATAGCAGGCACCAGGAATCGTCCGAGCTTTTTCCTTTCCCGGTAGATATCCGTATCGGTGCCCCTGGAAAAGTAAATCCGCTCGAATGAACAGGATTTCCGTTGTACGGGCTTACGGATCTGAAATTCAGCCGCGCTTCCGTCCTTCTTGATGATGAGGGCATTCCCGGGAGGCAGCTCCCTGATTTTTTCCAGCGGGATATGAAAGGTGGTCTGCATCGACGGCCGCTCCGAAGCCGCCACAATGATCTCCTCATCCTGGTAATAGAATGCCGGCCGGATACCGGCCGGATCCCTCAGCACAAAAGCGTCACCGTGCCCCAGCAGTCCGGCCAGCACATAGCCGCCATCCCAGTATTTGCTCGCGTTGGTCAGGATATTGGCAATGTTGAGATGCCGCGCGATCAAACCCGAAATGTCCCTTTTTAACAGTCCTTCCTTCTTAAATTCCTGGTAGAGCGTTTCATTCTCCTCATCCAGAAAATGACCGATCTTCTCGAGAATGGTGACCGTATCGGATGTTTCAACCGGATACTGCCCCAGGTCAACCAGCTTATCAAACAGTTCCCCCATGTTGGTCAGGTTGAAATTCCCTGCCAGCACCAGGTTGCGTGTGATCCAGTTGTTCTCCCTCATCACGGGATGGATGTACTCGATATTATACCGGCCGAAGGTCCCGTAACGAAGGTGACCCAGCAGCAATTCCCCGGTGAAAGCCACGTTCTCCTTCAGCCAGACACTGTCTTTCAGCCGGTGGGGACACTTTTCGCGTATCTCTTTCAGGTGATCGAAAACCTTACGGAATATATCGTCGATGGGACTTTGCTGGTTCGAACGCGCCCGGTTGATATACCTTTTCCCCGGCTCCATATCCAGTTTCACACAGGCAATACCCGCACCGTCCTGTCCCCGGTTATGCTGTTTCTCCATGAGCAGATGCAGCTTGTTCAGCCCATAGATCGCGGTGCCGTATTTTGAAAGGTAATATTCGAGCGGTTGTAGCAGACGTACGAGGGCAATGCCGCACTCATGCTTGATCTGATCGCTCATGGGTTATTCTTTGAAGGAAGCAAAGGTAATATTTATCGCGACACTGCATGAAAATGCACAAATCAAATCATTCCCGGTTACAAGTGACACATCCAAAGCAGCCTTATCCGCAAAATTGACACAAAAGCAATCCGCCCTGAACCTGATTTCTTATTTTTACATCATGGAAATACGCATACGACAGGCACAGCAGGAAGACATGAACATTATTATTGACTTTCAGATGCTTATGGCAGATGAAAGCGAGGGCATCCGGCTTGATCCCGCAGTATTGGAGGCCGGTGTAAGGGCTGTCTTCGATGATGACCAGAAGGGAACATACTTTGTGGCGGAATCGGAAGGAAGGGTAATCGCCTCCCTGATGATCACCCGGGAGTGGAGCGACTGGCGCAACGGCACGGTGTGGTGGATACAATCGGTGTATGTAGACAAGGCCTTTCGCGGACAGGGAGTTTACCGGGAAATGTATGCTTATTTGCAGGACATCGTCATGCAGGATGAAAGTATCCGGGGGCTCAGGCTGTATGTGGATATGCGGAACCTGCCTGCTGTTGCCGTTTACGGGGCGCTCGGCATGGACGGGGAGCATTACCGGGTTTTCGAGTGGATGAAGCCTTAGCAATTGTCGTATCTTTCCCGGCAGATCCGGTCTACGTCTTCTTCTTCAAGGTTCTGGCTGAAGTAAAGGTCGCTGTCGCACACCACACAGCGGTTTTCCCTGCGGAAGGCAATCCGCTGGA
>CAZSQJ010000064.1:17719-20816 GCA_964608665.1 uncultured Bacteroidales bacterium | reverse complement strand
AGGGAGTGATGTACCGCGGGTATCATACTTTCCGTTTCGGGGATGCTGATCTTCCGGCCGGGATGTATGTGGTGCGGATGCAGGCCGGGGAGCGTACCCTGGTGAAGCGTGTACAGCTGGTAAAATAAATGTGAACTGTGTAGGGGGTCACGATTTATCGTGACTCAACAATGTTCACAGCAAATCTGTAGGGTCATGCCATGGCATGACCCTACAGATTTTTTATCATGCTGAGCGCCTGCCTACCGGCAGGCAGGCCTTGCCTGCCGGCAGGCAGGGAGTCGAAGCATGCTCCCCCTCCAAAACAGTCATCTACCAAAGAACTAAAGGAAACCCGCGTCTTAGGTCTTGGAATGAAAATAATGTTCGAATCCGGGAGGGCGAGCATGAATCCTCACAAGGGATCCGCAGTGATATAAATCCGTTTCATCACTGTGCCGAACAGCAGGGCATCATACCACATATAATAAAAGCGTTCGGCATTGAACCAGGTATAACCATCCATGTTATCGTCGTGCCGGTCGTACGGGTCGGCGAATATGATGACGTCGTCGGAAAGTGCAGGGGTATTTCTGGTATCATAACCCGTTACCAGTACCCAGTGGCCTCCCCAGTCGCTCCATTCCACCAGGGTCGGTATGTTCTTTTTCAGATTGATTACCAGGCTGTCGAGATTCCCGTTCTGATGCCAGGATGCTTTAAATCCGTGTGTGTTCAGCCAGTCGCTCATCTGTGCCGGAGTGGTGCCGCAGGTGCTGCTGGTTCCCATTTCTCCTGCTATGATCATTTCGTCTCCCGTTTTCCCGTAATGACGTAAAAGTGTGATGACTGCCGACGGACCGCAGGTGTAGTCCGTCGTTTGCTGGTAGGAGGATGTTTTCAGGAAGACCAGGCCGGGCCTGGGCTTATTGGATGTGACATCAAGCACATAATAGTCGCTCGAAACGACTTTTTCAGGCTGATCCGCAACGGGATTGTCTTTCCTGCATGAAAGCAGCAGGCTGAAAGCTGTTGTTACCAGAAGAAGGGTGCTTGTTTTCATTGAATCGGGGATTTGTCTGACAAATACGTTTTTCTTAATGAAGCTCCTGTTGATCTGATCCTGTATATGTGTAGTGAATCTTTATGAGAATGCGAAGCAATTTTCGTTAAGGTTCTTTATAAGGGTGAATACAGGAATCATTTTTTCGCATTCTCATGTTCTCTCGGAATGGAATGATTTACGAGCGTCGTTTCATCAGCACTACTCCGACAATGGAGAAACCGAGGGCTGAGGCCAGGATGACAGGTAATGCCCATCTGCTGTGTTCCAGGAAGTTGGGGACATTCATTCCGAATATGCTCACGATCAGGGTGGGGATCATCAGTATGATGGAAATCACCGTTAGCCTTCGCATGACCGCATTCAGGTTGTTGGATATAATTGAGGCATACGCATCCATCATACCACTTTGGATATCAGAGTAGATCTGGGAAATCTCCAGGGCCTGCCGGTTTTCAATAAAGGCATCCTCCAGCAGATCTTCATTGACTTCATTCATCACCTTTCTGGAGTTCTTCAGCTTCTCGAGTGCAATCTCATTGGCTTTGATGGATGTAATGAAGTACACCAGACATTTCTCCATTTTCAGCAGCTTGTTCAGTTCCTTGTTTTTAATGGATTTTTTGAGATCTTGCTCGATCAGGGCTGTGATCTGGTTGATCTGGTTGAGGTATTTCAGATAGATGTTCGCGGACCTGAGAAAAAGCCTCAAAACGAAATTGAATGGGTCACGTATCTGCCGGTATTGCTCTCTGACCGGCTTCATCTGAGCCGTCGGAAGCACTTCATTATCCTGGAGACAGACAGTGAGCGTACAATCCTGAAGTACTATGATACCGAGCGGAAGTGTGTGAAATGGAAGGCTCTCATTATTTGACTCGACCGGGATTCTGAGGATCACCAGGTTCCAGTCTTCATCAAATTCCACCCTGCTTCTTTCGTCCCTGTCAAGAATGTCGGTGATCAGATCTGCCGGAATGCCGTGGGTTTCTGCCAACTGCTGGATTTCAGCCTGTTCCGGATTGATGACATTCACCCAGCAACCCGGCTCGGTTTGCGGAATCTCCACAAAGCCTCCGAAAGTCTTATAAATTTTAATCATGGTCCGGAAAAGATTTCATGTCTGCGGAAGCAATCCTCAAGGTGATCGTTCACCATCCCCGCCGCCTGCATGAATGCGTAGCAGATCGTGCTTCCAACGAATTTAAAACCTCTCTTGACAAGGTCTGCACTCATCCGGTCGCTCTCAGCAGACCGGGCAGGCAATTCCGACAGTTGTTTCCAGTGGTTGTGTATTGTGCTACCTCCGGTAAACTGCCAGATGTAAGCATCGAAGCTGCCGGATTCCTTCTGTATGCTTAAAAAGGCTTTCGCATTTGTAATGGTCGCTGCAATCTTGGCCTTGTTGCGAATGATACCCGCATCCTGAAGCAGACGATCTGTTTTCACTTGATCATAGGTCGCAATTATTCCTGGATTAAAATCATCGAAGGCTCTCCTGAAATGTTCTCTTTTGTACAGGACAGTTTTCCAGCTCAGGCCAGCCTGGAAGGCATCCAACACCATGAATTCAAACAGTTTCCGGTCATCATGCAGGGGTACGCCCCATTCTTCGTCATGGTACCGGATCATCAACGGGTCATTACCCGGCCAGGGACAACGCTTCTCCATAATGAAATTGATTTGTGATGAACGAGCAGCATGTCAAAGATAGGGTAATTATTTTTTGATGACTGACTGGATGAGGCTGACATGAACACTGCTTTCTTGAATTTCCCCGGGTTTGTGATGGTTGGTCAGGAGGAAAATCTGTCGCTTTTCCAATGAATTGGGTTATGAATGATATAAAGAGGTATTCTTCTGTACTCATGGCTGTTCCTGATTATGTGATCATGGTACCTCACCTGCCATTTAAATTCAGGATTCATTTTTCTGGTCTCATATGTTGTGCGGCCTTTGTACCAACGGATGATCCGTGGAATATTTTCCCGCATCATGGGATTATTCATACCGGTACAACCACCCATGGGTTCCGGATAACCGTCCGGCACGGTT
>CAZSQJ010000064.1:0-17619 GCA_964608665.1 uncultured Bacteroidales bacterium | reverse complement strand
ATTATTCATACCGGTACAACCACCCATGGGTTCCGGATAACCGTCCGGCACGGTTTGTAGAGACGCGATTAATCGCGTCTCTACGGGTACGGCCATCGCGTCATCCCCACCGATCGCGTCATCCCCACCGATCGCGTCATCCCCACCGATCGCGTCATCCCCGCCCGATCCGTCAATACCGCCAATTTGATTCATTTCATGAATATGATGCAGGTTGATGATGCCGTGAATGTGATTTGGCATCACCACAAAGGCCCCCAGGGACGAGAAGGGAAAAAGACCCGGAATCATGAACCAATTGGATGTCGCAACCCGGCCGGCTGCCGATAAATACATCCGGCCATGATGAATGTTTCCAAAGAAACTGGTCCTGTTATGGGTACAAATGGTAATGAAATAGGATCCGTTGCGGCCGTAATCCCACCAGGGTGCCCGGCAGGATGCAATGCGGTATTTGTTATCGAATTTTTCCATACCATATTAATTAAATTGATGGACAATCCCGGATTATCCCCGGTCGTAACCGGGATTATCCGTTTATTATATGGATGGAAAAAAAATCGAAAACGGAAAAAAAAACCGTTTTTTTAACAAAAAAAACGCGTACCAACCAATTGGTAGAGACGCGATTAATCGCGTCTCTACGGCCACCGTTACGAAAACGAAACGGCCACCGTTACGAAAACGAAACGGCCACCGTTACGAAAACGAAACGGCCACCCTTACGAAATCAATTACGGCACACCATACCCGTTCATCGTCAGACATCCATGGTGACCGTATTGATGAAAACCGGTTACGGATTTCCAAATGCCGGATTCAGCAGGCTATCCGGTTATATGTTTGAATTTCTTCACGGCCCAGGATACCAACAGGTAACACAGCAGGATCATCACAGGCCACGAGATCAGCCACAATACACTTGATAAATAGTTCATGATCTTTGACTTAAATGATTAATATGCATGATGTTCCTGTTCCAGTTCGGCAGCATCGATCTTTTTGCGGTTGATCGACCTCCATGCCCAGAAGATATATGCGAGTACAAATGGCACCAGCAGCGAAACATAGCTCATCACCGTAAGGGTGTACCTGCTGGAAGAACTGTTTTCGATGGTCAGGGAGCTTTGAAGGTCGAAGCTGGAAGGGTAATAGGAAGTGTGATTGAATCCTGCCAGAAGAAACAGGGCAAAAACCGTCAGCACGGTTCCGCCTCCGGCACACCATATCCCTTTTGTCCATTCCGAGAACAGCGTTTTTCCGGTACCCCAAAGCACCCCAAGCACGCCAATCAGGAAAATGGCCGTATTCAGCGGCATCTGAAGGAAGTTGTTCAGGTATTTGTGTTCTTCCATAAATACATTTTTTGTCACCGGGTCAACTGCATACCCATCGAGGAACAGCAACCGGATCAGCCAGAACAGGAAAAACACCAGGAATGGAATCGCATTGTACCACAGGTTCTTCCGTGCCCGGGCGAAAATGTTCTTATCACCGATGTTGTTGATGATGTACAGGATGCCCAGAACCCTGGCCAGGAAGAAGATCGCCAGTCCCAGCGCAAGGTTCTGTATGTTCAGCGCAGCTTCCAGACCGTGCCACGGGGTCTCCCATGCGCTGATCACCGGGTTGCTGAAGATGGTAAGGTTTAGTTTGTTTACCGAGAACATGGAACCGGTGAAAAAGGTGGAAACAGCCGTGCCGAGCAGCAGGGTGCCCAGCAGTCCGTTGATGAACAGGAAAACATCGTAGGTTTTTCTTCCCAGGAAATTCGACGGTTTGGACCTGAACTCATAGGAAACGGCCTGCACGATGAAACAGAACAGGATCGCGATCCATACCCAGTAAGCACCTCCGAAACTGGTGGAATAGAACAGGGGAAAGGATGCGAAAAAGGCTCCGCCGAAGGTAACCAGTGTGGTAAAGGTAAACTCCCACTTTCTGCCAAGGGAGTTGACAATCAGTTTTTGTTCAGTCTCCGTCTTTCCCAGGATATAGATCAGCGTTTGACCACCCTGTACGAAAAGCAGGAAAACAAGCAGTCCGGCCAGCAGGGACACAATGACCCACCAGTACTGCTGCAAGGCAAGATGCGATAAGGTTTCGAACATGATTATTGCCCTCCGTCTTTAGGACCCAGCTTGATCTGCCTGGTCATGATTTTAATTTCCGCAATTAACAGTACGGTGAAGATCACGGCAAACAACCAGAACGTGATTTTCACGGATGTGACACTTATTTTTGAAACCGCCGCGATGGTTGGCATCAGGTCCTGGATCACCCAGGGCTGCCGGCCCATTTCGGCTGTAACCCACCCAAACTGCGTGGCCAGGTACGCCAGTGGAATGCTGATCAGGGCAAGCCTGTGCCAACCTTTCGCATGATCCACCCGGTTCTTGTAAACAAGGATCAGAAAGACAATGAATATGATCAGGAACCAGACTCCCAGAGCCACCATTATTCGGAAACTGTAAAAGGTCAGTGGAACGTTGGGTATCAGGTCATTGGGATTATCATAATAGCCATAACCGAAATACTGGAAGTGTTCATCCAATAGTGCCCGGGCTTCCATATACCTGGCGGTGTCCTGCTCCTTTTTTGCCAGTTTGTATTCTGCCAGCGCCTGAATCGCGATTTTCCCTCTCCTGACTTTTTCCATAACCGGAATGATGCCTTCTTCCTCATTGCCCTCGATCAGATCCTTGATTCCGGGGACAAAGGCGCCGAAATCCTTGTAGGCCAGGTAAGAAAGCATGTTCGGTATCTCGATGTTGATGGAGAAATCGGTATAATTCTCCATAGTGACATCTTCACTGGTTCTTGAAATGATACCGATGGTGGTAAGTCCGACGCCTTTTGAGCCTTTGTACAGTCCCTCAAAGGCAGCAAATTTCATGGGCTGGTGATGTGCCACATGCCTTGCGGAAGAATCCCCCCAGAAAATATTCCCGATGATGGCCATCAGTCCGAAAACCGATGCCACCACGATGCTTCGTTTGGCCATCAGGTGTTCCCTGTTTTTTAACAGGTACCATGAGCTGATGCCCAATACGAATACTGCAGCAAGCACATAGCCGGAGGTTACCGTGTGCAGAAATTTGTCGATGGCCATGGGAGAAAGAAATACATCCCAGAAATTCACCATTTCATTGCGTGCGGTGTCGGGATTGAATGCCATGCCCACCGGATGCTGCATCCAGGCATTGGCTATCAGTATCCACAAGGCAGAAAGGTTGGCCCCGAAGGCAGTCAGCCAGGTGGCCAGCAGGTGGGTCTTTTTGCTGAGTTTGTTCCAGCCGAAAAACATCAGTGCGATGAAGGTGGACTCAAGGAAAAATGCGAGAATACCTTCGATGGCCAAAGGTGCGCCGAAGATGTCGCCGACAAACCAGCTGTAATTCGACCAGTTGGTGCCGAACTCAAATTCCAGGATGATGCCAGTAGCCACGCCAATGGCGAAATTGATGCCGAACAGCTTCATCCAGAATTTGGTGATCCGCTTCCATTCCGGATCCCCTGTCTTTACGTAAAGGGATTCCATGATCGCCACGATGAACCCCAGTCCGAGGGTCAACGGGACGAACAGCCAGTGATATATGGCCGTAAGGGCAAATTGCCCGCGCGACCAGTCCACCAGCGATAATTGTAATGCATCTGTCATAATTATTTGTTTTGATTGGTCAATTCTTCAATGATGTAATCGCGCTTCTCCTGTTCATCGTTGAACCTGCTGTTCAGAAAATCCGGAAAGAAAAACAGCTTCAGAACGGCAAACATGATGAACAGCTTCACAAGGATGATGAGCCATAAGGTTCTGCCCCAGGTCATCTCCCTGAATCCCTCATAGTAAAACCGGAAGATCCTGATAAAAATATTTTTTTTCATGAGACCGGCTTTCAGGGATAAGATTAATGATTTCTTTTTTATTCCCTGATGACTTTATAGCCGGTTTCCTCGATGGCTGCCTCTAATCCGTCGCGGGTTGTAACCACCGTGTCATAGGTGACTTTGGTAAGCCCTGCCTGATGATCAGCCTCCACAGCCGTAACACCTTCCAGGGATCCAAGGGCATTCTCGATGCTTTGTTCACAGCCTGTGCAGGTCATCCCTTCGACGGTGATTTCAATAGTTTTCAATGCAGCCGCAGAAGGTGCCCTGGCTGCGGCATCGTCTTTGCCGGCCTGTTGCCTGCAGCCTGCAAAAAGGACTGCAATAAACAATAACAATAAGATTTTCTTCATGTTATGATGATTATAATAATGAATCCATCCAAAGCAGCGACATCACGTAAAGATAAAAAACATTCAGGTAGATGAATGCCTTTTTAGGATTATTTTTTTGCTGACTGCTGATCAGCAAGGGCGATAAAATAACCAGGATCAAAATCACTCCTGCCAGCAGCAGCAATGCAGTCCATTTCTGATGCATCACCCCAAAGAACGACAGGAAAAGCGAAACGGCCGCCGACCAGAAAATCCAGATGAATGTGAGCCTGCGCAACTGTAGTTCACTGAAAATGACGGTCAGGCTTGGATATGCGGCTCTCCGGTAATCTTCGCCGTACATCATCAGGAGCAGCCAGAAATGTGGGATTTGTCCGAAAAAGAAAAATACTGCGAGCAGGATGATCCTGTGATCGGAGATTTCACCCCCGGCTGCAAGCCATCCGATCACTGGCGGGAGTGCGCCAACAACGGCCCCGGGAACCGCAGCAAAGGCAGTCACCCGCTTCAGGGGTGTATATACCAGGTTGTACCATGCCACGGTAACCAGGCCTGTGAGCAGGCTTGCCACAGGGAAAAACACCCATAACAGGGCCGCACCCGGTAAAAGGAACGCGATGGCAATAACCGTGGCACCCGACGGAGTGATACGACCCGCCGGCAAAGGTCTGCCCGATGTCCGGATCATCAGCGCATCACTTTTCCTTTCCTGCACCTGGTTGAATGCCATCGCCGCACAGGCCAGCAGGAACACTCCGGCAAAAACAACCAATAAAGGCAGATCAGCCCGCCCGCTGCAGATGACGTATCCCGTCATGGCACTCAGGCTGACGGGCAGGGCAATGCTGGCCTTGCCAAGTTGCAGGATGGTATTGAAATTCAAGGCGGCTGTGAAAACTATTTCTCGTTCAGGGTCTTCAGGTACTCAATGATATCCGCGATCTGTTTCTCATTGAGTTCGGTCTTGTAAGAAATCATCTGGCCGGGTTTATATCCTTTCACTACATCGGCATCAGGCTCATAGATGGATGACTTTATGTAAGCATCATCAATGGTGATGGTTCTTTCCTTTCCTCCCGTCACAACCACTACGGACTCTCCGTATATGCCTTTAAAGGACGGACCGACGAGCTTGGTTCCGTCGAGCGAATGACAGGCGATACAACCCTTGTTTTCCAGCAGCCGTGCCCCCGCAAGACCCTTCTTCACACCGCCTTCACCTTCAGCACCCGCCACCAGATCGGTGGTGTCATTATACCATTTCTCAAACTCCGGAACAGGCAAGACTTTCACTTCTGCATTCATATAGGAGTGCCTCAGACCGCAGTATTCCGTGCAGAAAAGGTCGTAAGTGCCCGGCTTGTCGGAGATAAACCAGAGAAAATTCTCCTTTCCGGGGATGGCATCCTGTTTCACCCTGAAAGCCGGGATATACACACTGTGCAGGATATCGGTGGCCACAATGTTCAGCTTTACCGGTTCCCCCTGCGGAATATACAACACATTGCTGCTCTTCCCGTTGGGATAATCAAAGGTGAACGACCACATCCTGGCTACCGAGGTGATGACCATGGCGTCCCTGGGTGGTTTGCGCACCGGAATCCATCCCTTCCACCCGTAATAAAACATCACCATGGCCAGCAGGGTGGGAATCACCGTCCACAGGATCTCCAGCTTGTTGTTCCCTTCTATCTCGGTGGGTATAGGATTCCGCTTTTCCCTGTAACGGTAAACGAAATAAAGCATCACCACGGTGATGGCCACCAGGAAAATTGCAGAAATGACAAAGATGATAACAAAGGCTTTGTCAACACCGCTTGCTAAATTTGATGCGCCTGATAACATATCTATCTGAATAAATAATCAAAGAATGTTAATAATATCACGAGGGCAAATACAAGCATAACAGCCGAAAAACTGATCTTCAGAATCTTACTGTCAAATTTGAGATGCATGAAGTAAAGCAGCACCAGGGTGGCTTTCAGACAGGCGATGAGAAGGGCTGCCGTCACACTGTATGGACCCAGGTTGATGTTGGTGATGGAAACTGTTGCCCAGGTAAGGATCAGCAGGGCCAGCAATACCATAAAATGCGTGGTGTAACTGGAAATATGGGATTTATGTTCGCTCATAGGTCCTGGAATTAATGAATGAGGTAAAACAAGGGGAACAGAAAGATCCAGATCAGGTCAACCAGATGCCAGTAAAGGCCGCCGTTTTCAAGAAAAGCATATTTGTCTGGTCTGGTCTTTCTTTTTTGTATGAACACAGCCACCCAGACCAGGATGATCAGTCCGACGATGATATGCAGGGCATGCAAACCGGTCATCATGAAATACAGGCCGAAAAACAGGGTATCGCCGGTCCCGAGCTCCCGGAGAAAGGAAGATCCGGGATAAATATGATGCTCGAACTTGGCACCCCACTCAAAATATTTGTTCACCAGAAATGCCAGTCCCAGTATGATAGTGAGGATCAGCAACTGCAGGGAACGTTTTCCCTGTCCGCGTTGCATGGCAGTGATCGACATGGCTACGGTCATGCTTGACACCAGGAGTATGATGGTGTTGATGAGTCCCATCGTATCGTTGAGTTCCTCCCCGGCCAGGTGGAAGGCCACCGGGTGATTGTACCGGAAGATGGAATAAACAATGAACATACCGCCGAAAAGCAGTATTTCCGTAAAGATGAACAGCCACATCCCGAGTTTGGATGCGACGTCATCGCGATGTACATGTGTGTTGGCTTCCATGGTCTGAGGATTAGGCCGGGTGAACGGATGATTTGGTCAGATCGGGGATCTCGTCGAAATTTTCAAGTGGCGGAGGTGAAGGGACTGTCCATTCAAGACTTCTTCCTTCCCAAGGACTCATCGGGGCTTTTTCCCCGTGACGGGCACCCCTGATCAGGTTGAGAATGATCACGAAAATACCGGCAACCATGATAAAGGCCCCGAGAGTGGAAACAATGTTCAGCCCGTGGAACTGATCCAGGTAATCGTAATACCGGCGTGGCATCCCCTGGTATCCGAGGATGAACATGGGAAAATACAAAACGTTGAAACCGATGAAAAAGGTGGCCCAACCCACGGTGGCCCAGTATTTATTGTACATCCGGCCGTACATCTTGGGCAGCCAGTAATGCAGGGCGGCGAAAAAGGCGGAACCCATTCCGCCGAAGATAATGTAATGGAAATGAGCCACGACAAAAGTGGTGTTGTGTACATGTACATCGGTAGCCACAGCACCCAGGAACAGACCGGTGAATCCGCCGATCATGAACAGAAACAGGAATCCCAGTGCCCAGATCAGCGGCACCTCCAGCCGGATGGATCCTTTATACAGGGTGGCCACCCAGTTAAACACTTTTATGGCGCTCGGAATGGCCACAAAGAATGTCAGCAGGGAGAAGACGAACTGGGCCGTGGTGCTCATGCCTGAGGTGAACATATGATGTGCCCAGACAAAGTATCCCACGATGGCGATGGCCATGGTGGAGATAACCACTGCGTTGTAACCGAAAATGCCCTTGCGGGCAAAGGTCGGAATGATCTCGGAGATAACCCCCATGGCCGGCAGTATCATGATGTATACGGCCGGATGAGAATAAATCCAGAACAGATGCTGGTACAGTATGGGATCGCCTCCCAGGGCCGGATCGAAGAAACCGATCTTCAGAAAGCGCTCGGCAATGATCATCAGCAGGGTAATCCCCACGATGGGTGTGGCAAACAACTGTATCCACCCGGTGCCGTAAATAGACCATACAAACAGCGGCATCTTCATCCAGCGCATACCCGGAGCCCGCATCCTGTGGATGGTGGTGATGAAGTTCAATCCCGTGAGGATGGATGAGAATCCGAGGATAAAGGCCCCCAGTACCGCCGGGAACATATTCGTGGTGGTCTTGAAGCTGTATGGCGCATAAAATGTCCAGCCGGTGTCGGGAGGACCGCCGAAGGTGAACAGGGAGATCAGCACCGTAATGATGCCTGCCACGAAAAGATACCAGGAGAAAAGATTCAGTTTCGGGAAAACGACATCTTTGGCCCCTATCATAATGGGAAGGAAAAAGTTGCCAAAAATGGCGGGCAGTCCCGGAATGACAATCACAAAGATCATGATCACCCCGTGTACGGTGAAAAAGCTGTTGTAAGCCTGTGGACCCATCAGGGTCATTCCCGGAGCAATCAGTTCCAGCTTAATGCCCAGACCCAGAATGACACCCACGATGAAAAAGACCATGATGGTGTACATGTACATCAGGCCGATCCGCTTGTGGTCAGTCGAGAGGATCCAGGCAAGGATCCCCTTTCTTCCCTGAGTCTCCTGAAGGAAATTCAATTGAGCTGCAGTTTCAGACATGGATATTGATTATTTATTGTTGATGATTTTTTCTCTTTGGTTTGAGTATCAGTACCAGGATCACGATCAGGCCGATAGCCAGGATCACGATCCCCGACACCTTGGTCACATTCAGTACGTACTGCCTTCCCTGTGGATCGTAAGTGTAACAAAACTGTAAAACCCGGTTGATGGTGGGCCCTGACAGCCCCTTGTTCGCCTCGGCAAGGGCCAGATTGACTTCAAACGGAAGATAATAGGTGCCGAAAAGGTAACGGGTCAGCTTGCCCCGTGGCGAAAATACGGCGATCATCCCCGGGTGAAGGAAATCATTGCCCACAA
Organism: uncultured Bacteroidales bacterium; assembly: GCA_964608665.1. Taxonomy (GTDB): domain Bacteria; phylum Bacteroidota; class Bacteroidia; order Bacteroidales; family CAIXZF01; genus JAKLIX01. Next base: position 8,711 of record CAZSQJ010000064.1, on the reverse strand, counting down.
TCTTGTAACGGAAACCCACCGTATTGCAGAGGTTGGCAATATCGAGGCTGTCCGCCGTCATAAACTGCCACCCGGCCGGATCAATCTCTTTCTTCACCATGTTCATATAGTTCTGCTTCTTCTTTAAACCGAGTTCCCTGTCTTCCCTCGCATCAAAACTTACGGTCAGTATCTGGTAATCTTTCCCGATCACCATGTCCATCTTGTCAACAACTTCCGCCAGACTGTTCATGATTGGACTGCAGATTCCCGGACAACGGTAATATACCAGGTTCAGTATGGTCGGTTTGTCGATCAGCGACAGCAGGGAAACCGTGTCGCCCGATTCCCGGATCACCATGATCCCCGGTGACAGGGTGGTGTCGAGGTGTTCTACGATCCCGATCTCCGGATCGTTGGCGGGCATGGCCACATTCTCCTGGGCGTGAAGCCCGGAAAATACAGTTAAAAGGAACAATAAGGAAATGATGTTTTTCATGATGACGCCGTTTTTGACAGGATCAGGATTCAACCTGGTGATAAATACTTTCTTCAAGGTATGGATGGTTTTTCGGGATCAGAGGGGCTTTGGACAAGGCCCAGGCCGTAGTCAGGGTGAAAAGTCCCGCAAAACCGAGGAAACTGCCGGCTTCAATGAAACCGAAGCGTGGTCCGCCCACTGTTCCCGGAAAGATCTGGGTGTACAGATCTATCCAGAACCCGAAAACCAGCAGGACGGCCACCCATTTCACCACCTGAATGTTCTGGTCCATACGCCTTGCAAGCAGAAGAACAAACGGAATGAACCAGTTCACAACAACATTCACATAGAAGAATACTTTGTATGCCCCATGCCACTGTCTGTAATAGTATATGGTTTCTTCGGGGATATTGCTGTACCATATCAGCATGAACTGAGAAAAGAAGAAATATCCCCATACAATGGAAAGCATAAAGAGGTAACGGCTGAAATCCAGCAGGTGACTCTTGTTCAGACCGGGATAATGGCCTTTTTGGTGAAGCAGGATCACGACCAGGACTATCACGGCAGTGCCGTGGTAGAATGCGCTCACAAAATTCTTCAGCGCAAAGATGGTGGAGTACCAGTGAACGTCGATAGACATGATCCAGTCGAAGGAAGCCAGTGAAAAGGTGATGGCGATGATAAAAATATAGATTTTGGAATACAGCTCCGACTTCCCGAACAGTTCAAGGCCGCCTTCATGGTCTTCCCTCAGCGAAAGCTTCCTGAGTATCAGGCTCATCCATATCCAGAGCGCGAAGAAAACAATCACCCGGATATAGAAAAAGACGGTGTTCAGGTAAGGCGCCTTATGCCGGATGAGTGCATCATGGCCGGCCGCGTCGTGATGCGACCAGTGGTAAAGGTCGTGCATACCGAAATACAACAGCAGCATCAGCAATGCCCCGGCCGGCAGGTAAAAGTTCATGGCCTCGGGTACCCGCTTGAACATGGCCGACCAGCCCGATTGAGTGATGTATTGCAGCGCAAGAAAAAAGGCTGCCCCGATCGAGAGGGAAACGAAGTAATAGTTGTTCAGAAGAATATTGGCCCAGGTTTGCTGAGCAGCGGTGAAGAAGCCGTAAACCAGAGAGATCAGTCCGATGGCAATCAGGATGATGCATGCGGTCTTCAGACGGTTCGAAAATTGAAATTGCTTATCCATGGCCTGGCTGCTTAAAGGGGTTTGTTCTGAAGGACTTGCTGAATAAAGCGGATGATCTTCCATCGTTCATCCGGAAGGATCTGCGCTCCGTGTGCACCCATGGTGTTGTATCCCAGGGTGATCACATGATATAACTCCCCCTCCGGAAGACCAAGCACTCTTTCCGATTGAAAGGAAGCGGGTTTCATCGGGTAACGCTTGCTGGTGTACAGATACCCCATCCCGTCTCCCTTATCGCCGTGACAATGCATACAGAAAACCGTGTATAGCTGCTTACCCTGGCTGAGGACGAGGCTGTCGGAACCCAGGGGATTCTTCAGCTCACTGCCTGCCAAGGCCCTGCCCTCATCGGTGTTTGCATAAGGATAAGGAGGATGGGTCCTGTTCACCGTTCCCGGCTGCGGCGACTGCTGGGTGAGACCGTCGGGGAAATTGGGATTGGGCGTGTAGGTCTCATATGCAAGGGAATGCGCCATATCCGGGAAATACTCGTAGCCCTTGTCGTTGCGTGTCCGGTCACAGCCGCTCATCAGGCTCATGAGGCCGAACATGAACAGAAAGATAGCGGGTATGGAAAACAATTTTCTCACGACTGCCTGTATTTTCATTGGTTTCGGTTTATCAAAGGTAAGTGCTTATTTTTCATAGACTTCCGCTGCACCGTGGTTTCGGAGGATGTCTCCGAGTTTTGTCGGATCCACAGCCTGTCCCTGTTGCGGGATCACCACCACGAATTTGTCGTCCGTAGCCCTGTCATCCGGCATCAATGCCTTCTTGCCCGGATACAACACCGCCATCACGCTGAAGGTAAAAAGACTCAGGATGGTAATGCTGAGGATGGTGAGTATGATGGTAATTACGATAAAACTTGGAAAAGCACTGGAAGGCTTGCCTCCGAAATTCAGGGGCCAGTCGATGACACTGGTGTAATACAGGAAGGCCAGCACCAGCACCACGGCCGAGAAACCATATGCAAATGCCCACCAGGTGAAAGAAGTCTTTCTTTCAAGCAGTTCAAATACATGATGAATGGGATACGGAGTGTATACCTCATCAATCCTGACTTTTTGCTCTTTCAGCTCATGCAGGGCCTGTACCATCTGTGTTTCGTCATTGAAAACGCCTATAATATTCATGGCTTCAACTGCTTAATGTGAATGATTGCGGCTTTCTTTTCCATATTTGAGTACTCCCTTCACTTCACTGATGGCGATCATCGGGATGAACTTGAAGAAAAGCAAAACCCCTGCAGCGAAGATGCCAAGGGTCCCGACATAGATCCCGATCTCAACCCAGGTAGGATGGTAGGTGGTCCAGGAGGAAGGAAGGTAATCTTTTGAAAGAGACGTGACGATGATGTTAAACCTTTCATACCACATGCCCAGGTTGATGATCAGCGAGATGATAAAGGCCCAGGTCAGATTGCGGCGGATCTTCTTAAACCAGAACAATTGCGGAATGATGGCATTGCAAACCACCATGGCCCAGAAATGGAAGGTGTAATCGCCTGTGATCCGGTTGTGGAAGAAGGTGAACATTTCATAGGGATTGCCTGAATACCATGCCATAAAGACTTCGGTGGCATAGGCTGTACCCATGATCAGACTGATGAATATCAGGATCTTGGCGATGGCATTCAGATGGGAGTCTGTAACATAATCATGGAATTTGTATAACTTCCGGATGATGATCATCAGGGTCATCACCATGGCGAAACCAGAAAAGATGGCTCCCACCACGAAGTAGGGCGGGAAAAGGGTGGCATGCCATCCCGGGATCACAGAGGAAGCAAAGTCGGTGGACACGATGGAGTGCACGGAAACCACCAGTACGGCTGCAATACCGCCGAGCACAAAGCTCAGCGCTTCATATTTCAGCCATTGCCTGGAGGAACCTGTCCACCCGAACGCAAAGAAACCGTAAACGGCTTTCTTGATTCTGGATTTCGCCCTGTCACGGATGGTGGCGAAATCGGGCACCATTCCGAAATACCAGAAGGAGGCTGAGATCAGCAGGTAGGCACTGATGGCGATAAAGTCCCAGAAAAGGGGCGAGTTGAAGTTAACCCACAGAGACCCGCGGGTGTTGGGATAGGGGATGATAAAGAAGGCGAGCCATACCCTTCCCATGTGAATGGCCGGGTAAATGGCCGCACAACCCACTGCAAACACCGTCATGGCTTCTGCAGCCCTGTTGATGGATGTTCTCCACCTTTGTCTCAGGATCAGCAGGAAGATGGAAAAGGCCGTACCGGCATGTCCGATCCCGATCCACCATACAAAATTGATGATCTCCCAACCCCAGCCAACGGAATTGTTTACGTTCCAGGTTCCGATACCGTATCTGACGGTGATGTACATGGCCCATACTCCCCAGGCCGCGGCGATCAGGCTGATCAGGAAGGCCACCTTCCACCAGGCCGGCAGCTTGCTGTCGATGGGAGCGATGATGTCGGAACTGACCTGGGCAAAGGTCTTGTCGCCTAAAACCAGGGGTCCCCGTATCGATGTCTTATACATAGGTGATGTGTTTTCTTGTTTTCCTAATGGCTGTGTTGGTCTTCTGCTTCTCCCGCCCTGTTCCTTACTTTGGTCAGGTAGCCCACAGACGGCAGGGTATGCAACTCTTCAAGCAGGTGATAGTTGCGCGGATCCCTGAATAGCTTGCTGACTTCACTCTCCGGATCGTTCAGGTCGCCGAATACGATGGCTTTCGCCGGACAGGCCTGTGCACAGGCGGGGTTGATCTCTCCGTCTTTGAGCAGACGGCCTTCCTTCTTGGCTTTGAGCTTACCCTCCTGGATGCGTTGCACGCAGAGCGAGCACTTTTCAACCACGCCACGTTCCCTCACGGTAACATCCGGGTTCAGCAGCATCTTGCCCAAAGCATTCTCCGTTCCATAGGGGAACTCCGGGTTGTCATTGTACCTGAACCAGTTGAATCGCCTGACCTTGTACGGGCAGTTGTTGATGCAGTACTTGGTTCCGATACAACGGTTGTAGGCCATCTGGTTCAGTCCCTCGTTGCTGTGGGTGGTGGCGGCCACCGGACAAACATTCTCACAGGGTGCATGGTCGCAGTGCTGACACATCAGGGGCTGGAAGAGTACTGCGGGATTGTCTTCGCCGCCCGAAAAGTACCTGTCGATACGTATCCAGTGCATCAGCCGCTTTTTACCCACTTCCTCCTTGCCGATCACCGGGATGTTGTTCTCGGCCTGGCATCCGATCACACAACTGCTGCAGCCGGTGCAGGCATTGAAGTCGATGGCCATACCCCAGTGATGCACCGGAAATTCCTGTTCCGGGTAAAGTGTCACATGATGCCCTTCGGTTTTTTCGTGCATCTCGTTTCCTGAAGCGGGATTCTCGCGGAAGGCATGCAGGGTGGTTTCACGGATGATCGGCCGCCCCTCCATGCTGTGATGCATCTGGGTTTGGGCAAAACCGTGTTTTCCTGTGACTTTTGAAAGCTGCACATTATCAAGGTAATATCGGAAAAAGTTTCCGGCCGGATTCACCAATGGCCAGGCATTTTGTCCCACACCGCTGCCGGCTTTTCCAGCCACTGTCCGGCCGAAACCAAGTGCAATGCCCACGGTTGAGGCGGCCTGACCGGGTTGCAGCAATACGGGCAACACCAACGTGTCGCCGATCTTCAGCATGTCTCCCTGCACAACATTGAGGGCCCTGGCGGTGGCGGGTGAAAGGGCAGCGTAGTTATCCCAGCAGACCTTGGAAACAGGATCGGGAAGCTCCAGCAGCCAGGGGTTGTTGGCTTGGCGCCCGTCACCGAGCCCGGTGCTTTCATAGAGCACCACTTCATAAGCCTTACCCTCCGGAGGGATATTTTTCGCCGCCTGCCTGACCGCATCTTCAGAAAAACTGTAAGCGGGTTCGCTGGTGGTATGGCTGAATACTCCTTCCTGCAGGCTGCTGATCCAGAAGGATTCAAAACTCTGGTATCTATCCTGGTGCGGATAGCATTGTTTTTCCCAATGACTGCGGATGAAGGCCTGCGCTCCGCTGTTGTCACCGCTCCACTTCAGCAGGCTTTCCAGGAAGCTGCGGGTGTTGAACAAACGCGGAATCAGAGGTTGGGCCAGGGAATAAAGGTTTTCTTTCGGCTGAAGGTCTCCCCAGGCTTCCAGGTAATGGTCGTCCGGACAAACATGGCTGCATTCCCCTGTGGTTTCATTGGCAAAGGGAGAAGCTGACAGACTGAAATTGAGTTTTTTCAGTGCATTGCGGAAACGTTCCCCTTCGGCATGGTCATACACAGGGTTTACCTGGTAAAGGATCAGTCCGCTTGTGTTTCCTGTCTCTATTTCTTTCAGCAACATTCCGGCGGCTGCATCGTCGCTCTGTCCCAAAAGCATGCGGTCGCCGAAGGTAAGGGTGGTGCCGTAATTTCCGAGCAGGGAGTTGATCCCGGCCACCAGCAGCTGAATCTCCAGCTGGTTACTGCCCGAAACCACCAGCGAATTTCCTCTGTGACGCAAAAGCGCTTCCCCGATCTCACCCGGATTGATACGATGCGAACTGTCGGCCGGACTACCATACTCCGTGCGCAGGTAATTGTAAAGGGCACGAAGAAAACTGCCTTCTTCCGAGGGTTTGATGGGGATTCTGACATCGGCATTGGAACCTGTGAGACTGAGGCAGCTCTCAATCTGGTAATGTACCGGCATGTCCTGCTTCGCTTCATTCACCTTGCGCGACATGGCATACTGGCGGGTATATTCGACCGGAGACAGCCAGTTACCGAGGAAATCGCAGTTGACGCCCACGATGACTGCGGCTTTATCGAAATGGCAGGAAGGGATGCCCTCCAGTCCGAATGCTTCCTGATGGGCCTTCCTGATTCCCGAGTAAGAAATGGGATCATATATAACATGGTATATCCCGGGATACTTTGCTTTGAGGTTTTCAATGGCTGCATGCAGGCTTGGACTGATCAGGGACGCTGTCATCAGGGCTGTCTTCTTTCCCTGCGCTTCGGCTTGTCCGAGTCTGGCCGTGATGTCCCGGTCGATGTCCTCCATGCTGCATTCCTTGCCGCCCATACGTGGTGCTTTCAGCCGGGTGACCTGATCATACAGGGAATACAGGGAGGCCTGAAGCCTGGCTGTGCTGCCGCCTGCCATCACCGGGCATTTGTCGTTGCCTTCAATCTTGATGGGCCTGCCGTCGCGCACTTTCACCACAAGGTTGCCGAAGTCCCGTCCGTCGAAGTAAGTGGTGGCATAATACACAGCTTCTCCCGGATTGATGTCCTCAGGCTTGACTAAGTATGGTATTGCCTTGTTCACGGGATTCCTGCAACTGCTGACCACCGCTGCTGCCGCCACGCCAAAACCGCAGAACTTCAGGAAGTCTCTACGGCCCGGCCTGATCTGGTCTCCTCCTTTCTCAAGAAAATCAATGATCTCCTGCTTTTCTAGTATCTCATGCTCCGGCCCGGCTTGGGTTTCCTTTTGGTCATGGTTTCTTTCTTCCAGGCTTTTCCAGTATTTCTTCATGGGATGAGGTCGTTGAAAGATTGATTAATAATGACAACGCATGCAATCAAGTCCGCCGGCGGTTTCTGCAGTAGGCTGCTTCACCTTGCCGCTCCTGAGCAGTTCCAGCAACTTCTTGTTTTTGTGATAGTAAGCATTCTGGTCGAAGGCAATGTTGGTCTGGCGGTGGCAGTTGATACACCAGCCCATCGACAGATCTGCATACTGCTGCATGATCTCCATTTCTTCCACCGCTCCGTGGCAGGTCTGACATGCAACCTTCCCCACCGCCACATGCTGGGCATGGTTGAAGTAGGCATGCTCAGGAAGGTTGTGAATCCTGACCCATTCCACCGGCCGTTTTTCCTGGAAGGCGGTAAGGATCTTGTTGATCTCGAATTTACCTGAATTCCTGCCGTTTCTGACCAGGTTGTGACAATTCATGCACAGGGCCACCGAAGGCAGTCCGGCCGACTTTCCGTGCATGACCCCGCTATGGCAATACTGGCAGTCGATCTTGTTCTCTCCGGCATGGATCTTATGGGAGAATTTGATCGGCTGGTCGGGGGCATAATGCTGCGTTCGGCTCAGTTCCTGCGCCTCCACTGCTGCCATCTGCACGTGAACGGCCAAACCCGTGATCAGTACCAGCACATGAATGATGCGGTACTTCACGAAACGTGTCTTGATCAGGTCGATCAGCGCCATAGCCATCAGTAAACCAAAGGTGAAGAAGATGATCAGGCGGATGGGAAATGGCTTATGGGCAGCCAGTCCCTTGCTGTTAACCCAGTTGAGATAAGTCCGGAGCTTCTTCGCCTCTGCTTCGTTTATCTGCAGGTTTTTATGCGAAGCTTCCATCTTTTCGGAGGAAGGTGCTTCGAATGCTTTCCGCAAATCCTGGTCTTTTTTGTTCTGTATCCAAACGCTGAGATCGTAGGCGGAAGGATTCCAGTTCATGGCCTCGGAGGAAATGGTGCTGTGACATCCCTCACAATTCAGCTTGCCTGCTTCGAAAGGAGCCAGTCCGTAAAACAGCCTTTCGCCGATCAGAAGATCCGGTTGCAGCTCTGCGTCAGTCTTGTGAACAGGGGTCTGATTCCTGGCTATGAAGGTCTTTTTTTCCGGCTGGGCCAGTGCCTGGCAACTGACCATGACCAGCATCATACACACCCAAGCCGTTAGCGGAGGGGATCCCTTTCTACAACGGTATAAGTGACTCATATTCTGTAGTGTAAAGTTATTTCAATAGATCTATATGTGTTGTGGCCGACAAAATTACAGGCTAATGTATCAAAAAAAAAAGCATCACCAATAAGTTTTGGTAACTCAATGCCTGAATAGGGTTAATTTATAAATTTTCTAAACAATCACACCCCGGACTTCCCACACCGGAGCCGCGAATGAAATATGAAGTATGAAATATGAGGTATGAAATATGAAATATGAGGTATGGAATATGTAATGACATGCTATGCATATTCCAATTATATCGTTTATTTCACCAGCTGCATCCGCTTCACGATAACCTGCCCGCCGCTTAC
>CAZSQJ010000063.1:0-21296 GCA_964608665.1 uncultured Bacteroidales bacterium | reverse complement strand
TGGCCTGGCTGCTGGCCCTGCATTTTAACATGGCCGGACCCGGTGTCTTCTTTTCCATCGTCATCGCCGAAAGCATGCTCTGCCTGCTGGCCTTGTGGTGGTTCAGGAAGGGAAAATGGAAACTCAGTCAGGTTTAACAGACAACAAACCGAAGGGGGGCAGAATCTACTCAGTCTTGACGGGTTTGCGAATGCAAAACTGTTTAGACTGAGTTATGCCGTACACCGTGATTACACAATTTTTCGCAAAGCTGTTCCGTGTCGGTATCCCTTGCAAAGTATGCCATTATTTGTTATCTTTATGGCATCATTTACAATCTTAAAGAATTTTTCCAATGATAAGATTGATGTTTGTTTGCCTGCTTCTTTCGTCGGGCCTTTTGCTTCATGCACAGAACACCCGTGAGATGGTGTTGCTGGAGATAGTGACCAATACGGGCTGCGGTTATTGTCCCGGTGCTTCCATGGGTGCCCATGACCTTCTGATGAATGGCTGGAATGTGGCTGTTATAAAACATCATTACGCTGATCTGTTTTCCAACAGCTATTCTCTTGCCAGGAAAAACATGTACCAGATTTCAGGAACGCCAACGGCTGTTTTTGACGGTCACCGGGCTTTTGTCGGGGGCAGTTATTCCTCTTCCCTTTACCTTCCTTACCTTGGAGTTTATAACCAGTGTATTCCCGTCCCGTCGCCGGTAAAAATCAGGATGAATGTTACCAATACCGGGCTGAATTATGCTGCAGAAGTAACCATCATTAAAACAGGTGAAATCAGCGGTAATAATCTTGTACTGTATTTTTTTGTTACCCAGTCGCATATCCTTTACAACTGGCAGGGGCAGACTCATGTGGAACATGTGAACCGGCTGATGGTTCCCGATCAGAACGGTACTCCCGTCAGTTTCGCAAGCGGATCGACACAGGTATACACCCTGAATTTCACGCTTGATCCTGCCTGGCCTTTAAGCGATTGTGAACTGGTGGCTGCCCTTCAGGACAAATCCAACGGACAGGGCGTCATCGGCGGTACCAATCCTCCCATTTTAAAATGGACAGTGTTACAAACAATAAAGCGGGGCCTGATTGACCTCACTGCAGATTTCACAGTCAGCGACAGCCTCATTATTCCGGGTACCACGGTGCAATTCAGCAATCTTACCACCGGGGGCTATGTGAATGTGCCCGAAACCTGGCTCTGGATTTTCCAGGGCGGTGTTCCGGATTTCAGTACGCAGGAAAATCCACAGGTGAATTACCCCGGGGAGGGTCATTTTCCGGTAAAGCTCATCGTGAACCGGGGCGGTCAGATAGATACTGCCCTCAAGGAAGCATATATCAAGGTCGGATTTGAAAGCGGCGGAACCATCAATGGTTTGCTGACCTATGACAACGTCCTCTCTGCCGCGATGAAGGATGTGGAGGTGAACCTGATGCTGGACCAGGCGATTCTTCAGAATACCATCACCGACCAGTCGGGGAATTTCACTTTTTACAATATTCCCGACGGGGACTATACGATCGTTTTCGCCTGTGAGAAAACCTGGGGAGGGGTGAATGCAGGCGACGCCTTGCTGATCCTGAAACACTTCGTGCACCTGATCACCCTTACGGAATTTCGTGCAGCCGCAGCGGATGCGGATAACAACGGGATTATCAATACCACGGACGCCCTTTATGTTTCGAAACGGTATGTGGAACTGATCAGCAGTTTCCCCGCTGGCGACTGGTTGTTCAGCAATGAAGGCGGCATTAATATCCAGAACGGAAATACGGTGAATTATACGGCAAAAGCCATCTGTGTGGGTGACACAGACGGCTCTTACCAGCCTGAATAAGGTTATCCGGTTTTAGCGGTTCACCAGAACTTTCACACATTCCAGCATGCGGCCCGAAGATGTCTGCAACTCCGCCTGCAGGCTGTAGGTGCCATTTGCAAGGCCCGACAGGTCTATTGTTCTGTGTTGTGCTCCTGCCGGGATTGCATCTTCTTCAAGCAGCCGGACTGTCTGTCCCACCACATTGATCATCCTGATGGTCAGCCTGCCGGCAAACGGGATGTCCATGTCAGCTTCGAGTGATGCTCCGGCAGGATTGGGGTAAATCCTGACAGTCAATCCCCCGTCACCTGTGATCAACAGCCTGGGTGCTCCGATCTCAAAACGGGAAATGCGTGTTGTTGCCGAGGCGGCTTCACTTTCCCCTCCTGCCGTGAGTACTACTTCACCGTGGTAGCCGGTAAGCGGGCTGAGTTTCAGATTGAAAATGGCATCGCCCGGCCGGAGTTGTACCGGTTCAAGGCTGTACCAGGCAAGGCGGACTAAACCCCGCTGCTGTGACCATACCAGATTACCTTTGTTTTGTAACATGCCGGTCGCTTCAATTCCGGTGATCTCAAATAATCCGTCAGGAAAACCGGTAACCAGGGAAAGTGCCCCGAGGGATTCGGCACTATGCGAAACAAGGGGGACGGAGACAGGTTCTCCCCGGGTGATGGGCAGGTATCCAGTTTCTGTAAACACCACCCCCGGCTGTAAGGCAAGTGCCGGTATGTTACTGCCGTCCACATCCCCGTAACAGATCGCTGCAAGGTCGGCAACAGCCGTGTCTGTTTCGTTAAGTGACACATTCACCGGATAACTGAGCCAATCACCGCTTGGGAAGACAGAGATCATGTTCACAAAACGTTTGGCCACCGTCAGGGCATCGGCTGCATTCACAAAACCGGAAGCATCTACATCGGCTGCAGCCAGTTTCAGACCCTGGAGGGTGATCTGTCCTGCAAAATGCTGCAGCATCTTCAGGGCATCGGTGGCATTACCGCCACCCCAGGACTTGGTGATATTGCTGCTCACGGTATAATTTCCGGCAGGCAGGTTTTCCGCAAGGTAAGTTCCCTGTCCGCCGGTCTGGGCAGTAAGCACCACAGTATTTCCTGACAGTATCTGTATCTCAGTGCCTGTAAGCGGTGTGGCCAGGCTGTTATCATACGTCAGCGTCCCTTCTATGGCGGCACAGTTGACAAATGTGATCATCCCGTCCGTAAAGACGGCCGCCAGCGTGGTACCCATGATATCGGTGTACATGCAATTGCCCGGTGTCTGCGTATCCCAGTGCAACTGGCTGATTCCGGCAAAACCGGCGAAACGGAACGAAAGCAGGGTGGCATCACCAATTGTGACGGGAGTTAAGGAGAACCATGCCAGCGATACCGAAGTGCCGCCCGAGTTCACGATCAGCATGCCTGAAGCGAGCGCCGGATGTACATTTTCATAGGACATGTAGTCCAGCACCTGTGGGTCATATTCAAGGGTAAGGGAGATGGAAGCCACATCCTGGAAGCCTTCCACCAGTACCGGCACCAGCAGTTCCCCCGCACATGCATCCAGAACGGGGGCTATGGTTGTAATTACATTACCAGTGTAAATATTGGTAACCTGAATGCTAAGCTGGTTGTTGGTTTCGTCCGGATCCCCGCTGATCCCGGTAGATGCCGTGATGGTATAGGTATGGGCAGGAACGGACAGGTCGGCTTGCTGGGTGAATGAATAGGAGGTAGTCCCCAGTGGAGCCAGCGGTCCCGGGATGACCTCCCTGACCGCCGGTCCACCATCTACGGTATACCATACCGGCAGATTAATCACCGGATAGGGGGAATAGTTGCTGACAGTGACCGTGATGGTTTCCTGGTCAGTCAGTCCCGGAGCGGAGACCGGGGAGGTGATCGCCGTAACTCCAACATCCATTGGCAGATATACTGACTTAGGCAGTTTCATAAAATGCAGGTAATTTTCACCGTAAGGGTCTTCGTCACCCCTGACTGCCAGGCCGGGTTCTTCGTCGGCCTGGAACAAGAGGTAAAGATAATCATCTGTTCCCGGGGCCAGGCTGGGGAATACGCATTCATAGAATTGGTAATCGGGATTATTTCCTGTGATATCGAAGGGATCAGACCAGCTCTGGCCGAGGTCCATGGAAACGATTCCCTGCAACTGCCGGTAATTCTGGACTCCGTTATCATGGTCTTCGTAAACACTGGCCATCACTGCCATCATACGGTTGTTTTCGTCTATGACCATATAAGGCATTGATGTCAGTGATATATAATAAGAGCCGAATCCGGTCAGGTCGATCAGGCTGTTTTCATCCCTGTCAGGCATCGTTGCCACCAGTTCTTTATGACGGATGAGATCGGCGGGATTCAGGCTGGTAAAGGCAGGTCTGGATTCATCCCAGTAAACCATGCCGTCAGTCCAGGGCCAGAAAGTCGTGGTGGCATCATTCAGGTCTGAATTGGAAACCCGCATTACGCCAAACATCACATGGGCCATGCCGTCCTGGTCGAGGGCTACACTCAGGGAACGGTCGCAAACCCAGATGGTATCCGTCACGAGAGTTACGGGTTCCTGGAACATCGGGTAGGGATGCTGGTAGATGAGGGTTTTGGTCCAGGTATTTCCGTTGTCGGTGGATTTCATCAGGAAGACATCTGTCCAGTTATCCCCGTACACAAAGGCCAGGGTATTTCCCTTCGGTTCCGCAAATGCGTATATGTCTCCGCCAAATCCGACATACTGCGAAGCATCGGTACCGGGGAAACTGGCATGGAAAATATCCCATGTACTGCCTCCGTCTGATGAACGGGAATAGGTCAGTGCACCGTTCTGTCCGTTGTACAGAGAACCGTTGTTTGCAAGGGGTGCAGTGAGTGATACCACATGCAGGTATTCATGATCCGGGCCGCTGCTGACCATACGGGGCCACAGAAGGTTATTGCCTTGTGGCGGATTGGGCAGTGAAGCGAAAGTCCAGGGTCCCGTGTTTTTATTTGTTCTCTTTGAGAGTACCAGGCCACTGGTATTCCCTGTATGGGCAATGACGGCCTCACCGTTCTGCCCCCATCGCACATAGGAAGGCCATCCGGTTTTCACATTCTCTATCCTTGCAGTGGGCCAGAGTCCCCAGTTGGTACCGTCGAAGTAATTATAGCCGGTCCCCCTGTCGGAGAAAGCTGTTTCAAGCATACCCATTGTCCAGGCAGCTCCGAAAGTTCCGTCGGGGAAAGCACACAAACGCTGCATACAGGAAAAATTTGACTGGAGGTCATACCTGGTTCTGCCGACAGCTTCCCCCGGAATATCATACGGCAGGTGAATGACCATCTTGGCACTGGTGTCGTTGGTATGATCCGCATCATCTGGAAGGTTTGTCCATGCCTTGATGAGATAATTGGTCTCATCGGAAAGATCCACGGTGGTTGCGAAGGTGTAACTGACGCCTTCTCCCGGTTGAATTGCCGGATAATAAGTTTCGCACACCGAGGCCGCACCGTCCAGCGAGTAGCAGACACTCAGGCTATCTATTACCGTATTGCCGTAATTATAAATACTGACGGTGATGTTTTCTGTAGGACCCAGGTTGGACGATGCATAGGGTATCGGTACGTGTGAAATGCCGGCATCAGGTACCGGGATCAGGTTATTGCCATGATAGCGGAATATGCCCTCCGAAATCACGGGCGGGGTTCCAAAGGTGAAACCGCCCGCCCATCCGTGGTTCACGTCGGTCCAGACGGTATACAGCATCGGGTATAGCTCCATTCCGGGGAAATCCTCCCATGTATGACCGCCGTCATAGCTGATGGAACAACCCATGGATCCGGTTGCAGAACCGGTTGAAACACATGTTGCCTGTGTTCCCGGTATCCAGGCAAATTCATACTGGTGATAAGGACCAGTTTTATTTACCAAAGACCAGCTTAATCCTCCGTCAAGGGTTTCATAGATGTCGACCCAGTTGGTCCTTTCGATGGCCATGCCCCGGTTTACATCGAGGAAGCTTACATCCATCACGAGGGGTCCCGCTCCCACATCATGGGCAGTCCAGTGGTGTCCCTTGTCCGTCGAGCGGAAAACCCTGCCTTTGTTTGTCCCGAACCAGATATGATCTTCAACAACGGAATAGTAATGGGTAATTCCCCATTCCCCGGATAGTGGTGGCGGGATATCGGCCGATGGCACCCGGGTCCAGGTTTCCCCTCCGTCGCTGGTGGTATGGATCTCGAAATAACCATCCGTAGGGTCACCCATGCAAAAACCCTCGTTGGCGTTGAAGAAATGGACCATGTTCGGAAATGCACCGGGTAACTGGAAGGCTTCGGTATTTTTTGGAGTCCAGGTGGTACCTCCGTCGGTGGTTTTTAAAAGAACACCCAGGCCTGCCTGGTGATTCATGGTAATCCAGGCTGTCTGATCGTCAAAAGCAAAGACCATATTGATAAATGAGGAAGGATATCCCGGCACCACTCCCGCCGTCCAGTTATGGCCGCCGTCGGCCGAGCGGGTGAAACGCTGGCTCGGAGTATAAGGGTCGTTTTGATTGAATGCCACGGCCCAGATATCGTTGTGGTTGGCGGCATACATGTGATGGATACCAATTGCCGGTTCGGTAAAACCGGAGTACTCGACTGTCCATCCATCAGGATCCAGGATGGTGTTGCCCTGGTAATAGAAGGAAATCGTGCTTCCGGCTGCACCAATGGCTGACAGGCTGATATTTGCCGGATCACCGTTTGAAAGGAAGCAGCTGGGATTGGTGATGTTGTTGAAAACAGTCCTTCCGGCATCACTGGTGAAGGTCGCCTGGCTGAGATCGCCGTTATTGGTCAGGTCGCCGTTTGGCCGGTACAGGTAGACTTCATCCGGCGGGCCCTGGGCATTCCCGTTGCCGGCAAGACTGTTGATACGGTAAACCAGCAGCCCTGAACCCGGCAGTGAACTTTCAAATGTGCCTGACTGATTGCGGTACTCTAGGATGAAGAATTCATCGGGATTGACCGGGGAGGTGATTTTATAACACTGTCCGGATGAGGATGTCAGCGGATTCAGGGAAAAGGTGCCCTGGATGGACAGCTCGGGGATGGATGAAATCCATCCGCCGTATTTGTATTTCATCCAGGCCCCCATATGCTGGGGAGGATTGGAGTTATTGTCCATCAGGTCCCATTCACCCACCGGGGAGATTCCGTTGCCGGTATAATGATACAGGTCGGGGGCGCCCAGGGTGTGGAACATTTCGTGGCACAAAACCCCGTTTCCGTGGCTGTTCAGGTGGTCTTCGAGCTGGAAATTGTAATCCCACACCTGTAAGCCGTTGATATATACCGGCTGTGAGTGAAGTATCCAGCGGTGCGGCCAGAGCAGGGTGTTCCAGGCCGTGGTTCCGCCCCTGGTAATGAAGCAGATATTGTCCACATAACCGTCGCCGTCGTGGTCAATATTGATACCCGTTACTGCAGCCGCTATATAATTGACCGCATTGGCCAGAAGGCTGTGCTCCCTGGTGGTTCGTTCCGACTGACCATCATAGCCGTCGGGATTGGTGACCGCGTCGTACGGCATATAATACGCCCGCGGGTAAGCATCCTGGTAAGAGAGAATGGTGGGTGAAGCCGCCTGGGGATAGAAATAGGTCGGGATATCAATGCTGTTATAGGATACTTCACGAAAGTAATTGATCATGGAGTTGGCCCCTGGTACCTGATCATTGAACATCCCTTCGTACAGCGGCAGGTTGTCGGGAAAGGCAGTCTGATCGCTGAAACGGATAAACACTACCAGGTTGTTCAGGGTTCCGGAATTCGATGTTACAGATTCCGTGTAACCAGGTAAAGCATGTTTTGACGGCGTATTGGCCCAGAACGCTTCCCTTAATTGCTTCCATGCCGCCGGTGAGATGTCTATTCCCGGCTGTAATCCGGCCTGGGCCGGATCAACCTGCCCAACCACCAGGGTGGTGGGAACAACGGATTCCCCGTTCAGGCCTGCATACACAAAATACCCGCTTGCAGGATCGCGGGTAACGGTAAACTGATTCGCGTCATGTACCCGCAGGTGATATTCATCACCGGACATAAAAAGTTGTAATTCAGTCCCGCCGGGCTGAGTGGCCGTAAAAGGTACATCCCGGAGCCAGGCCCCACTTAATTGAAGGGAAATCATGATGCAAAGCACGGACATACAGCATGATCTGAATACATAAAAATTTTTCATATGATATTGGGTTTTAGGAGTGTATATATAATTTTATATCAAGAACTTACATTAATCCACCGGAAAAGAGGCCACAAAGCGAATCAACGGATAAAAATAAGGAACTGTAACAGAAATTTCAAGAAATCTATCTGAAATCGATAAAAAAATGCAGTGTATCCGGAAAACGGACTGCAAACCGGCGTGCCGGATTCTTGATAATCAGGTTTTTTAAACCCCTGTTCGGTGGGTCTTCGCTTCCTTGAAAGCATTTTCCACCAGCCTGTCGAACAGCCTGGCGATGGTCCATCCGTATGCCCGCGCCATTTTCGGGACGATGCTTGCATTGGTCAGGCCGGGGACAGTGTTAACTTCCAGGAAATAAATCAGTTTATCGCGGAAGATATAATCGAAGCGGACGACTCCTTTGCATTTCAGATGGTCATACAGGTTGCAGGAGATTTCCTGGCATTGTTTGAAAACATCTTCCGGGATGGGGGCCGGTACGATTTCGTCCGAAAGCAGGGGGTCATATTTTGCTTCGTAATCGAAATATTCTTTTTTCGGAACGATCTCTGTGACCGGAAAAGCAAAGGTCACACCATTGTCGTTCATCACCCCGCAGGTAATTTCCCTGCCGGGAATAAATGCTTCCACCAGCACTTCATGGTCTGCTTTCAATGCTCCGGCAATGGCCACCGGTAGTTCTACCCTGGTTTTTACTTTGCTGATACCAACGCTGCTGCCGTTATTATTGGGTTTCACAAAGAGCGGAAGTCCCAGCCGGCCGATAATACTGTCCGCGTCCCATGCTTCGCCTTCCGTGATCAGCACTTCGGGAGCCACCAGTGCTCCGGAACCGGATACCAGTTTTTTGCAGAGGCTTTTATCAAAAGTAAGGGCTGATACCAGCTGACTGCAGGATGTATAAGGAATATGAAGCATGTCGAGGTAGCCCTGCAGCCGTCCGTTTTCTCCCGGATTGCCGTGAATGGCAACGAAAACCAGGTCGAAACAGATTTTTTCTCCCTGGTATATAAAACTGAAATCGTTGCGGTCGATGGGATATTCCGTCCCGTCATCCCCCTTCACATACCATTTCAGGCCGTCGATCACCACAAACCAGGGCTCATATCTGGTTCTGTCAAGATGCTGGTAAACAACTTCCCCGCTTTGTATCGAAATGTTGAATTCTCCGGAATCTCCCCCGGCAGCGACCGCAATTTTCTTCATATCTGGATGTGTTGGCGCACAAAAATATTCATTTTCCGTCAGTATAAACAAAGGTACTTATAGGAATTTCATACCTTTGGGCCGGTTTTCACGAAACGTATGGCTCCGGAGAAAGCATTCAGGTACAAATGGTTGAAATCGGTGTATGTCAGGCATATCCTGCTGGCAGTTTTGCTGAGCCTGGTGCTTTTGTTTGCGGCCGGAAGAGTATTGAAGTGGTATACCAAGTTTGGTGAAGTGGTGGTGGTGCCTGATCTGAGGGGATTGTATCCCGGAGATCTCGACTATTTGCCTGATGCATCGCACTTCAGAATGGTGATCATTGACTCGGTGTTTGACCCGGAAAAGAAAAAAGGCAGTATTGCCTTCCAGGATCCGCCCCCATCCTCCATTGTGAAGGAAAACAGAACCATTTACCTGACTTTGGTGGCCATCCTGCCCGAACAGGTCAGCATGCCCAAACTCACCGATATGACGATCAGACAAGCCACCGCGGTGCTGGAAACATACGGTTTGAAGGTGGGACAGCTGGATTATATTCCCGATATCGGCCGGAATACCGTGATCCGGCAGCGTTTCAAAGGGAAACAAGTTGAAGCGGGTACCTGGGTTGAAAAAGGTTCGCGTATCGATCTTGTTTTAGGACGGGGCGCCGGATCAGGTGGTATGAAGGTGCCCTTTCTGCTGGGAATGAAAAGAAATGAGGCAATACTTGCACTCGAAAATGCGTTCTTTGTGGCCGGAAATGAGGTGTTTGAGGATGGAAAGGACACTGCCGCCGCAAGGGTTTACCGGCAGCATCCGCCTCCCGGACAAATCATAAATGTTCAGTCGGGAACAACCATGAACCTCTGGTACAGGTCTGACAAGAAGTTTGACTTTGATACATACTTAAAACAATATCAACAGGACAGCATACCGCAGGATGCTGATGAACAAAACCAGGAACAGGAAGATGAAATTTGAAAGAATAATACCCGTAACGATCTTATCCATATTGCTTCTGATCCCTTTCAGTGTGATTTTTTCCCAGGAATCCCTGCAGCCCCTGCAATACAATCCCTGGCTCGGAAATGGTCAGATGAAACAAAAACAGGCTCTGCAAAGCAATACACCGCTTGCACTCCCTTTTATCGATGATTTCTCCAAACCTTCGGTGTATCCGGATGCCGGCCTTTGGAGCGATGCGGATGTTTTCGTCAACAACGTGATGGCAAAATACCCGCCATCCCAGGGTGTCGCCACTTTCGACGCCCTGAACGATACTGGAGCCATTTACCCCGAAGCGTCTTCCTTCCCTTTTATTGCCGATTACCTTACCTCACAATACATCGACCTTTCTCCATACGCAGCCATCGATTCCCTCTGGTTCAGCTTTTTCTACCAGCCGGCCGGATTGGGAAACAAACCGGAAGCCCAGGATTCACTGGTCCTTCAATTCCTTGAAGAATACAGGGCCGATACCCTGGTCGACACCACCGTCAACCCCCCCGATACAATGTATTTCGACCGCTGGAGAAGTGTCTGGCATTCCGAAGGAATGGAACTGGATACCTTTTATCACCAACATAAAAGCTGGTTCCGCCAGGTCATGATCCCCCTCACTGATTCGATCTTTTTCCGCAACGATTTCCGCTTCCGCTTTTACAGTTACGCCAGTCTTGCAGCAGCCAGCATTCCAAGCTGGAGAAGCAACGCCGATTTCTGGCACGTCGACTATATCTACCTGAACAGCAACCGTACCATTGGGGATACGCTCTATACTGACCTGACTTTCGTCAATACGGCACCCGGATTTCTGAAACGCTACGCATCCATGCCCATGCGCCAATACCTCGCAAACCCGGCCCAGGAAACCAAAGATTCGGTCGAAATGCTGATCAGCAACCTGGGGAAAGACCTGCAAAGCTATGAGTTCAAGTTCAACGTAACCGACCTGAACGCTACCCTGGTGTTTGATACAAATTACGGATATACCAATATCGATCCGTTCTATGTGTCTGGTTATCAGACCTACCCGACACACCGTTACCCCAAATTCCCCGGCTTTACATTTCCCGGCCAAGGCAACGACAGTGCAGCTTACCAAATCACCTATATCATTCAGAAAGTCGGCATCGGCCAGGAATTTATCCGTCAGAACGATACCCTTAGAGCCACACAGTATTTTCATAATTACCTGGCCTATGACGACGGTATCCCGGAGGCCGGATACGGGCTCAGTCCCGCCGGTTCCTTGCTGGCCGTCAAGTTCCGCCTGAATACTCCCGATACCCTGAGAGGCGTTCAGATGTTCTTCAACAGAACGATCGGCAACAGCAGTCAGCGGAATTTCAGACTGGTGGTCTGGGCTGATGACAAAGGCCTTCCCGGCCAGGTTTTATATCAAAGCAGCAAGTACCTCAAACCGGCATACGAAGGCGGACGCAATGCCTTTCAAACCTATGAGCTGGAAACGGAAACCCCCCTGGTGCTCGGGCCGGACCACCTGACGTTTTATGTGGGCTGGGTGCAGCAAACCGACGATAACCTGAATATCGGCTTTGATGCCGACACCAATGCGCAGAAGGTGGTTTACTATAATATTGAAGGGAAATGGCAGGTAAGCTCCTTTAGCGGATATGTGATGATGCGCCCCTGTATCGGACCCTCGCTGGAACCGCCGAAGAAGGGTGCCGCTCCGCCGGAAAACTTCCTGCTTACCACTTATCCCAATCCGACCACCGGCCGTTTTGCCCTGAACCTTCCGCCGGCCTTCGGGAAATATGACGCACCCTCCGACTATGTGCTGCATGTTTTCAACCTCCTGGGAGAAAAAGTGACTTCGCTGCCATACCGGCCGTCCTTCGACCTGTCATTTCTCGGAAGGGGAATGTATATCCTGCAACTCAGCACCTTCGACAACTACCTGAATTACCAGGCCAGAATCGTGATCACCAAATAGGCAGCCATGAGTGACTGGGACGAAGATGAGGGAGGCCGGCAGGAACTCTTTGAACATTTCCGCATCCAGGTCGACAAGGGGCAATCCCTCCTTAGGATAGACAAATTCCTCACCGCCAGGCTCGAAAATGTCAGCAGGAACCGTATCCAGATGGCGGCGGAAGCCGGCAATATCTTTGTGAACGGGCTGGCGGTGAAATCCAACTACCGGATCAAACCCAACGACCTGATAACCATCGTGCTGGCTTATCCTCCCAGGGATGTGGAACTGATCCCGGAAGACATCCCCCTGGATATCCTGTACGAAGACGATGACATCCTGGTGCTGAACAAACAAGCCGGACTGGTGGTGCACCCCGGGCATGGCAATTTCAACGGAACCCTCGTCAATGCGCTCACGTATCATTTCAGTCGCGACAGCCTGCACCTCGGCAGGGAAGGATGGCGCCATCCCTTTGTGGTTCACCGTATCGACAAGGATACTTCGGGCGTGATGATGGTCGCCAGACATGAACTTGCCCAGAACAGGCTGGCCAAACAGTTCTTCGATCATACGATTGACCGGAAATACACTGCCCTGGTCTGGGGCGATTTCCGGGAAGATGAAGGGACCATCACCGGGCATATCGGCAGAAGCCTGCGCGACCGGCTGATGATGGATGTGTTTCCCGACGGTGCACATGGAAAACATGCCGTGACCCATTACCGGGTATTGGAAAGATTTACCTATGTGACACTTGTGGAATGCCGGCTGGAAACCGGGAGAACCCATCAGATCAGGGCACATATGAAGTATGCCGGACACCCTTTGTTCAATGATATTACCTATGGCGGAGAAAGAATTCTCAAGGGAACCGTCTTTACCCGCTACCGGCAGTTTGTGGAGCATTGCTTTGAAATCCTCGCTCGACAGGCCCTGCATGCCAGAAGTCTGGGTTTTATTCACCCCATGAACGCCAAGCCCATGTTCTTCGACACCCCCCTTCCAGACGACATGACACAGGTAATTGAAAAATGGCGAAAATATCATACCGAAAACATCACACAAACCTGATATTATGGATAATCTGAAAGGTACCAGAACAGAACAGAACCTCCTGAAGTCGTTTGCAGGAGAAAGCCAGGCGGCCAGGCGTTACCGTTTGTTTGCCGAAACGGCACGGCAGGAAGGCTATGAACAGATCGCGGCCATTTTCGAAGAAACCGCCAGGCAGGAAGACCAGCACTCCAAAGTGTTTTTCGGCTTCCTGGAAGGCGGAATGGTGGAGATCACCGCCGCATACCCGGCAGGGAAAGTGTCAACCACCGCAGAAAACCTCGGGGCCGCAGCCATGGGAGAAAACGAAGAATGGACAGATCTGTACCCGGAATTTGCCAAAATTGCGGAGGAGGAAGGCTTTAAAAAAATTGCCACGGCCTTCAAACTCATCGCTTCGGTGGAAAAAAGACACGAGGAAAGATACCGTAAACTCTACGACAACGTGATCAGGTCAAGGGTTTTTGAAAAGGAAGAAGAAACCGAATGGACCTGCCGTCAGTGCGGTTATGTTCACAAGGGAAAGAAAGCCCTCAAAAACTGCCCCTGCTGCGAGCATCCGCAGGCATTCTTTGAGATGGCCGCCGTAAATTACTGATCGTTCAGGAAAACCCGCTTCTAATCCGGGATGTCTGCCAGTACCAGACAGCTTCAGTGATTCCGGTGACTCCGCAAGCACATCATTCGCATTCCTGTGTTCTTTCAGTATAACTTTGCAGCCTGATAGTTGTTTAAGGTGAAAGACTGCAAATATGACTGAGCGGCTTCAACATGCCCTGACACAACGTATTCTTGTGCTTGACGGGGCCATGGGTACCATGATACAGCGCTGCGGACTTACGGAAGCTGACTACCGTGGCGACCGTTTCACAGACTATCCCCATGATCTGAAAGGGAACAATGATCTTTTATCGCTGACAAGGCCGGGCATCATCAGCGACATTCACCGCCAATACCTCGAAGCCGGGGCCGACATCATAGAAACCAACACCTTCAACGCCAACCGGATCTCCATGGCCGATTACGGCATGGAAGAACTGGTTTACGAAATTAACATGGCATCTGCCAGGCTGGCCTGCCAAGCTGCCGCGGCCTTTACGGAACAGGATCCGTCAAAACCGCGTTTCGTGGCGGGAGCCATCGGCCCGACCAACAAAACCCTCTCGCTGTCGCCCGATGTAAACGATCCCGCTTACAGGGCCGTCAGTTTCGACGAACTCACTGCAGCCTATGCTGAACAAGCGGAAGGGCTTATCGAAGGAGGCGTCCATATCCTGCTGGTGGAAACCGTGTTCGATACCCTGAACGCCAAGGCGGCCATCTTTGCCATTGAAGAAGTCTTCAGGAAGAAACACATCCGGCTCCCCCTTATGTTGTCGGGAACCATCACCGATGCCAGCGGCAGAACCCTGTCGGGACAAACCCTGGAAGCCTTCCTTTATTCAGTGAGCCATGCCCCCTTATTCAGTATCGGGCTGAACTGCGCCCTGGGAGCTAAAGAACTGAGACCCTACATGGAGGAACTGAGCCAGAAAGCGCCATTCCCGGTGAGCGCCTATCCCAATGCCGGTCTTCCCAACCAGTTTGGCGGCTATGATGAAACGCCTTCCCTGATGGGTGAACTGATCAGGGATTTTATCGACAGCCGCCTGGTAAATATCATCGGGGGCTGCTGCGGCACCACGCCTGAACATATCCGGGTTTTTGCAGCCATGGCCGAAGGCAAACCGCCCAGGAAAGTGCCGGGAAAAAAAGCCCGCCTCAGCCTGAGCGGCCTGGAACCTCTGATCGTATTTAAAGGAAGTAATTTCATCAATATAGGTGAACGTACCAATGTGGCGGGGTCAAGCCGTTTCCGCAAACTGATCTTCGCGAACAATTACGAAGAGGCCCTCAGTGTGGCCAGGCAACAGGTGGAAAGCGGCGCCCAGATCCTCGACGTGAACATGGATGATGCCATGCTCGACGGAGAAGCTGCCATGACCCGCTTCCTGAACCTGCTTTCGGCCGACCCGGATATCGCCAGGGTGCCGGTGATGATAGACTCATCCAAATGGACAGTGCTCGAAGCCGGTCTGAAATGCCTGCAGGGAAAAGCTATCGTGAATTCCATCAGCCTGAAGGAGGGGGAAGCCGTCTTTCTTGAACAAGCCCGGAAAATAAGGCAATACGGAGCCGCCGTGGTGGTGATGGCATTCGACGAAGCAGGACAGGCTGTCAACCTTGAACGCCGCATCGTGATTTGCAAAAGAGCCTATCGGCTGCTTACCGGAGAAGTGGGTTTCCCCCCGGAAGACATCATCTTCGATCCCAACATCCTTACCATTGCCACGGGTATAGAAGAACACAACAGCTATGCCCTTGATTTTATTGAAGCTGTTGCCTGGATCAAGAAAAACCTCCCCCATGCCGGCGTAAGCGGAGGGATCAGCAACCTGTCCTTTTCCTTCAGAGGCAATGATCACATCAGGGAAGCCATGCACGCTGTATTCCTGTATCATGCCATCAGGGCCGGACTCGACATGGGTATCGTGAATGCAGGTCAGCTTCCGGTCTATGACGAGATTCCGCCTGATCTGCTGCAACTTTGCGAGGACCTGATCCTGAACCGTTCCCCCGACGCAACGGAAAAACTCCTCGCCTATGCCGGGCAGCACAAAGCAGGGGGAAAGAAACAGGAACAACAACTGGAATGGAGAAAACTGGGGCATGATGAAAGGATCACCCACGCCCTCATCCACGGGATCACCGACTTTATTGAACAGGATCTGGAAGAAGCCCGCCCTCACTACCGGCAAAGCCTGAAGATCATCGAAGGACCCCTGATGGACGGGATGAACATCGTCGGCGACCTTTTCGGAGCCGGAAAGATGTTCCTCCCCCAGGTGGTGAAAAGCGCCAGGGTCATGAAAAAAGCCGTGGCTTACCTGGAACCCTGGCTGAACGCCGAAAGAGACAGCGGAACTTCCGGTGACGCAGCCAATGAGAAGGAAGGACAGACCATGCGTTATAAGGGACGTGTGCTGCTGGCCACGGTAAAAGGAGATGTGCATGACATCGGGAAGAATATCGTGGGTGTGGTGCTGGGATGCAACAACTTTGAGGTCATCGACCTCGGCGTGATGGTTCCTGCCGATAGAATCCTGAACACCGCCCTCGAAGAACAGGCTGATATCATCGGCCTGAGCGGCCTGATCACGCCTTCCCTGGATGAAATGATCCATGTGGCCAAAGAGATGGAAAGACGCGGGATGACCATACCCCTGCTTATTGGCGGTGCCACCACTTCGGAGATACATACCGCGGTGAAAATCGAACCGGCCTACAACAGCGGGGTGCTCCATGTCAAAGATGCCTCCCGCAGTGTCGGTGTGGTCAGCCGGCTTGCCGATCCGGAGCAGAAGGAAGAAATCCTGGCTGATTACAGGAAACAATACCGTGACCTCAGGGTGAAACATCAAAACAAACAACAGGATGATGCCTTCATCAGCCTCGGCCTGGCAAGGAAAAACGCCTTCCGTGAACAATGGCAGCATGCCCTGATCGACAAACCGAAACAACCAGGCCTGCATACCTTCTTTGATTACCCGCTGGAGGCAATCCGGCCTTATATCGACTGGACCTTTTTCTTCCATACCTGGAAGGTCAGCGGAAAATACCCGGCCATCTTCGACGATCCCCTCAAAGGCGCCGAAGCCAGGAAACTCTTTGAAGACGGCAACGCAATGCTGGATACCATCTTAAAGAACAAGATATTGAAAGCCAATGGCGTGGCAGGTATTTTCCCGGCCAATGCCGATGGCGATGATGTGATCGTTTTTGACGGAGAGGAAAGAAACAGGGTACTGGCAAGGTTCCATTTCCTTCGAAACCAGCAACAGAAAGATGCAGGCGTACCCAACCTCTGCCTGGCCGATTTTGTTGCGCCGCTTTCCTCGGGCCGCATCGACTGGCTTGGTGGGTTTGCGGTTACCGCCGGACTCGGACTCGAACCCTGGGTTGAAAAATATGAAAAAGAACTTGACGATTACAACGCCATCATGCTCAAGATCATGTCCGACCGACTTGCAGAGGCATTTGCGGAGTTGTTGCATGATAAGGTCAGAAAAGAGATCTGGGGATATGAAACCGCAAACATGGATATCGCTGCCATGCTGAAGGAACAGTACCGTGGAATCAGACCTGCTCCCGGCTACCCTGCCTGCCCGGAACATTCGGAAAAAGAAACCCTCTTCCGCCTGCTCAGGGTTGCGGACGAAAAGCCCGGCATCTCCCTGACGGAGAATTATGCCATGATGCCTGCCGCATCAGTCTGCGGCTTTTATTTTGCGCACCCGGCTTCGCAGTACTTCCTGGTCGGCAGGCTGAACAAAGACCAGGTGACGGATTACGCCCTCAGAAAGCAGGTTCCCCTAAGCCTTGCGGAAAAGTGGCTTCGGCCTTACCTCAATTATCAAACCACCGGAGCATGAAAGTTACCGATCATATCAACAGGGCAGACAAAACCCTGTTTACTTTCGAAATACTGCCCCCCCTCAAAGGAGAGAACATCGATTCCATCCACAGAATCATCGATCCCCTGATGGAATTTAAACCCGCCTTTATCGACGTAACCTATCACCGGGAGGAGATCATCTATAAATCGCGTCCGGGAGGATTGCTCGAGAGATGGAAAGTCAGAAAGAGACCCGGTACGGTGGGCATCAGTGCATCCATTAAATATAAATATGGTGTGGATGTGGTACCTCATATTATCTGCGGGGGATTTTCCAGGGAAGAAACAGAAAACGGCCTGATCGACCTGAATTTTTTGGACATACATAACCTACTGGTAATCAGAGGGGATAATCTGAAGTCGGACAAATATTTCATTCCGGATCCCAACGGTCATGCCTTTGCCATCGACCTGGTGAAACAGATCATGGACATGAACCGGGGAAAATACCTTGACGAGGAGTTGGAGATCACCACACCCACACA
Source organism: uncultured Bacteroidales bacterium (assembly GCA_964608665.1). Taxonomy (GTDB): domain Bacteria; phylum Bacteroidota; class Bacteroidia; order Bacteroidales; family CAIXZF01; genus JAKLIX01. The sequence continues at coordinate 3,075 of CAZSQJ010000063.1, read as the reverse complement.
TTTTTCCGTGGGGGTTGCCGGTTATCCCGAGAAGCATTTCGAAGCGCCCAACCTGGTGACCGACCTGGAATACCTGAAGCAGAAGGTGGAGGCAGGGGCAGATTACATTGTCACCCAGATGTTTTTCGATAACGGCAAATACTTTGAATTCGTGAAGGCCTGCAGGGACGCCGGTATTCAGGTGCCCATCATTCCAGGCCTCAAGCCCATTGCCACCAAATCACAACTCACCACCCTTCCGACCACCTTTCATATCGACATACCCGACGATCTGGTAAAAGCGGTGATGAAGTGCCGGGACAATGCGGAAGTGAGAAAGGCAGGCGTGGCTTGGTGCATTGAGCAATCACGGGAATTGATTACATTTGGCGTTCCAATCATTCATTATTTCACCATGGGAAAGTCGGACAACATCCGTCAGATTGCCAGGGAAGTTTTTTGATCCGGATGACACGCATTCAGTATCGGTATATATGGATGTTCTGAAAAGATTTGAGACCGCGGGTGGGAAGGGGAGCAAGCATTTTGCCGTGCTGCTCGATCCCGACAGCTATCCTGCTTCCAGGCTGGGCGGCATGCTGGATGCCTGCAACAGGGGAGGGGCGGATTATATCCTGGTGGGTGGCAGCCTGCTGCTTCACACCAGATATGATGATTTCATGGCAGCAGTAAAAGCCGGCACTGATCTGCCGGTAGTGCTTTTCCCCGGCAGCCCGGGACAGATCAGCCGCCATGCGGATGCTATCCTGCTGCTTTCCCTGATCTCGGGGCGTAATCCCGACCTGCTGATCGGCCGTCATGTGGAGGCCGCGCCCCTGCTAAAAGACAGCGGGCTCGAAATTATCCCGACGGGATATATGCTGATCGGAAGCGGCAATACCACCACTGCACAATATATCAGCAATACTTTCCCTATTCCGGGCGACAAGGACGATATTGCTGCCTGTACGTCCCTTGCCGGTCAGATGCTGGGCATGAAACTGATATACCTTGATGCCGGAAGCGGTGCCGAAGCACATGTCACAGCATCCATGGTTTCAAGGGTGAAAGCACAAATAAACATTCCACTGGTGGTGGGTGGAGGGATACGCTCTGTGGAAACCGCCTGCGACCTTGCCGCTGCAGGAGCAGACATCATCGTGGCGGGAAATGCCCTCGAAGCCGATCCCGGCCTGATCGCCGATATGGCAGCTGCGATACACGCTGCAGACAATCCGGCCGCTTAGGGCGGCGGAATGTAGGAACCGTTTACATCCCCGTAACATAAACCTCTGACGGGAAACAAGATGGTCGTGTTGCCGGAATAATAAAAGCCGGGGTTCTGAAAAACCCAGTCGCCCACGTAAAATCCTTCGATAATACCGTTAAAACGAAGAACAGCCATCAGGGCATCCAGGCTGTTGACCACTCCGTCGGCACTGATGTCGGCAGCCACATAACGTACGCCGGTCAGGGTTTGGTTCCCAACATAATGCATCAGTATCACAAGGGCATCCGTTGCATTCACACCGCCCCATGGTTTGCCGCTTTGTGCCAGGATCATGTAATTACCGGGTGCCACATTCAGGAACTGGAAATGTCCGGCATTATCCGCCACAGTCGAAGCTACGGTCGTCATCCCCTGGGTAAGCAGCACCTGGGCGTTGCCGATGGGCGTCGAGAAAGCATTGTCATAAATGACGTTGCCTTCCAGTGCAAACTGGCCGGATACGTAAATCCTGTCAATCAGCCAGCCATAGTTAATTACCGGGCCCGGCACGCCGCCATCTGCAAGCCTGAACCTGATATAAACCTGCTGGAGCCCGGCAAACTGGCTTAGGATAAAGCAATCCTGTTTCCACCAGGTATTGTCTGGTATGGCTGAAGGAATATTGGGCTGCCAGAGGGTACCGTAACTGTTGCAGGCAAACCTGTTCCCGTTGGAACCATACCCACCGTAGCCGCAATACACCTGAGAAGGCAGAACCTGCCAGGTGGTGCCGTTGACACTGACCTCTACCGTGGCGATATCCAGGAAATCCACCTTGCAGATATGGAAGAAATACAGTTTTATATTGGTGTATCCCACCGTCGAAAACGGTATGAGGTTAAGGTAAACCGTGTTTCCAGAAACAACCTGACTCCAGGTCGAATGCTGGCCCTCGAAGGCAAGAAAGTTGGTGTCCTGCGTCCATGAATAATTGCCTGGTGTACTGCTGGAATAAACACTGTCGCCGAACGACGGTGCTTCAAAGTTCTCATGGAATAAAACGGTCTGCGCCGGAATGGAGGCTGTTGCTCCGGAAATAAGGAGCCAAAAGCTAAAAATGTGTTTCATCATCAGGCATTTATCATAAAGACAACTGCCGATGCCATTGGTTGCCGTGCATCAAGCAATACCCCTTTTCGAGACACCGGCTTTTCACTCATTCTCGCCATCTTGCTTTCTTGCCTTCTTGCACTCTTGCATTTCACCACCAAAACCCTCATAGAGAATTTGGTGTTCCCCCAACCAGCATGTGGCACATTGAAAATCGATGTGGCACATCGTGATCCTGATGTGCCACATCCAGCTGATGTTTATTACTTTGCTCATTTATAGTAACATAACTAATTTGTCCTTCGCTACCATAAATAAGACTACTAGAAAGTATTGTCCCCTGAACCGACGGGGACATCAATTTGCCACATTGGAAAAGCATGTGTCACATCGCTTTCTGCCTTGCAATGAAAATAGGTTCATGCTTTACTGTTTTGTGATGCAAAGCTGCTTTAAAGGTGTAATACAGCACATTGTGACTACTTTTTTTTCGAAACCTGTTCCCTGTCGGTTTTACAGTAGTGAAATGTGAAACAGGATTCTTATAATATTGACTTCCCTTCAATATTGTATTATCTTTACTGCCATATTCCAAACAAATCAAAATGAAACAGACGGAAAAACACTTCAACGTGAACATGTCTCCCCATGCCGTCCGTTTCCGGAAAACATCCAGGCTGTCCGGCCTTCTCTTCTCTTCTCTTCTCTTCTCTTCTCTTCTCTTCTCTTCTCTTAATTATTAGTATTGAGGTTTCCGGCCAGGGCATGAGCCTTCA
>CAZSQJ010000062.1:0-21503 GCA_964608665.1 uncultured Bacteroidales bacterium | reverse complement strand
ATTCGCCCCTACGCCATTCGCCCCTACACCATTCGCCCCTGCACCATTCGCCCCACAACCATTCGCCCCATAACCATTCGCCCCTATGCCATTCGCCCCAACGGGGTTTGATTGGATGATTACAATCCCGTGTATATGGTTGGGCATGATTACAAATTCACCCAACCGGATTTCGGGCCGTATCTCGATAGTCCTGACCCATTCATCCCTGGCAATCTCGCCATATTGGTTTAATATCATCCTGCCGGCATCAACATGCCCAAATAACATGACTCTGTCCTGTGTACAAAGGGTAATAAAATAAATCCCGGGACATGAATAATCATGTCCTTTCAAGCGAATGGATTTCCTGTGATGCCTGCCTGGATCGAAACCTTGTGTTTTATTCATGACATATTGGTTGTAGTACCCTTATATACCGACACGGAATCATTTTGCGAAAATATCGACCATGTACATGCACGGTATAACTCAGTCTAAACAGCTATGCATTCGCAAACCTGTCAAGACTGAGTATATATGCAGAAAAAGTGGGAAACGGATTTTCTAACCTCCATTTCTGTTTAATGACTGCCGGGATTGAGGAGAAAATGTTTATCCTTGCCTGATAATTTTGTTACCATGCTGCGACCTGCCATTTTACTGATGCTTCTTTTTATCCACTTCCTGCGTTCCCCTGCGCAAAACACCCCCCCACAGGAACGGTCGGTGAAACTCTATCATTACAGTGCCGACCTGGTGCTGGATCCCCGGACAGAACTGCTGACGGGAACGGCCCGTTTCGACCTCCGGGCCCTGCGCGAGCAGGTGGATTCGGTGGTTTTCCACACCCCGGGCATGCAGATCCGGGCAGTGGGGATAAAAGGCTTCAACACACGGGAAAACTACCGGCCGGTCCGTTACCGCCGGGATGGCGGTCAGCTGATCCTTTACCCGAAGGCCGGTATTTCCTACCCTGCCGGTGATGCACCCCAGTACACCCTGGAAATCAGTTATGATGCACAATCCCCTAAAGAATTGCACTTCACCGGATGGCACGACCCAAACGGCCTTATGCGCAAGCAGGTTTGGGCCCACCGCCCCTTTGGCTGGATCCCCTTTCTCGATCAGATGACCACCCAGGATATCCGCATCACGTTTGACAAACGTTTCCAGGTGGTAAGCAACGGCGAGCGCATCAGCAGTACACCCTCGGGTGATACCGCCCTCACCTGGCACTATCGCATGGACAAACCACATCCTTTCTATTCAGTGTGCCTGGCAGCAGGCGACTATGCATATAAAACCATCCGGACCAGCAGCGGCATCCCTGTTGAACTCTGGTATTATCCCGGTATGGAAGACCGAATTGAAGCCACCTACCGCTACCAGGCGGAAATGTTCAGTTTTCTTGAAAAAGAAACCGGGTTCCCCTATCCTTACCCCCTGTACCGGAATATTCCGGTGGCCGATTACCTTTACGGCGGTATGGAAACAACCACCAGCACTGTCTTTGCCGACTTTATGCTGGTGGACGAACGGGCCTTTTACGGCAGGAATTACATCAATGTGAATGTGCATGAGCTGGCACACCAGTGGTTCGGAAACTGCATCAACGACAAGACCGTGGACGACCTCTGGCTGACCGAGAGCTTCGCTACCTATTACGCGAAACTGCTTGAAAAACAACAACTTGGCGAATACCAGTATGAAACCCAGCGGGATCAGGAACGGCTGAAAGCCCTGGCTGCGGCTGCCAGGAACAGCCACGCCCTGGGAAGCGGAGCCGCCGGTGTGGAACGCTGGTACCAGAAAGGCTCGCTGGTGATGGATATGCTGCGCGATGTATGCGGCGAAACGGCATTCAGGGAAGCCATCGCGTTTTACATGAAAAAACAAGCCTACGGTGAAGCCGGATCAAACGACCTGCTCAAAGCCATCTATGAGACTTCCGGGCAGGCGCTGGACTGGTTTTTTGAAGACTGGGTTTACAGCGGCGGGGAGCCGGCATATAAAGTCAGTTGGAAGAATCTGAGGGAGACTGACGGACAACTGGTGGCACAGATACGGGTGGAACAGGTTCAGCGGATTGACCATCCGGATGATTTGTTCAGCATGCCGCTGATCATTGAAGTGTACGATCAGGCCGGCAGCTTCCGTTCAGAAAAGCGGCTGATCCGGGCACAGACCACCCTGATCACCATTCCGGTAGCGGCAGAAACCCGCTTCGTTGTCTTTGATGCCGGCAACCGCATCCTGAAGACCCTGCAGTTTGAAAGAAGCTATGAACAGCTTGCCGCACAGGCAGAACAGGCCGCACATGTGGCCGACCGCCTGGAGGCAGTCAGGGCACTCCATGCTTTCCCTGCCGGTCAGAAGCGACAATTGTTCAACCGGATTTACGGGAAAGAACCATTTCACCTGATCCGCAATGAGATCCTCAGCCAGCTGGCGGCCGATACCCTGTCATCCGGCCTGTTTGTGCAGGCCCTGAACGACAGGGATGCCAGGGTCAGGCTGCATGCCTGCGAGCGCTTTGACATCATCCCTGCCGGCCTGGCGAAAGCAGTGGAGGGTTTGCTGAAGGATTCGTCGTACTTTATCGTGGAAGCGGCCCTCACCAGGCTTTGCAACACATTCCGCGATGACAGAACCAGGGTGACCGCTTACCTGGATCAGACCAGAGAAGAAAGCGGATGGAGGGGCAGGAACATCAGGATGGTATGGCTGGGTCAGGCTGTACAGTGTTACCCTGAACGGAAACAATACCTGGAAGAACTCATCGCTTATGCCGGTCCTTCCTTCGACTTTGAAACCAGGCTGAATGCCTTCAATCAGCTCAAAACCCTGAATTACCTGGATAAGACCCTGGTCAGCCATCTCAGGAAAGCCATGGCATACTGGAATCCGAAGCTGTCGGGACCGGCAGCGGAGGTTTACAATTATTACAGCCAACAAGCAGCGCACAGGACATTGCTTGACAGTCCGGAAAAGTAAAAAAACCGCGGCAGCAGGGATTCACTGTCTGACCACTATACCACGATGCCAGACCTTATCACCTGCTTTTAAATCAATGAAATAGCATCCCGGAGACAGATCCTCCGTGTTGATTCTCACATGTCCGTAAAAAGTTGCTTTCTTCAGCAAACGCATGCCTGTATCAAAAAGGCGGCATTCCAACAGCTCATTACAGGCGACACTGATATCCAGAAAATGAAAAAACGGAATCGGATAAATACAGGGGATCAGTTCAGGTTCGTCTGCTGTTCCGGCGGGCAGGCAGAGGGAACAGTTTTTCAGGTAAGTAACAGCAGGATCGGCCAGGATGGTAGAATCGAACACGCTTCCGGCCGTGCAGTCGTTTTTCAGTTCGAATGCCAGCCACGGGATCAGGTAGCGGAACAGGATTTCATGTTGTACTTCCCGTGAGATGGCTGGCGGAGGTGTACAACTCATTTCTCCGATACTGCATAAAAGATTATAGTCCGCCATCTGGCAATGGCTGCCTCCGGTAATACTGACAAAGGTTTTACAGGTACTATTCAGGGCATTGTACATTGGAATCTGATGGTTGGAAGGTGGTGTTACACAATCATTCCCTCCGGCGATGATCAGGGCCGGTACCGTCAGATCAGCACAGGCCTGTATCGCTGATGGAGTGGTTTCTGCAGGAGCAAGGACAGCCATAGTCTTAATCCCGGATGATTGCTGGGCGGCCAGAAATGATGAACCGCCGCCCATGCTGTGACCCATCACACAGTTCATGGTATCCACGCGGTTAAGAAAGATTGAGCTGCTGTCCTGACCAAGCATCGTGACCTGCATGATCACAAAGGCAAGGTCGAGCCCGAAATCCGTGTGGGAAGGAGAAATCCCGGTCTCCGTCCTGGGAAATGCCATGATAAATCCTTCAGGGACCAACGCACTCCAGATATTCTGGTAGGCCGACCAGGTCATCACAAAACCATGTCCGAAACCCAGCACAGGAAACCGATCATTATTGGTAGCAGTAACAGGGACATTATCTCCTGCCACATCTGCCGGATAATAAATTTCCACCGCTATGCTCCGGTTGTTGCGGGAGGCATCGGTAAAAGTCACAGCCATATGGCCGGTCTGATATCCCTGAGCGGAAAGCAAAGAGACATTCAGAGTGAAAAGATACAGCAGAAGATTTGATTTCATTTCAGTCCATTGAAATACAAATTTAAGTGAAAATGAAATGCTTATTGCCTCGTTTTTATTTGGTTCAATTCTGAATTGCACTGCATATTGAGCCATAGTCATAACTTTTGTAATTTTAGCTGAATAAAAGCATTGACAGACCTGCATTCAATGAATCAAACCCATCCATATACCTTGATATATGACAAAAGTATTACTATCCGCCCTGCTGATCCCTTTACAGATTGGCATAATGGCGCAAGATGCTTCACCTAAGCCTCTCCGGGTCTGTTCCGGAACATTCGCCGCAAACGGGCTGTACGATGCTGTGCCCGACAGTCTTGCAGCATCGGTTTCGACATGCGACGGATATGCAGTCCAAACATTCATTTTACAGAACCAGGACACAGAAAACCAGCCTTTTCTTATTTCTCAGGGCACATCCTTTTATGAGGGTTTTGAAGACGGGCTGGCCCGATGGACCATGACCGGCAACTGGGGCATTTCGACAGAGGCATACAGCGGTCAGGGAGCCCTTTCAGACTCTCCCTTGGGCAATTATCCCGACAATGCAGACCAGTCGGTTGAAATGTCAGATGCGTCGACCGTATTGCATGCAGATGACTGTTGGCTTTACTACCGGCTTCAGGTTGACATGGAATGCTGCTGCGACCATTTCCGTACCCTGTTGCAGGTGAACAGCGGGGGGTGGATTACACTGGCCACTGAAAACTGTTACCAGTCCTATACGCTCATGGGTTATGATCTTTCGGCATATGTGGAAGACGGAGATCAAATCCGTATCCGTTTCGAGTTCACATCCGATTATTCAATTAACGGTGACGGCATTCATCTGGATGAAATGCTGATCACTTCCACGCATGAACCGGCAACATGGCTGGAGGTATTACCCGAATCAGGCATCATCCCGGCAGGGGATTCGGTAATCATCACCTGCTATTTTGAAGCGGCAGGAACCCCTGCAGGCTTGCATGCGCAGCAACTGCTGATCAGCCTGGGAGATCCAGTGGTGGAAAGTCTTGATATCCCGGTTGTTTTCACCATAACAGGAGTGGCAGTGCCCGAAACGGAACAGGAACAGCTTGTTTTTCAGCCGGTTCAGCGAAATGCGGTTGCCTCACAGCCATTCACCATTTACAACCAGGGTTGTGCACCCCTCGGACTGGACTCGGTCATTTTCAGCCACGAAGATTTTTATGGCAGTCAGGTACCGGAAGTGATTGCAGCATATGACTCCATCGTACTGTTGTTATATTGCAGGCCGTCGCTCGTTGGTTCCGTAAGCGGTTCCTGCGAGATTTACACTTCGGCCGGGATCGTTGCCATTAACCTTGCAGGAGAGGGATTACCGGGCCCCTTGATCTCAGTCATCCCTGACAATTACACGGTCAGCCTTCAGGGATGCAATGACTCACTCTGTCTTCCACTTACCGTTTATAACACAGGCGATCTCAGCCTCCATGCTGTAATTGCGGGAAGCGGACCAGTGGCTGAACCCCTGTGCAGGCCCCAAACCATACAATCTCCCGACGACCAGGGAATCCACCGGGTGGTGCTTCAAACCATTGATCACAGCAGCGGCGGCTCAGAAAACGGGTATGAGGATTTCTTTGATTCGGTTTCAACCATCCTTACACCGGGTATAATATACCCCCTTTCCGTATTCACTGCATCACCCTGGGCCCAGGTAAGGGCCTGGATCGATTATGACAACGACGGGGATTTCAATATGACGAATGAACTGGTACTCAACCACATCAATGAGACTCCTTTCGAATGGCAACCTTCTGATAACCCCATGGATACCGAAATCAGCGGCAATATCCTGATTCCGTTCAGTGCCAGCCAGGGGACCTGGCTCAGGCTCAGGGTGGTATCCTGTGGTGAAATGGTTGATCCCCCTGTGCCCTGCATGGACATTTACGGCCAGTTTGAAGATTATGCCGTGATGGTGAACCGTCCGTTGACCGTTTCACCCGACAGCCTGAACATTCCGGCCGGCGACTCTGCCATGACTGAGGTTTGTTTTTCCCCGGCCGGCATGCCTGAGGGAAATTATCTGCGGTTTTTCAGGATAAGCAGTAACGATCTTTCCAATCCCGGACTGATTGTACCTGTCAGCATGAACATCACAGGAAGTCCGGCCCCCCTGGTCCCGGACACTGCATTCAACTTCCCGGCTTGTCCGGAACATGCCATGCTGACAGACACACTGGAAATCTTCAATCTAGCCTGCGGGAACCTGTCTGTCAGTGAGATTTCAACCGGCAATCCGGTTTTTACTGTCATCCCTTCATCATTTACCTTACCCGGTTACGACTCTGTGAAAGTGGCGGTCCGTTTTATTCCCGCCGATCCCGGTCAATATGAAGACAGCCTGCATCTGGTCACGTCAGCGGGCAATTACAGTATCCCCATCAGCGGTACCGGCCTTCCGGCTGCACACCTTGAACCCGTGCCGGCTTATCTGTCGGTTGCGCTCACCGGCTGTCATGATTCTACGGAAAGGCAGATCATGCTGTACAACCCCGGAAGTGACACATTGGATTACCAGATCATTCAGACAGTGGAATTCTCTGAGGATTTTGAAGGCGATCTTGCAGGGTGGACCCACCAGGTATTCGGTCAGGATTCGCTGTGGCATATTACTTCCCTGGATTCATACGGCGGAAATCACAGTTTGTGGTGCGGAGTGGAATTTCAAGGGAATTATGCAACCGGAAGACGTATCGACAATGCCATCGTTACCCCACCCATCGACCTGCGGGCATGCAATGCAGAAGACATTACCACCCTGCGCTTCATGGAGTTTTATGATACGGAAAGCTGGTCGGACTTCTGCAGGGTACATATTTCCGCAGACGGAGGTTTAAGCTGGAACTGGCTGAACGGGCAGGGAAGCTCCGGTACCAACGACGAATGGGAGGAGCATCTTATCGATATCAGTCAGTATAACGGGAACATCATCCTGATCCGCTTTTATTTTTACACTTACAGCAGCCAGAACAACAACTACCCGGGCTGGTTCATCGACAATGTGCGGGTCTCAGACACGGCATCTTCAGACAGATGGCTGAGTATCAATCCGATGCAGGGACAGATCCCGCCATCCGATTCCCTTGCCTTACAATTCCTTCTCAGGAATACCCTTGTCAACAGCGGACAGTATCATACCGATCTGATGTTTTTATCGAATTCGGCTGCCGACACAGCGCTTCTTTTCCCTGTCAGCCTGACCACCCAGGGCAGCGGGGCAGCCGGTATTCCGGGTCTGCCACTGGTTTTTCCCACCGTGATGCAATACACCCATGCTGAAACCACCTTTTTTGTTCACAACACGGGATGTGACACATTGAGCGGGGAGTTTTCCGCAACCACCCAAACTGAATTTGAAGTGAATCCGGAACGGTTTCTCATTTTGTTACCGGGTGACTCACTGCAGATCTTTGTCGGATTTTACCCTGATACGCCCGGAATGTATGTGGACACACTGAGCCTGCTCACCAACAGCGGGGATTATCTGATTCCGGTCGCGGGAGAAACGACCCCGCCGCCGGTGCTTGTTTATGAACCTGAGCAGGTAAGCCTGGTTACGGGAAGCTGTGCCGACTCCATCCTGGTACCCTTTGTCATCCGAAACAACGGACTTGTACCTTTGAGCTGGGAGGCAAATATCCTGTACAATCCGCCCCATCGTGCCCTGTTCTTCAACGGAGTGAATTCCTACGTACAATTCGGGAGCTGGAATCCCGGGACCCAGTGGACCCTGGAAGCATGGGTGAATTGCGATTCATTATGGAGCGGGAGAAAAACCATATACGGCGCAGTGGGGAACTGTCAGAACTGGGCTTTGACCTTAGACAACGGTATATTCGGACTGATGATCAAACCCCGTTCAGGGGCCTGCTCAGAAATCCTTTCCTCGGGAGTAACTCCCCAGACCGACACCTGGTACCACCTGGCCGGCACCTGCGACGGAGATTCGGCAAGGATATATGTTAACGGGGAGCTGAAAAACACCGCTGCCGTCTTTTCAAACTATACCGGTTACGGTTGGAATTTTATCGGCAGGGAGTACAATTCTTCCGTCAATCACTTTAACGGTACAGTAGATGAACTCCGGGTATGGAATCATGCTAGAGACGCGGCACAACTGGAAGAAAACATGCACAGACCGCTGGCCGGAAATGAATCAGGCCTTACCGGATACTGGGATATGAATGAAGTGTCAGGATATTACATCATCGACAAGAGTCCGTCCATGCGCAACGGGAACAACCTCGCACTCCGCGTGAACAGTGAAGCCCCGGTTGACCGTTACCTGCTTTTTGAACCTTCCTCGGGCATTATCCCCGCCGGTGATTCAACGGCGGTGACGGCCGTGATTTCAGCTACCTATATGAACAGCGGCCTGACCAATACCAATGTGATGCTGCATACCAATGATCCGCTCCGGTCATACCAGATCATACCTTTTCAGGTATCTGTGACCGGAGAAGCCATCATTGAAGTTGCTGGCGACAGCCTGGATATGGGAACAGTGATGCAATTCAGCGAAAGTCACAGATGGCTGGTTATCAATAATTCCGGATGTGACACATTGTTTCTGACCGGTTCATTCGTGACAGGAAATTCATTTTCGGTGGTACCCGCCTCCCTGACTATTTTGCCCAGGTCGGCCGACAGCCTGAGGGTGAGTTTCCATCCGCTGAGCACGGGTACCCATACCGACACCCTTTATATACCCAACAACGACAGCCTGCTTAAAGTCAGTCTGAATGGCATGGCCCTTCCGGCCCCTCACCTGGTGGTTACTCCTGACACCGTGCAGTTGGTGCTGGACTGTCCGGAAGGGACTACATTCGATTTCAGCATCTCCAACGACGGAGCGGAGATCCTTCAATTCAGCTTAACGGGAACCACTTTGCCCTGGGTTGACATTTCAGCGCTCAGTGGCAATCTGGCTCCGGGAGAAACGCAAACGGTGCCGGTTCATTTCCGCCGCAAAGGAATGAACGCCGGCATTTACCAGACCCATGCCGTGATCCTGAGCAATGATCCCAGGAACGACACCCTGCTTGTTCCGGTGATGCTGGACATCCTGTACGATGATCATTTTGTGGATCTGGGACCCGACACTTCCGCCTGTGAAGGCACCTTCTTTCAACTGGATGCTGGTGCCGGCTATCTTTCGTATTTATGGAGCAACGGTTCAGACAGCCGGACCATGATTCCGGCGGCAGGAGGAACCTATACCGTTACAGTTACTGACAGCAACGCCTGTGTTTCGTCCGACACGCTGGTCTTTGTACTTTATCCTGTTGCGGTGATCAGTCTTACAAATGACACAACCCTGTGCAGCGGATTACCCCTGTTTATCAGTCCCGGAATCACCGGATATGTGCCTCCGGTACCGCTTGAAGCAGTCATCGGTACCGGCAATTCGCATACCTCCCAGCCAGGCCCGTCGCCTTTCGGCACCAGTTTTCTGGACGACAGGACACAATACCTTTACACAGCCGGGGAATTGCAGGATGCAGGCCTGATCAGGGGATATATCACCAGTATTGCATTTAAGACGGGTTCGGCAGGGCTCCCGGCAATGCAGGGTTTTTCGATCAAAATGGGTCATACCGTATCAGAAAACCTGAATGGTTTTATCCCGGGCCTCGGCCTGGTCTTTGACACCTCAGTATACCAGGTTACTGCAGGATGGAATACATACACCCTGGAGGAGCCGTTTTACTGGAATGGAAATGAGCATATCGTGGTGGAAGTATGTTTCGACAATGACATCCTCTGGGGGTATTCCTCCTCTGTGCAGTACACCGCAATTCCCGGGAAGACCTGGTCCCAATACTGCGACAACTGCGGTCCCGGCTGCAATCTGGAAGGAGGATCAGGCTACTTGCACCGTGCAAACGCCAGGTTCACGGCGATGGGTGAGAATTTCTCGAATCACTGGACCGGACCTTCCGGTTTTGAATCCATGGTGAAGGATATTCTGATCCAGGAGGCAACGGTGAATCACACCGGAATGTATTATCTGACCGTTGAAAACGGGGAAGGCTGTTTTTCCCATGATTCTGTCCAGGTTACTGTGATCCAGAGCCCGGTGTTTACCCTCAGCGGCAATGACTCCATCCCCTTTGGCGACACCACCCAGCTTACAAGCATCATCAGTGGGGGAGAACCGCCCTTCACCTATCAATGGAGCCCTGGAGAGGGACTCAGCGATCCCGCTTCGGGAAATCCCGCAGCCAGTCCTGACACAAGCACGGTTTACACCCTGATGGTAAGCGGCAGCAACCAGTGCCAATCGACCGCTTCTATCAGTATCACCGTGTTGCCGGTATATCCCGTAACGGGTTTTCTCCGCTATGCCAACGCTTTTTTCACCCCCCTGCAAAATGCGACCCTCATCCTGAAGAATGCTGATGGGGAAATACTGGAAAGTACCCAGAGCGGCTTAGGAGGTGCTTTCAGTTTCAGTGAGCAGGTGAGCGGAACCTATCAGATTGATATCCAGCCAACTGGTTTTGGCGGGGTCAATGCCACCGATGCACTGGAGATCAGCCGGCACATTGTAAGGTATATCACATTAAGCGGGCTGAAACTCAAAGCTGCCGACGTAAACAATTCCGGCAGCATCAGCAGTGCTGATCCGCTGCTTATTCTGCGACGCACGGTTGAACTGCTTGACACCTTCCCTGCAGGTGACTGGACATGGAATCCATTCTTCTCTGTCGATGATGCACCTTTGACCCTTCAGCTTGAGGCCTTGTGCACGGGTGATGTCAATGCTTCCCATATTCCGGGAATGAAGCACATGCCCCAGGTCGATTTACTTACCGGTGGTGTTGAACCTGCCTCTCCGGAAGGGACCATCACCTTACCGTTGCGTGTGATGCAGGGGATGCAGCTCGGTGCCTTCAGCCTTGGGTTGGCTTTCCCGGCCGGTCTTTATGAACTTTCGCGTTTGACGTCCTGCACGGACGGAGTTTGTTTTCATTATGATAATCAAGGTATTCTCAGGGTAGCCTGGCAGGATCACCGGGGATTACAGCTGGAAGCCGGTGACATGCTGCTCAGCCTGGTGCTGCGACAGAAAAAACCAGGGCCGCCGGTCCCTCACGGCATCACACTCGCAGAACCCGCAGAGTTTGCAGACCCGGAAGCAAGGATCATTACTCCAGTTCTTTTATCCCTGCCCGCGATTGTACAAGGTACCAATGATCTTCAGGAACTGCGACTGTTCCCGAATCCTTGTTCCGGCCTGATCCAGTGCCGTGTGTTTTTACCCGGATCAGGAGACATTGAAGTACACATCCTCGATATTCTCGGAAAACCGGCTGCAGCCTGTGTTTCTATGCAGGTGACGGGAGGGGCTGCTGCATTTTCAGTGAATACAGAATCACTGTCGCCAGGTTTATACAGTTTCCTGGTGAAATTCAAGGGAAACACCAGCCACTTCCTGCATCAAACTTTTATCAAATCAAATTAAAAGGACTTCGAGCATGAAAAAGATCATTCTCATTACCCTGATCGCCCTTTTGGCCGGAAAACAAAGCCATGCCCAGTCAGCCGTCATCCGGATTGACACCATCATCACCGAACAGATACAGGAGATGCTGGTGCCGGTGTATTTCAGCAATTTCAGCAATGTGGGTTCCATCACATTATATATTTCCTTTCCGCAGCTATTTTCATATTTCCATGGTGCAGTGAACTGGTACAGCACCTTCGACAATGGCTTTAATTTCGCCAATGCCTCAGGTGATGTCATTGCCATCAGCTGTCTGAATTATGCAGGCGTTACAGCTACGGAGGGGAAATTGCTGGATTTGAAGATTTCGACCATGTTTCCGATCGTAAACCTGAGTTTCCTGGCCGGATGCGAGATCACCGATATAAACGGCCTTCCGCTGACTCCGCCGCCGGTGTTTTCTCCGGGAGCCATCTGCAGGCCGCTGACCATTTCGGCAAATGCCTCCAGGAATTCTGTATGTGAGGAAGACAGCACAAGGTTGTCGGTACAGGCTTCGGGCCTTTTCGGCAACTTCCAGTACCAATGGTTTTCCGACCCTCCGGGCTTCACCTCCAACCTGCCAAACCCATGGGTAACACCAATCCAATCAACACTTTACACAGTCAGTGTCAGCAGCGGGACGATCAGCGACACTTCATCCGTGATGAT
Organism: uncultured Bacteroidales bacterium; assembly: GCA_964608665.1. Taxonomy (GTDB): domain Bacteria; phylum Bacteroidota; class Bacteroidia; order Bacteroidales; family CAIXZF01; genus JAKLIX01. Next base: position 9,142 of record CAZSQJ010000062.1, on the reverse strand, counting down.
CAGTCTGGTAGATCCTCCCCAACCCGCCCAGGTGAGCATCCTTCACCCGGAACCCGATACCGGCGGATTGCTGAATCCCGTGACATTTTCGTGGAATCCGGCGGACGGGGCCACACATTACGAAATCTACCACTGGAAGCAGGGTGATGCGGAACCTGTTCAGGCTGCTGCTTCGGGTGAAGGCATGCTGAATTACACTCCGGCATATCCGCTGCTGGAAGGCAGCACCCATTTATGGCGTGTCGATGCCCTGAACGCATGCAAAAAAACCCCGGGCCAGGTTCACCAGTTCACTATGTTACCGCTGCCGGAATTGCACATTACCCAGGTGCAGGTTTCACAACCGGCTGCCGGACAGGTACTTCAGCTTAGCTGGACAGTGAAAAACGACGGTCTCGGACCCACCACCACGCCGGTATGGTACGACAGGGTCTGGCTGACACCCGACCTTGCCTGCGATGACGAAGACTGGGCCATCCAGCTGCTTGGACAATATCCGAACGTGAGTTCCCTGAATCCGGGCGAAAGTTATACCCAGACTAAAACCATTGTGCTTCCGGAAAACATCTACGGCAACTATTACCTTTTCTTTTTAACCGATGTCAGCGATGCGAAGGATATCGAATTCAACGGCCCTCCTCCCGTACCATACGGGCCACCCCCCTTCCTGATGGGCAAATCCTTCGACAGGCCGCTGTTTAACCTGGTAAAAGAAGCTAATGAAGCGCCGTTACCGTATAATTCTTACCACCACGACAACTTTTTCTACCTTCCCATCTTTCTGACCGTTCCGCCAATCCCCGATCTTACGGTAACCCAGATCATCAAACCAAACACCACTTTCTCGGGCCAGGATATCAACATCAGCTTTACAGTAAAAAACCAGGGAGAGGTCAGCCCATATATACTGTCCTGGACCGACAAGGTGTACATCAGCCATGACACAATACTCAATCCAGCCACGGCTTTTCTGCTGAAGTCGGAAAGCCGCACCACCAGCCTGGCTCCCGACAGTACCTATACTGTTAACATGAGTGTTACCCTTCCACCGGAATTAACGGGCAAGTATTTTGTTTACGTTTTTACCGATGCCTATAATCAGGTTTTTGAGTATGTTTTTGACGGGAACAACATCCTTCGCAGCGACACCATCACCGTTTACCTGACCCCCCCGCCCGACCTGCAGGTCAGCGACATTCAACATCCTGCTTCCGCCACGGCAGGATCTAACATCACCATAAAATACACGGTCAGTAATGAAGGCGGTTCATCTCCACAGGCAGGCAAATGGAAAGATGTGATATATCTCTGTCTGTCGTCGGTTTTTCATGCTGATGAGGTTGTGTTTTACAAGATCCTGAATATCCAGAACCCGGGAATTCCGCCGGGAACCGGATACACCAAGGAGGTTGGAATATCCTTACCGGCAGGAATAAATGGTCCGTGGTACTTCCATGTGCTCACCGACTATGAAAACGCGGTTTTTGAATATAACATGGAGCACAATAACAGATCCTGTGCTGCCAATCCGATCCTGATGGTCAATCCCGACCTTACTGCCGGCGGCTTTGATATTCCGGCGGTTGATTCCAGTGACCATCTCCTCGGCTTACAGTACGCGGTAATTAATCAGGGGCCGGGAAAACTGCTCATGAGAAGGATCCTCAGCCGTTATCACCTTTGTCCGGAAGCCGTGTTCAACCCTTCAACTGCAGTGGTCACGGCGGAAAACAACCATTCATATTCCCTGTTGCCGGAAGAAATGACCATCCTGGATGATTCATGTGAATTGCCCGATGTGAATTCCGGCTATTATTACCTGTATGCTGAAGTGGATGCAGACAACAGAATTTACGAACCCGGTAATGAAGACAACAACATTGCCAGGAGCAACAACAGTATCTATATCCGCAGAGCCGACCTGCTGACCTCCGCCTTGCAGTTGCCTGCTTCCGTAAGCTCAGGCAGCCAGATGATCATCAGGGCCACCGTTAAAAACACGGGTCAGGGGATTGCGGTCGACACCAACCTCGTGAACCGGGTTACCCTCTCCCTCATGCCACAGGCAAACCCGGCGACTGACAAAGAGATTTTTCTCACTCATAAAGTCTGCAACCTCGCACCCGGCGACAGCATTGTTTATACCGATACCGTGTTCATTCCGCCGGATCTGACGGGCAACTGGTACGTCAGTTATTTCACCGACTGGTTCAATACGGTGAAAGAGGGCACCCAGGTAAGCAATAATCTCTTTACGACTTCAGCACCGCTGCTGATCACCCAGGGCCCTGTTCCCGACCTGCAGCTGGTTTCCATGACCCTTCCCGACACCCTAACGGCAGGACTCCCGTTTCAGCTCGGAATAACGAGCGTTAACGCAGGCAATCAATCCATTTCAGGCCTGAGCTGGCACCACCAGGTTTACTGGAGCAGTTTTCCCGACTGGTTTGAACAAAGCGTCACCCTGCTCAGACAAATCGACCTGCAGCTCCCTCTTCCCATAGATTCCTTAAACCTCGCGACTGTTGATTGTGAACTTCCTGTACATCTGAATGAAGCCACCTATTACCTTCACCTGAAGCTGGATGCCGGGAATGACATCTATGAGGCAGGCGGGGAAAACAACAATCAACCGGCTTCCCTGCCTGTTTACGTAAAGCCATATGGTCTGGACATTGCGGTAATGCAGGCGGAAACAGCAGCAGATACCCTCGGAATGGCTTCCGTTCTGAGCTTTTCATACACAACTGCCAATATCAGTCCGGTTTCCACCATTTACCCCGACTGGACTGACGCCCTGTATGCCTCTGAGGATGCATTTTTTGATCCGTCGGAAGATGTCAGGATCGCACGTTGGTTCAGAACCGGACAATTGCAGCCGGGCAATACCTATTCAGGGTGGAAATCACTGCGCCTTCCCGATACCCTCAACGACCTCGTGTATTTTTTTGTGGTTTGTGACGATGAAGGCATCAATCCGGATATTGACCACAACAATAACCGCTGTCTGATCTCCGTCAACGGTCAGCCCGGTCCCCTATTCATCACCGCCATGCCTCACCCCGACTTTGCAGCCGTCTCACTCACAGCTCCCGCACAGGTGTTTACAAACCAGCCATACCAGGTGCAGTGGATCGTGAAAAACCTGGGCGACACTATTCCACTGAGTGACTGGAAAGATAAAATTTACCTTTCTTCCGACCAGCAGATTAACAGCGGAGACATCCTCTTATATACAGATAATCAATTCCAGTCTTCGGGATTTCAACCCGGGGAAGAATACACCGGCACAAAGATTCTTTCAGCCAATCCCGCCATTACCGGCAACTTCCGGCTCATTATGAAAACAGATGCTGATGACGCGCATTTTGAATATGCCTTCGAAAACAATAACACCGCAGAAGCCCTGGTGTTTTTCAGGCAGGCTCCTCCATCCGATCTTGCACTTAGTGAGGTAAACCTCGATCTGAGTTCTCCGTCAGCAGCCGGACTTAGCTGGACCGTGACCAATACCGGGAGCAATCCGCTGAACGGCAGTCTGAAGGACGGGATATACCTTTCGACTGACAGTCTTTACAGCAACAACGATCTGCTCTGGTTCACCTTTGAGAGATTTGTCAGTTTGCAGGGCGGCAGCATGCAAGTGCGCGACAGCCTGCTTCCCTTGCCGGGTATGGCAGCCGGGAAGTATTACCTGGTGATACGAACTGATATCAACAATGCATTCCAGGAAACCAACGAAGACAATAACATCCTGATCAGCAGTTCTTTTATGCTCGATTTGCCGGAACTTTTCTTCGGTGTTCCGGCGATATCCCCGATGGAAAATCTCGAACTGCTTTATTATAAACTCATTGTACCCGACAGCCTGGCCGGTGAGACTTTGCTGCTGGATCTGAAGGGGGATTCCATAAACGGAATCAATGAGATCTATGCTTCTAACGGGCAAGTGCCGGACAGGATCAGTCATCAGTTCAGGCACAGTTTTACCCTGAGCGGGAATCAGCATCTTTATATTCCCGGTCTGGAGGCCGGTACATATTATTTCCTGGTTTCAGGCACTACCCTGCCGGGAGCATCACAAGTCATCCGGCTGACAGCGAATATCCTCAACTTCGAGATCAGGACGGTGGAACAGAACAGGGGAGGGACACCGGGTAATGTCACTGTTAAGATCCATGGTTCCAAATTTACACCTGACATGAACATGATGCTGGTGAAGGATTCAGTATTTTTATCAGCAGGCAGCCTTGTCTTTATCAACCCGACCCTGGTTCTGGCAAGCTTCACACTCCACCGTGTCGGACAGGGAACGAGTTTCTGGCAGCCCATTGCAATGCCGTCAGGGTTTTATGATGTGAAAGCCACGAAAGCCGACGGATCGACCGCGATCCTTGAGGACGGTTTTGAAATCATTCCCTATACAGCACCCAACCTCCTGACGAATATCGAATATCCTGCACATGTCAGGCCTTTCAGTACGTTCAACATGAGCATCCAGTGCATCAATACCGGGAACAATGACATACCGGTCCCGGTGCGAACCCTTCTGAGCCTTAGCAATGCCGCTATTGCCAAGACCTCCGCCGAGCTCGGGCTACAGTTCTTCGATCTGTATCTCGAATTCCGGGAACCCGGAGGCCCTCCGGATATTCTCAGACCCGGAGCTTCCTGTGACATTATAATCTTTTGCAGGACGGCAAACTGGGGTTCCATCGAATTTCTCCTGACCAAATAGTTACGATGTCTATCTGAAATAAAACAGGCCATGACAAACCAATCCAACATAAGCAAACACCTGCAGCGGGCAGTTTTCTGTATTCTCATCGTTTGTGCCATTCTTCCGCTGAACATGGTTCAGGGACAAACACGGCTCAATCCGGTCAACAGGCTTGAAGATATGCTTGAAAAGGGAAGCACTCCGCAGTTTCTCTGTCTGAAAAAGGACAGCAGGATCAGGATAGCAACCTTATTCACCACACACAGGGATCTGTTTCAAACCGGGGACAACGACCACTTTGTTAACCTGAGGGTGGATGAAAGCATCCGGGGACTCAGGGTTTACCGTTTTCAGCAGTACTACCGGAATCTGCCGGTGGACTACGCCAACCTGATCGTCCACGAACAGGAAGGCTATGTGACACATGTGATCGGGCAATGGGTGAGCGGGCTGAACCTGAATAACCGTCCCGTTCTTACCGAAGCCATCGCCCTGCAAAAAGCGCTTTTACACATCAATTCAAGGCAGTATGCCTGGGAACTGAGTCCTGCAGAATCAGTCAATCTCAAAGAAAATACCGGATTTGAAGCAAGCGGGCCACCACAGGGTGTTTTGTGTATTGTCAACGAGAAACTGGACAACAGCGGCCTTTTCCGCCTGGCCTGGAGATTCGGGATCCTTTCAGTCAAACCCTTCGACAGCAAAGTGGTGTATGTAGATGCATCGAACGGAAACATCCTGCATGAGATTACCAATATGAGGGCTGACGAAAGCCATGCGGTTGGTGAAGCCAATACACTTTACAGCGGAAACAGAAGTTTTTACACCACGTTCTTTTCAAGTGAAAGCGGGGAAGACAACCATTATTTCCTCAAAGATTCAAGGCGCGGGCAGGGCATCATCACCATGAGCCTGCAACAGGGAGAGATCATCAGTCAGGCGGTTCCCATAAAAAATGCCACCAACGAATGGACAAGCATCCCCAGTCCACCGCAATACGGTCCGGACGTACACTGGGCCATGCAGAAAACATTTGACTATTTCCTGTACAAGCACAACAGAAACAGTTACAACAACCTCAATGGCCCCGTAACCAGTTATATCAACTACAAGAATAAATTCAACAATGCCTTGTGGACCGGTCCCCCTGCCAGAGTTTTCCTGTTTGGTGACGGTGACGGTGCCATTTGCGGTCCGATTGCAGGCCTTGACCTGGTGGCCCATGAGTTCACGCATGCGGTAGTGGATCACAGTGTTGTTGGGAATGTGGCCGGTACGGGACTCCTTTACCAGGCCGAATCAGGAGCTATTGACGAAGGCATTGCAGACATTTTCGGAACCATGGTTGAGTTTTTCTCAAAATCCAGTAACTGGACCATGGGAGAGGGCTTCTGCTTTGCACCTGCACGTTCACTGGCCAGTCCAAAAGCGTTTTTTCAACCCACCACATACGGAGGGGAAAATTACATTACACCTGTTCCGCCTTATGGAGAAGCCAATGACTATGGCGGTGTACACACCAACTGCAGTGTGATGTCGCACTGGTTTTACCTGCTGAGTGTCGGAGGATCCGGGGTTAACGACAACGGTGACGAGTTCAAGGTTGAACCGGTCGGCACTCAGAATGCAGCCAGAATAACATACCATGCCCTGACCCACAGCCTGAACGCAAACACGGATTTTGCCGGTATGCGGACCGCCACCGTGAATGCGGCAAAATTCTTCAACGGCAACGATGAATGTGCACATGAAGTGGTACAGGTGAAGAATGCCTGGCATGCTGTCGGTGTGGGAGACGGCGCCATGTATTTGAAAGAAGAAGACATACAACAACCCAGTTGCGGAAAGAACAACGGGTATATCGGTCTGACAATAGGAGGCGTGCCCATGGCATCAGTGACTTTCGCCTGGAGTTCGGGAGAAATCGACTTTTACATAACGGACAAGGCAGTGGGTACGTATTCCGTTACCATTACCGATCCCAACAGTGGTTGTACCATTGAAAAAGACTATGATCTTGAGGAAGCCTTTCCCATATTTATCAGGCTGACAACCACCGATGAATCGGCTTGCAATTCAGATGACGGCACTGCTTCAGCCTATGTGGAACTGGACGGTAATGTGACCCCTCAGTACCAGTGGAGCAACGGGGCCGGCACCTTTTCCGTGAACAACCTGCCACCCGGTGACTATTCCCTAACTGTGACAAATCCCGAGGATGATTGCCAGGGCAAAAAAGAATTCACCATCCTGCCCTGGAGGCCCAAAGTCACCATTCGCGGCGCAGGACAAAGGACCAAATGTCCGGATGATCCCACGGTAAAACTTAGCGGTGAGAACTGCGGCAGCGGTGTCTGCAAATGGTATCGCTGTACCAGCAATGATTGTAGTTCTTCTCACCTGGTCTGGATCGGCGACGGCCCCGACATCGGACTCATTGAAGACGGAAAATACAAAGTGATCCTCATCCGTCCTGAGGGTTGTACAGGTGAAGATACGGCAAGCGCAAGCCTGAAAATAAAGAACTGCAGTGAAAAGGACGATGAGCCCCGCTGGAAGATCCCGGTCTTTTACCCGCGTGATCCAAACGAAATCAGTGGTCCGGCGGGCTTTGGCCCCGCACAGTTTGTGGCATCCGCTGCCACCTTGCCATATAAAGTATATTTCGAGAACGATCCGGAGTTTGCAACCGCACCGGCCACCAAAATTCATATCGAATTGCCTGTTGACCAGAATTTCAACCTCTATTCATTCAGATTAGGGACGTTCAGTTTTGCAAACATGCATTTCAGTCCGCCGGCAAATGCCACCTGGTACACAGACAGGCTCGATGTGAGAGATTCACTGGGGGTGTTCGTGGATCTGACGGCCGGCATTGATGTGGCGGCCCGTAAAGTATTCTGGACCTTTCAGGCAATCGATCCGGCCACCGGCCTGCAACCCGTTGATCCCCTGATGGGATTCCTTCCGGTAAACGACACTGCAACCCATATCGGAGAGGGATTTGTCTCCTTTACCCTGAATCCCGGAAACAATGTGGTGACAGGCGATACGGTACTGGCTCATGCAGCCATCATCTTCGACCTGAACGAAGCCATCCTTACCAATACCTGGAAAAACACCATGGATGCCCTGCCCCCGGCCTCCTTTATCAGTGCCTTCTCCTCCCAGACAGACAGCACCACCATTCAGCTCAGTATCAGCGGAAGTGATGATCCGGGCGGATCCGGGATTGCATTTTACACAGTTTATGTAGCTGAAAACGCAGGCCCGTTTATGAAACTTGATGATTACGCTCCAGGCCAGGCAGTGCTTTTCAGCGGCAAGCCGGGAGACACCTATCGCTTTTTTTCACTTGGGACGGATAATACAGGGCAAAGGGAAAATATGAAAACTGATGCTGAAGCGCAGGTAAGTTTCCATTCAGGGCAAGCGGCCATTCAGGGCAGCCTCTCATACCTGAATGATGCCGCAAGCCCTCTCGACCAGGTTAAACTGCAATTAAAAAACCTGACAGGACTTGTCAGAGATTCCGCCACCACTGGTACTTACGGCGAATTCTCACTCTCTCCTCCAGCACCGGGCTCTTACATGATTCATGCAAGCACCTCCAAGGCATGGGGAGGCGGGAATGCCGCCGATGCCCTGCGGGTGCTCCGTCATTTTGTGGAACTGGATACCCTCACAGGACTGATGTTTAAGGCAGGGGACATCAATCTGACCGGACAACTGAATGCTTCCGATGCCCTGGGTATCGCCACGCGCTTTGTAAATCCGTCTTTTATCTTTCCGGCCGGAGACTGGCAGTTTGAAAAAGATACCCTGGTTTTCGGCGGAGAAGATCTCGCTTACTCCTTCCGGGCGCTCTGTACGGGCGATATCGACGGATCGTACAATCCGCCTTCCGGCAAACCCCAGCCGGCTATCCGCCTTTTCCAGGAAACACAGATGGATATCCGCGCCGGAGAAATCAGTGATATACCGCTCACTGTAGACCGGGACGCCGATATCGGAGCCATTTCCCTTGTGATCAGATATGAGGCTGATAAAGTTGCACTCCTCGATGTTATACAGCCTGAAAACAGAAACGGAAATCTCACTTTCACAGCAGGCAACGGACTGCTGCGGATTGCCTGGTACAGCCTGCAGCCCCTCACTGCAGAGGCTGGGGATGTGTTGCTGTATCTCAGGCTCAGGGCTTTGGACATGGAGACAGGACTTTATACCCTCTTTTCCTCTGAACCTGAAAGTGCGCTTGCAGATGCCGAAGGAAACGAAATCTCAAATATCAACCTGTTTCTTCCAAGACTCAGGTTAGATATTCCACTGACATTTAATCTGATGCAGAACCAGCCCAATCCTTTCGTCGAACATACCCTCATCCGGTTCACACTGCCTGAAAATGCCAGGGTGATGATCAGA
>CAZSQJ010000061.1:0-21722 GCA_964608665.1 uncultured Bacteroidales bacterium | reverse complement strand
CGCCCGGGCAAAAATATCCCATCCGCGGTTTATGTGGAATATGCATCAGGCCGGAGGGATACTTCTTTATAACAAGAATGTAATCAACCGCTTTCTGATCCAGAGCACTTGCATGAACGATGAAAAAAGTGTTGTAAAATTTTAAACGATTATATTTAGTCCTTCAAACAACGGACGGAATTACCTATTGACTTAAAGTTACTGCTACGGTAAAAATAAGGTAACAGGCAAAAAATATTTCTACTGATCGCGTAGGCTTCCAGTATTGAAGTTGACGACCAAAAATATGCTTTGCCTAATTTACCCTCAAAGCCATTTCCTGACTGTGCTGGAGGACAATATAGCCCACCTCCAATAGCAGTAAACCCTGTTTCATTTGTCGCACTGGTATTAGATATACACCAATGTTGAAAATCCTGTTCCTTCATCTTACCTCCGGAAATAAACGATGTTGCCCCCCATAAGATGCAACAATTAGAAGAATCCATAGTACATGCTTCGGTTGGGTCAAGCGAGGCAGATAAAGCGCACCATTCCTGCTCTGAGGGAATGTGCCAATCCTGAGGACATATACCTTGATTATCTTGCTGATAAGTATAATTCATCATCTCATCCCATTGATAGAGTCCACCATAGACAGAACAATTTCCGGTATCATCATCATAACAGTATTTTTCGATCACTGAATTATCCGACATAGAAATGCTACTGTTAACAGGGAGGCCAATGTTCAGGTTTTTCTGCATCCAGCACTGGTTCCCGATCTGCACAGTTGGGTACTTCTGTCCGTCACGCACATCCAGCAGGGTATCGCCGCAGAAAAGAAAGAGGTTGTTATCGGGAACATACGATCCGTTCACATCTCCTGTGCAAATAGTAAGTAAGGTTAAAGATATGGTATCAGAAGGGTTCAGAGATACTGTTGCCTGTTCCGATACCCATTCCGCTGCCGGGAAGGAAGGGATCAGCTCTACAAACATTTTCTGTACCAGCAGGGCATCCACGGAATTTACCGCTGCGGAAAGGTTGACATCGGCAGCTATCAGGGGAAGCCCTTCTAGGGTTACCATCCCGACAAAATGCTTCAGGACCTCAAAAGCATCCACAGCATTAATACCGCCTGCCGGGTGAACAGGACAGGCTGTGAGTGTGTATGAACCCTGGGCAAGGTCGGCAAAAGTAAAACTTCCATCAGCATCCGTGAAAGCGGAATCGACAGGGATATTCTGATCGTCGGTCAACATAACACGGGCATGCCGGATCACCGTAGAATCAGCATTGGTATAGCGGACAGTCCCTGATATCACTCCATCGGGTAAAACAGCAGAATGCCCTTGGATTGTGATTCCTGTGATCATCGACAGAATTAGCAGCAAATTAATAAGATGAATTGTCTTCATAATCAAAAGTTAGAATTATTCAGGTCTCCTACACATACTCCTTTAATATTGATTGTCAGGTTAGTATTTCCTGATATTGAAATCTGCGGTTGCTCGAAGATCCAGTCACCAGCCTCGAATGAAGCTGATAATCCTACAAAACGTTTTTGGATCAGCAAGGCATCAATAGCGTTAATGTTATTCGACAAGTTCACATCCGCTGCAACTAAAGACAAACCTGCAAGGGTGATTAAACCCGTGAAATACTGCATGGAAAGCAGTGCATCTATGGCATTACCACCACCCCAGGGCTTGTCGGTAGTTATGGTAAGGTAATAATTTCCGGTCGCTAATCCACAAAAACGGTAATCACCGTTCACATCACTCCATGTCGAATCCAACACTGTTCCGTCTGTGTCATGTAATAGTATGAAGCAAGAATCTAAAGGAGTTCCGGCAATATTATTATACTCAACTTTTCCCTGGATCACAGCGCCACTTAATCCCAATGTATCACATTCAGAGCATGGAAGTGCCCCCAGCCTGTAATTTGGAAAGTTTGGAAGAGATGAAGCATTAAAAGTATTCAGATACTGAGAGTGTTGCGTAACATTACATAATAATCCGGGAAGATCAGGTTGGTTGATCACGTGAAGATAATGTGTACCGTTGGATGTACAGATGTATATCTTATTATCAGGTGCCAGTTGTGCCATAAAGAAGTAGGTTTTGCCCAGTGAGAACAAAGGATCAATAAAACCATCGTACAGAGCGACAGTTACCCGGGATGCGGCAATATCAGCCGCCCACAGATCATATTGGTCGACCCTTGTTTGTGCAGAAGTATACATAAACCTAGAATTTGGAGAAATGGCTATTCCCAGTGCTCCAGCATTATCAACATACCAGAGGTTCCTGTAATTACTCAATAATCCGGTGCAGCGGTCAAAATCAAATACATCGAGGCGGAATGGTACATTAAAATTTGGTGCTCCGTACCGAACATACTTTGTTCCATCCGGTGAAAAACATGCCTGGCCCAACTCATTTTTATAGGAGGCAATCCCAATAGTTTGCACTCCGTCTAAAATGATCCCTTGTGGACAAACCAGGTATCTGTAATACCTGTTATGCAAGAATTCAGGGATCAGAATCCACCAGTCCCTGCCATTGGCATGCCGCGTAGCTGTAATAAGCCCCATATCAAATGTATCACTGTTGACGATTACATTTTTTTGAATGACATCTCCAAGCCCGTTGTCTAATGACATGTCAACAAGTGAATAACTCAGATCTGTTGCAAGAGTAAAGTATTGATTTGACCAGACCAATTTCTCATGTATTATTAGATACAAACTATCCGAACCTGGTAAAGGGATGATCAGGGCACCTTGAATCAAGCGGTAACCATAACCCTGATAGTAATTAAATAAGTCCCCCGGATTTAACGAATCACCATTTGGCATAAGTTGATGGTTCGCGTTGGCAACATACATTCCATTTGTATAAAACAGCATGTTCCCATTTGTATCAGAGATAGAAGCATCAGTGAAACAAAGAAATAACGCAAGTGTATTGTTAGATGTAGTAGGTGGAATCTGGTTAAAATTAAGTCGAGTCCCTCCCCAGTCCGGGGGATAATTTTCATAGCCGAACATCCAGTTATAATCTCGCTTCCCATCAGGTGCATTTTGGGCAAATAATAGTAGCTGGAATGAACCGATAATGGAGACTATAAGCAGAAGTGTCTTCATTTTATAATAACCAGTTTTCTACACTCAATGTCTCCATTTTGTATCTGAATACAAACCTGAAATACACCAGAAATCAATTCTCGCGTTGAGACAGAGAATTGATTTTCTGAAAGAGTGAAACTTGTTGTAAATGTAACTTGTCCCAAAAGGTCAACTATTAACAAGGTAGCCATCTCATCTACAGGATTATTCCATGTTATATTGATTGATGAATTTGCAGGGTTTGGGAAAATAGAAAAACTATGGTCAGCTTTCTTTTTATCTGATTCTTGTAGAGGGGAATTTTTAAAACCAACCTGACGACAGAGGATATCATCATTATAAATTGTGTCTTTAATAAGTGAATACAGACTTCTTGCTTTGTATACTGCATTCCCTCCAGCAAGAGGACATTGGTTTGCAATAATTGATAATATCAGTTCCTGTTCTGTAGAAAATTTCATCATTCCCTTTGATACACTATTGAAATAGATGTCATTAACGCTTTTTTCATTTTGCTCAAAGATATCATTAAACGGAAGTAAAGCGTTTTTCTCAATAACGGTATCCATCTTAAGTACTTGAGTGATTTTTACCAAATCTATTAAATCCTCATAAGATGCCTTATGTACTGAAAGACGGATCAATAAATTTTCTTTAGTTTCTACAAGTAAAATGCTGTCAGGTGTTGATTGTATACCACCTAACAAACTGTCTAAAAGTTGTATTGAATCAAGTAATTGATTCACATGAAAAATTGCATACTTAATTTGTGTCTTATAATTTGAATCGATGGCAAACGCATCCTTTGTAAGAATCTCAACTTCCTGGAATTTACCTGATGACACATCATTAATTGAATCATAAAAGCTCTGAATAACAGGACTACTTGTGTTATATAAATCATTCATTTTAATTTTATTAAAGAGGTATCTTGCCACAATCCAATTGGATTCCTCCTCATAATCCTCAAACGTAAGCAACCCATTTCCAATATTGTAATCAAGAGAGGTTAATGAATCGCTTAAGCTATAATAGTCTGTCATTGGACACAATTGACAAGTATAAGTAGCAGTGTCTCCTGTTGGATAAAACCAATTACCGACATTTACTGAGGGAGGTAATAAATAGGAGGGTGAATTTTTACAATAATATAGTGACTGAGATACAGTGTTTTGATCTCCATCATGCTTCGCTCCATAACCACCTGTATATGAACCATTCCATGTATTCCCCTTATGTCTTTGTTCACCGGTTATTGCATAACCATTATAATACAAGCCTAGTTTATGGTCATAAAATTCATTCCCTTGAATTGAATCACCCAGGCACCTATTCTGAAAACTTGCTCCAACAAATAAATCTCCAAGAACATTACATGAAAACTTTGAATCAATCGTTTCTAAGGCTCTAATCCCTCTGGGATATAAGTTAACTGTATCGCCCTGATCGGGGTCAATGCCCCAGATCATATTGCAACGGATGTTATTATTCTGACAATATTCAGCAGAAACTCCAAAGATATTACTTTCCGGGTTGACCATGTAAATGTAGTTTTCATACACTTGAGATCTTGAAGCTGTTAGTAGTCTTATCCCAATAGAGGATGTATCTTGTAGTATGTAGTTATTATGAATACAACATGAATCTAGTGGTGAATTGTTCCATTCAGCCTGAAAAATAGCATAGCTTGGTGATTGAGATTGTGAACAATTTACATTAAAAATATTTTCATAAATATTTATTGAACTCACAGGATCATTATGCCAAAGGAAAATTCCCATGTTACGACAGGCAAAAAGATTCCTGTTCATTTCTAATGCACAATACTGACTGCCATTAATAAATGCACCGATATTAACATCATGCATTTTGACATAACGGAGTTGAGTATTCATCTTTGTTACATAAATACCGTATTGGCAATTCATGAATGTAGTATCATCAACACCGGCGTGGCCTTCAACGGTCAGAAAGTTTGGTGTTTGCAGATTTGTTTCGCAGTAAATACCACTGCCAGCATCAGTAGCTGTATCAATAATACTAGAAAAGTATGAGTTTTTAACTGTCAAATCTGTGTTGTATGACATTATTCCATTTTTCATATGATGGTACAAATTTAAGCTATCACCATATAGAAAAAACTTCTCATAATTACTTACAGAAACACCAGCAAAAGATACTTCATCAGCTTTTGGTGACAACATGGAAGTTCCTTCACATTCAAATTCATTACCTGAAAATACAAAATCATTATAGATTCTCATTTCAGAAGTATCAACAGGTGGTGCATAATATAAACCTATAAAATTTCTGCGAAAATGATTATTTGTCAGAATCAATACGTTATTATCATTTGCAGTAATTGCATAAAGTCCGTCCTCAATCAATGTGCTGTCAATTGTAAGTGTAGCATCTTCTTCAATATTAATTGTATTCCACATTTGTTGACAACCATGTAAGTACGAATTCCGAACTTCAAAAGCAAAACCACTTAATACATTAATTCCAGAGCTTGGAAGCATTATGACTTCTGAAAAGGGATCAAACTGAAAGCTTTCATCAACCGTGAATTCCCCTAAAATAGCAAATTTCTGTGGTAATGGCTCAGTCAGAGAGGAGACTGAAGAATTTGAATAAATTTTAATAATACTATCAGAGCAGCAGTCGTAGACATTAACAAAGATACTATCAATCCTATGACAGCCAGAATCATTAAAAACGGAACATTTATAATAGCCTGTATACGTGGTATCTGCATTGGTTAATTCAATGGTCGAATCATTGGATATAAAACCATTTGGGCCATACCATTGGTAAGTTTCTCCTCCAGTTGCAAATAGTTTGAGTGTATCTTTTGAACAAATTGGCTCATTGGAATTCAATGTAATCTCCGGAGTATCAGCATTAACACGTATATAATCAATAGCAATATCACCATGCTCGCCATTGCTTCTTGTTGCAGTAAATTTCAACTTAATTATCTCATCAACATAAGCCGATAAATCTATACTATCAGTTCGCCATGTGCTGTCATTTAAACCGGTCTCATTCCATAAAGGACCATACCAACTTACGCCTCCGTCTTCGCTAACACTTATAGAAAGCTCACCTGTTTCAGAACCGTACATATGATAAGCAAAATGTAGCTGTGGATTACAATCTCCATTTAAATATATACTTGGACTGATCAAGTCTGCAGTGTCGTCTTCATCTTGCCCGGTTGCCTCTATATATACGTAGTAGCTTCCATCGTAAGCTGAATCAGGGCCTGTTAAACTGGTTGGAGTACTACCTGTATTAAATGTCCAATTGAAATCATCTAATCTTCCTTGTTTCCAATCAAGAAGATCATTTTCTTCAAAGCTCATTGTGTATGGTAAAAGTCTTGAGCAAGATCCATCAACATCCATCGGTCCAAAACTGGGATCCGAATCATCACAGTCTTCCAAATCAGGCGACTGAGGACATTGGGCGGGCTTAGGTCCTATTCCCCAATTGTAATAGCCATCTTGATCTAGATCTAAACAACTAATTGTTGGAATTGAAGTTCCACTAACAGCAATAGGAACTGATAATGAATATATTCCCTGGTTAGCGCCCTGGAAAAACGAATTTTGATAATACGAATACCCTTGTTCAGGGCCAGATGGTCCGTAAGAGTCTTTGAGAATCCAAATGATATTATTATCCTGATAATCATTATAATACCCAACAAGCGCTAGTGCATGACCACATATACCACAATATAAAGGACCAAATTTAATTAACCACTTTTTAATAGAATCTTTTTCTGGAAAAGCTGACCCATAACTAAAAAAAATTTGGTAACCAGAATTAAAGACTAGAGTGTCAGGATTATTACACTTACTGCTACATGAAGGGAATGATGGCGAACTTAGCGGAATATTTGCATAAGGGAAGCAATACTCTGTGGTAACACCACTTGAAGAAAGGAAGGTAAAATATTGTGGAATGTTATTAATAGGAGTACAAGATGCAAAATCTTGTTCAGAGAGATCGTAATTTAGAAATTGATTAAAATAAAGATTTGTTAAACCCTCAAGAGTACTCATCGTTGCAAAAAAAGAGCATGTATTGGCGGTTAGTTGATCTTTAACTTTTGTCATCCAACCTTGGTTATCGTCAGAGTTATTAAAATATGGAGAATTAGTATTCATGGCTCCATGTCTATACCTCCAATCAAAACTATCGACCATGATTGTATTCAATGTAGTTAAGGGTTCAGTAGGAATTTCAGGAATATTATACACTCCTCCTGCATAATACTCAAAACCCTGAAAGCAGATGGTATCATAACATAAAAAGAGATTATCTCTACTAGTAAACCAATAATGTGAAATGTTTGTACTATCCGCGATCCACCCAAGTTGGTATGTTTGAATATTAGATTTTATTTCATCAATCTTGTAATTTATTTGTTTGTTATGAAGAGAATCAGCAATAAAATTACTGTATGGATATGTTGAGTTAGATGATAATATAAAATTATCTATTGAAAGGTCAGTATTTAACAATTCAAACCTTATCTGCATGGGATGAATGCTGTCAAGGATAACTGTTTCTTCACAATTGCTTTCATACTCTTGATCAAGGTCGTCAATTATCAATGGATAACTTTCAAATATTAAGTATTCATTATTTGATGAATCTACTAAAATAATACGAGCTACACTATTAAGATCCGTGTGAGTAATTATTCCTGAAAATGCCAGGCCTGTAATTATATCAATTCCCTGAAATGGATAAATAGTATCGCATAGAGTGAATGTGTCATTAATCCGCAAAGTATCTGTAGGTTGATTTAACATTGAGAAATAACTCGGAAGTTGAGCATAAGACATTTTACCAAATAGAAATATTACAGTAATGACTATAACTATCCTTGCAAAGAATGTTTTGTTCATAGTATCACTTTGATTAAGTTATACAGAGGCTGAACAGGTTTGCGAATTTTTAACATTTCATTGTTCAAAAGTAAACAATTCGCGGTGCCCATGTCAAGGATTTTCGATATTATTTTATCACTGATGGCATTATTTTTACCAGCGGCTGCAGTTATACCGACACGGAACAGCTTTGCGAAAAAGTGACTTATAGCGGTGTACGGCATAACTCAGGCTAAACAGCTTTGCATTCGCAAACTTGTCAAGACTGAGTATAAAGACAATTCAGTTCAGAATAAAACAGGCGCCCCGGTCTGAGGCGCCTGTTGTACCGACACGGAACAGGTTTGCGAAAAATTTTGTAATAACGGTGTACGGCATAACTCAGTCTAAACAGCTTTGCGTTCGCAAACCTGTCAAGACTGAGTATGTTTGAACTCCCGGCTGAATCCTTACTTTTTCTTGTCACCAAGCTGAAACTTCACCGGCAGCACCATCGCCACTTTCACGGCCTTTTCCTTTTCCATTCCCGGGTGCCATTTTTCCGGTAAGGCTAACAGCACACGCAGCGCTTCCTGCTCCATTTCCTTCAGCGCCTTTTCGTACACACCCTCCTCCGGCTTTTTTCCGGCTTCATCGGCATAACCACCCTTGGTTTTCAACACTTTCGTTTTGATCATGTTGCCTTTCTCATCAATCACGAACTGTATGTACACCACGGCCGTAATCCCCCACTTTTTCCCCAGCTCGGGATACTTGATGTTTGATGCGATAAATTGAATCATCTTATCATGCCCGCTGCCGTATTCCGGCATCTTCTCCACTTTCTCAAAAACCCCCTCTTCCTGCATCTGCTGTTGCTGCTTGAACTGCATTTCCTTCTGCTTTTTCTCATCCGCTTTCTTGTCCTGCGCATATACCGGCACTGTGAACATATTCAGCACAAAGGCAAGCGAAACGAACAGGAAAGGCATTACCACGGCCATTCTGACCAGGGCCATGGCGCCTGATTTTGATTTTGTCATCATCATGAACCTCCTTTTAATTAATGATTTGTTAAAATGATTGAATAATATATTGGTTCTTCCCGTCACACTCTGCCTGAACAACAGGTCGAGATAGGTGGCAGGATCGGCATTGCCAGTCAGTATGGTCCGGTCGGCGAGATATTCGTGGATCTCCATGAAATGCCGCTTGTAAAACCAAACGGCAGGGTGAAACCACAACAGCAGGCGTACCAGCTCGGTGAGCATGATATCAAAGGTGTGCAACTGCCTGGCATGAACCAGCTCATGCTTCAGGATCAGGTCGGCCCGCTCCTTCTCCAGGGTTTCTTTATCAATAAAGATCCACCTGCCAAAGGTGAAAGGCGGAAGTGGCTCCCTGGGTATGTAGATGCACTGTCCCAGCAGGCAGATGGCCCTGGCCTTTCTCCTGATATTCAGGATCAGCAGGAGGTTCCGCATCAAAAACAAACCCGATACGGCCAGGCCGCAGATATAGACCAACCTGATCCACAAAAAAATGTCCGGACCCTGCTGCGCCCCAGCGTGTACCGCCGCCTGTCCGACAGGTACCGCCTCTAACATCACCGCGGGCAGGATCTCACCCATGCTGCCCGCAGGTACAGGCAGCAAGGGCAGCAATACAGATACAGGCAGGGTGGTCAGCAGGTAAACCCTGCTGAAACGGAAAAAAGTCTCCCTTCTGACAAAGCCGGTGTAAAATGCGAAAAACAACATCAGCACCAGCGACACTTTCAACAGGTAAAGCAGGAACGGATCCATGGCTATGTTTTTGATTTTTGTTGGATGGCGTTTTCAATCAGCTTCCTGATCTCCTCCAGCTCTGTGACGCTCAGGGTCTCTTCCTTAGAGAAGAAAGAAGCCAGCGAAGCATAGGAGCCGTCGAAGTAATTCCGCATGAACTGCTTCAGATAGCTCCGGGTGTATTGTTTCTTGCTGACCAGCGGATAATACTCGTGGGTCCTGCCATAAGCCTTGTGCGATACAAACCCCTTCTGTTCCAGGATACGGATGATGGTCGACACGGTGTTGTAAGCCGGCCTTGGCTCCGGCAAACGCGCCAGGATGTCGTTCACGAATCCCTTCCGCAAGTCCCATAATACCTGCATGATCTGCTCTTCTGCCCTGGTCAATTCTTTCATTTTTGCTTGCATTGTTAACTAAACGCTACAAATATACAACTAATTTTTTAGTTATGCAACTATTTTTTTAATATTTTTTTATTCTATTGATATTCATGATTTTAAACTATAAGTATCAGGAAGCCTGTCGCTTCATTTCCAGAAAATTTCGTACACTTGCGGGCCGCTAACCAGCGTAGACCTGGGGATATTCCGCTTCCTTCTCAGGGTGATCTTCCCGTCTTCCGGTTCAAGAAGGTACTGCCGTTTAACCACATAGGGACCTGACTTCTGGAAGAGTACATTGTCCTGAATATCAGTGGCTATTACCACCTGATCCTCGTTGGTGTAGATTACCTTCACCCGGTTGGGTTCCAGGTCGGGATCATTCAGCAGTTCGAGTATCAGGGCGGCATCGGGAACGCCATATCCCACGTAGTTGTTGGGGTAAGGATAAAGGTTGGAGGCCTTGTGCAGGATGCGCTTCACCCGTGCCGGGGTCAGGGTGCTGTCGGCTTCGAGCATGAGGGCGATCAGGCTTGTGATGACGGGTGTTGAAAGCGAGGTGCCCCAGGTGGAATAACACACCACATCCGGCTTGACAAAGTCGACCAGGGGATTCCCGATACTGCTGTATGAAACGCGGTGCGGTACTCGGAGTCTGTTGACCGCGCCCACGGTGATCACCTCTTCCACGTCGGCCGGGGTCCACACGATTCTCCAGGCATATTCTCCGGTATTGCCGGCCGCCGTTACAATGATCATCCCCTTTGCCGCAAACTCCCTGCATATCTTTGCGATCCTGGTGGTTTTGCCGTCCATCATGGCTGGCGTATAATTCTCCTCATCATTTTCAAATTCATCCCAGTAACCCAGGGAAAAATTCACCAGCCTGACGCCACGCTCGTAAAGATCCTGCAAAGCGATCCTGACGTTGTGCTCCTCATCCCCGAAAGTCTTGTTCTCAAAGGTGCTCTTCCCGATCTTTGCAAGGTAATAATCGGCATCCACCGCCAGGGCCCCGCCAAAACAGGTATCCCTTTTCGAATGTCCCCCCATCATGAAGGTTACGGCAAATCCATGGGTTTCGCCGGGCGAAAAAAACACCGGAAGCGAATCCGGATAATACTGTTTTGCAAAAACAACACGACCCTGCTCAAACAGCTTACGGGTGGCGGGATTGTCGTTCAGCCCGCTGAAACCGAGGTCAATGATCCCGATCTTCACGCCACTGCCGGTCAGACCGGCATCTTTCAGTACCCCGGCATGCAGCTGTGTCAGGGCTTCCACATAGGAAGCCTTGGCCTGTTCCTCAAGCCGGCCGCATGAAACGGCAATAAATGCCAGGATTATTGTTCCCAGACGTGTGAGCGTCGACATAGCAGCATATTCCCGGA
The DNA here is from genome assembly GCA_964608665.1 of uncultured Bacteroidales bacterium. Lineage (GTDB taxonomy): Bacteria > Bacteroidota > Bacteroidia > Bacteroidales > CAIXZF01 > JAKLIX01. The sequence goes on along the minus strand of CAZSQJ010000061.1, from coordinate 10,160 downwards.
CAAATATAGGATGATTGCCAAAAGAAGGAAAGGAAGAAATGAGGCATCCGGAGAAGGAGAAGGGCTGCTTCCCTGTGACACAATGGCTATGTTTAACCCAATTATACCCAATGTTATGAGAATCCGGCATGCCTCATTTCTTCCTGTATACGTTATATATTACCCTGATCGAGCTCCCCGGCGTCGTTGCGCCGTATCACCCGTTTGTAATTGTTGATCCTGTAACTCAGACTCAGCCCGAAGGTGTTCTTTTCCATCTGAAGGGTCTGCCATATCAGAAAGCGGTATCCTTCCAGTTCGTATTCGTTCCTCGACAGGCCGAATACATTGGTTCCCCTGACAGCTACCGTAAGCCGTTTTTTCAGAAAATCCTGCCTGACAACCAGGTCAAGCTGTCCGCTGGCCTTCGCGATCCCCTGTGCAAAAGTCTGATCACTGTAATAATATCCCACTACCTGCACCTGGGTGCCTGTCTTCAGGTTCAGCCGGGGGATCAGTTGCAGTGACCAGGGCATGGCCTCGCTTTCACCAATCCGGTACTGATCCGTAGAACCGATCTTCTGATGATACAACCTGGCCACACAATTCACAGTGAACCATGATTTCACCGTCAGACTGCTGTTCAGTTCCAGGCCCATCTGACTGATATTGCCAAGGTTATCGAAGGTGCTTTCCAGGATACCCTCCCCGTTCAGTTTAAATGCCTGGCTGATGTTCTGCTTTGTCAGACTGTGAAATAACTCCAGGCTGACGGATGACTTCCTGAAACGTTTCAGGTAGTTGAGTTCGGCATTGTAACTGAAATCCGGCTTCAGGTATGGGTTACCCCTGTTAATAAAGGTGCCGTCTGAATACATGGGAAAGGGATTGAGCATCCATTCGGCCGGACGGTTGATCCGTTTGCTGAAGCTGAACTGCAGCTGCTGTTCATGTTTCATTTTCCGCGTCAGGTGAAAACTCGGAAAGTAATGCTCGAAAACTACCCCGACCTCCTGACCGCTCGTCTGCTGGCTCACGGTGCGGTCCATATTCTCGTACCGGAGGCCGGCCTGGTATTCAAAGCCGGCAGCTTCACCTGTCCAGGTAACATAAGCCGAGTAGAGATTCTGCCTGAAAACGAAGGTATTGGTAAACTCAGGATTGATCACCCAATTGCCCTGTCCGGGCTTATACTGTTTCAGCAGATAATCAAAATCAGATTGGTTGTCATCGAATTGTATCCCGGCTTCCAGTTTGTGCTTCTCCCCGAACGGCCTTGCATAATCTGCTTTCACACGTACCGTTGTCCTGCCGGTGTTGTTTTCCGACTCATCCCGTGCCGCCGCTTCGCCCTGAGGACTGAAATCAGGATTGGCCGGCTGGTCGAGCCTTGTATCCTTGCGGGTTCCATTCCACCCCGACCGGTAAGCCGTCAGACTGAACTCATGACCCGGAACAGCGAATTTATGCTGGTAAAAAAGGGTGCCCATGGTGTAGCGGCCCTCAAGGTCGAAGGAATTGTCGTTCACCGACCAGCTTTCCCTTTGCTGAGGCATGGTGAGCATATAATAACGGTTGGGAAAAAGCCTTTCGAATCCGTTCATCCCGTGATCGATATTGAAGGAAATCAGATCGGATGCACTCATATTATAATCAATCCCTCCCCTGACGGTCTTACCCGTATTGCAATGCTCCCTGAGGGTGGATGCTTTGATGAGCAGGGTCGAATCATCATATTGGTTCTGCCGCTCAAGTTCCTGCGGGATTTGCATTTTCCGCTGCATGATGTCGGCCCCGATAAAGCAGTTCACTTTGCTGAACCTGCGGGTAAGGGTGAAATCCCCGTTGTACTTGTCGCCTGTCATCACGCCTGCGTTCAGGATTCCCGTAAAGCCTTCTGCCTTCTGCTTTTTCATGATGAGGTTGATGATCCCGGCAGTACCGTCGGGATCGTATCTGGCCGAAGGATTGGTGATCACTTCAATGTTTTCTATGGTGGATGCAGGCGTCGTTTTTAAAACATCCGCCGCACTCATGGCCGTGGGCCGGCCGTCGATGAGTACGGTATAATTGGAACTTCCCCGCACCGTGACATTCCCTTCGGCATCCACCGACACCGAAGGAACATTCTGCAGGGCATCCGCAGCGGTACCGCCGGTGGCAGCCAGATTGGAAGCCACATTCACCACTTTCTTGTCTACCTTGTATTCAACCGCAGGCCGCTCTGCACTGATCTCAACCTCACCGAGTCCCGACACTGCCGGTTCGATCTCCAGAGAGTCGAACCGCAGGTCGGGTTGTTGCCTGTTGAGCCGTATTCCAGGTATCGTTCTCTTCTTATATCCGATAAATTGAACCACCATATAATATTCCCCGTAAGGGATCTTTCTGATTGTGAACTGTCCCTCCGGCCCGGTCACGGTTCCCGTAAAAAGCGAAGAATCCGCCGTCCGGTACAACACTACATTGGCATATTCCAGTACACTGCGGCTTCCCTGATCCACAACCTTGCCTGCAATCCTGCCGTCGCCCGGCACTTCCGCAGGGACAGCAGACAAAGCCAGTCCGGGCAAAAAAATGAAGATCAGTCTTACAATGCGTTTCATTTCTGAGGTGATCCGTTTACAGCCCGCAAACATACTGTTGCCGTCTCCCCATGCAAAATCTTTTCGATAAGTACCCGAAAAACCTATTCAAAACACTGATAGCGAAAATTCAGGCTTTAAGCGACAGGAAACGGCTGTTTAAAGATTTTTAAGCCTTTCAGGTATGGAAAGCAGTCGCAGGGCGGCGACCGGAGTTTTTTTTTAATTACATTAGCAGGCCGGCTTAATATACTCATTCTTGGCAGGTTTGCAAAGCAAAGTTGCGTAGCATGAGTAATGCCGTACACTGTTCTGAAGTATATTTTTCGCAAACCCATTCCGTGTCGGTATAAATCATGTCCAAGAAAACCATCCTTCTCATCCATTGCTGCTTCTGGATACTGTTCTCCCTCGTTCCGGAACTGCCCTACATCTTCCCCGACCGGAAATACCCGCTCTGGCTGATCCATTATAACATCACCACTGAAATCCTGAATTTCACGAATTTCTATGCGGTCTATTTCCTGATTACCGTAAACCACTTCCAGCGAAAAGAATACCTGCGCATTATGAGCATTCTTTTCTGCATCGTATTGGTTTTTAGTGTTCTGCGTGTTTACGGGACCCGCATGGTTTCCAATTATGTGTCCATGATGGAAGAACTTCCGGGAATCCGTTTTGTGAATGTCATGGTTGAAATTGTCAACAGCTTGTTGTTCACTACCTTCGGCATCCTCATGAAGTTCATGATCGACTGGTTCAGCACTCAGAAATTAAAAGCCGAACTGCTTGCACAAAAGCAAAGCAGCGAGCTGGCCCTGCTCCGGACACAGATCAATCCTCACTTTCTTTTTAATACGTTGAACAATCTTTACAGCCTGGTTTACAAGAAGTCGGACGTAGCCCCCTCGGTGGTCATGAAGCTGTCGGAGATCATGCGTTACATGCTCTATGACACCAACGCGGAAAAAGTGCCGTTCGACAAAGAGATCAATTACCTGAGGAGTTTCATCGAACTGCAGCAGCTCCGGATACGCGTCGACAACTTCATACACCTCGAAATCAGGGGAGAAACAGGCGACCGCATGATCCCGCCCATGCTGCTGATCCCTTTTGTTGAAAATGCTTTCAAACACGGGAAAAAGGATGTCCCTGCCCCGGGGATTTCCGTATTGATCGATGTGGATGGTGATACGATGCATTTTGAAATATGGAACTACTGCACCGTACCCAACAGTACGGCCACGGATCCATATCACGGGATCGGGCTGAAAAACGTGGCCCGGAGACTTCAACTGATGTACCCGGGTGCCCATGAACTCAGCGTTGCACCCTGCGGGGAAAAATTCCTGGTCAAACTTAATATCAGAAGTTTATGAAAATCAAGTGTATTGCGGTGGACGACGAACCGCTCGCCCTGGATATCATCGAGGATTATATTGCCCGTATTCCTTTCCTCGAATTACAAAAAAGCTTCCATAATGCCCTGGATTGTATCGATTTTTTGAAACATCATGAGGTTGAGCTGTTGTTCCTCGACATACAGATGCAGGAACTCACAGGGATACAACTACTGAAAGTACTGAAAACAAGACCGCTGGTTATTTTCACCACGGCTTACGACAGTTTTGCCCTGGAGGGCTATGAACTCGATGTGTGTGATTACCTGCTGAAACCCATTTCGTTCGAACGTTTTGTAAAGGCGGTGGACAAGGTGTATGACAAACTGTCAGACAGTCAGCGAACAATGCGTTCCGACTCTTCGGAAATCAATATTTACAATCCACAGCAAGACTATTTCTTCGTGAAAACCGAATTCCGCCTGCAGAAGGTGAATTTTTCCGATATCCTGTACATCGAGGGCATGGGTGATTACCTCCGGATTGTAACGCCTCACGAAAGGATCATGACGCTTCAGAATTTCAAGAGTATGGAGGACATCCTGCCTTCGAGGCAATTCGTACGGGTGCACAGATCTTACATCGTGAATATCAGTAAAATCCTTTCCATCGAGAGAAACCGCATCAAAATCGCCGACCAGTTGCTTCCCATCGGGGAGAACTACCGCAAACAGTTCTTCGGCATCATCGGAAACGGACATATGCTGTCATGATACACTCCGGCCTGGTGATGACAGCTGTTGCTCAATCCGGAACAGGATCAGACCGTATATATTTATGGTAAGGTTCTTGCACAAACCGGCACCATGGACCAGGAACCCAAAAAAATCATTCACAGCCTCCTGCCGCCCCTGCTGCTGGTCATCCTGATGTGGACAGTAAAAGCCTGCGAGCTGCTTTTCCATGCCGACCTTTCATTCCTCGGGATTTATCCCCTGCACTGGAAAGGACTGCCGGGTATTGTAACCGGAGTTTTCATCCACGGCGATTTTTCCCATTTATCGGCCAATTCAGGCCCTGTCATCATCCTGGGCGGAGTCATCTTCTACTTCTACCGCCGCATTGCCTGGACCATCCTGCTCACACTCACCCTGATGACCGGCATCTGGGTGTGGGTGATGGCGCGTGAATCATGGCATATCGGGGCAAGCGGACTGGTGTATGCCATGGCCTCCTTTGTCTTTGCATCCGGACTGTTGCGCCGCGACAACCGTCTGCTGGCTGTCTCACTCCTGGTGGTATTCCTTTACGGAGGACTGGTCTGGGGTGTTTTCCCCGAGCTCTTCCCCGAAAGGAACATCTCATGGGAAAGTCACCTGATGGGAATCGTGGCCGGGATTGTGGCCGCAGTCTATTTCAAAAACGAAGGCCCGGCCAGAAAAAAATACACCTGGGAAGATGAAACAGAAGAGGAAGTGCCGGAATGGTTCCCCGGTGAATCCCCCCCTACACCTGACCCTCCGGATCAATCACCTGATAAACAAGAGATTAAGATCAGATACGACTTTAAAGAAAAAAACGGGGAGCCATCCTGATTTTTTTTTCAGTCCTTTTAAACAAGGCATCGGGAATGCCCTTTTGTTTCGTATCTTTCCTGCAAGTTTCACTTATTAAAACCAGAATAATATGAAAAGGAAGATACTTTCATGTATCGCCATGGGAATGAGCCTGATGGCGATCCTGCCTTATTGTCTTACGGCCGGGCCCCTCAACCAGACTGTCAGCGGCAGCACAGTGTTTACAGCGAGTACAGCCGTGGCCTACCAGAGTATGATCAATAATCCTGTCATCGGACTCGAGATTACGGTCACAGGCAGCGGAGCACCTGTCGCGGTGACCGGCATCTCGCTCGACGCATCGCTTTGCACCAATTTTACCACCGACGTCAGCATGGTCAGGGTTTACTACACCGGGAGCGATTCCGCTTTTGCCATCACCAACCAGTTCTGGGCAGGCTATGACCCGTCGCAGACACTGACCGGTAACCAGATGCTGAGCCCCGGAAAAAACTACTTCTGGATCAGCTTCGATGTCTTTTATTATGCCATCGTGGGCGACATCCTGGATGCAGCAATTAACTGGTTTACCCTGAGCGATTTCACCGGCCTTTACCTGCCTGATGTCAGCTCCCCTCCGGGTCACCGGCTGGTGGCCGCGCATACACCTGTACCCCGTTCCATATCAGGCAGGGTGATGTACGACAACCAGGCTGAAACCGGCCTGAACAATGTGCTTCTTTTACTGAACTCGGGATACAATGCACAGCAGACAACCACCGGAAGCAACGGGCAGTTCCAGTTCAACAACCTGATGCCCGGAACCTACCAGATCGTGGCAATATGCTACAAACCCTGGGGCGGGGTCAATGCGGTTGATGCGCTGGGTATCCTCCGGTATTTCGTCGGGGTGGATCCGCTTTCACCCCTGCAACAAATGGCTGCCGACGTCGATGCCAGCTACTTCATCAATTCGACGGATGCATTGCTGGTACTGAAACGGTTTACCGGTATTATCAATTATTTTCCGCTGGGCGACTGGGTATTTGAACCAACCATGGTGGTGGTCGACGGTACAGGCAACATCGTGCGCAACATCAAGGGATTGTGTGTGGGAGACGTGAACCGCTCCTACGTTCCCTGAACATCAGATCGTTTTCTCATCCAGCTTCCTGCCCCATTCGGCAAAGGATCTGTTTTTCCAGTTGCTGTTGTGGTAGGCGTAACTGGCAATGAGCGGGAGCACGGAAGTAGCTTCGGCAAACACCATCTGTTCGTACAACGTATCCACCTTGCCCCATGAGGATGCTTCCTTCAGGGTACTGCTGGAACAGGCTCCGTCACGGGCATCGGCTACCGTGATCTGCACGGCATACTGATGCATGGGAACCTCCTTGTCGAGTATCTCGGCACAGATCACCGTATCCTGTGCGAAGTTCTTGGGAACCCCGCCGCCAATCATAAAGAGTCCGGAGGTTTTTGCCGCCATCTTGATCCTGGTCAGCTCCAGGAAGTCTTTAACCGAATCAATGCTGACATGCCTGTCGGGATTATCCCACTGGTGACGTACCAGTCCAAAACCGGCACTGCTGTCGGAAAAAGCCGGGCAGAACACCGGAACGTGGTGTTCAAAGGCAAGCTGCACCAGTGATTTCGGTTTGCGTGCGTGCTCCGTCAGATACCTGCCCATTTCCCGGATGAACTCCCTTGAGGAATAAGGACGGGGTTCGAGGGTATTTGCTATTTCCCGTATCGTCATATCGCAGACCTGCAATTCCTCTTCATCGATGAACGTATCGTATATCCGGTCGATATAAAGGTTGCGCAGGTGTGAATCGTCAACCCAGGGAGTGCCTTTGTAATGTTTGAAACCCAGTGCTTCGAAAAAATCCATGTCCACAATGCTGGCACCCGTAGCCACCACGGCGTCCACCATGCGGTAACGGATCATGTCGGCGTACAGGTCGAGGCAGCCGCCGGCTCCCGTACTTCCGGCAAGGGTCAGGATGATGGTGCAGTCAGGATCATCAATCATACTTTTGAGGATGTCGGCCGCCACGGCGGTATCCCTGGAGGTGAAGGACATGTCGCGCATGGCATTGATAACGGGCGTCGAATCGAAACTTGTAAAATCGATGTGTTTTACAACATCTTTCAGTAAATCAGATTTTTCCATACCAAAAATTTTATGCAAAAGTAATACTATTCGACAGAACATGAAAAAGTGCAAGCTGACGGCCGCCTGAAACAGTTGATGAATACCGTAAGGCAGTGACTTCCTCAGAGATTGATATAGGATAGAACCTTGTACAGCAGTTTCGCCGCAAGAAAGTCGGGGGCTTTGTTGTCGTGGCGGGGACAGAGTTCCACAATGTCAAAACCGGCGATTTTTTTTCTTCCGGCCACATATTTCAGAAAGGCAAGCGTCTCATACCAGAGCAGTCCGCCCGGCTCGGGAGTTCCGGTGGAAGGCATGATAGAAGGATCGAAATAATCCAGGTCGATGGTCAGGTATACATGGTCTGTCAGCTGGTCAAGCGCACGCTCCCACCAGTCTGTTCTTCCCTGTATCTGTTGAGCCCAGAAAACATGCTGCGGGATCAGCCTGTCCTTTTCGCCCGCATCCATACTCCGGATACCCACCTGCACCACGCGGCAGCCGAGATCCTGTGCCCGGGCCATGACACAGGCGTGATTATAGCGACTGCCCTCGTATTCATCCCTCAGGTCGGTATGCGCATCCAGTTGCAAGACCGACAGATCGTGAAAAACCTCCCGGTATGCCCGGATGGGACCCGCGCTTACCGAGTGTTCTCCACCAATGGTAATGACCATTTTCCCCAGCCGCAGCCATCGCAGGCAGGCTTGGTATACTGCTTCTTCCATGGTTTCGGGGGAAGTCTGCTCCAATACCAGTGGGGCAGTATGGATCCCCTTCAGATAGATCTCGGTATCGGTCTCAATGTCAAACAATTCCATATTAGCCGAGGCTTCCAGCAGGGCTTCCGGCCCACGGTCGGCTCCCTTCACCCAGGTGGAGGTACCGTCGTAGGGCACGGGCAGGATTACGCAGGGTGCATCCGGCCCGGCAAATTCCATGGGGATATCACCATAATGCTTCATATCCATAAGATTGTTTGGTTTCAATGACAAAGTTACGATATTCCGGCTGAGGCTGGAATACTATTAGAAATCAGTATCCCAAGGTTTTAAGCATGGATTTATAGCTTTGCTCCTTGGCAAACAGCCGGGTGTAGTATTCACCGTTCTCGTCGGTTTCTATGATAATATGTTTGGGTGCGGGGATCAGGCAATGCTGTATCCCGCCGAATCCGCCGAGCGATTCCTGGTAAGCGCCAGTGTGGAAAAGCCCGATATACTGTTCCACGCCTTCGGTGATCTTGGGAAGGAAGACTGCATTGGCATGTGCTTCCGCATTGTAATAATCGTGGCTGTCGCAGGTAAGTCCGCCAAGAAAGACCCGCTGGTATTCGAAATCCCAGTTATTGATCGCCAGCAGGATAAAGCGCTGGTGGATGGCCCAGGTATCCGGCAGGGTAGTCATAAATGAACTGTCGATCATATTCCACAACTCCCTGTCGTTCTGCTGTTTCTGGTTAATTATGCTGAACAGTACGGCACCCGATTCTCCTACCGTATAGCTCCCGAATTCCGTGAAAATGTGCGGTTCCAAAACATGATTCACCGTGCACTGGTTCTTGATCTGGGCAATGATCTCTTCCGCCATGTATTCGTAATCGTAAAGGAATGCCATGGTGTTCTTGATCGGGAAACCTCCGCCGATGTTGAAGTATTCCAGCTCAGGGCAAACCTTCTTCAGTTCACAGTACAAATTGATGCATTTGCTGAGCTCGTTCCAGTAATAGGCTGAGTCCTTGATCCCGGTATTGATGAAAAAATGCAGCATTTTCAGCTCAAAAGTGGGATTGTTGCGGATCTTCTCATTGTAGAAACTGATCACATCGCCCACGCGAACACCAAGCCGGCTGGTATAAAAATCAAACATGGGTTCTTCCTCGGAGGCGATCCTGATGCCGATCTTTATCTTCTTTGAACTCATTCCGGTGTACTCTTCTATCTCCTGTTTATTGTCAAGTACCGGAATGATATTCTCAAAACCATTGTTAATGAGATCAATAATACCCTGGGTGTATTGTGGCCTTTTAAATCCGTTACATACCACAAATATATCCTTCCCAACCTTTCCGGTTTCGAATAATGATTCAATGATAGGCAGATCAAATGCACTCGATGTCTCCAAATGTACGTCATTCTTCAGCACCTCCTCCAATACAAAAGAGAAATGCGAACTCTTGGTGCAGTAACAATAATGGTAATCTCCCTGGTAATCCACTTTGGCCATTGCGACATTAAAAAGCCGTTTGGCCTTCTTAATATTTTGGGTAATTCGTGGTAAATACGTAATTTTCAATGGTGTACCATACTGCTCGATGATATCCATCAGGGGAATCTGATGAAAATGGAGTTCATTGTCCTCGACCTTGAATTCTTCCTGGGGGAATTCAAAAGTCTGTTCAATAAGGTCGATATATTTGTTTTTCATGATGTATCCGTTTGAATTAGTTTAAATAAATAAATCAGATCCAGGATACCCGGATATAATTCAGGGGTGCAAATATATTAAAACAATTTACACTGTCAATAAAAAATCTGAGGTA
>CAZSQJ010000060.1:0-22188 GCA_964608665.1 uncultured Bacteroidales bacterium | reverse complement strand
GTCACAGGGCACCTTAAAGCTAAAAAAACGTATACCGCTTATTATCAGAATACTGCTTTTTATACCAACACGGAATCATTTTGCGAAAACATCAACCATGTACATGCACAGTATAACTCCTGATAAAAAGGACGAAACAGCAAGAATTCCTTGCTTCAGTTTTCAGATTAGTCGATATTGAAATCAGATATGCCAGGGCGATTCCTCCGGCCTTCTATTATATCACCTATAATCTGTTTCAAAGCTGAGTTGAAAAGATTAACCGGCGGTCCCGGAGAGACCCAGATAATCTGGTCCAGATCAGCCACCGGAAATCCATCCAGTATCTTGCATACCTCCACTGGGTTTACCCAAAGGTCCTTTTGAGTGGCATCATAAAAAACATCCTGCCAGTCGAAATCCAGACTGTTGGAAATAAAGACGATATCTACCAAATCTTTTACTGACAATCTGCTTAACGCGGTGAGCTTGTTCGAAAGGATGTTGCGCATCGTATCCGTTTTATGGAACAACGCTGTGGGCTGCGGTTTCCCATTACGATAAGCAACATCATTTACCAGGTCGATTTTCAGTGTATCGCTGCCCGCATGTATGAACATGCGTACAAAAGATACATCTGCCAACGCTGTTTCAACCTGAAAACCGTTCTTCATCAGCGTGTTAATTATCCCTTCAGCCTGTTCTTTAAATGCCGGGTTTGCATTCACGAAAAAATCAAGATCATCAGAATGCCGGTGGTGCAGATAAGCCCTGCTTAATGCCGTTCCACCGGTCAGATAAAAGTCGGAATTCAGGTCTTGAATGGCATGCAAAACTTTATCCTGAAACGGGTAGAGAATATTTTGATAGTAATCTTCTTGCATCCTGATAGTAATTCCTGAAATGAGGAGGGAATATCCCTTTGATGGTCTGGTCTGTGAGACATTGGTACACCTGCACGGCTCCCATCAGGTTAATCAACTCATACCAGCTAAAGCTTCCCAGTAACTTAATGACGGTCTGCTGATCCTTGAAGGCATCGGAAGGATTTTGAAGGATCAGTTTCACTTTCTGCTCCCGTTGGTCCCTGGGCAAATCCCAAAAAACAGCCCTCAACCTCCGCTGAATGTCCGTTTCATTGGGAATACCTTTCATAGGATTACGGTTTGAACAACAAAGGTAGGTAATTTTCAGGATTTCTTTTAACACAATGGTCTGGTTAGTTCACCGTCTGATTGTATATGTGAGATTCTGTGTGTGCTGCTATCTGAACTCTTTTCGTAATTTTGAGACATGATCACGATGAAGAAGCTCCCTTCCCTGGTAGTGTTTATTATACTTTATGTCAGCGGTTTGACCCAAAATACACCGGTGGCAGATTCATCAGGCATCAAATCATTTTATACTAATTTCGACAACCTGAGCGATTCCCTCCCCTCCCCTTCCCTGAAATCCCCCGATACGCTCACCGAACATGCCAGATTCTATAACCCGGCCGAACCCTGGATACCCGCCTTTGCACAACAAGGAAACACCGGACAAGCCTGCAAACCACTGATACCCGCATTTCTCCCTTCCCTGCTCTTCCCCTCCTCACCCGAAGTGCTTATACCCTGGCTGTATCAGCCCAATACCATTAAATACTACTTGCACCACTACCCTTTCACTGATATCCGCTATGTGATGGGCGGAAAAAAAGAACAATACCTGGAAGTTATCCATAGCCAAAATATCGGCAAACTGATCACAGCCGGCGCCAATGTCCGGATCATCAATTCACCCGGATCATACAACCGCCAGAAATCCGATATCGCCAACCTGGCATTTTCCCTGCAGTTCAATCCCCGTTTGAAATGGTACAAGGCTGTAGCCTCATTCACCCAGAATGTCCTTAAACTTCAGGAAAACGGGGGAATCCAACACGACAGCCTCTTCGAAAACAATACACAACCCGACAAAAGAACCATCCCCGTAAATCTGACGGCCGCTGAAACCCGCCTCAGGGAATCCTACGGCACCCTTATCCAGGATTTTTATATCATCAGTGATACGACCATCAGCAGACTAAAACTCCTGCAATACCTTCCGCTGAAACTCAGGCTTCAGAGCCAGTATTCTGAGCATCACCTGGTATATGAAGACAGCTATCCCCTCAGCCCGATTTACCCCTTTTACCCCCTGTCTGCCGACAACCTTCAGGACAGACTTAAAACCAAAGTGCTTACCAATAAGATCTTCCTGAGTAATTTCCGGCACAAGTACCTGAATTACCATCTCGCCTCTGCCCATCAATATATTGATATCCAGATGGAAGACCTTCGGAAAATCTACCACCAAACTTCCCTTCAGGGTGCTTTGACCTGGGCACTCCCCTGGAATTTCAGACTTATAACTGAAGGTCAGATTGTATCAGGAGGGTACCAGGACAATGACCGTACCGCCTTCGTAGCGCTGAGAAAAAGTTTCCTCAGGAAAGAGAAACATCTTCTTTCATTGCAGATTGACTCCAGGAAGTCTGCAGGTGAAACCTCCTGGACCAACCAATACCGCAGGGGCAACCTTTTCAACTGGACCAATGCTTTCGGGAAAACGCACATCAGCAGCCAGGGTTTCGATCTTGTTTCACGGTGGATCTCCCTGGGTTGCAGTGTACATAAACTTAAGGATGCCATTGTTTTTCTTCCCCGATCATCATTGCCATTCCAGGTTCCCGAGCGTATCCTAGTAAAACAATGCTATTTTCGCCTGGTACTCCCTTTAAAAATAATAAAAATCGAGAATAGAATTGATTATCAGAAAGTTGACAAGAATCAATGGCTACGGCTCCCGGAGTTTATCAGCCGGCACAGCCTGTACCTCGACCTCTCTTTATTCCGGGGAGCTTTAAACCTGCAACCTGGCCTCGACCTGTACTACCAGAGCGCATACTACGCAGATGCCTACATGCCTGCAACACAATCATTCCATCTTCAGAACGAAAAAAAACTCAGTGATCAGTTTCTGGCCGATGTATTCGTAAACCTGAAAGTCGGCAGTGCACGCATATTCATCAAGTATTCCCATTTCAACGCACTTTTCGGACCTGTCAACTATTACCAAATCCCCCATTACCCGCTTCAGGATGCCGCCTTCCGCTTCGGAATATTCTGGCTGCTAAGGGATCTGCCAGACAATAGTAAAAAAGTTAATGAAAATTCCGAATTATGAGGCTTGCTTTCCTGATGAAATCGAGAGATTTATCCTGGTTCCTGGAAACATGCGAAGCCATGGTGGTTGTAACCTGTTATACCGTTCACCGGACTGAATCATTTTCTCACCATGCAGTTCCGTGTCAATAACCTAGCGGGATGAGATATTCCGCTGCCTGACAGCCTCAAACACAAGAATGGCAGCGGCAGTAGATACATTCAGTGAATCGATGCTTCCATTCATCGCTATTTTCATCCGATGGTCGGCGACCGATAACCAACGTTGGCTCAGGCCATCATGTTCGGTACCCATAACGATGGCACAGGGAACAGTATAATCCTCCTGCTGGTAATAATGCTCTGTATTTAAATCGGTTGCGAATATTTTCAGTTTCCGTTCCCGTAGCCATCTGATGGCTTCATCATTGGTGCAGGCCGCCACCTGTTTGGTAAAGACAGTCCCAAGGCTGGATCGGATAATATTGGGATTAAAGAGATCCGTCAAGGGGTCGCAGATGAGGACGGCATCCACGCCTGCCGCATCGGCTGTCCGCAAAATCCCTCCCAGGTTGCCCGGCTTCTCAACCGACTCCAGCACCAGTATCAATGGACATGCCGCAAGCGTAATATCCTCAAGCTGAAGATACCTCGACTTTCCTGCCACCAATATGCCGCCGGTGGTTTCACGGTAAGCGATCCTGGAAAAAATTGCAGGCGTAATTTCAAAAACAACTGCAGGATCTACTATGCCCATGTAATGCTCCAGCAAATCCGGATCAACAATGTCCCTGCAATAAAAAAATGAATGTATCTCAATACCAGCCTGAAGGGCAAGGTCAATTTCCTTGATGCCTTCAAAAACGAAAAGTTCTTTACGGTCCCTGCCCCTCCCCCTCCCAAGACGGATGAGGGTTTTTATTTTAGGATTCAGGTGGGAAGTGATGAGCATGGGGGTGGTACAAAGTTACGAAGTTACGAGGTTACGAAGTTACGAAGGAACCTCGTAACTTCGCACCCATACACAATTCCCCCATGCTTCTCCTCTGCCCTCCTCCCTGGACCGACTACGAACTGATCGACAGCGGTAATTTTGAGAAACTTGAACGCTTCGGTAAATACATTCTGATCAGGCCGGAACCACAAGCCATCTGGGATAAGAATCTCAGCGAAAAGGAATGGGAGGCAGTGTCACATGCCAGATTCAGCAGGGACAGGAATCATCCCGAGAAGGGGCAATGGCACCTGAAACCTTTGATGCCGGAACAATGGCACGTTCATTATCCTCTGGGAAACAAACAGCTGACTTTCAGACTGGGGCTGACTGCATTCAAACATGTCGGTATCTTCCCCGAACAAAGCGTGAACTGGGATCATATCTATATCACTGTCAATAAATTAAAAGAAGAACAGGCCATCAGGCCCCGGGTCCTGAACCTTTTCGCATATACCGGAGGGGCTTCACTGGCTGCCTGTGCAGCCGGAGCAGATGTTGTTCATGTGGATTCAGTTAAAACGGTGATCACCTGGGCCAGGCATAATATGGAAACAAGCAGACTTGATGGTATCCGGTGGATCGTGGAGGATGCGATGAGATTTGTGCTGCGTGAAGTGAGAAGAGGTACAATCTATGATGGGATTATCCTGGATCCACCGGCCTACGGGCGTGGTCCCGCAGGTGAAAAATGGCTGCTGGAGGATCACATCCTGCAATTGAGCGATGCATGCCGGAAATTACTGAATCCGTCGCACGGTTACCTTGTTTATAACCTCTATTCTATGGGATTCTCTTCCCTTGTCCTTGAGAACCTGGTTGACAGCATCTTCAAAACATCAAACTCCTGTGAATCCGGAGAACTTTATATTCCTGACCAGGGCGGTAGAAAATTACCCCTCGGTATCTTCTCGCGGTTCTCAATGAAGTAACCCTGACACTCACCTGTTTCCAGGAAAGATATCCCTGGGTGGCAACGCTTCATCTGTGCAGGGTGTCTTTGTTTCATCGCTTCAGAATCATTTTACTACTAATCCCAGAACAGATGAGAAAAATTTGGTCCCTCTCCATGATGGTTTTAGCCTTCTTTCTTTACTTCATCAACACGTCCAAATCCCAGTCACTTTCGGTAATTTGCCCGGTATTTCAGGAAAATTTCGCCAGTGGTTCGTGTAATGACAGCCTTAAAACAGAAAACAGTGTGCTGAAGATATACTCCTCCCAGGGAGAAAGAGCCTGGGCGAAGTTCAATATCTCTGCCATCCCGGACAGTGTCTCTATCGTTGGAGTTGACCTGCATTACTACATCGATCAGCAATCCTACCCTTATTATGCCATTACCAGCCTGCCCACAGATCCTGTTTCTGCTTCGGCTGCTTCAATATGGAACCATATTGGACAGGCCTCAACCGGCAATCCTGTAAACAGTAACACATATTTTCTTTACACCGGTGCCCAGGTAAACGGTTGGAACAGTAAAAGCCTGAACATTCATGCCAGGACAGACCTGCAGGGAAAATTGCCGGAAGATTGGTTTGCAGTAGGCTTTTGGGAGTATGAACAATATGGAAATTACTTCCTTCAATGCCACGGATGGAACCAGGTTTACAAACCATATCTTGAAGTTTTTTATGTCCCTGACAGCAACAACCCGGACATTGGTGCAGCAGGGCTGACTCCTGCCGGATTTCTGTGTAGTGACACTGTTCCGGTGAACACCGTTGTATACAATCCCGGAAGTATCACCATAAATAACGTACAGATTAATTTAAGTATTAACAATCAACTAATTACAACTTTCAATCAAGCATTCCCGGGCGGACTTGCTCCCGGAACATACGATACGATCAGCCTCGGAGAACTATACTTCGATGCAGGATATTATCCCCTGTCAATCACTCTCTCAAATCCAAATGGGCTCACAGATCCCAATCCGAACAATAATTCATATTATACTTATATCTATGCCCAAGGCCCGCCCCAAATCATTCAACAACCTATAAATCAAACAGTTATTGTTGGAACGAATGTTCAGTTCATGGTTTCAGCCACCAACGCATATATTTACCAATGGCAGGTCAGCACCGACGGAGGGATCACCTTTATCCCTCTTACTCCTGTTCCACCCTATTCCTATGTTGATTCAAGCCAGTTGTTTATTCAATTTGCCGGCAGCACTCTCAATGGCAACCTTTACCGTTGCATGGTCGGCTCATCGTGTGACACCTTGTTTTCAGCCCCGGCAAGCCTGATCATTCAACCGGATTCCTTATCCATTCTCAACTGCAACGCATACCCTGACTCAGTCTGCGCCAGTCATGGGACACAATTGCATGTGGTTCCCGCCGGAGGATCAGGAACCTACAGTTTTTCATGGACATCAAATCCACCCGGCTTCAGTTCTTCCCAACAAAATCCGTTTGTATATCCGTCACAATCAACTCAATATACCTGTCATGTTAATGATGGTATGAATACCGTCATTGGTAACTGCAACGTCATTACCTTTTCTTCTCCTCCGGCCCCCGGTCCCATTGCAGGACCCACCTCGGTCTGCAAGGGCCAGACTCAGGTAATATTCAGTGTAAATCCCATTCCAAATGTCAATTTTTACTATTGGACTTTCCCCTCCGGGATCACAGGCTCAGGTTATTCCAACCAGGTGACGGTTCTCATCGGCCAGAATGCTGTTTCTGGCCAGGTGACCGTGAAAGCACATAACGCTTGCGGCTATGGTCCGACCTCATCCCTGCAATTCAGTGTTTATCCCAATCCGGTTGTTGATGCAGGACCAGATCAAACAATCTTTGCCGGAAATAGTGTAAATATCACAGCGGTGGTAAGTTCCGGAACACCTCCCTATGTCTTTACCTGGAGCAATGGCCAGAATGGGAATAATATAACAGTATCCCCAATTGTAAGTACAACCTATACAGTTACCGTAACGGATGCGCACGGATGTAGCTCAACAGACCAGGTTGCAGTGACAGTGAACACTTATCCCGGAATAAATACATATTTCTCATCGCAGTCCTATTGTCCGGGAACAATCGCAGTCCCGGTGATGGTCGAAAACTTCTTCAATGTAGCCTCTATCTCCTTATCCATTATTTATGACACCGCTAAAATGGCGTTCAGCGGGTACAGTGCGGTGAATAATCAACTTTCCACAGGCGTACTCCTGGTCAATGGTTTCAGCAACCAGGTGCAGATAGCATGGTTTTCTCTGACTCCTGCCAATATTGGATACGGGAGCCTGCTTTCCCTGCTTTTCCAGGCAGATACCGGTGCACCCTGGATGGGATGGGACACCATTACCCAGGGAGCATGCAATTATACAGACCTGAATAACATTCAGTTACAAAGCTGGTTCTACCCCGGAATCCTGACAGTTCAGCAATGCAACAATTACTCAGGATATGTAAAATATAACAATTCTCTTCAAAGCCCATTGAAGGATTGTCCTGTCACCCTTCAGCAAAATGATACAATCATGTATCAGACAGTCACTGACTCAACAGGATTTTTCCAGTTTACCAGCCTGGCCAGCGGTATTTACCATACCCGGCTCAGTCCGGTCCAGTCGTGGGGTGGAGTAAATGCTGCTGATGCCCTGATGATACTGAAACATTTTACCGGCATGACAAGCCTGAACGGCTTGGTATTAGAGGCAGGAGACGTCGATCTGAGCGGGGCTGCCAACAGTATCGATGCATTGATTATCGCCAAGCGATTTGTTCATATGATAGACAGTTTTCCTGCCGGGGACTGGGTAGTGAGCGATCACTTTATCCATATCACGGGGAATACAAATATTTCTGATACCTTATTGGGTCTTTGCACCGGCGATGTCGATCAAACCTACCTTCCCCAGATAGCCAGGATACGTCCGGATATTCGCCTTGAACATATGGGATATGTTACTTTTCAAAGCGGAGAAGCGCCTGGAATATCCCTGGTTGCCGGACAGGACCTGGTAACAGGATCTGTTTCGGCAGTAATTGAATTTTCCTCCGACTGCTTCAGGTTTGCAGGAATGGGAACGGCCCGGCAAGGGAACCTGCTATATACATTTGAGAACAATATCCTGCGGTTTGCCTGGTACAGCCTTGAACCCATGGTACTCAAAGAGGGGGACGAAATTTTCAGTATCCTTGTGGAAGCAGAAAACAGCACAGGCAATCTTTCCCTTATTCCCGGGATAGAATTTACCCTTACCGATGATAACGGAATACCTCAGTCTGTTTTGATCGGGTACAGACTTCCCGGAACAGCATTGGGGGAAGTATCTCTTGGCCAGAATCATCCCAACCCTTTTACCCAAAGCACAGAAATACCTTTCTACCTTGACGAGATCAGTCAGGTCCGGTTGTACATTACCGACCTGAACGGACACCTGATCAAAACATTACTGGATCAGGAAATGAGTTCAGGTGCCGTCACATATACCCTTCCCGGTGAATATCTTGCCCCTGGGATGTATTTCCTGATCCTGAATGTCTTCTCAGAAAATGTTTGTTACCACAACTGCCGGAAACTCATTAAACAATAAGCCTGTTGTGTTACCAATGAAATATTCTGATTTACAGATATAATAAACAGCTTGCGCCAGGCACTTTTTACAGGATGAGCCTACTATGAAGTTGTGCTACTCCCGGTCCATTTTTCCGGATCATGAAGTCCCGGAATTCCGGCTGGCCAAAAATCACGAAACAGCCTGGCTGATGCCTTTTCCTTTTTATACTCAGTCTTGGCAGGTTTGCGAATGCAAAGCTGTTTAGACTGAGTAATGCCGTACACCGCTATGATACACTTTTTCGCAAACTTGTTCCGTGTCGGTATAACGCTACAGTTTGATGAATTTCCCTGAAGCAACACCCCCCTGGAAATAGACAATTAGAAGATAACAGCCTGATTGTAAATCTCCTACAGACACACCTTCCATTGATCTGAAAGCGTTGATGTAATCAGACCTGACTATTCTTCCAGATATATCACGTATCTCATACCGCATCATTCCCTGCATCGCAGGAAATACGCTGAAATACAGATAGCCTGATACCGGGTTGGGGAAAAGCGTCGGAAGTTGTGAGGCATGAACTTCATTCAAACCTGAATAACAGAGACTTAAATGAGGAGGGGGGGTGCCGGGCAGCAGGCTGATATCCACCGGTTGAAGCGTATCGGCAGGCGTAATGAATGAAGCCATTTCAGGTACCACCCACAGGTTCACTGCCTGAGGATGTAGCTGGACGCTATCCTCGAAACAACCGGACAGCAGTGCGTCATCTGTCCTGCTGACCCAGGGCCTGAAAGGGAATGTCCCAGTCTCATTGGCTAAACCGTAAAGGATATGTCCCTGGCCGGGTATCCGGTCATGTCCGGACATTCCGGCAAATTTATGATCACCGTGGAAGCGCATGGCCTTCACAAAAGAACCATTCCATTCCACTTCCGCAAGCAAGGCATGATATGGGGGATATGGATCCTGTGGAAAATCAGGATTGACCGCATTGGCAGCAACACAATACTTCTCATTGGCCAAAAACACAGCATCAACGGAACGAAAACCGGCTTTGGAAGTATAGCGGAATGCCCAGTCTGTCAGCCAGGCCTGGTCGAACCGTGCCAGCACCAGATCAAATACGGTTTGGGTACCTGATTGCAGAAGCAGAACTTTCACCTCATCATCCGGTTGAAACAAGTCAAGCACTGGCATGGAAGTCTCCGGAAAAACCTGCATCCTGAAACTGCTGACTATCTCCCCCAGGGTATCCATGATCCAGATCCGCCCGGCATTCGCATCCTGGCCTGCAAGATAAAGATAACCGTCATTGAACAGTCTGATGCGCAGGATGCGTTCATCAGCCTGCTGCAGAGACCTGGCCCAGAGCAGGGTGCCGGCCGGACTCCATTTGTGAATGAATGACTTATCCGCACCCACATGGTAACCGCCAAGATAAAGATTACCGGAATCATCTTCCACCAGTAAATCAGTGTAGCTTACATTGCTGAAGGGCAAGTCATCCAGTATGCGTTTCGCCCAAAGCAGGCTGTCATGCTCATCAAGCCTGATGACCAGGGCCTTACCATCCACTTGTCCCATCAGCAGGGCCCCGCCGTCATGCAGGGGCTTCATTACCGAAAGATACAGGTTATCAGCAGGAGTGACGATGGCATATGAAACAGGCTGAGCGTATCCATTCTCCCGCAGTAATCCGAATCCCGGATTCAGGGATATACAGTAGAGGGAATTCCCTGCCGGATCCGAAGTCCGGCCAATGACTCCATTGGTTTCAGCAACATATTCCTGCTGGTATTGTTGTGCATTTCCATTGACAAAAATGAACACCAACAAAACGAAAAGTACCTGAAACTGCTTCATATCATAGGATTTGACGACAACTTACCCCTTGCTTTGCGGGAGATTATCGATTAACTCAGGTTGCGGCGCTTTTTTATCTGTTCATAGGCTTCCTGCACTTCCCGGAACTTTTCCTCGGCCGCTTTCCTTACGTCCTCTCCAAGATGTCCCACTTTGTCGGGATGATACTTCAAAGCCATCTTCCTGTATGCCTTCTTCACTTCTTCATCGCTGGCATCCTGAGGAATCTCCAATATTTTATATGCGCTGGAAGCATCTTTCACAAACATCGCCTGTAAGGAGGCCATGTCATTGGCACTGATCCCCAGGAGGCGGGAGATATCGCCAATCACCTTCAACTCATTGGCACCCGCCAGACCATCGGCCAGAGCGATTCCAAAAAGGTAATGAAGCAGTTGCAGGCGTTCCGGATAGGCCATATACTGCCTGATCTGTCCGCAAACCGCAGCAAGGTTGATATCCTGCTTCAGAATTTCGCGAAGGAGCAACATATCTTCAGCAGCTTTATCAATCCCGAAACTTCTGATAAAGAATGCCTTGACATAATCCAGCTCCGCCTTGGTAACCCGTTCGTCCGCCTTCATGATAGCGGCAGACAGCACCAGCAGGCTCGCACTGAAATCACCGGCCCGGGTAGGCTGCTGTTCGTATCTGGCAGAGGTCATGCCGTCAACCATGGATCCGAAAACAAAGCCAAGGATGCCCCCGATGGGTCCACCCAGGGCCCAACCCAAACCTCCTGCAATCCATTTGGTATATTTTCCCATACTTTTTTTACTTAATGCGCAACGGGAAGAAGTATTGAAACTGAATTACACCTGGTCCGTGTCAATATCCCAAACACCCTTGTCACCCAAGGGCAGGTTGTACTTTTCATCCATGGTGATCCCGAGTTTCTCAAGTTCCTGCAGAACAGGCTCATAGATACCAGGTAACACCGGACGATGGACACCCGTTTCGGTAATCCTCCCCTGAAGGATCATTTCTACTGCAATGGCCGCCGGCAGTGTGACTGTTCGTGCAATAGCCGTTTCCGTTGCAGGTGACCCATATGCCAGCATGGATGAGGTGATACCTTCCCTGCTTCCGTCGGGATAGGATGCAGTAAATAAATGCTTCATGACAACCATATCGCGGTCGTTTTCCTTCAGGTTCATTTTCGACAGCATGAGATCTGCAGTGATATCAAAGGCAGTACTTTCCTCCCTGCCGATATCCTGCGGGTCGAACCAGCCAAGCCACTGCAGTGCCTGAAGTGGCACTGAATCCTGAGACACGCCCAGAAAGTCCGCAACTGCCTTTGCCGGATCACTGCCGGTCAGATTATTGACGCTCATAAGAAAATCCGCAAATGTCATCCCATGCACATGATAATGCTCATCCCTGAGCAGTTGCAGTTGCTTCATGGCATCCAGGCTTTCACACCATCCCGGCATCCGGAAGGTTCCCCTGAAAATGGTTTCTACCCCGGGAATACCGTAAATATCGATATAATCGGCGGAATTTCTGTTTGCATATACATCCAGGAGTCCGACCTGTTCGAAATCGAGGCGGAAGATATGGCGAAAAAGCTCCTCGGTAGGTACGGCAACGATCTTTCCGTTTTTCAGGTAACGGCCGTCATTGCCGGAGGCAAGCAAAACCCCGCGGGGACTCCAGGAGAATTTATACCGGAAGGGATTATCCGCAGATTCCGGAGCCGGTAAAGCTCCGCAGATGGAATAGAACTCCACGACTGTTCCCCCTTTCCTGTGGACATGATCGATGATGCGCATGGCCGACATATGGTCAATTCCCGGATCAAGGCCGATCTCATTGAGAATGAGGACACCGGCTTGTCGTGCCTGCCCATCAAGTGCCTGCATTTCAGGTTTGACATAAGAGGTTGTCACCATGTTCTTACCGGAAACAATACATTGCTTTGCAACTTTAAGATGATAGGCATATGGTAAGAGGCTGACGATAATATCATGATTTTCAATCAATAACGTAAGTGCAGCATCATCTTCCACCGACCAGTCGATCACTTGTCCGTTTTCATGCCCTTCAACAAGCGCGGCGGCTCTTTCAGGGGTATTTGATGCAACAGTTACCATCAGGTGTTGCCCCAGTAAATGCCGTATGATCGGACCTGCAACCAGCCCGGCCCCGAGTATGAGTACTTTTTTCATTGGAAAGTCATTTTTTTATTAAGAAGCGGCAAAGGTAAACAGAAAGGATGCATCCGGGCCGGTTCCGGGGGTAGAATCATGGCTATCTTACAGATACTGCTGAATATATTCAAATTCAGGCGTCAGTTTCCCGTTATGAAGGATAAGTCCCTTCTTAATGGCCCTCGGCAGGTCAAGATCTTCGAACCTGACATCGAAATCAGCGTCGGCAATTGGTTTGATGAAATTCACAAGAACATCTCCGAAACCATTGGATGCATCCCTGGGAAGCTCAGCCGGTAAAATATCCACTGCCATATCAAGTATGCCTTCACCCCGTGTTCCCATAGTAATCTGTTCATTATCAGGATTGTAAATGAATACGGGATCACCAATCTCCGTAGCTTTCAGGGTACATTCCACCGAACCGCCGATATCACAGGAAATATCCCCGATAACCAGCAGTTTGGGCTTGCCCCTGGAAAACAACTTTTTCAGATATGCGTTGGTCAGTATTCTGGGATATCTCGCATCCCAGTATGTACAATGAATAAGCATGGACAGGTGCGGAACATACTTCTCAAAAGCATTCTTATATGCCGTGGCACCTTTTTCATAATAATCATGTAAATCGAAGGCAGCCCCCTCCGCAATGGGTTCGTACAAATGCTCCTCCTTAAATATCACCTTGTATACCAGGTTATTAGGCAGATGTTTACGGTGCTTCAGATCGAGCAGTTTCTCTGGAGAAATCTCTTTCACCGGTAAAAGTGAACATATCTCCTGTGCTCCCTGTGATACATTCCCATAACCTGTGAAGCCAATGGTAAAGGGCATCAGCTCGGGCGGGATCCCTTGTTCTGCGATCAGTTGCCCGACTGCCGAGACATCATTCCTGGCCTCTTCGAGAGAATTGTACTCATGCGCCTGCTTTACCCTGAGGAATTTACTTTGGTAACCGAAATATTTCAGCCGCTGGCCCAAAGCCCAGAATGAATTGATCATCCCGGCCAGGCCTGCATAACGTCCGAAAAAGATCAGCCGCTTGTTTTGTTCATCAATGATCTTTTCATATTCGACCAGGTTACAACCCAGTTCCATCATCCGTTTCAACATCGGCATATTGTAAGGCTGCCCTTTTATCACATGTGAAAAAAACACATACGTTTTCCCGGGTTCGAAAACATCTGAGGGGACTTCCTTCACTCCCAGAATGATATCGCATTTCTCAAGTGTATCGCATACTTCAGCTCCGGCAGCCAGGTATTCTTCCTCAGTGAAAACCCTTTTGGGAGAACGCTGGACAACGATATCCAGTTTTTTATGCTTCACCAGGTAATCAACATGCCTGGGTGTCAGCGGAGCCCTTCGCTCCATACGGTACTTGTCTTCGTGTCGGATTCCGATAAATACGCTCATGTTTAAGTGATATTAGTATCGTTGGTAATCAGAGTCTGGCTGTTCACAAGGCTGCGGGTTCCGGCTTATGATCAGTACTTCAGATATGGGGGCATGTCATATCCCGCTCATCAGAAAACCCGGAAGAAGGCTTGGTTGCAGCGGCAAAGTTATAGAATTTTCTTACATTTGCAGCGCTTGAATTCAAGTCGTTGTCCTCCTCCAGTAACAAAACGCTTGGCAAAGAAAAGACGAATCCTCAGAACGGTCAGGAAGATTGTCATATGGTCACTTCTGATGTTTTTCGGAACTTCCGTTTTCTTTGCCATACTCTACCGCTTTGTTCCGCCACCCCTCACCCCCCTGATGCTTATCCGCATTACAGAACAAGCCGTCGACGGCAAACCCCTGCGGTTGAAAAAAGACTGGGTCAGCCTCGGAAAGATATCCCCCAAACTCATACAGGCAGTTGTAGCAGCCGAAGACAATGCCTTCCTGGAACACTATGGATTTGATCTTGAAGCCATTAAAAAAGCACAGGAATACAATAAAAAACACAAGAGGAAAAAAGGCGGGAGCACCATCTCTCAACAGACCGCAAAAAATGTCTTTCTCTGGCCCAGAAGATCATGGTTACGGAAAGGATTGGAAGTCTATTTTACCGGACTCATTGAACTTTTCTGGGGAAAGAAGAGGATCATGGAAGTTTACCTGAATGTGATCGAGATGGGAAATGGTATCTATGGTGCCGAAATGGCATCATATACCAATTTTAAAAAGCCTGCAGCCCGTCTTACGGCCTCAGAAGCGGCCCTGCTCGCAAGTATCCTTCCCAATCCGAGGAAATTCTCGGCCAGCAGGCCATCCTCCTATATTAAAAAAAGACAGCAAAGGATACTGCTGATCATGAACCAACTGGAACCGGTCAGTTTTGGCAAATAATTTGATGTGGTTTTGAAAACCCTAATAAACCCGAATATATGAAAAGAATTAACTTACTGCTGATGATCCTATTCATGGGTATGAGTTTGTCTGCCCAGCAAAAAACCAACCTGGTGTTTTTCACCGAACAAGGTGAACGTTTTACGGTGATCCTGAACGGCATACGCCAAAATGCACAGCCTGAGACAAATGTGAAAATCACTGACCTGGTCGCTCCTACTTACAAGGTGAAGATCATCTTTGATGACGCCAAACTCGGTGAAGTGGATAAAACCCTCACCTTTAACCAGGGCACTGAAACAACTTTCACGATCAGGAAGAACAACAAAGGTGAATATGTAATCCGTTGGATGAACGAGGTTCCGATCTCCGAATCACGGCCGGCTCCGCGGGAGCAAACCACAGTGGTTTATACCACCACTCCTCCTCCGGCAACGGGAACGGTCACCCATACCCAGACCACCACCACTGTATCTAATGATAATGCACCGGGATCAGGCAATGTCAATATGGGGATCAACATCAACGACCCCAGCCTGGGTGTGAATTTCAACATGAATGTCTCTGGCGGGGGTGTTACTTCCGGCAGCAGCACCCAAACCACCACCACCTACTCGACCACAACAACCACCACCACCGCTTCATCCGGCACACCTCCTCCCGCCCAGCCTGTTCAACAGGTGTATGTGCTGCCAGGATACAACGGTCCGGTGGGCTGCCCCTATCCTTTGTCGCCGCAGGACTTTGCCTCTGTGAAGCAATCCATTGCCTCCAAAAGTTTCGAGGACAGCAAACTGACCATTGCAAAACAGGTAATTAACACCAACTGCCTGTTGTCCAGCCAGGTAAAAGAAATCATGATGCTTTTCAGCTTTGAGGATACCCGGCTGGAACTCGCAAAATATGCTTACGGCTATACCTTTGACATCGGGAATTACTATAAGCTCAACGATGCTTTTACCTTTGAGAGTTCTATCGAAGAGCTGAATGAATATATCAGCAGCTTCGAGCGATAATCCCTCAGATCACCCGCTGAAGCTCAGGCTCGGGGTACAGGTAAAGCAGAAAAGCTTTTACCCCCGGGTAGTTCATCTGTTTCAGCAGTTCGGAATACCTGATCAGTTGTTGTTTGTGTGAAGGAAAGGGTTTTCCGGTTTTGTAATCTGTGACAATGGTTTCATTCTCAAGCATCACGACCCTGTCAGGAATATACAATCCTCCGTCAGGTGTAAGGATACCGCATTCATTGCGAACCTGTCCTGATTCCGGGAAGATCTGCTCAATGCCGTTTAAGGCGGCAACTTTTGCGATCGCGGTTTGAAACTCCTTCAACTGATCTGCATCGAGACCAGGATCAGCTTTCTGCTGTGCGATCACTTGCCTGAGCTCCCCGAAAGACCGGATCCCTGACAACAGCTGATGAATTTGTGTGCCTGTCATCCTTTTACGATCGGGAAGAAGTACGTCCCAATCGACCGGATGCCTGAAACGGATGGCAACACGCTTACGCCAATCCCTGCTTTCCGCCTTTTCAAGGAAAAACTGGCCAGTTACCGGCCCCTTCACCCCCTGATTTTTCTCAGGTTTACCCCACTCGAATGGCTCCTGTCTGTCAATATCAAGCCCCAGTGAAACAAGGAAGCGGGCAAACAGTTCCTGTACCGACACTGCTGTTGTCTCTTTAAGTTCCCCCGGATGTTCACTGATCACATACAGGCGGTCTCTGGGACGGGTCATTACGACATACAGCAGGTTAAGCATGTCCAGGTTCAGTTTGTCAAATTCTTCTTCGGCCAGCTCCTCGAAAACACTCCCACTGACATTATTCTTTGACAACCTGATAAAAGCCAGTCTTAATTCAGGGATCTGCTGACTGCTGAAGGGAACCAGGCTTGCATCCTTCGGCCCTTTGACCTTCATCCTGGCAAACGGAAATATCACCACGTTGAATTCCAATCCCTTGGCCTTGTGTATGGTCATGACTTTAACCGCATCAAGATCTCCTGAAGTGATCAGGGAAGCTCTGTACCTTTCACGATCCCACCATTCAAGAAATCCGCCCAGTGTTGCTTCCTCCTTCTGGGTATACTGATAGGTAAAGTCAAGAAAAAACAACACGAAAGGATCAGGCTTTTCATCTAACCCGAGATCCCTGACAAGCTTTTCAACAGTCTCATATACCGTTAAACCTTCGAAGGCATCAGGAACATTAAGAAAACGGGCAGTGTTGTATCCATAAAGCACTGAGGATAAACGTAACACCTCCCTGCTAAGGGTGTCGGAAGAAATGTGCAACAACTTCAGACAAGCGATTATCGTATTGACAGCCGGAGCATTCTTCAATAAAAGTGATTCTGCGGATGCCACGGTAATCCCATATTCCATCAGATACGATGAAACCAGGCTGGCTTCTTTATTGGAGCGGCAAAGCACTGCAATGTCCCGGGCTCGATACCCGTCGTTTAAACAAAGCAGCACTTTTTCCCTGATTTTATCAAGATACTGATCTTCAGTGCTTAATGATTCACTATTCTCAAGGAATTCAAGTGACACATAGCCTCCGGGCTTCGATTCAAGTGACTTCTGCACGACATCTTTGTACAAAGACCGGATAAATTCACTGAACCTTGCGGCAACAAAACTGAAAAATGCGTTGTTGAAACGGACTATCTCACTTGCAGTCCTGTAATTGGTATCCAGGTGAACCTCCTTATAATTCCTGGCCAGAATCAGCTTTCGTCCTTCCGGAATGTCTTTTTTTGGAGGAAGATACACTTCCGGAAGGCTCGCGAACTGCGCAACCTCTCCGTTTCTGAAACGGTAAATGGCCTGCTTGCCGTCGCCGACAAGAATGCAGTCGTTACCGTTGGAGAGGGCATTCTCCACCAGTGGCAGCAGATTGATCCATTGTAACACCGAAGTATCCTGAAACTCATCGATCAAATAATGCTGGTACCATTCTCCCAGACGCTCAAAGATGAAAGGGACGGGTTCATTTAAGATGGAATCGGTGATCTTTTTATTAAACTCACCGATCGGAAGGATGTGGTTCTCGCTTTTAATTTCCTGCAGTTCAGCATCAATTTCGTTTAACATAGCCACTGGTAGCAGGCCTTTTTCCACGAGTTTGAGGCTGTAATAATTTTGCGACCCTTCCCTTACTATCTCATTGATTTGTTGATATATACGAATTAAATCCTCTTTTATTGCAGCAATACGGCGCTGGTCTTCGGCCTGGCTTTTCCCGGCATACCATTTGTCCTGCTCTATGGTCTGGAGCACATAATTCGACGGAAATACCGCTTCCATATGACCATTGGCCAGGCGCCTGAAATATGACACGATGCCGCGGGAACCCTGGAAAAAGGCCGATTTATCGGCCCCGCATCCTTCTATCAGGGCATTTCCCTTTTGCGCAAGTTCCACAACTTCAGTTTCGAAGGCAAGGGTCAATTGTCTGATTCGCAGAAAAACTTTTGTAAACACCTTTAGATCAAGCCTCTCCCTGCCAAACTCATCAAGCAGGACCTGGCTGTTTTCCTTAAAAAGGTGACTTCCCATGATCTCAAGATCCCGCTCAATATTCCATCCTTTTTCCTGTTCCGACTTGTAGAGGGCAAATTGGATCAGGGCATCTGTAAGGTCCCTGTTAACACCAGCTTTCCTGATCATGTTGTTAACCGCCTGACTGATAAGCATCCCGGCATCCATTTCCACAGCGAAGTCCACGGGAACATGCAAATCATAAGCAAAGGTGCGGATTACGCGATGCATGAAGCTGTCGATCGTAGTAACGGGAAAATCGGAATACTGGTGCAGGATCAATTCATGAACAATTGCGGCTCTTTGAATGACTACCGGGGAAGGCAGACCTGTTTCCCTGACAAGGATGTCCAGCAGCGGGGAAGGTGGCTGATCTGGCTTTGATGTCGACAACCCGTTAACATAAAGCAGGATACGATCCTTCATCTCCTGTGCCGCTTTATTGGTAAAGGTGATGGCAAGGATATGCCTGAAGGCTTCCGGCTTTCGAAGTACAATTTT
This sequence comes from uncultured Bacteroidales bacterium, assembly GCA_964608665.1. Lineage (GTDB taxonomy): Bacteria > Bacteroidota > Bacteroidia > Bacteroidales > CAIXZF01 > JAKLIX01. Next base: position 3,111 of record CAZSQJ010000060.1, on the reverse strand, counting down.
CAGGTATTCCTTTACAAGCGTAAAAGTTTTGCCTGATCCGGCAGATGAACGGTATAAAATGAAGGCCATGAGCTTACTCCAGAATGACTTTCACCCCTTGTGAACCCTTTTCGCTGATCAATCTGAAGAAATACATACCCGGAACGGCATTCCAGTCCGCGGTTTTAATCAGTACTGAAGCTGTAGGTGGTTTAATTTCAGGATAATAAACATGAAGCAAAGTTCCATTGGCATGATATACCTCAATGCATTTCAATGGAGCGTAACCTGCCGGACAGGATAGATTAAGGACGCCGCAGCCAGGATTGGGAGATATAAGGAATTGATCCTGTCCGGCATCTGCTGCTATACCTGTACAGATCATCCAGTCAATGCTTAAGGATGTATCCCCGGTACAACCGGCCTGATCGGTTACGGTAACGGAATAAAGCTGCGTACCGGTATAAGCCGGTGATGGCGGCCCGGTAGTGACTACATTGGCTGTAGGACCCGGCACACCTGACGACCAGGCATATTGAACAAAGCCCGGAGTAGCTGTCAGTGTAAAAGTTGTAACGGAAGTTCCGCCGGAACAGCCGAAGGTTTGGTTGGGATCAGGCGTAATGGCAGCCACCGGAGAAGGAAGTACCGTAATCGTGCAGGAGGCAGTGACGATCTGGAAGGAAGCATCGGTAACAGTAACCGTATAAGTGGTGGTATTCGGCGGGCTCACATTGATCGTCTGACTGATGGAAGCTGTACTCCATATATAAAAATACGGCGGATTTCCCCCTGTGGCTGTAGCGGTGAGAGTTGCCTGGTCTCCCTGGCAAATGCTGATTCCGGGACCGATCTGAACAGAAAGTGCATTTGAGGTGCTTGCGGTATCGATCCACGTAAAAACCGGAACAAGGTTCACGGTTGACACTTGCATCACCGGAATTCCCTTGCCGCTAGCGAGCCATTTATATTCAGTATAATTTCGTGGAAGGTTGAAACCGAAGTTCAGGGTATCGATATATATGGAATCATTTTCCTGCACTACCGACTTCATTCTCAAACAACTGTATGAACCTGCCGGTGTGATCACCGTACCCCAGCCATCCACCTCGTTCACACGCTTCCTTACAATGGACAGATGACCGAAACCGGGTAAACCCTGGGAGAATGAAACCATTGATGAATCTTTGGCTGAGCCTGCCGTGAGCGGAAATTTATACCAGATATCGAGGTTGTTGAATTTAATCGGTACGGGGATACCGGAGAGGGTTGCTCCAAAGCCGCACTGCGCATAGGAAGCTGCTGACTTTTTATAAAATTCGGTGATTTCGGTCAACGGAAAATTCGGGATAAAACTGATATCTTCCTGAGGTGAAGCCAGGTTGGCACGGTTCGGATCGAATGGAAGGTTGAATGCGAGCTGATAAATGAGTGGTGTTGCGGTAACTGCAATGAAAGTATCTGCTGCAGTTACAGTTCCGCTAAGGGATGAAAAGTCCCAGGTAAAATTTGTTCCTGTAGCCTGGTAGTTTATCCCGGGAGCCATCATGGTACTCCTGGTTCTGATGGTATCGCCCACCGAAGGCATGTCACTCTGGGTAATGGCAGGTTGCCCCATTGACAGTATGGAAACCGCCAGGAAAAAAAGAATCACGATTTGTTTCATAACTGAAGGATTTGAAACAAAACCAATTATACTCAGTCTTGACGGGTTTGCGAATGCAAAGCTGTTTACACTTAGTTATGCCGTACACCGCTATGACAAACTTTTTCGCAAACCTGTTCCGTGTCGGTATATTAGGTATCCTGTCCGGAATAAGCGGATCAGGCTAATATGCCGGTGTCTAATACTGGGCCAGCATCACCGGCATCACCAGCATCAGGATATCTTCAGACGGGTTTTCGCTGTTCACCGGAAGCAGGATACCGGCCCGGTTTGGTTCGGACATCTCAAGGCTGACCTCATTGGTATCCAGGTTACTCACCATTTCCACCAGGAATTTGGAGTTAAAACCAATTTCCATATCTTCTCCTTCATATTGACAATTCAGCCTTTCTTTAGCCTCATTGGCAAAATCGATATCCTCTGCCGAAAGCACCATTTCCTGTCCGGTAACCTTCAGCCGGACCTGGTGGGTGGATTGGTTGGCGTAAATGGCCACACGTCTGAGAGAATTCAGGAAAGGGATACGTTCGATAAGCAGCCGGTTGGGATTATCCTTTGGGATAACAGCCTCATAATTCGGGTATCTGCCATCGATCAGCCGGCAGACCAGGTGAAAGTTCTCGAAAGAAAATGCCGCATTGGCCTGGTTGTACTCCACCCTGACATCAGATTCAGTGTGCGAGAGCAGGTTTTTCAACTGGTTCAGTGGCTTTTTGGGAAGAATGAAAGAAGCGGCATTGTCTGATTTTGCATCTGTACGGCGATACCTGACAAGTTTGTGAGCGTCAGTGCCGACAAAAACGAGGTCTTCGGGACTCCATTGACAGAACACACCTGTCATAGCCTGGCGGAAATCATCCGAACCCGTTGCGAAAATCGTTTTACTGATCGCTTTAGCAATGACTTCGGAAGGAACAACCACCGTATTGGTTTCTTCCATCACCGGGATCTTTGGAAACTCCTCTGCATTATGACCTGCCAGTTTAAATTTGCCCTCCCCTGCCATGATTTCCACAACCTGGGAATTAGTGTCGATGGTAAACTGCAGGGGTACTTCGGGAAAGGTTTTCAGGGTTTCCATCAGTATCCTTGCGGGAATGGTTACAGCGCCTTCTTCTTCGGCCCTGCTCAGTGGAACATTGACCCGCACCGTAGTGTCAAGATCAGATGCCGTGATCACCAGCTGATCTCCTTTCAAATCGAACAGGAAATCATCCAGGATCGGAAGGGTGTTACTCGCGTTCAGCACGCCGCTGATCGATTGTAAACTCTTCAGTAACTGAATGCTAGATACAATAAATTTCATATGAATGGTTTTAATAAATTTTCTTTATGCAAGCTGTAAAATTATAAATTTCCCCGCTCGCATTACAAAAAATAATACTTTTGAAAAAGGATAACACAATTCATTCCTAAATTCAAGTAGTTAATGCAACTTTTTAGAGATAGGGTCATTGTTCATACTT
>CAZSQJ010000059.1:0-22991 GCA_964608665.1 uncultured Bacteroidales bacterium | reverse complement strand
TATAAAATCCTGAATATCCTGTATATCCCTGTGAATAAACTGTGTTTATAATGCAGGAATGCAAGCATGCAAGAGTGCCAGAATTGACCTGAACCAAACCCTGAACTACTAAACCCTAAACTACTAAACCACTAAACCTCTAAACTTTTCCTCTTCACCGGCATGGTCATGCAGCGGGCGCCTCCTCCGCCGCGTGCCAGTTCACTACCCTCGATGGTGATCACACAGCGGTGGTAATCATCCAGGCAGAAATCGCACTTGATTACCGACCTGGCTTTCAGGATTTCAAAGCCGTGTTTTGAAAGTTCTTCAAGTGTGTACTGGTTACGGGCATATCCGATCACCTTTCCGGGCGCCAGGGCAAAAAAGTTGGTACCCGAATGCCACTGCTCCCTTTCCTGTATCCAGGGATCGGCCCTCCCCCCGCAAATCACCGGCTCCAGGTCAAAACCCACATGCCTGAGGGCTGTCAGCAGGTTCTCCTCGTTGCGGATGTGCATGATTTTTCCATGATCCAGTTCGATGTGAACTGTTTGTAATTTATTGGGTCTCAGAATGACCGGTTCATATACCATGCATTTGTCGTGGTCGAGCAGGGTGAACACCATGTCGAGGTGGATAAATGACTCTGGTTTGAAAGGGAGTTCCTGGACGATGATGTGTTTGGAACGTTTTTCTTTTTTAAAGTAATCAATCAAAAAGTCGATGCCCTGGGTGGTGGTGCGTGTACCTGTTCCGACCAGCAACACATCTTCGCGTGCAACGATCACATCTCCTCCTTCAATACTCACCTGGGAGGATTGGGGCAGATCCAGGGGATTGATGGTTGGTATTCCGAAGGAAGGATGATGCCGGAAAATGCTTTCCATGATAATGGACTCTCTTTCCCTGACCACACTGGCCATTTTGGAGATAAGCGCTTTACCGGAAAAACAAACGGCCGGATCGCGCATGAAAAAGAAATTATGCAGGGGCATCAGGTCGTAGCGTCCTTTGGCAAGGAATTTCGTAAGGTTGTCCTTTTCCATGATCACGCCTTCTATCAGGGCGGTGGCGAGTTCGGTCGCCGGCATGGCACAAAGATTATCCTTCATAAATTCCACGTTTTCCCAGCGGCAGATCCGGGATGTGACTTCTTCCTTTACCACTGGATTTTGCAGTATTTCCTGCAATAAATCCTTCACTTCCAGTACTTCAGCTACTTTTGACAGAACCCCGTGCATTTGCCGGTACTCTGCCAGGGCGATATGCAGGTTCAGGATATCGCTGTACAGGGCTCTTTCTGCATTTTCCGGTGTCATGTTCTCCACTTCCGCCCCGGGCATGTGCACGATGACTTTTTCCAGCCGGTCAACCTCCGAACGGATGTTTACAGCTGCCTCCCCAGGTGTGATTGCCATGATATCCAGATTTTATTTACAGGGCGAAGATAGGCAAAGATTGCACTTGAAATCCGGATGTTGCAACCGTTGCCTGCAAATTGAACAAGACGGACCCGGAAGTGGTTTTAAAGAACCATGATGCGTTTCTTCATACCAACTGCCTTTGTTTGCATGCTTTCTCTCACGGCAAAAACCCAGCCCGGGAAAGGAAACCCGCCGGTTGTGGGATTTCCGGAAGTGGAACGCCTGCTGTCGATCAGGAATGATACGGTTTATATCCTGAATTTCTGGGCTACCTGGTGTGTCCCCTGTGTGAAAGAACTGCCTGCTTTCCAGCAACTACATGAAAAATATGCGGACAGAAACTTCAGGATGATCCTGCTAAGCCTCGATTTCCGGAAGGATTACCATAGCCGTTTGCTTCCTTTCCTGCAGGAAAAGCAGCTGAAACCTGAAGTCTGGCTCCTGTATGAGCCTGATGCCAATTCATGGATACCAAAGGTGGATGAGAAATGGACAGGATCCATTCCTGCCACCCTGATCCTGCACCGCGGTGAACGGCTTTTTTTCGAAGCGCAGCTCAGCTACGACGAGCTGGAATCTGTTGTTAAACCTTACCTTAAAAAGTTATGAGAACGATTATTGTTTTTCTCTTTATTGTCCTGGTGAACGGACTGTTTGCCAATGGTTTGCGCCCGGGTGATCCGGCACGGGATTTCCGTCTGAAAAATGTGGACGGCAGGATGGTATCCATGGCTGACTACAAGGATGCCAAGGGTTTTATCCTCATCTTCACCTGTAACCATTGCCCGTATAGCGTAGCTTACGAGGACAGGATCATTGACCTGCAACGGAAATATGCCCCCCTGGCTTATCCCGTAATTGCGGTCAACCCGAATGATCCTGCCGTGCAGGCTGCCGACAGTTATGAAAAAATGATCGAAAGGGCCCGTGACAAAAAGTTTAACTTTCCTTATTTGTTTGATGACGGGCAAAAGGTTTTTCCGCATTACGGTGCCACACGCACGCCTCATGTTTTTATTCTGGAGAAGGTTGATAATGATTTGATTGTTAGGTATATTGGTGCAATCGACGACAACCATGAGGATGAGGCTGCCGTGAAGGTGAAATATGTGGAAGATGCCGTGGATGCGTTGCTGGCAGGCAAGCAGCCTCCCGTCGCGGAAACCCGTGCGATTGGCTGTACCATTAAAGTGCAGAAAAAGTAAAGATGCGATAGATTGTTCGCTGTTCACTGGAACAGCAGCAAGTTTTCACTCCGTTTTCATGAGTTTGCGGGTAAAGACCTGTTCACCGGTATACAGTCTCAGGAGGAACATTCCGGCCGGTAGCTTCGACAGGTCAAGTGAAAAGCTGTGTTGTCCGGCTTGCTGTTTAAAGATCATTTTCCCGGTCAGTGTCGACAATTCTGCTTCTGTGACAGGCAGGTCCGTACGGATGGTCACATCATTTCCTGCAGGGTTGGGAATGATCAGGATAGATTCACCGGTCTTCGTTCCGGCCAGTCCGGTTACGATCACCTGGTGGCAGGAGGAGGTATCGGTGCATCCCTCCGAGGTGATGATGACGGCATAACTACCGTTTACCGAAGGGGTAAAGGTTTGACCTGAAGCACCCTGTACGGGGCTTGCCGCATTGCAGTCCCACCACTGGTATGCAGCACCTGCCAGGTTGGCTGTAAGGGTGATCCCGTTAAGGCTGACGCCGGTATCTATGCTGATAACAGTGACATAGAGGGATTGCGGGGGAGAGTTTCCGGCGGGTGAGTTGGCCACCACGCTGATATAACCGCTGTTGGGACCGGCAATGGTATTGATGGTGTGGTTGGTGGAGCTTCCCGTCCAGCCTGGGGGGAGGGTCCATGTATAGGAGGTGGCTCCGGCAGCGGGAGGAACGCTGTACACCGGGGCACTGCCTTCGCAAACGGTGGTATAGCCGGATACTGGTCCCGGGATCACCGGTGTGGCGCCGCAGGTGTCTATCCCGAAGGGGCCGCTGACCACACTGTAGGTATTGGAGGATGAGGTAAGGGTGAATTTCAGGTAACAGTCTACGGATGAAGTACCCGGGATCGTCCACTGGCACATGCCGGAATTGGGGATGTTGATTATTACAGGGGTGAAAGGCCCCTGGGGACCTGTGGAGGAAAAGTCGATGCTTACCGTGGCTGAGTCACCGGGAGGAAGGCTGCTGGTCCATTTGATGAACTGCATGGATCCGTGGCAGAAGAACTCATTGCCTTTGGGGAAGAGCGGGGAAATGCTCATTTCTGTGGCAATTGTGGTATTCAGGTAAACCCGGAGCATATTGGATCCGTTGTATTTAGCCCAATAGATGATATCTGGATAGCCGTTATGATCCAGGTCACGCAGCTTGACATCGTACAGGGTGGTTTCCGGCACGGTGAGGGTGGCCGACTGCAGCCAGTTTCCGGTGCCGTCACCCCTGTATATAGTGAAGAGTCCAGAACGGTAAGTGATCAGGTCAAGGGAACCGTCGGCATCAAGGTCGCCAAAAGCCAGGTGCTGCAGGCTCTGGCTGGATGCGGGCAGGCCGTTTGAGCTGTTTACCCAGCTGTTGGAGGGGATGTCATAGGTAAACACCCTGGGGTATCCACCCTGGGTAGTGGCGATATCCATGGCCCCATCGTTGTTCATGTCGGCCAGGTCGAACATTAAGGAGTAAGTGTTGAACGGCAGGCCGGTCTGCATCGGGGTGAACTGGCCGTTCCCGTTGTTGCGCCAGACCTGTCCGGGCTGGTTGTTGAACTGGGTGTTGCTGGCCATGAAATCCGCCTTTCCATCCTTGTCGAAATCCCCGAAACGGAATTGTCCGGATGAATTCAGGTCCAGTGCCCCCGGAAAAGGCGTCCAGGTGCCGTTTCCGTTATTTTTGTAAAGCCAGACGCCGTCGCAGCATCCGAAGGAGTTGGAGCCAAGGTCGAGTTTCCCGTCATTGTCCACATCGGCCATATCGCATCCGGCCATTCCCCAGCTCTGACCCTGCAGTCCGAGGTTATCATCCCAGGGAACCCAGTTATTGCCTGTTCCGTCGCCCAGCACCACCTCCAGTACCTGGTCCCCGAAATCAACTCCGGCATAGTTGTGATGTATCCCGTAAGCCACATCGAGGAGACCGTCGTTGTTTACATCGCCGAGCGCGACTCCTCCATAGCCGAAGTCTCCGTTCATGACTTTGCTCCAGGAGGTGCCGTTGCCGTTGTTTTTAAAGACCATGATGCCATATTCGGTGGCAATCAGAGGGCTCCAGTGATCGCCCACGGAAACAATGTCGAGGTCACCGTCATTGTCGATGTCGCCGAGGGCAAACTCGGTGCGGCCGCTTTCATATACATCCGTCAGACCGGCCGTAACCTGCACATAGGTGAACTGCGCCAAAGCCTGCAGGCTGAACATCAAGCCTGCCAGGCAAAATATCAGATGTCGTTTCATGGCAATTCAATTTTTTCAGACAATGATAAGCATTTTTTTTGAATTCCAGGGGCAAAACTGCCGTTCCAGACCGGAATCCGGGGTGATTTCCATAAGGAGGCAGGTTTTTTTAATGCTTTTTTTCCGTTTTGGTATTTTCATGCATCTATACTAATGGAGCGCCTGCATAGCAGGCAGGTATTTGCTCCGGAATCAGCAGCAGTATGATTTAAATAATTGAAAACATGGAAGATACCAGGCAAGGTGGCAGTATCCGGATGTGGGCTGAAGATGACAGGCCAAGGGAGAAACTGTTGTTGAAGGGACGCCATGCCCTGAGTGATGCAGAACTGGTCGCGATTTTACTGGGAACGGGTACACGGGGTGAATCTGCGCTAGACCTGGCCAGGCGTATTCTGAGGCAGTCGGGCGACAATCTTCTTGAATTGTCGAAATGCAGTGCACAGGAGTTGATGAAGAACTTCAGGGGTCTTGGTCCGGCCAAGACCATTTCCCTGCTGGCGGCCCTGGAGCTGGGCAACCGCAAGCGAAGCGCCGAAGCCGTAAAAAGATCGAAGATCAGCAGCAGCAGGGATGTGTTTGAATACCTGCGCGGGTTTCTGGGCGACAGTCCGTTTGAGGAGTTTTGGATGCTGGTGCTGAACCGTTCAAACCAGGTGAGGAAGGCTGTATGTGTCAGTGAAGGAGGGTTTTCGGGGACGGTAGCCGATCCAAAGAAGATTTTTCTGCTTGCCCTGGAGCACAAGGCTACGGCCATTATCCTGTCGCATAACCATCCTTCGGGGAATCCACAGCCCAGTGCAGCCGACGTCAGCCTCACGCGCCAGCTCAGGGAGGGTGGGGTATTGCTCGAGATGCCGCTGATCGATCATGTCATCATTGGTGATGAAAAATATTTTAGTTTTGCAGACGAAGGCTTGTTTTAAAGCGTTATCTTCCTCATGATCAAGATTATTACCGTTATCGGTGCGCGGCCGCAGATCATCAAGGCTTCTGCCGTCAGCCGTGCCATCCGCAACAATTTTTACCTCAATATCCAGGAGGTCATCGTACATACCGGCCAGCACTATGATGAGAACATGTCTGAAGTGTTCTTCCGGCAGCTTGATGTTCCCGAACCGGATTACAACCTCGGGGTTGGAAGCGGGTCACACGGAATGCAGACGGCCAGGATGATCGAGGGACTGGAGCGTGTCATGCATGAGGAACGGCCGCATTATGTCATCTTATACGGCGATACCAACTCAACGCTTGCAGGTGCCATAGCCGCCGGCAAGCTGAAAATCCCCATTGCGCATGTGGAAGCAGGCCTTCGCAGTTTTAACAAGACGATGCCCGAAGAGATCAACCGCATCCTGTGCGACCATGTGTCAAGTCTCTTGTTCACACCGACACTGACAGGGGTGAATAATCTTTTAAGAGAAGGGTTTACCAATGATATCACGGGGATAGCATCTGCCGATCATCCGAAAGTTCATCATTGCGGGGATGTAATGTATGACAACAGCCTGTATTTCTCAGGGATGGCGGAAAAGCAGTCGAATGTGATGGAGGAAAACGACCTGGAGGATGGTCAGTATGTCCTGGCCACCATTCACCGCGATCACAATACCGACGATCCTGTCAGGCTCGACAATATCTTCAGGTCCTTGCTCAGCATCACCGCCGAATACGGCCTTCCGGTCATTGCACCACTTCATCCGCGTACAGCAGGTATCCTTGAGAAAAACCTGAATCCGCAAACCTTTGAAGAAGTGAAGCGTTCCCTGCTGGTCAGACTCATCCCGCCCGCTTCTTTTTTCGACATGATGACCCTTGAAAAGCACTGCCTGATGGTGATGACTGATTCAGGCGGGGTTCAGAAAGAAGCCTATTTCAACCAAAAACCCTGCCTGATTCTTCGTCCGGAGACCGAATGGCTGGAGATCACCGCGGCCGGCGCCGGCATGGTGACTGATACCGACCCTGAGCGCATCATCCATGCATTCGATCATTTCCTGCAAAATCCTCCTGCGGCATTTCCGCCGGTTTTTGGCAACGGGAAAGCTGCTGAATTTATCTGCAAAGAAATCATGAACAACTGCGAATGATCTCCGTCCTCGCTCCGGCCGTCAGTCCCCGCCTGGTTTACACCCTCGATGTGTTGCTGAAACAATTTGCAGGGGCTGACTACAGGATCATAACCGACAGGGAAGCCTTCCTGCGGGCGGATGGGATAAAGATCAACTATACCTCCGAAACCCTGGATTCAGGGATCCAGCTCAGACCGCAAAGCCTGCTTTTCAATACAGACATAAAGCCTGTCGATGTGCCTGTTGTTCACATCAATGGCCTGCCGGTAATGTTTCCCGCGGAATCCGGCTTTCCTTTTGATATTTTTGCTGCTTCCTTTTACCTGCTCAGCCGTTATGAGGAATACCTGCCACATACACCCGACCGTTTCGGACGTTTCAGGCCCGAAGACAGCCTTGCGTACCGGCACGGCTTTATCCACATACCCTTAATTGATCACTGGCTGAAGACATTGTTGCCGGAAATTAAGCACGTACCGCAGATAAACGCTACGCCCACCGTGGACATTGATGTAGCCTATGCCTATCGTTTCAAGGGAATAAAACGAAATGCCGGTGGTTTTGCCCGTTCACTGCTGCAGGCTGATTTCCGTGCACTTGCTGAAAGGGCGATGGTTCTTTGCAGGTGCCGGAAGGATCCGTATGATACGTATGATTATATCCGGGAGGTACATGCAAAACGGGGATTAAAGCCCTTGTTTTTCGTGTTGTGCGGGGCCTACGGTCCCTATGATAAAAACATTCCGCTGCGTCACCCGGCCTTTTCCCGGCTGCTCAGCCGATTGTCGGAGACCGGAACGGTGGGCATCCATCCATCCTTTGCTTCTTTTGACCACCCCGGGCGACTGGAGGAAGAGCTTGCCTTTTTATCGCAAAGGCTTGGACAGCCGGTTACCATGAGCAGGCAGCATTATTTAAGACTTTCATTACCAGGTACATACCGGGAGTTGGTCCGGTTTGGCATCACTGACGATTACAGTATGGGATATGCGGGGGTACCCGGTTTCCGGGCCGGTACTTCCCGGCCTTTTCAATGGTACGACCTGCCGGGTGAAAAAAGCACCCTGCTGATGGTACATCCCTTCACCGTGATGGACGGAAGCCTGAAAGATTATTTAAAACTCGGACCTGTGGAAGCATCCGGAGTGATAAGCGGGCTGATCAGGCAACTTGCAGTAACGGGAGGAAGTTTTATGAGCCTGTGGCACAATGAAAGTTTCAGCGGGGAAGGCAGGTGGAAAGGATGGCGGGAGGTTTACGAAAGGATGTTGGACGAGGTTTTGACGGGCAGGATATGAGTACAGGGATCAGGTATCTGAAACATGGGCAGATCGACCGGCGACGGTGGGATCATTGCGTTGCGGAATCCGTAAACGGCAATGTGTATGCCTGGTCGTGGTATCTCGACTGCGTGTGCGATCAGTGGGACGCGCTGGTGCAAGAGGATTACGAAAGCGTTTTCCCGCTTCCGTGGAGGAAAAAATTTACGATCCCCTACGTCTGCCAGCCTCCATTTACCCAGCAGCTGGGGCTTTTTTCGAGGGGACAGACCGGCAGGGAGCTGACCGATGCCTTTCTGGATGCGCTGCCGGCACATTTCCGGCTGACGGAGATACAACTGAATGCCTATAACAAGCCCTCCCATCCTTCCTATACAATCCGTATGCGGCCAAACCTGGTGATGGACCTGATCGCGCCCTATGAAACCATCTGTCTGGGCTATTCACAGAATCTGAAAAGGAACCTGCGCAAGGCTGCCGGATCGGTGCGGATCATTACGGAAGATGTGAAACCCGGCATGCTGATCACCCTGTTCCGCGAGAACCGGGGCAGGGATCTGCAGACCCTGAAGGAAAAAGATTATGAGCGGCTTGAGATGATCATTACCGAAGGTGGCAGAAGAGGCTGCATCCACATGCTGGGATCGGAATCCGGGAGTGGCGGTCTCAATGCGGGAGTGATCTTTGCAGAATCCCACGGCAGGCTCGTGCTGCTGTTTTCCGCAGGCGGTCCGGAAGCACGGCAGCAGGCTGCCATGCCGGCGCTGATCGATCATATGATCAGAAAGCATGCTGGGAATGACCTTATTCTGGATTTCGAAGGTTCAGAGGATCCCGGACTGGCACAGTTTTACGGGAGTTTCGGTGCGGTAGTCTCGCCATATCCTTTCATCAGGCGCAACAGCCTGGGTCCGGTGACACGGTTTGCGGCAGGACTATTCAAACCCGGCCTGGGAAAACAGTAAAGCCGGTTTCTGACCTGCCCGGGTATCCGGCACGGTTCTGATCTCATATTTAGTTTTTTTCACAAGGCAGTTCCATGTGGGGATATTCAAATAATTACCGTAAGTTTGAACAAATATTTGAACGATGGTAAAAAACCTTGGGCAGCATCAAAGCATTCTTAACCAGTATATCGCGGAGCTGAGGGATGAACGTATCCAGCAGGACAGCCTGCGGTTCCGGCGCAACCTGGAACGCATCGGTATGTTCTTCGGATACAGGATCAGTGAAACGCTGATGTATGAAACAAAAGAGATCACCACAACCCTTGGGGTTGCGGAAGTACCGGTGCTGACAGCATATCCTGTACTGGCAACCATCCTGCGGGCCGGTCTTCCGCTCCACCAGGGCCTGCTCAATGTATTTGACAAGTCGGAAAATGCATTTATTTCGGCATACCGGATGTATCACAAGGATGGCCGCTTCAGCATACAGATAGAGTATTCCTCGACCCCGGATGTGGAAGGAAAGGTCGTGATCCTTTCGGACTCCATGCTCGCCACCGGGGCTTCCATGGTGTTGGCATACAAGGAATTGCTTACCAATGGCAAGCCGAAGCACACCCATATCATTTCCATACTTGCCAGTACCGAGGGGGTTGAATACCTGAAAAGAAGCCTTCCGGGATCCGATATCACACTTTGGGTAGGCGCCATTGACGAGGAACTCACCGCTCAGGCATACATTGTTCCAGGGCTCGGAGATGCAGGCGACCTGGCTTACGGGAAAAAATTGTGATTTTTATATCAGAATGCTTTCTCCGCCGTTTTCATTTCTGTAACATTCATCTGCCATGCAAGCCATTCTGGTCGAAAATGTAAAGATTTCCCTGCGTTCCATCCGCAGTCACCTGCTCAGGACTGTCCTCACGGTGATGATCATCGCCTTCGGCCTGATGGCACTGGTGGGGATTTTAACGGCCATCGATTCCATCAAGTACTACCTGAACTCCAATTTCACCATGATGGGGGCCAACACCTTCACTATCCGAAACAGAACCCTGCGTATCCATGTGGGGGATTCCGAGGTGAAACCCAGGGTTTATCCCAAGATCAGCTACGACCAGGCGACCAGGTTTAAGGATGAATACACTTATCCTGCTGCGGCTTCGGTGTTCATGTATGCGTCGGGTATTGTGACCGTGAAATATGAGGCCAGCAAAAGCAATCCCAATATCACCGTGATTGGTTGCGACGACAACTACCTGATTACGTCAGGCAATGAGCTGGAAAAGGGAAGAAATTTTTCATCCCATGAATTGCAGATGGGTTCCAATGTAGCCCTGGTCGGGTCCGAGGTGGTTTCCAAAATCTTCACCAATAAGGAAGATCCGCTTGAGAAGGTTATCTCGGTAGGTCCGGGCAAATACCGTATCATCGGGGTATTGAAAAGCAAGGGATCGGGCATGGGTTTCAGCAGCGACCGTACCTGCCTGCTGCCGCTGAACAATGTGAGACAGTATTTTCCCAGACCTAATATGTCGTTCATTATCAATGTTATGGCAAAGAATCCCCAGGATCTTGAACCTGCCATCGGAGAAGCGACGGGTTTGTTCAGGAAGATTCGCAAGATACCTGTGGGGCGGGAAGACGACTTTGATATTTCCAAGAGTGATCAGGTAGCCCGGATGCTGATCGATAATATCCGTTACGTAACGCTTGCGGCCACCATCATCGGTTTCATCACCCTGATGGGAGCGGCGATCGGGCTGATGAACATCATGCTGGTGTCGGTTACGGAGCGGACCCGCGAGATCGGTATCCGGAAGGCCATCGGGGCCAACCGAAGGCTGATCAGGATACAGTTCCTGACGGAAGCGGTGATTATCGGGCAGATCGGAGGGATGCTGGGGATTATCCTGGGCATTTTGATTGGAAATATCCTGAGCCTGATCATCGGAAGTGCATTCATTGTTCCCTGGGTCTGGATCATAGGGGGAGTGGTGCTTTGTTTCGCTGTGGCGGTGATTTCGGGCTATTATCCTGCCCAGAAAGCGTCACGTCTCGACCCCATCGAAGCACTCAGGTACGAATAAGCCTGCTTTTACCTTGATTTCAGCGTTTCTACGGCGATAAGCTCCTGGTATTCATTCCCGGGTGCCTGGTAGTAAACGTAGATGGTGTATTCATTTTCCGTTTCGTGGTGGTTGCCTTCAATCCGGGCATAATCTCCCTGGCCTGCGCCGTTTTCGAGGAAGAGATAGGCGTAGTTGTAATAGCCCTGTTTGAGGAATAAACGCAGTTCATAAACCTTGCGGTCGAAGTTATACACCATCCGGTTTGTTTTGTCGAGTTGCCATTGGCTCAGGGCGCCGGAAAGGAATATGTTACCGTCTGCAGCCACCGGGAAATACGGCAGGGTGAAATATACCCATACATAGTCCGCCTCGGTGGAGGGATCGGTGCCGTCCTGCGTCCTGATCACATAGCGGCCGTTGATGTCGTCTTCGGTGATGTAGACTTTGAACTGCCTTCGCTCATCGTTTACCAGAAAGATATCGTATGAAGGATTGCCGGGTTCGATCTTTCGCACCCTGTCGCCCGGATACTTCACGCTTTTCAGGTCAGCGTGACGGTATTCATTACCGGCAAAAAAGATATTTCCGGCATCATGGGTATAGTCCAGTTCGTCACCTTTCACCAGCAGGGGCTGCAGATTGCCTATCATATTGTCCCAGCGGCCGTTCTGGCGGATGAACACCTTCAGGTTCTGATAGGGATTGATGATGGCAAATGCACCCGTTCTGATGCGGAACAGCACCTGTTGTTTTTCGTCCTTGTCTTCGATCACCACCGGACGTTTCACTTCTCCGCTTACTTTCGCTTTCGGATCAAGCACCCAGAAGCGAAGGCTGAGCACCGGCTCCTCTTTTTTGTCTTCAGGATAGACCACCAGCAGGTAGTTTCCAGAAAGCCTTATCCCGCAACGTTCATTGGGGAAGCGTAGTTCGTAATGGGTATAACTTTGGAGGGTGTTGGTTGAATAGGCATAGTCTTCAATACGGTCTTCGTAAAAACCGTCGAGGTATTCGTTCACGTCAAGCGGGCTGGGCAGCCAGTCGGAGGTGCAATGGATCACCGTATAGAGATAATTCCTGTTGCCTCCGTCGAGGTCGTCGAAGGCAAGCACAAGCTTATCCGTGCTGCCGAGCAGCAGCAGGGGCTGTCCGAGTTCCCACCCTTCCCTGTACAGCAGGGGCGTTTTGATATTTTGGGAGTAGATGTAGTCATGGTAGCGCAGGTAGTTTTCCCTGAAATATTCCCGTTGGGTTTGTGCCGGAGAGATCAGGGGCCACAACAGCAGGGCTGGAAGGATCAGCAGGATGTGTTTCATGGGAAATGAATTAGCAATGCAGGTTTTCCACGGTGCCTCTGGTTCTGAATTCATGGCAGAGGATGGCTGTAGCGAAGGCTGCATTGAGTGATTCTGCCCGGCCGGTCTGGCCGGGGTGTGCGAAAGCGGAAATGGAGACTTTATGTGAGATCAGCGGGATCAGTCCGGCCGATATTCCGTGTGATTCGCTGCCGATCAGCAGCAGTCCTTTTTGCTGAAGCTTTGTCTGGTGCAGCGGCGGTCCCTCCGGAAAGCTTCCGTAAACCGGCAAATCCGGGGGCAGGTCGGAGAGGAAGGATTTCAGATCTTCAACCAGCACGTTTACCCTGAAGACTGATCCCATGCTTGCCTGGACGGTCTTGGGACTGAAGACGTCGACCGATCCTCTGGAGCAGAGCACCTGCCTGATACCGAACCAGTCGGCGATACGCAGGATGGTTCCCAGGTTTCCCGGGTCACTGATACCGTCGAGAGCCAGGGTCAGGTCGCCGGACAGCAGTTTCCAGTCGAGGGTTACCGGGGGTATGTCTGCCACGGCGAGTACCTGGTTCGGCGTCACCAGGGTGCTGATCCTTGACAGTTCAGCCTCTGACACGGCATACACGGCAGGATCGCCGGAAAGGGTATTGCCGGCTGACCAGCCCGGCCATGCTTCGGTGGCAAAGATTTCGCGGAGGGGCCAGTTGCTTTTCAGCAATTCCGCCACCATTTTGGGGCCTTCCACCAGGAAACGGTGCCGGCTTTTTCGGCCTTCTGCCTTGTGAAGGCTGCGGATCTCCCGGATCAGTGTTTTGCTAAGGGGCATAAAAACAACATGCTTACAGCCGGAAATGACAGGTTTCCGGCTGCAGCAGTTTCAAAAGTAATACATTCCCGCGGATGACCGGGCTTATTCGGCGAATACTTCGAAGGTGATGTCGGCCTGGGCTTCTTTGTGCAGGATGATGCGGGCGGTGTAGGTACCCAGATCTTTAATGGACTCGCCGTCCACGTGGATCTTTTTCCTGTCGACTTCATAGCCGAATTGTTCGCGGATGGCATCTGCGATCTGGACTGCATTGACAGAACCGTATATTTTCCCGGTGGGAGCAGCTTTGGCTCCGATCTTTACGGTGATGTTCTGCAGTGCGGTGGCCAGGTCCTGGGCCTGCATCCTAACTTTATCGGCCTTGAAAGCTTTCTGGCGGACAATCTCTTCCGTCATCTTTTTGTTTGACGGGCTTGCAAGCACTGCATAGCCTTTGGGGATCAGGTAATTCCTTGCGTAGCCGTTTTTAACCGACACTATTTCATTGGCGTATCCCAGGTTGGGGATATCTTGCTTTAAGATCACTTCCATGACGTTGTCCCTTTATTTTAATAAGTCAGCTACATAAGGCAGCAAAGCAAGGTGACGTGCCCTTTTGATCGCCTGCGCCACTTTCTTCTGGTACTTGGTTGAGGTGCCCGTAATTCTCCTGGGAAGGATCTTTCCCTGTTCGTTGATGAATTTGAGCAGGAAGTCGGCATCCTTGTAATCGATGTACTTGATGCCGCTTTTTTTGAAACGGCAGTACTTCTTTTTCTTGACATCGACGGCTATCGGGGTCAGGTATTTGATTTCTGAGTTGTTCTGTGTTGCCATGTTACAGTGGTTTCAGGTTCATGATTCGGTTTGTTCTGTGACGGGCTGGGCTTTGTTGGCGCGTTTCTTCTCGTTATAGGCAATGGCATGTTTGTCCAGTGCCACGGTAAGAAAACGCAACAGCCTTTCATCACGTTTGCAGGCGATTTCCAAATCGCGGATCACGCTTCCTTCTGCCCTGTATTCCAACAGGTAATAAAATCCGCTGGTTTTTTTCTGGATGGCATAGGCCATCTTGCGCATGCCCCAGTTGTCTTCTAGGACAATCTCGGCTCCTTTGTCTCTGAGGAGCTTGACGAACTTTCCAACCGTTTCCTTTACCTGGTCTTCAGATAAAACGGGAGTCATGACGAAAACGGTTTCATACTGATTTAACATAGTTTTTTGGTTTGATCTTGAATTGGTTAAACTTGTTTTTTCAAACGGACGGCAAAGGTACAACCATATTTTCATTCTGGCAATAGTTCCCAGTATTTCTACATACCCGAATTCTTGCCTTCCCGCCTTCTTGCATTCCTGCATGATAAGCAGTGATCATCTTAACAGGGATATACATGATTTACAGGATGTTCAGGTTCAACACAGTATCTCAGACCGGAATCTCCAGTCCGTATTTCAATATTTCTGAAGCAAGCGGATGTTGACCGTTGAAATCACTTTCACGGAATGGATGCGGCTCGATCCGTAAGTCAAAGGTTCTCCTGAGTTCTGTTATACTATTGTTCCACTCAGGTGCTTAAAGCGCTGGTCTCTGAGGACAGGCATAAAGCCTGCTTCCCGGATGGCCTGCTGAATGCCCGGAATATCGAACTGGTGGCTGGCACCGGCTACACTCACCACGTTTTCTTCCAGCATGACTGAACCGAAATCATTGGCACCGGCATAAAGGCAAAGCTGTGCGGTTTGTTTCCCCACGGTAAGCCAGCTTGCCTGGATGTTGGGGATATTGGGCAGCATGATCCTTGAAATGGCGATCCAGCGGATGTACTCAGAAGCGGTGACACTGTTCCTGATGTTCCTGTGCCTGCTCAGAAAGGTGTCTTTATCCTGGAAAGGCCAGGGAATAAAGGAGATGAAACCGGTATGTCCGGCGGGTTTTTCGGACTGGACCTGGCGGAGTGCCAGCAGGTGATCGAAACGTTCTTCGAGGGTTTCAATGTGACCGAACATCATGGTGGCCGAAGTGAGGATATCCAGGCGATGGGCTGCCCGCATCACATCCAGCCACTCGCCGGCAGTGCATTTGTTTTTGGAGATGGTCTGTCTGACACGGTCGGAAAGAATTTCCGCCCCCGCGCCGGGAAGGCTGTCGAGACCGGCATCCCTGAGGGTGGTCAGGACTTCGCTGTAGGAAAGTCCTTCCATCCGGGCCAGGTGAACCACCTCGGCGGGCCCCAGGGCATGCAGTTTTAAAGCTGGCCAGGCAGCTTTCAGATCCCTGAAAAGACCGGTGTAAAAGGACAGTCCGAGTTTGGGATGCAGTCCGCCCTGCAGCAGCAACTGCCGTCCTCCCAATACCCACATCTGCTCTATTTTCTGATGGTACTCCTCCATCGTGGTCACGTAGGCTTCCGGATGGTTGACACCTCTGAAATAGTTACAGAACTGGCAGGCACTCACACAAACATTGGTAATGTTCACATTACGGTCGATCAGCCAGGTGACTTCCCGCTGCGGGTGAAGTGCCATCCTGATCTGGTGTGCAGTCTGCATCAGCATGGGCAAATCCGCTTCCCGGTAAAGAAGTAGCCCTTCTTCGCGGTTAAGATAACCGCCGGCAAGTGCCACTTTGGTCAATTCGGTCAATTCATCAGGGCCGTTTCCCATGATCAGTCATTTTGTTACCTTTGCAGATTCAGTCAGGCATACAAAAATACCACACAATATGTTTCCAGTTGTTAAAAAGCTGACGGAATACGCGGAAAATCAAAGCCTGGTGTATGTCATACGCGATTTTCAGCATCTTGACGACAGGCATTTCTCACAGCAGGAAATGGCTTTTCTGGAGGAGCGATTAAAAGGCGAATGCAGGGATTTTCACCTGTTCAACCGCTATGGTCATGTATTGGTGGTGGTGAAGCTGCCGGAGCGCAAACCCGGACTGGCACTCAGGGAACAGGGCAGAAAGCTTGGGGCCGATATTGCCGTTGTGTTGAAAGAACACAGTGTGGAGGAGATCGTGTTTGTGGCCCGCCGCGGCGACGATCCCTGTGTGCTTGCGCTGGCCGAAGGGATGATGCTGGCCTCTTACCGTTTCGACAAATATAAAAAATCATGCGATAAGAAGGAAACCTTCCTCAGGGAAATCGGCCTGCTGCTGCCTTCGGTCAGTGATCATGAAATCAGTCACCTGAATCATATCGTGGAAGCGGTATTCCGTTGCCGCGACCTTGTCAATGAACCGGTGAACATGATGAATGCCCTGAAGTTCGCTGGAGCAGTCGAAAACATGTTTTCCGGAAGTGCCGTCAGGGTTGAGATATTGAACAAGAAAAAAATCGAATCGCTGAAGATGGGCGGATTGCTGGCCGTGAACAGGGGTAGTGTGGATCCTCCCACCTTTACCATTCTTGAGTACAAGCCTGAAGATGCCCAGAATGATAAACCCATTGTCCTGGCAGGCAAGGGTGTCGTATTCGATACCGGAGGGCTGAATCTGAAAACAGCCCAGGGTATGGACGGAATGAAGGGCGATATGGCCGGTGCTGCAGCCGTGGCCGGTGTGTTTAAAGCCGTTGCTGATCTGAAGATGCCGGTTTATCTGGTAGGACTGTTGCCTGCCACCGACAACAGACCGGGAAACAATGCCTTTGCGCCGGGTGATATCATTACCATGTATAACGGTACTACGGTGGAAATCGTAAATACCGATGCCGAAGGCCGGCTGATCCTTGCCGATGCCCTGTCCTATGCGGTTAAGTATGATCCCCAGCTCGTGATCGACATTGCCACTCTTACCGCCTCGGCCGCCAATGCCGTGGGAAGGGCCGCCATCGCTGCCATGGGAACCGCGGGGAATGATATCATGGAAAAAATGGTCTCGAGTGGTTTCGAGGTACACGAGAGAATCGCCCTCTTTCCTTTCTGGGATGACTATGCCACAATGATCAAATCAGAAGTTGCCGATCTGAAAAATTTAGGCGGCAGAGAGGCAGGAGCCATCACAGCCGGAAAATTCCTTGAAAAATTCACAGCCTTTCCCTGGATACACCTAGATATCGCCGGCCCGGCCTTCCTCGATAAAAAAGATGCTTACCGGGGCCCGGGTGCTACGGGTGTTGGCGTGAGACTGCTGACCCAGTTCCTTATCAATTACTTTAAATAGCAATTCATTTTTATGACAGATTCCCAGGAGAAAGAGAAAAGACTGCGGCTTGGTATTACACACGGTGATATCAATGGGATCTCCTATGAGATTATCATGAAAAGCCTGATGGACCAGCGGATGCTTGACCAGTTGACTCCCGTGGTCTACGGAACCGCCAAGGTGGCATCGTATTACAGAAAAGTGTTGAATATCAACGAATTCAGTTTTAATATTGTTCGTAAGGCTGAACAGGCCCATCCCCGTAAACCCAATCTTGTAAACCTGATGGATCAGGAGATCAAGATTGATCTGGGGCAATCCACACCGGTTGCAGGAGAGCTTGCCCTGATGGCGCTTGAGGCTGCAACGGCAGATCTCAGGGCAGGACATATTGACGCCCTGGTTACAGCCCCTATCAATAAAAAAAATATTCAGACCGATACCTTTGCGTTTCCCGGTCATACGGAATACCTCGCCACGAAATTCCAGTCGGAAAGCCACCTGATGCTGATGGTTGCATCGAATCTGCGCATCGGTGTGGTAACAGGTCATATGCCTCTGAAGGATGTTCCGGCTGCAATTAGCGTCGATCTGATCATGAAACGGCTCAGGGTGATGCACCAGTCTGTAATAATGGACTTCGGGATCCCAAAGCCAAAGATCGCATTGCTGGGATTGAACCCTCATGCGGGAGAGGATGGTTTGCTGGGGTCTGAAGAACAGCAGGTGATCATGCCCGCCATTGAAAAAGCCAGGCAGGAAGGCATACTGGTTTTCGGTCCTTTTCCTGCCGACGGTTTCTTTGGGTTCGGCGACCACCTCCGGTATGACGGCGTCCTGGCCATGTATCACGACCAGGGACTGATCCCCTTTAAAACCATGTCGTATCACGAAGGAGTAAATTTCACGGCCGGTTTGCCCTTTATCAGGACTTCACCTGCCCATGGCACTGCCTATGACCTTGCCGGAAAAAATGTGGCTGACCCGGATTCCATGCGGCATGCCATTTATCTTGCTGCCGATCTTTTCCGCAACCGGACGGCCTGTGAAGAATTACAGGCCAATGCCGCCAGCCTGAGCGTCCAGGAATGTAACACTGATAATCAGGACTGATATTGTCCATGCTGTCAGATGGAGGCATTTTCCTACCCGTTTTCCGGACTTGTGGCTGTTTTAAGGGCAACCCTCCACGGATCAGCCAGAGCAGACCTGCCTGTAACTGAGTTGCTGACCGACAGCAGGCAGTTTGTCCAGCCGGCCGGAACCCTCTTTTTTGCCCTTGTTTCCAAAAGGAATGACGGGCACCGCTATATCGGGGAATTGTATGACAAGGGTGTCAGAACCTTTGTGGTGTCTGATGCGGATTTTCCTTTTCAGGAATATCCCGAAGCCGCTTTCATGGTGGTTTCCGATACCCTGCTTGCATTGCAGCAACTGGCATCATGGCATCGCAGACAATATGGTCTTCCGGTAGTGGGAATTACCGGAAGCAACGGGAAGACCATCGTCAAAGAATGGCTGTACCAGCTTTTACAGGATGACCTGAAAATCGTCAGAAGTCCGAAAAGCTATAACTCCCAGACCGGAGTTCCGCTATCCGTATGGCAGATCAGGTCTGGCGATGAACTTGCCCTGATCGAAGCTGGTATCTCTGAACCTGATGAAATGAACCGCCTGCAACCTGTCATTCTTCCCAGCATCGGCATTTTTACCAACATCGGACAGGCCCATGCCGGAAATTTCATCAACAAGGAACAGAAGATTGCCGAGAAACTCAAATTGTTTACCCATGTCGAAACACTGATTTTCTGCTCTGATCATCTTGATATTCAGCAAAGGATCATCAGTACGGAGGCATTTCGCAAACTCCGGCTCTTCACCTGGGGGAGAAAGAAGGGAAGCGACCTGCTCGTGGAGTCGGTCGACCGGAATGTGCGCTGGACAGATATCCGTTGTTGCTTCGAAGGAAGGCAGGTGGGCATCAGGCTGCCCTTTGCAGACGATGCCTCCATCGAAAATGTGATGCACTGCTGGGCGTTTATGCTGCTCTGGGGGATTCCCGATGAGATTATCCGGCAGCGGGTTTCCAGGCTTAGTCCGGTAGCCATGCGGATGGAACTGAAGGAAGGGATCAATAACTGCACCATTATCAACGACAGTTACAGCTCCGATATCAACTCCCTGTCGATCGCACTGGACTTTTTAAACCAGCAAAAACAACATCGCAGGAAAACAGTGATCCTTTCTGATCTGCTTCAGAGCGGGCGTAATGAGAACGATCTCTATGCCTGGATAGCGGATCTGCTGGCCAACAAGGAGGTCGACCAGTTGATCGGGATAGGCCCTTCCATTACGCGTCATGCGGGAAAGTTCAAAATGAACAAATCTTTCTTTGCCAGCACAGATGACTTCCTGAAGAAATTCCCCTTTACGAGTTTTCAGCATGAAAGCATCCTGATCAAGGGTGCCAGGGTGTTCAACTTCGAAGATATCAGCAAAGCGCTGCAACAGAAAGCGCATGAAACCGTACTGGAGATCAACCTCAATGCATTGGTGCATAATCTGAATGTCATCCGTTCAAGGCTTAAACCGGGTGTGAAAACCATGGTCATGGTAAAGGCATTCAGCTACGGCAGCGGCAGTTATGAGATCGCAAACCTCTTGCAGTTTCACCAGGTGGACTATCTTGCCGTGGCTTATGCAGACGAGGGAATAGAGTTGCGCAGGGCAGGAATCAGTCTTCCCGTCATGGTGATGAATCCCGATGAGGAAAGCATGGATGCGCTGCGCAAATACCATCTTGAACCTGAGGTATACAGCTTCAGAATACTCGATCTCATCGAGGAAAGCAGGTTGCGCTTATCCGGCGACCAGCAGGGCAGAATATTCATACACCTGAAGCTGGATACCGGCATGAACAGGCTGGGCTTCAGGGAAGAAGACCTTGATTTGCTGATCAAACGGCTTGATGCGCTGCCGTATGTTCATGTGAAATCGGTATTCAGTCACCTGGCTGCCAGTGAGATGCCTCTGCACGATGCCTTTACCCTTGAACAGATCAGCCGCTTTACATCCATGACGGAAAAACTCCGCGCTGAGAAAAGGAACAGTTTTATGACACATATCCTGAATTCGGCCGGCTTGTGCAGGTTTACCGATGCACAGTTTGATATGGTTCGGATCGGGATCAGTCTGTACGGCGTTGCGGTTTGTCCTGATGATGAAACACGTTTGCAGCAGGTAAGCAGCCTGCGTTCGGTGATTTCCCAGATTAAACTGATAGAGGCAGGGGAAACTGTTGGTTACCGGCGGTCATGGACGGCCAAACGGCAGAGCCGGATCGCCGTGGTGCCCATCGGTTATGCAGACGGACTCAGCAGAACCCTGGGCAACGGCAGGGGCAAGCTGATGGTCAACGGAACCCTCGTCCCCATTATCGGCGATGTATGCATGGATATGTGCATGTTGGATGTTACCGGAACGGAGGCAGGAGAAGGCGATGTGGTTGTGGTTTTTGGAAAAGAAATGCCTGTCACTGAATTTGCACATGCGGCCGGCACAATTCCCTATGAGATTCTGACCCGAATCTCCCGAAGAGTAAAACGGGTGTACTATCAGGAATAAAAAAGGATTTTCATAAGTTTGCAAATGTAAACCCATCCGATGAATTACCGTACGCTTTCAGTCCTGGTCCCGGCCTATAATGAGGAAAAAACCATTGTCAATATCCTTGATAAGGTACTGGCTGCCGGATTGCCGGGTGGAATAAGCACGGAGATCATTGTCATCAATGACTGTTCCCGTGACAATACCAGGCAGGAAGTGGAATCATACATGGCAGCGCATCCCGAAGCCCGGATCAGGCTGCTGAACCAGCCATACAACCAGGGAAAAGGTGCAGCCCTGCACAGGGGTATCAGCGAATGCACCGGCGATCTGGTAGTTGTCCAGGATGCAGATCTTGAATATGATCCCCAGGAATTTAGTCTGTTGCTGAAACCTTTTCTCGACGGACATGCCGATGTGGTTTACGGATCCAGATTTTCGGGAGGGAATGCCCATCGTATTCTGTTTTTCTGGCATACCATCGGGAACAAGTTCCTGACTTTTGTGTCGAATTCCCTGACCAATCTCAACCTTACCGACATGGAAACCTGTTATAAGATGTTTGATGCGGAATATCTGAAACAGATCCGTTTCTGCGAAAAACGTTTCGGATTCGAGCCGGAGGTAACTGCCAAAATATCCCGTTTCAGGGGCATCCGGATCTATGAAGTCGGTATTTCCTATTACGGCCGGACTTATCTTGAAGGCAAGAAAATAAAAGCAAGGGACGGCTTCAGGGCGATCTACTGTATTCTGAAATACAATATCTGGAGCAGGAAATACAGGAAGTAATCTGATAGTATAGAAGTGTGAAGATAATTTCTGCGATCCGTTCCCGGCCCTGGTCCTTCCTGCTGGTCGTGCTGCTTTTCAGCCTCATTGTCATGCTGCGTTTTTACCATCCTGTCAGAAATGTGATCTCATGGGATGTGTTCGGGTATTATCTCTATTTGCCGGCCTTGTTCATTTACGGAGATCCGGGACTCAGGGATCTCACCTGGGTGCATGCCCTGACAGAACAATACAGTAATACTGCAACCCTTTACCAGCTGGTTGCCGGACCCGACGGCGGAATGATCATCAAATACAGTTGCGGGATGGCCGTGATGTACAGCCCCTTCTTCTTTGCCGCCCACCTGCTGGCGCCCGCTCTGGGTTATGCTGCCGACGGACTGTCGTATCCTTATCAGCTTTCACTGGTGGCCGGAGGATTGCTGTATACCCTGGCAGGCTTGCTGTTGCTCAGAAAACTGTTGCTGGAGTTCTTCAGCGACAGGCTGACGGCCTGGCTGTTACTGATGGTGGTTGCCGGCACCAATTACCTGGATATGGCCTATGCCGGGGGACTACTGACTCACAATGTGTTGTTCAGCCTGTATGCCCTGGCCTTTCTGCTGACCATCCGCTGGTATCGCACACAGCGTCCGGGGGTGGCGACCTGGCTTGGCCTGAGCATCGGAATGATTGCACTGATCAGGCCCACCGACATGCTGGTGTTGCTGATCCCATTGCTTTACGGCATTCACAGGCGTGAAAATATCAGGGAAAGGATACAACTGCTGATCAGGAACCAACGCAGTATCATGGGTTTTATCATGTGTTTCATCCTGGCAGGCCTGCCCCAGATAATCTACTGGAAAAGCCAGACTGGCAGTTTTGTTTTTTACTCTTATGTCAATCCCGGAGAGGGATTCGACTTTCTCAGTCCGCATACCCTGAAATTTCTGTTCAGCTTCCGCAAAGGCTGGCTTATTTATACGCCGCTGATGCTGTTCGCAATCGCCGGGCTGGTTGTGATGTACCGGAGGAAGCATGAGGCTTTCCTGTCGCTTGCCCTTTTCCTGATCTTATATGTGTATGTGGTTTCTTCCTGGACATGCTGGTACTACGCCGGAAGCTTCAGCCAAAGACC
>CAZSQJ010000058.1:0-23696 GCA_964608665.1 uncultured Bacteroidales bacterium | reverse complement strand
CTCCGTCTCCGTCAGTATCCATCTGGTCAGGATTGGGTATGCAGGGGCAGTTGTCGGTCAGATTTTCCACACCGTCATTGTCAATATCAACTGAACCCAAAAGCGCAGAAGGGTGAAACTGCATTACAAACGATGAAATATTAAATGATACAGGCAAGCTGTCGACAATGGAACTCAGGTGCCATTGCCCGTTATAGGTCTGGAAATAATAAAATGTAACTGCCGTATCAACGGATGTAATCAGATTGACGATTGCAGCAAATCCCTGGTCGTATTCGAAGCCGGTCAGAACCTCCATCTCAGTGATATCAGATACGATGGAATCGTAGCGTGCAGCGATGACGGAATCTGCCAGAATACCGGCTATTTCAGCCTGTGAAGAAGGATGGTACAATGCCGTGATGGATTGTATGTTATTGCTTTTATAGGCCGAGAGGACTTTGCAAAGCATCGCGAATGGTGTGTTATGGAGATCGGGGTCCTGATTTCCGCTTTGGTCAGATACTTTCCATGTTTCTCCGGCTGCCGGTATGGCAGCAACAACATCATAATGAAAAGATGAATCGCACAGAAAACTAGCCTCATCGTAAGAATAAGCAGGCAACAGGTTCATCGGAATTGCAATATGCACAGCGACCGGATTGAAATCAGGAAAGGTATCCCTGAGCATAGTCGCTTCCGGACGAATCGCGGATTTCGAAACCAGGGACATCAGCATGCTGACAAACAGGAGAAAATAGAATTTCATTTCAGCTATTTTAAATAATGAATATCGCAAGGACTACAAAATGATCAGAGAGGAACAATTGTTTTACAGGTTTTTGGTATTATCGATACCGAGTGTTTTACCTTGACAAGAGAGACCAGCTTTAATTCCAGATTCGCATCAACCTGGGCACACAATTTCCCGTCAGCCTCGATTTTGGGTTCCGGCCACATACAGAGTTTGAGGGTCGGCGGAGTCACCTTACCGACGACCATGCCGCTTGCATCAAGAATTTTTCCGCCCAGCGCAGTAAAGCTCAATCCACCTCCAATACTTCCCTCTACAGGCATCGTGATACAAATTTTAATTTGTTCCTGGCACCTGGATTCGAAGGAGACAGTGGGAGCTAAACACCAACTTGTTGAAAGCCTGATATTTAATGAAAGAACATAGGGTACTCCGTAAAATGGAACGTCACAACTCGTTTTATTGCACAGCTTCATTCCGAATTCAACCTTTGTGCCTTCCACGATACAATTGTTTTTACAGCATTCCTCATATTGCTTGTATCCACCTTCGAATGTGGTTTCAAAGCTGGTTTCACAGGATTGGGCAGGAAGCTTTCCAACGAGATCCTCGAATTTCTGGAAAGCCTGTTCAATTTTAATCATTGCCTGCGACCAGCTGAAATTGTTTATATCCGGCACAGAAACGCCTGATCCTGTTGTATATCTGTCGTCGGCAACGGTAATGGTCACCGCCTGGTGCTGTGTATTACACGGGGTTGTAAAAGTTATTGTCTCAGTATATTGGCTCCCCGTGGCAACAATACTCTTTGAAACCTGAGCAGGTTCGAACAGGATCACCTCTTCAAGACCCGGAGGATTCGTTACAATATGGAAATCGCTCCTGCTTAATGCCTGGCCAGGCTTATAACAACATTTCGGTGTGACCTCAAAGCTCTGAAGTTGCTCCACTTCCACGGTCACAGAGTATACCTTTTCGGTGCCGAAGTTTTCGGTTACTGTATACAGGGTATAAGTGGTGGTGGTGGGAGGATCGGCAATCGGATTCGGAGAATACCGGTCGCTAAGGTGATAATCAGGCATCCAGAAGTAGCAAAGGCCTGCAGGGGGATTGTCAGCTCCCAGTTTCACCGGCTCGGAAAACATCCCCATCCCCTGAGGATCAGGACAGGTTTTCCTGTTCGGTCCTGCCAGCCCGTCTGCATGTGCCTCGGACAGGATAATAAACCCAAGGAAGAGGATCAGACCGGTTTTTATCAATCGTTTTTTCATATCTGTAAATTGATGCTGTTCTGAACTTAGTTTTTGTAAATCCCTAAAATATTGCCGCTGCTGCCTCCGTTGCCGCGGCTGAAAATGGTGAAAGACCCCCTGGCCCCGGGTCGGAGTATCCCCTGAGGCCCGCCGGTTTCCTCAAAAATCAACTGAAGCTCCGAAGGGGCAAGCGAAAGTTCGTTCACCAACCGGGAAACAGGCCCGCCCATCAGGTTTACGGCAGTCCCTGATGGGTTAAGAAGGTCGTTTTTCCCTGCATTAACAAATTCAACACGAACGGGAGCAATGCCGTTGGGACCGATGGCAGCAGGTGCCACAAGGGTGATCTGCAGGTCGGCCTCCTCACCCTCAACGACCTCGAAAGCGTCAGGCAGAACTGCAAGACCCTCACATGTTTTGGATGCACTCAGGTGATAATGCCCCGTCGGTACTCCGCTCAGATTAAAAGTTGGATACACCCGCGTCGTGTTATCAAACAACAGACCGGTCGCCATAACTTTATTTTCCTCCAGGTTCAGGAATACCTGCATGTCGGGGGTGAATTTTGACCCTGTCATCTTCAGCGTAATTTCCCCTGTATTGCCTCCCTGGTCAGCATTTACGCTTAAAATGGTGAACTGGAGAATTCCTGCATGCAGCATAATATTCTGGCTGCTGCCGTTCAGCGTATTCCCATAGATGAGCAGGTAATAACTGCCATCAAGAAGGGAAGGAATCAACAACTCCTGGTTTCCGTTGCCGGGGTCAGAATATCCGGCATCAAAAACCGACCGGCTGGGAACCTCGTTGTAACGAATGTAAAATTCGTTGTTCCCTGTAACTGAATCTCCCTTCAGGCGCACCCGTAGCGTCTCTCCTATCAGACTGTCAGGTATGTTGATCTGATAATACAATGGCTGACTGTTGATTACAGTGTCTGCTGTCCAGCTGTTGAGCGCAAGCAGCGGCACATTGATCTGGAATGTCTCGTCGGAATGGCCGTTATTATTATCGTAATTGTTTTCAATCACCGAATTGATCACGTTTGTCCTCACAACAACAAACCACGAACCTGGAGTTACATCCACGATCTTGCCGCTCAGGCTTCGATTGAGACTGGCCCCGGCGGCCAGGCTGATCGTGCTTTCCACGCTGCCAAAAAGGATGTCAGCCGGATCCCAGAGACTATCTTTCGAGAAGTAAACCAGGTCACGCATTTTACCTGCGGCAGGGTTGCTGCTTTGGTTGCGGATGGACCATGCCACAGTCGCTGTCAGCCCGGCTTCGAGGTCAGCGGGAGGGATGATGTTTTCCACCAGCAGGTCAACAGGTGGGGGCATGGTAATCTGTATCTGATGAAATAATACGTTGTTGCTTTCGGATCCTCCCTCATAAACCTGTTGCAAGGCATCACAGACCATCAGCAGGATGTAATTGCCCGTCGCTGTGTTGGGAATCCTCGCACTCAGGCTGAAAGTATAGGATGCTCCGGCCGCCAGCCCTCCATTGTGTCCTTTTGCCCCCATATAAATGTCATTCGGGTCGTAAACGGGATTGCCCGACAAATACAACTGGTCAGTCCAGAAAAAAGGATATGCTTCACCCGGTCCCAGATTGGTAACCGTAATATTGACCGTGATATCCTGTCCGGCAACCGCAGTCAAAGGCGCATTGAAGCTCGTTACCTCCAGATCGGGAGCCGGGATATAATTTACATGCATTGTGACCGGATTGCCGGACGAATCGGAACGTACCCTGACATTATTGCTGAAGTTGCCGTCATTGTTGTTATTCGACTTGTCGGCTACGGCCATCAGGTAATAATCACCGCTGATTCCGCTGGGCGCTCTGAAACTGGCATTCCTGGTGTAGGAAGCACCACCTCCGAGCTGAGTGCCAAAATCAAGGGCTCCTGCAAACAAGTCTTCCTCCGGTTCATATGAAAGATCGTCGCTGAGATAGATCATATCACTCCATGCATTTGCATAACTGGAAGACGGGCTTTGATTCTTCACCGTCCATTGCAGCTGCATGGGGTAGCCACTATTGACCGTATCCGGCCCCGACAGGCTCATCATCACCAGGTCAGTCGGCGATGCAGGTTCAACCCAGAAAGGATCGCTGCGCAGGATGTTGTTCCCCTCTCCGATGTGCTCATAAACCAGGTCTGTGGAATCAGTGAACACATAAATAAAATATGGTCCGGGTGCGAGCGTGTTCGGAAGAGCGATATTTATGTCACGCTGATAGGAGCCGTTGGATACCAGGGTCGTACTGATGTTTACCGTTTTTGGCAACATCAGGGGAGAAGGACCGAATGGACTGGGGGAAATACACACCATGTCTTTCCAGCGAGGCGAAACTGTAGAACCCGGACCCGAATTGGTCACTTTGTATGTAAAATTCAGACTTGTACCGGCATACAGGGTGTCTTCAGCCAAAGAAACGGAATCAACGATCAGGTCCGGCCACGGTGTGAGGTTTATATGAAACGGAAGGACAGAACGGCTGATGTTATTGCTTTCCCCCGGACCTTCCGTCACATTGTTTCGTTTGTCTGCAAGGATATAGAGATAATAATCACCATTCAGCCCGTGTGGCAGGGTAACTTCATAGCTTCGGAGCAAACTGTCACCGGCCGCAATCGCTGTCCCGTTAAACCACTTGATGAAAAACCCCGTCATCAGCGCACTGTCATAAACCGCCGAGGTGGAAATAAGCAGGCTGTCACGAAAAAACAGGGCTGCAGGCATGAGACCGGGCCCGTTGTTTTTCTGGTAATAGGAAATCATGATTTCAGTACCGCTGCCTGCAGTGTCAGGAACAGTTATGCCGGTGGTAACCAGGTCCGGATTGAGGATATTGACAGCCTGGCTTGTACGTATGTTATTCTCTTCCATGTCAAACTCAAAGACCCTCAGATTGGCATCCGTAAACACATGGATGTAATGCTGCCCGCTCAGACCCAAAGGGATCTGGCAATCGATATTCCGTGTGTAGGAGGCTCCGGCTTCCAGTGGGACTGTCCGCTGGTATGAGCCTATCTTCCTGGCTTCCGATATGTTAAGCACCTGTGAATCACTGATATAGATGGTGTCTGCCCAACCCCCCGACACATTGGCTGAATTGGCGCCGTCATTGAAAACGGTATAACTCACGGTGATAATCTCCCTGTTGCTGGCGATGACCGGTACATCAAGCTCCGTGGGAACCAGGTCGGCAGGTGGTGTAAGAAAGACATTCAGCGGCTGACTGCGTGTCACATTATTGTTTTCCAGTGCATGTTCATAAACCTGGTTGAAGAAATCGGTCTGAATATAGATGTAAAAATTCCCGAAAATATTGGGCGGAATGATGAGGTCGCGGGTGGTCGTATAGCTTTCACCACCCGCAAGGATTCCCGAATGAAGTATCGTGCCAATGAACGTGCTGGAGGCGGTAAAGAAGGTGTCGGCACTGAAAAATATCCTGTCACGCCATTGCGGGCCGGGTGTCGGCGCCTCTCCTTCGTTGGTGACTGTCCAGCTAATGGACAGGCTCTGTCCCGAAAATGCATTATCCGGTATCTGTATCTGGGTCACCTGCAGGTCGGGGGTGGGTGACAAACTTACAAGCATGGGAAGCTCATTCCTTGAAATGTTGTTGAGCGTGACAGCCTCCGGATAGGTAATATTGTATCCGGTTTGGACGAAAACATAGTAGTTTCCGTTAATTCCCTGGGGAAGGATGGATGAGAGGGAACGTGTATAACTCTCCCCGGGATCGAGTGCACTCAGGTTGGGGAATGAACCCAGAAAATGATCAAATCCGGCAATCAACAGGCTGTCTTCCGACAAATACACCAGGTCCTGCCAGGTGTTTGCGGCTGTGGAACCCGCACCCTGATTGGTAACGCTAAAGTTAATACTGATGGTCTGTCCGGAAAAAGCGGTGGGTGGAACCTGCACCTCCGAAACGATCAGGTCGGGCAAAAGAGCCATGGTAAATTGCTGGACGGGACCCTCAGTTTCGAGACAGGGATTTTTGGAAACGACGCGCCATTCGTAAGCAGTGCCGGGCTGAAGAAAATATGGCAATACATGGTGCGTTTCCGTATTTGTATTGATGACGACCCCATTGCCCGGATTACCGGCTTCCCAGATGTGGAGGCTGTATTTGTTAGCGTTGCCGGCCGGGCTCCAGGAGAAATTCAGGGGTTTCGTCTGATTCACGGCATTTTGAACCGGTTGCATATTACTCACGGGATCAGGCGGAACCAGGGGAAAAACATTGACCGTCACCGCTGCAACCGCCGTATCGGTGGCATCAAAAACCTTTATGTAATAGGTGGTCGTTTCCGATGGTGCAACAGTGGGACTTGCCTGGCTGCTTGTGAAACCCGGCGGTTCGGAATACCAATAGAAACTGACCGTTCCCTGCCCGCCAATGATCTGCATATTCAACTGACTGGTATCCCCGAGGCAGATAGCGGCAGGCCCGGCAGTAGCAGTAACAGACAGGATTTGTTTAATCATTCCGTTCACATAGGCCGGAGGCGGATCAGGCGGATTGCCCCAGATGTCAGTGACTTCCGAAACGGCACCGAAAACAAGATTGCAGACCCCCCCGTTGAAACGGAACTTCAGATTTACAAACACATCGTCGGAAATGCTGGCTCCGTTTATATCGGCCCAAACGATGGCAACCACATTATTCACGGCACTTGCCATAAAAATGCTTCCCTGCAGGCTTGGATGCCAGTCGAGTGCCCTGCCGAAACTGAGCACACTTCCGTCGTATTGTACGTAGATAGTGGCGGAACCCGCATCCTGAAGGTGTTTCACCTTCACCGGAATAAGCACGCTGTCGCCGGGGATGGCATATGTCGTATCCATGCTGAATTCAGTCGCCTGGGCGGCAAGGAATCCCGGCATGCAGAAAGTCAGGAAAAAGAAAAGGTATTGCTTCATATTGGTAAGGCTTGTCATCATCCTTTCAAATTATTCAATGGGGTTTTATCGGGACAGGATCAGGTTTCTGGTCTGGATCTCCCTGACTGAGGTGCCCTCAAAACGGAAGACATAGAAATAGATTCCTGGACTGAGTAGCGGCAGCGCCAGCTCGTGATAATGCGGTCCTGGCATATACAAATCCTCCACTGGCGGAAGAACAGTTACTCCCAGCAGGTTCTTCACTTCAATGCGCACTTTCCCCGCTTCAGGGAGCATAAATGGAATGCTCGTGATGTCTGAAAAAGGATTCGGCTGGTTCTGGCCCAGGTAGAAACCCTGGGTTACAGGCAGCGCAAGGCGCAGACGCGGCATCAGCAGCACCTCATCCTGCATTACCCCGGCCTCCGTATCCGCCAGTTCACAGTCACCACTCAGACTGAAACCGGCCTCATCATTCACTCCCAGCCCGCCTGCCCTTACCCGGAGGGTAATCACGATATCCCCGGCATGGAACACGATTCCTTCCGGCTTGCTCCAGGCCAAACGCAGCCTGTCCTCCTCCATCCGGTATATGAGACCTTCAAGCGGACTGTCAATTTCGTCCACTTTGATGAGCGCAGCATCCCAGACTAATTCCAGGGTAAGTGCTCCCAGGATCATTTCCCGGGAAACCCTCAGGTGAACCGGTATGGGCTCATCCCGCCGTATCATCTCGAAGTGGCTGTTTTCCATGACAACGGAGGGCACAACCCGGGTAAGGGGATTGAATGAACCGTTGACGTCACCGGTTGCCAGACCTTTCAGGTTGATGATGCTTCCCGGCTCATTCTGGGTGAAATTCACTTCATCAAAAACCCAGTCACCCATGGGGAAGGTACTCAGGTTCCCGGCCGTACGGTGCAGGATCAGCAAGGCGTCAGCAGCACTGAGATTGCCGCTGGCATTGACGTCTGCGGCTTTCAGATGAAGCCCCTGCTGATATTGCAGCCCCGTGATGTGCCGGGCTACCAGCAATGCATCCGTGGCATTAAACCCGCCGGGAGTCCTGGCTGAAGAGGCAGTCACCGCATTTTCTCCCAACGGGATGAGCGGAAACAGGTAATCTCCGAAAGGATCGGAAATGGTCGTGTTGCTTACCTGACCTTCCGCGTTTTTCCGAATCACCGTGCTGCTGCCCAGGGGGGTCTGAAAGGCATTCGCATAGGACACCCGGCCGCTTAGCGGGTAACGGGGAGTGACACTGACTTTCACATCGTCAGTCCAACTACACCCGTTTGAAGAGGTCACCTCAAGGGAATAGGTAACGTTCTGGTTGATGCTGACCATGGTTGTCAGACTGTCAGGCTGCGACAGTCCCGTGACAGGAGTCCAGGTATAGGTAAAAGGGCCGGGAGCCTGGCTGACCGCTGCACTGAGCACCGCAGTGTCCCATCCGGGCATGCTGATGTCACTGACGGCTGTTACGCCGGGACTTTGATTGACGGTCATCTCGAAGGAATCACTCCCTTCGCATCCGAAGCCCAGATCAATATGGAGCTGCCAGTTGCCTGCCGAAGCCGTTGTTAAAGGAGGCAGGACAGGCATGGGTGAATTGGAAAGATAGTTGCCGGGCCCAGTCCATGTGTACTGATTGATGTCAGCGTCGATGTTGAGCAGCAGGTCAGGCCTCAGATGACTTCCGTAACCGTAGGAATAACTGCACAAATCACCGCAATAACTGCAGTTGTATCCGTAAACGTGACGGTTCATATATGAATACTGATAAAAGGGCTGACCGGCGTGGTTGTCGTTGAGATGGCAGATCTGAATCACCAGGCTGGTAGTGCCGTCCCAGTAATACGGAGTGTCGAAGGTCAGCACGTTCCACCCGGCAGAAGTAGTAAGATGCTGTGCAAAAAACACCTGGGTCGCCGCCGTTGCGTATGAATAGAGTGCATTCACCAGATCAGGCTGTACTTCCCCGATTTTCACGGTATAATTTTGAAGACTGTGGCCTCCGTCCTGAAGATTAAATGCAATAGACCTGATGAAACCCCGCTGAATGCCGGCCATGTTTAATTCGTACTGGTTGTATAGGAACTGGGTACGCCGGCTGAGCGAAGCTGCACTGAGCGGATTACCTTCGTTACCGCTGGTGAAGCCTGATCCGCTTCCCAACAATACATCGCGGTTCACGGGAGGAAGGGGATTCAAAACCTGCGCATGAAGCTGGAAAGGATAACCCGTACATGCCGAAGTATCGCTTCCCGCATAAACAACAGGCAGCATAAGCTCGGTCAGGGTGAGTGTGTCGGAAGACAGACAACCACTGACATCCGTGACCGTGACGCTGTAAACCCCACCCTGGTTCACCGTAATGCTAGGAGTGCTTGCCCCGTTACTCCACAGATAGGAGGTGAAGAAACCCGGGTACAGGGTAAATCCGGTATTCTGGCAGAATGCGGTATCATTCCCAAGATCGGCAAGGATAAAGGTGTTCGAAACCAGCAAATAAACCTGAATTTCGAGTTCCGGATACACCGGATCATTGCTGGTGATCAGAAGTACGGTGCTGTATATTCCACTGTTTAACCCCGATCTGTTAAAAGTCAGTCCAAGGACACTGCCTGATCCGGGATCAAGGGTTTGGCCTGAATGGGAAAGCTGCAGCCAGTCGGAATTTACACCCTTTTCTATCGTATAGCTGAGTGCAATATCCCCCGTATTGATAACCTGTAGGTTCGACGTATCGGTAGTGACACAGGCCAGTATCTTTGTAACAAGGTTGTTGCTGACGAGGATTTCAGGCCGGCCTGGAACGGAAACATTTATGCATAACTGATGGGGGCCGTCGTTGGTGAGCAGGGTCAGTACCTCCTGGTAAGTCCCCGCCGTATCCGGCATGAAAGTCAGCGTCAGCCACCTGCTGCCAAAGGCAGGGACTGATAATGATTGTTCACTCACGCTTATTGCCGGATGACTGGAAAGGATGCCGGAGATTTCCAGATCCAGGCAGCCCGCGTTTTGCAGAAGGATGCTGTCGGTTTTAACGGCATCAACTAAAACCGAACCCAGTTCCATACAGTTTACCGGCGGTACAAAGTCCGCTTCTCCGCTCACAGTCAGCCTGTATGGTATGGCGTAAGACTTCCTGAGAGGATCGTTCGAATATATCCTGATACTCCCTTCAACCATACCTGCAGCAGTATAAGCCGTATTGAAAACGACCTGCAGGCTGGCTGTATCACCCGGTGTTATTGAACCTGTGAAAGGAACTGCATCCGTGATAATATAATGATCCTTGATATCTTCATACAGGATATTGACTTCCTCCGGTGTCAGGCCGCGGCTGTATAGTCTGAATTCGTCGAGATCGCCGTAATAGTAGTAATAGGTATTTTCATTCCCTATTCCCATCTTCCTGTAACTGTTGGAATAGCTGAGATGAAAAGGCTGAAAAGTCTCTTCGGCGACGATCTGCCCGTTGATGAACATCCTGAAGGCACTGCCGTTAAACGTAATCGCTACATGGTACCATTGATTGAATATGGCAGGGAACTCCAGCTCAGTATAGCGGTAATTTCCAGAAGTATCTTTCCCTTCCACCCAGGCATACAGTGCGCCGTTACTGATCATTAAATGCATACCGTGACTGAGGTAGA
Organism: uncultured Bacteroidales bacterium; assembly: GCA_964608665.1. Taxonomy (GTDB): domain Bacteria; phylum Bacteroidota; class Bacteroidia; order Bacteroidales; family CAIXZF01; genus JAKLIX01. The sequence continues at coordinate 13,138 of CAZSQJ010000058.1, read as the reverse complement.
AGAGTTTTTCATATGAGTTTAAAGAAGGATTGGCCGGATGTATCCACATCGCAACACTCAGACAGGGAAGAAAAAGGTTATTCCCGATGTCCGTTTCGTTAGTGTATGTGAGTTGCTGCTGCCCCTGGAAATTGCGGGCGGTATTGGCTTTCTTCTCGAGACCGTTTGCGGGCTGTGTCCCGCCGTCGGTGAGATGACGGCCGTTTCCGCTGTAATCATTGACATCTCCCCGGAATGGATAGTAAGCCAGGAGATCCTGCTTGTCCAAAGGAAGCAGCAGGTATTGAAGACTGGTGTCACCTGTGTTCTGCAATATCAGATCCGCGCTCACAAGGTCATTGCAATTGGCATTGAGAATCAGTGTATCCGGGTCATGTTGCATGGAAGGAGAAAGCAGACCCTGCCCGTAAAGGACTACCTGTGGACTTCCGCCACTGCTGGTAAAAAACAGGGTATCCGTATACGTACCTGCTTGTGACGGATGAAATGACACGTTGAGACTTGCGGTATCGCCCGGCAGAACCTGCAGGGGTTGAATGGCAAAACTGAATGCAGGCTGGTTGTTGACTGCTGCCAGAACCTCCAGGGTATCGCAGCCCGTATTCACAAGCAACAGAGGAAGTGTTGTGCTGTCCAGAGCCATGGTCCCGGGGTAATGCAGACTGTCAGCTCCGGCAGTCAGCTCCGGAATGCCGTGGAAATCCACCCGTACAGGAACCGGGATCAGCGGCTGAACCGGGCTGCTGGTCTGCAGGCTGAGATGGGCCTGATACGTTCCGACGGACATATTCACGGGATTGAAAGAAACCGGTATCTGCGCACTGTCACCCGGAAAAAGGATACCGGAAGGTTCAGAGGTGGTAAAGCCCGGAGTTACACTTACTCCGCTGATCCGGAAATTGTCGATCTGTAAGCTGGCAGAGCTGTAAAAACCATAGCGGTGAAGGGTGAGCCGGAACTTCACCAGGTCGCCCAGGCTCAGGTTGGCAACCGGGAAGGTCTTTACACCATAAGGAGAAAAATAACAGCTTGTGGTACTGACAGTATTCCATGGTCCGCCATTGACAGACAGCTCAATACGTAAATAGTCGTTGCCCCACCATCCGCATGACAAATTATGGATCATCATGGCTGAAACCCTGACACTGTCGGGATTTGTCACTTGCAGTGTCTTATTCAGTGCGACAGTGTGGTCGAGCGCTGCAGAATAATAATGATAGAAATAAAGTGATTTGTCGCTTTGATAGCCTGTGCCGGATCTCACACTCCAGGAACCGGAAACAAAATCCCAGTGGCTGGTATCCCCTTCGAATCCGTCATAGAAAACCTGATTGAACGGTAAAGCCGTGTATGCAAGGGAGTCTGTACCCGTATTAATGATGGTCACCAGAGCTGTACTCAGGCTGTCACAGTGGAAAGCCTGGATGTTAAGTGTATCCGGTGAAAACTGAAGGCGCGGTGCAGGAAGACCCTGACCGGTCAGTATAATGAAGCCATCGCCTGCATTGCTTACAATATGCAGACTGTCGGTGAAAAGCCCCGGCGACTGCGGGGCAAATGTCAGGGCAATCCCTGATTGTCCGGAAGGCGGAATCCAAAGGCTGGAGGGAGATACCCGGAAATTGCTGTCGTGAAGACTGAGCTGGCTGATGAAAAGGGTGTCGCAGCCGGGATTGGAGAGAAGGAGTGTATCGGTGCGGATAAGTCCGGCTTTCAGGGAATCAAAGTGCATGCTGCCGGCAGGAAGTGAAAGGACTGGCGTACCAGTGACCATGGCTTTTACCGGAAAAAGCGCATAAGGCCTGCTGAAGGAGTTGGTGAGGAAGGCGATCTGCTGCTGATGCGAACCCTCAGGGAGTCCGGAAGCCCTCACTGTGACAGTCACCTGGGCAGAATCTCCCGCTGCAATGGTCCCTGAAACAGGCGAAAAAGAAGGAGAAGGAATCATGTTCACCCCGCTCGGAATACGGCCGACGCCGGTCATCGAACCGTGATAGCCGTGGAGACCCTGATCGGTGAGCGTGCCGGCAGATGTGTCATTCATGTCCCAATAAGCTCTCAGACCGGTTGCCTGACCGGGTACTGAGGTGGAACGAAGGTCGCTGATCTCTGCCGCACTTCGGTTTTCCTCCCAGAACCTGAGCTCGTCCATGCTTCCCTGGTGGACATAAGATGCATATGGCCCCATTCCCAGCCGCATTTTGAGCGGACCATAGGCCCAGTAGGTATGTGCAGCAAAAATTACCGGAGCCCCGTCAAAATAGATCCAGAGGCTGTCCCTGTCCCTGTCCCAACTGATGGCAAGATGATGCCAGTTGCCTTTCACAAGGTATGAAGCAGCATTGTAGGTCGTATAATTGTAGTTGGTGTCTCCTACCGACACTTCCAGGTAATCATAATAATATCTCACATCGATACCCCTTGTGGTCGTACCGAAATTACCGGAAGAAAGGGTCAGGATGTTCATATACTGCCAGTAGTTGGTATATTCCTGAGTGAACCAGAACTCCAGTGTCCCCTGTGCCGGCATTATTCCCACTGAATCCATGACCACGCCCTGACTTGCATCCCCTATAAAATGAACGGCCTGACCGGGATTGCCCGATGAACCATACCAACGCAGGCTGTCGAGCCCGGTATTGAAGAGGGTCAGGCTGGCCTGAAGACTGTCGTCACATGCATTCAGCATGGCGCTAAGGCTATCCGGGTTCATGACAAGCAGGGAGGAAGAACGTATGAAGGCATACACCTGTATGGATGTGTCTGTATCATTGTTCGGCAGAAACACCTCCGCATCCAGGGCGCCGGTCAGTATGGTGTTCAGGATAATTCCCATCCTGAGGGTATCGCCTGGCTGTACCACAAGGGTATCTCCCTGCGGCGGGCTGAAGACAAGGCTGAAGTCCGGGTGGTTGACGGAGGGATGCGGGATAACCAGTGGTGCACAGGCGGTGTTCGTGATAAAGATATCCCTCATGGCCGTTTCCTGCTGGAAAAGGGTGTCAAAGTCCGCAACGCCCGCTGACAGAAAAATCTGCGGACTTCCGGGCAGATCGATCTGCACGGGATATAAGTAGCTGCCGGCAAGAGGATCATTGGAAACTACAAGAATATTGAAGGAATGCAATCCCTGGTTCAGGCCGCCGGTTTGGGCCATATATTGTACCTGCAAGCTGTCTCCCGGACTCAGGGTGTCGCTGACATCAAGGCTGCTTCCGCTGCGAATGATAACCGTATAATCCTCATATTGACCATAATACACTCCTGAACATGCATTGGGGAGACCGTAATACTGATTATCCGACACCACCCTGAGCCGCAAACGTGTATTCATTTCCACACCTGTAGCCGGGACAAAAAGGGTATCCTCATGAAGAAAGGTGTACTCGTATTCGGAAACATAAATCTGTTCATTTTCCTCAAAATCACCGTCATTATCATAGTCGATCCAGGCCCGCACATTCTCATAATCGGTCGGACTGGTTACAATGCTCAAGGGATATGCCTGGCCGGATTCAAGAAAGATCAGGAGACTGTCTGTAAAATCCTGATTCAGTTCCTGTGCTGCCGGGCCAGAACTGTGACTGAAATTCCCCAGGTTAAACTGGTGGATCCCGAACTGACAACAATTATAATTGTAGTTTGGCGGAATACAATGCGATGGATGCATGGGTCTGATCTCCGGTTCCAGATGAAACTGCAGATCCGTAAGCCCGGTGTTCAGCAGGGTGAAGGATACCAGCACGGAATCGCCGCATTGCGCTGCTGTCCCCTGAAAAACGGGCGGCTGGATTTCAAGCCGGGGAGCAATCACTCCTGTACCGCTCAACTGGATGCTGAGAGGCCCGGCATTGCTGTTCAGCTGGAGCTCTCCCGTGAAAAGGCCGGCAGAATCAGGCTGAAAAAACACTTCCAGGTTCACAGGCTGGTCCGGCAATATGCTGACGGGCTGGAACAGGACTGAAAAATAGCTGCTACTGCATGTTAATCCACTTATTTTTAAAGTATCACATCCCAGGTTCTCGACAGGCAGAAAGATGCTTGCCTGGCCGTTTTCCATGACTTCTCCAAAACTATAATTGCTGACCGGAGCATTGATCAGCGGAAAAGCCTCCAGTGTGAACTGATAGTGGATTACGGTCTGAGGAAGCGAAGGGTCGCTGGTCTGCAAGGGGAAACTCCCGGTGTATACAGCGCTGAGCAATCCCTGGCTTGAAAACGTCACGGGTATGGTGGCCGTGGAAAAGGGAGGCACCAACCCGCTCATGTTGCTGAAACTGAGAAAACTGGAGACAGGGCCTGCTCCCTCCAATTCAAAGTCATCGATAAACACCCCGCTACCGTCTCCGTAATCATCACTGGAAAATAAAAAACGGAAAATGAATTCATCTCCGTTCATCACATAGGAGGAAAGGTCAATCACAACGTTCTCCCAATCCCATGAATAGCATGACCAGAAGTTTATATCCTGGAAGGCCCCTTCGTTCACACTGATCTGGGCAACCAGATTGTCGCAATATCCGTAATTGGTGATTCCTCCGCAACAGGACATTTCATAATAGATCTGAAAACTGATCGTGGCCAGGGAAGCGTCAAAAACCTTCATGCTGCCTGACAGGGTGGCTGCCGCTTCAAGATTGGGCCCGTAGCCGGAAAACGGGTTTGAAGCAAGTGAATAGGTCCCATCATAGGCATTGGTGCTGATCCCCCAGTCCCCTTCCAGAACCCAGTTTCCCAAACCGCTTTCAAAATTGTCGGAAAGCCCCTGACCGGCAACGAGATTGTAAAGGAGCGGGCCGCTCCCGGTGTTGCTGATGGTTAGCGGTACCGTCACGCTGTCATTGCATTGGGTAAGGGTGGCTTTCAGGGTATCCGGACTGACGGTGGCCTCAGGCAGGCTGTTACCGGAAAATTGCCCGTGGACAGTTGCGTTGACAAGAACTGTCATGAAAACTGTGGCAAAAAAGATTCTAGGCATTTGCAGGAGTGTAAATATGCTGAATAACAGTTTATTAAAAGGATTCCAATCGAATTTACTATTTTTATTTAGTCTAAATAGGCGCAAAGGAAACAAATAAACCTGCCTTTCAATCCATGTGGGAAGGGGAAAAATTGTTAAGAAAGCGTTAAAAGAGCAATGACAGCACATGCTTCGGTCTGCTCCATGTGCCGGTGCAACTCAGGATCATTTGATATTGAAAGATTCAGGCGATGATTCCGCTTCCGCATTCAGCTCTCCCGGACCCGGCCCTACGGCAATGGCTCCGGGAATTAGTTTATCGATCAGGCTAAAATGCTTAGATGGCAGCAACGATAATAGCTCTATCAGAAACCAGGGAATCACATTCTCCCTTGACTGTATGAATCAAAGAACCGTTAACCATTATTTTTGGCGGACATATGATCAGAAAGAAATAGTTCCCCCCCCACCCCTGTCCGGGTTCGACGGCTGATCCACCTTGCAGATTCACGGGATGGCGGCGCCCCGATTCCGGCAATGACATCAGGCAGGATTATCATGATGCTGATTATCTATCTATTAATTCAATCCTGCATGCGCATTAAGCAGAAATTTTCCGGAGAGTATTGAAATATCTGGTATTTTTTTGTATATTTCCTGAGTTTTTCGTAAACATAATAATATTCATATCATATAACAATAATGCTTTACGTATACCGACACGGAACAGCTTTGCGAAAAAGTGTGTCATAGCGGTGTACGGCATTCTCAGTCTAAACAGCTTTGCATTCGCAAACCTGCCAAGACTGAGTATAAATAGATCCTGCCAGCGGGTTTTGGCTGAAGCGTTGACAATTCATTACTACCTGGCCGGCAACAAGTTTCCATAGTAAAAATCAACACTATGAAGCAAATCATTCTTTTACTGATCGCAGCGATTGGAATAAACTACGCCTTCCCGCAGGGAATCGGGTACCCGGGTAATTGGTTTCCCCTTGGCGCAGCAACAATGGACAATTACCAGCAGTGCTTCGGCTATGGGCATTTTGACAATGCAACAGAGAAAAAGATGGTTGGCTCATACAGTCATTCAGCCGTCGGAATGTTGCTCCACCATAGAATCAACAATACCTGGATAATGTCAGTCCTTCATCCCAGGTTTGATCCTGATACCAATCTGCATATTAAGGGCATGCTGGGCACATGGCCCGTAAAAGGCTTTACATCAGGTGATTATGATGGTGACGGGCGGGATGAGATCATTACCTATGCAGATCAGATCATGTACCCGCCTGCACACGGGGATACCGTTTATCCTTTCCCCGCTTGCATTTATATCGATTTTAACCCTGACAGTGGCTTTACAGCAAACCCATTATTTTGGGGATCATGGGGTGAATCCGATGCGTCAAACATTGTTTCGGTTATGAGGGTAACCCCTGTAAGTACTGATTTCAGAGATACAGTGCATCCCCCGGGTTTGAAGGACTTCCTGGTAAATACCCTCTGGTATAACGCATCTAAGTTTAAAGGGAAACTTTATCTGCTGGAACAGCCGGCAGGAACATTCAATTCTGTTGACTTCAGGTATATTCACCCGGGTGTAACGGATACCGGAAATCTTTTTTCTCAGGAACCATTTTACCTGCATCACCTGTATGTTAACAACGGGACAGTGGATACTGAAATAGTATTTACCCCTGATGATTATCCTCCAAGCTCAAGCGCCTGGTGTACAGGTAATGTATGGGATTACGATCATGATGGCATGATGGATCTTGCTGTGGCCGTATCATACCAGAAAGGCGACACGCAGATCTGTGCCAGCGTGCGTGTCTTTCACCGTTTGGCTTCCATTACGGGGAAATCATACAGGTTCGAACAAGTGTTCAGAAAGGATATTCCAAATACCAATTTCTGGGAATTGATCCCTGCCAACCTTAACGGTAACCCTCTGGATGGAAAGGAAGCCTGGGTCATGAACGCACGAATCAGCGGTGGCAGTAACAATTTCGGCGTATGTGGCATAGCAAGCTTACAGCATGTTGCATTGGACTCCTTCCTGTTATTAGGCACCTATGCCCATAATCCGCAGCTTATGGCTGAAGAATATATATCAACCTACAGTTCGGCAGCTGTTATCGATGCCGACAACGATGGATGCGATGATGCGGCTGTTGTGATGATAAAACCAGACAACCATGGGGATATCGTGTTGTTCAGAAACCTAAAATGGCAACTCAGAAATTTTCCCGAACTCTTTTGTGCCGATAACGGAAATTCCAGAGTGCTGTGGGATAACCACCACTTTACCTGGGACCTCCATACAGGTGACTTTGACGATGATGAAGCAGACGAATTAGGTGCTGCCGAAGCATTGAAACAATTCCCGGAACTAAAAATTTACAATATTCATTATTCAGATATAACCTGGGCAAATTTACCCGACCTTAAAGTCCGCGGGAAACTGATCTACAACAACAGCTTTAATACTCCCATTTCAAACACAAAGCTTTATATGAAAACGCTTACCGGCCTGACAGTTGATTCAGCCGTAACGGACGGAACAGGCAGATTTAAATTCTACTGCCAGGTTTCAGGCCCTGTAGTCTTTGATGCCCTGATAAATATGGCACCAGGCGGAATCAACAGCATTGATGCACTTTTAATCCTGAAACATTATACAGGCCTAATCAGTTTCTCCGGAATTAACCTGCAGGCTGCTGATGTGAACGCAAGCGGCAATGTCAATTCAATTGATGCCCTTCTGACAGCCCAGCGCTTTGTAAATACCATCAACACCTTCCCGCCCGGCGACTGGGTTATAGCTGGTGATACAATAATAATGGGATCAACCGGAACCATCAACCATGATCTGAAGGTTCTCTGCTATGGAGATGTCAATAGCAGTTTTGTCCCGATCGGTAATTTTCTCTCCGGAACAAGATTGCTCCCGGAAAAGGGCACAATGGCACCAAAGTCCGGTTGTCAGCCTGAACAGTTTTTTCATCATTGATACACTGCTCCCGGATTCCCCGCCCCGGAAAAGAAAAGTTTCTTTTTCCTGGTAATTTTGCAACAATTTTACATTTTTTCGTACAAGAAAATGTGTAGCTTTACATTTTTTTGTACGAACCTTTGTAATATCTTTAAAACCTATGGAACGTCTTGCACTAAAGCACCTGAAAGAATGGAAAAATACTGAAGGCCGAAAGCCGCTGATCCTCCATGGGGCAAGGCAGGTGGGAAAAACCTGGCTGCTGAAAGCTTTCGGGTCAACGGAGTATCCTCAGACAGCCTATATCAATTTTGAAACATCCACAGCACTCAGGAAAGTCTTTGAAGAAGATTTCAATATCGAAAGGATTCTGAACGCCGTTTTCATTGAGACCGGTACCAGGGTGAATCACGGCGATACCCTGCTGGTGCTTGATGAAGTTCAGGAAGCACCCGGGGCAGTCACCTCCCTGAAGTACTTTTGTGAGAATGCTCCCCACATCCATGTAGTGGCCGCAGGTTCATTACTAGGGATCTCCATGCATAATGACACCTCATTTCCCGTGGGTAAAGTGGAAGTGCTGAAGCTGAATCCCCTGAGTTTTCAGGAATTCCTGCTCGCCACGGGTAACAGCTCCCTGGGGGACCTTCTCACTCAGAATGACTGGCCGCTGCTGACTGCTTTCAGGGATAAGCTGATCAACTTGTTGCGAACCTATTATTATACCGGTGGAATGCCGGAAGCGATCTTGTCTTATATCCGGGACAATGATCTGAATAAAGTCAGGAAGATCCAGAAAGACCTGCTTTTTACCTTTGAAAACGACTTTTCCAAACATGCCCCGTATGAAATAGTCCCGAGAATCCGGATGGTGTGGAACGCAATCCTGTCCCAACTGGCAAAGGAAAACCGGAAATTTGTATACGGTGCGTTGAAAAAAGGCGGCAGGGCAAAAGCGTTCGAAATGGCCATCGAATGGCTTATCAATGCAGGTTTGATTTGTAAAATACACAGGATCAGCAAACCTGGCCTGCCCTTGTTGGCATACCAGGATCTTTCCTATTTTAAATTATACCTGCTTGATGTCGGTCTGCTTTCAGCCATGGGGAACCTGGATCCGAGATCCCTGATAGAAGGCAATGCCGTGTTTACTGAGTTCAGGGGTGCCCTGACGGAGCAATTCGTCCTGCAACAGCTCAAAGCGAGGGGCACAGAAGAGATCTGCTATTGGACTGCAGGGACTTCGGAAGCAGAAGTGGACCTTGTCATACAACACCAGGGCCGCGTGATTCCCATTGAAGTGAAGGCGGTCGAAAACCTCAGGTCAAAAAGCCTGCGTTCCTTTGTCAGTCGTTATCAACCAACCAGAGCCATCAGGACATCCCTGGCCGATTACCGCGATGAGGGCTGGCTGATGAATATCCCCCTTTTCGCTGTGGAAAACTTCCGGTTCTGAAAGTTCCGTTTCCAAATCCCGGCCGGAAGAAGCAGGGAAATCACTCCACCGTCACTGATACTTATTCAACCGTAGAGCCCGGCGAAGGTACGGATTTCCTTGAATACGTAGTAAAAATGCGAGTGGAGGTAGTGTCCGCCAACTTATGGCAAAGCCCGTAAAGCCCATACCAGAAGGAACTATACGACATCATCTGCAGGTATCATGACCAAGAGGGATGGAACTTCAAGCAGATATCAGACTTGCTGAACGAGCAAGGTTACCTGACCCCCAGAGGCTATGTCTTCACCCATACCCATGCATGGTCGATATACCGTAAGAAGAACCGAAGCATCAAGAGATTTACCCGGAAGTACCCCCACGCCATCACTGACCTCAAGGTCGAGTCATCGAACTACTGGGAACCAGAACCAGAGCTGGTGGTTGTTTAGTACCCCCACCTCCACTAGACCTCCACTATGAAGGTACTCCAAGCCTGTTGACTATGTCATGGGCTATGTTGGGGTATATCTGGCACCACTGTTACCTTAAATATATATACCCCCAACTCCGGAGCAAGCATGGTCTGGTCTGGCCATTTTTTGGCAAAAATTTTATTTGGGAATCCGGGGTTGGCTTTAGAATGGGGGTCTTGTTCTGGAGTTGGGGTCGCCGCCAGCAGGGCTTATGACGACGCCTTCCGACTCCGGGGATATCGTCCTATACAAGGGTTATGGATCTCGCATAGCGAGATCCATAACCCCTAGTCTGGACTTAGCCCCCACTTCTAATGGCCAGCCGGCATAAATGGCGGTGCTGGTCGGGGATAAGGCCTCGACCATGACACCAACCCCCCATGTCAGAGCTCCCCGGGTTAAACCCACCCCCACGTTTGATGTCCTAGGCCGGCATAACAGGTGCCATTATATGGGATGATGTTGTGGTTGGCTGGTATATACATGAGGCCAGAAGCCGGATTTTTGACAAAAATGGTACCGGCGGTTTGACTGGTATAGTACCCCCCTCTGGGAAACAAAGGGGGAGGAAGGCTGGGGCGGTTCCGCTGCCGGTTCCACTGAGGAAGGAAGCCCCGGGGGACAGGTGGACGTGGTGGAATGGCTGGGCTGTAGGGGTTGGGTGATTAAAGTAATCCTGCCTTCTTTTTATCTCGATAGTCTTCAATCGTATCTATGCCCGGGACTAAGATGCTCCCCTTGGATTTTACTTCATATATAAAATAATCGCAGTCTGACTTATCCATCACACCTGATTCATATGCTAGTAATATAATATCCATGGTTGTTAGGTATTGGATTTTATTTTCGCAACACCACGATAGTGTGTCGGTTAGATTACTAGAAGCTAACACCATCCCTTGAGCTAAACATATTGCCATACAAGCACTTTCACCAGTGCCTTTTTTAGATTTCAATAATTGAAAATAGATTTTTTTTGCTACTTTGTCATTGTCTAGTGAAATCTCGCTTATGAAATCTGCACTAAACAACCTTTCATACATGTGCCGAGTACGTGGATTCTTCTTTAGCTCATTGAAGACAATATCAGGGACAAGAATGTTATATTCCTTTAGGATTTTACCAAGAAGTAAAGCACACCCACCTTCAAAAAAGTGAATAATTACATCAGCATCAAGTACTAAGTCCCTTTTCTTTCTCCTCGTCATTAGTTATAACCGTGAGAATTTCATAGTAATGGCTTTTAGATATTAAGCCATTTTTGTACAATTCCTCAGCTAAGTTATTATAATTTCCGACTGTTAAGTTATGTCGACCTGATTTATACAACTCATCAGAATACCCTAGATTTAGTGCTAACCGTGTTACGTCATTTCGATAAGCCTCGAAATGGTTCTCTGTTATTAGCCCCAGAGCTTTTAATCTCACTAACATGGCTAGATGTGAGACCTCAAAATATTGCTCTAATCTCACAACCGTATCAACGGAAATTGCATCCCGTTTTAGTTCATTTCGATTGCTAATCAAGGACACAATGCCCACTTCTGGCATCAGAACTATTGAAGCAAAAGCATCCGCATTTCTCTCTTCTTTGGTCTTATAAGAGTTGGAATTGATTTTGCATTGATGGGAAAAGGTGTCTGGTTGAAATAAAAGGTGATAAAGTTCATGGCAGACAGTAAAATTCTGACGTCCTATTGGTTGGTTTGAGTTCACCAACATAAATCGCAAATCTTTTGTTCTGATAGATAAGCCAGAGAAATTCTCGGAGAGTCCACGAAACATTGTTTCGACATTAAGTCGCTGCAAAGCGTCAATAACATCAAATTTCTGGTGGTTCTTAAGGCCAAGTTCTGACCGTAGGCTATCCGACTGCTTCAGCAGTATCCAATCATCTGGTTTCATCTTTCAATTCAACCATTTTTATAAAATTCTTTATAAAAGACTGGAAATTAGCTATATGAGCTAAATCGTCGGGTTGCAAGTCATCTTTCCTGAAGTTCAGATTAGAATTAACAATCTGGAAATCAGCATTTTCTTCAAACAAATCAATTTCATCAACTGCGAACAAATCGGCTAGTGCACTTAACTGTATCAATGGAACCGTTCTTGCTCCCCTTTCATAACCATTGTATACTACCCGATTAATATTGAGAAATCTAGCTACATCATCCTGAGTCAACCCATGATGTTCACGCAAAATCTTAAGATTTTGTTGCAATGCTTTATCAGAAGTTGGCATGATTTGTTACATTTTTTGCAAATATACGCTATAAAATGAAAAATGTAACAAAAAGGGTTAAAAATTTAACAGATTATGTGCCCAAATAGTAAAATTAACCAACCAGAAAGGATTCATTTCAGTATATGCTATTAAAATACAGTTATTTATGAAAATTTCACGACGTTAGTGTACACGAAGTTATATGGTGTCTTTTTAATACCCCCACTCCCTATGGCTCACCGGTAACTGGTTAAGTTCGTTCTTCAGGTGCCGCCACTCAGGTAAATAATGGTTCATCACGGCGATGAACTTGTCGTTGTGGGTGCGTTCGATGAGGTGAGCCATCTCGTGGACAATAATGTACTCGATGCAGTGGACTGGCTTTTTGGCTAGTTCGAGGTTCAGCCAGATACGTTTAGCTTCCCGGTTACATGTACCCCACTTGGTTCTCATCTTTTTTACAGCAAACTCATTCACGCTGAGGTTCATGCTCTTCTCCCATTTCCGGATGATGGGCTCCACTGCCTCTTTGAGCCGGGCTCGGTACCAATCATCCATGATGGTCTGGCGTTTGGTAAGGTCGGTGGCCGGTCTAATATAAAGCTCTATGGTTTTATGGCGGACTTTTACTTCTGGTGGCGAATCCCGTTCTATCACCTTCAAAAGGTATCTGTTGCCAAACAGGTAATGACCTTCTTTGGTCACATAATCTCTGGGGGCTTCACGTTCCTGTGTACGGAATTTCGCCTGCTGCTTCTTAATCCAACCCAGCTTCGATATGGCATAGATGCGTATGGTGTCCAGATTCATGCGCAGAGGTGCGGCGATGCGAACCCTGCCATTGGGGGGGTAAACGCTCAGGTGGACGTTCTTGATGTCCTTGAGCTCCACATCAACCACGATATCTCCTAGCTGTATCTGTTCCATCAGTACTCAGCCTGTGCCTTAACGATTTCATAGATGCGCTCGGTCTCTGCAATATCCTTCAGGAGCTCGTAAATAATTCCCTTGACCATGCGTTCACGGGTTTCAATACCTCGCCAAC
>CAZSQJ010000057.1:16349-24328 GCA_964608665.1 uncultured Bacteroidales bacterium | reverse complement strand
TGTTGAAGACGAAAAATTTTACCCCTGTTCTGTGAAATATACCGATACGAAACAGCTTGCGAAAAATTGTGTCAAAACGGTTTACGGTATTATCATTCCAGGCAGCCATGCATTCGCAAACCTGTCAAGACTGAGTATATCCTGATGTGGACAGTCTCCAGCGTAAAATAGTGACAAATAAAGTGTATATTTTGCCTGCAAATTGAAACTTTGAGTTGCAAATTGCATGATAAATAGCAAGCTTCTGCATTCACCGCAATAAAAAGCGCCCCCTGGCGGAGGCGCTTTTGAAGGTAAGGACGGGAGTTGCGTAAACGACTTTCCCCAGCCTTTACCTCACACGGGAAAAACGGCCTGTAAGGCACCGGCTGCCGTCTGTTCCCAGGATCAGGAAACGGACATAACAGATCCCCGGGGGAACGTCGGAAAGATCCAGGATCTCCCTTACCGGTGCATCGGCGGGAAAATCCGTCCGTTTCTCAAGGATGATTCTGCCGGTGTAATCGAACAGACTCAGGACGCCCTGTACTGCTCCTTCGGCTTCACATTCAAATACGGCAGTTTCTGTGGCAGGATTCGGATACACCCTCAACCAGTTGTCTTCCCCGAAAAGGACCGGCATCACATATTCCACAGGGGTGGTAATGCCATGGCCGTCGTTACTGACCTCCTGGTACAATATCTCAAAGGGAAGGGCATGACCGTGCGGAAGGGATAAGTTGCGCAGTCTGAAGTTCATGAGCAGGCTTGTGCCTGCCGTATGCGACAGGGTAAAATAACTGATCCGTATTTCGTTCCCGCTGATGTGACACATCCAATCTGCATCGCCCGGGATATTCACGGCATCGATGCCGGAAAATTCAACCAGGTCAGGATGATAGGTTATTACCAGTGATAAAGCCCCGATGGCTTGTGGTGATCTTACTTCCAGCGGGATCATGGTCCATTCACCCGGCCGGCAGGGAATATCACTGTATTCAAGGTTAAAGGCCGGCGACTGACGAGTTCCCGGCTGGTAGGAAGCATTCACATCCCCGTAACAGAGCCCGCGGATGTCATGAACGATGGATTCTCCCTGGGCAAGTGTAAAGCTTTCTTCCGTAAAGACCCAGTCTCCGGCGGGAAAAGAAGAAACCAGCCCGATAAAGCGTTTGGCGGCCAGCAGGGCATCGGAGGTATTGACATATCCGGAGGCATTGACATCTGCAGCATGGAGTTTCAGTCCGGTCAGGGGATTCACATTGGTAAAATGGCGCAGGATGGCCAGGGCATCGGTGGCATTGACCCCTCCCCAGGGAAGGGCGGTCATGGTACGGATATGATAGGTACCCGGGCTTACATTCGGGAAATGGTAGTTTCCGGCTGTATTGACAAAGGTGGTGTCCAAGCAGGTATCACCTGACATCAGGATCAGGATGGAAGGTGTTACCGGGGAAACGGTCTCGCTGTCATAAGACACGGTGCCGGTGATATCCGCAAGACTGAAATCACAGCATACATAGCCTTGAACATCAAGCCGGAACCAGGTCTCGGTGAGGTTATCAATATCTATTCGCAGCTCATTGTCGCTACCCATGGTATAATAATCACCGGAGGTATAGTCAAGGGTAATCATGCCGGTGGCAGGCCCTGCAATCAGATTTCCGTTAAGGTAGAGGCTGATGACATTTTCAGGCGGATCCGTTTTCACGCACAGGTGAATGGAAGGCTGTATGCAGCCGTTCAGGGAGAAGTCATGAAAAAATGAATATGTAGCCGGAGGTTTGGGCAGATTCCAGGTAGGTGAAATCCAGCGGGTTCCATCCCAGGGGAGATCGTCACCGGAGTATCCGGGAGGAGGCACCACATAGACAGGAGTTCCGGGTCCGTAAATCATGGTGGTCCAGTGCGGATCATCTGCTCCGACAGGCGCATAGCCCGAGCTGAGGTGATCAAGGATGTCCGTACAGGGAAGCTGGCAGTTTTCGAGTTCAAGTGGCATACAGAGTACCACAAGGTGGAACTGTCCTTCGCCGGTATATGCCGTACTGAATTTCCCGTCCACTACAATATAATAAGTCTGAAGCCCTGCGGGTACAAGGTGGGTGATGTTTTCCGGTCCGAGCCCGTAACTGCTTGAGTTTGTAATACAGGCAGAAGCAAGGGGAGAAGACAGCAGGAAGAGGTCGAGATCAGCGTTGTCGCCGTAATTGGTGATTGAAATGTCGAGTTTGCAGGGACCGTTGACGGTAAGTACATATAATTTGTCGGGTGGGCTGTGGTCAATCCAGGGATCACAGTTATACCCGTTGAAATGATTAAGGGTTCCTCCATCAGTGGTGTTATTGTCCCACAGATCATCAGCACATTGTATGGGAATCTCCGGTGCCGGTGTATTGCAGCAGATCAAGGCTTTCACATTCAGTCCGACATAAATACCCGGATCATTGACTACATGAAAATCGAGGTTATTGGGGCCGGTAAAGTTGAAGAAGAAGTTTTCGCAAACCATCAGGTAACCTGAGTGAGCGATGGTACCGAGTACATTTCCGTTGAGCACCACGACGGCAGTATCATCAACCTGTACGCACATTTCAATACAGGGAAACTGACAAAGACTGTCAATAAAGAACTGATGATGAAAGACATACACTCCGGAAGGGGCAAAAGGGGGATGGCCGGTGGATATCCAGTTTGTTCCGGCATATGGCGGGCCCCAACCGGTTCCCGGCGGAAGGATGGTTCCAACGGCAGCCTGTGTTATACCGCCCGGAAGGGTCACTGTCCAGGCAGGGTCGGGTAAGCCGACACCGGGAACACCTGTAATAATTGGTACAGCCGGATTGTTGCAGGTGAAGGTACATGAATCAATATAAACCGGCACACAGTGAACTGTCAGGTTATACACGCCGATTCCCTGGTAAACAGGGCTAAGTTTACCGTCCACTATCAGGAAGAGGTTTTGGGTTGAGGGAACAAAATAATGGATGGTCTCGGGTCCGGTTCCCAGGCTGTTTGAAAAATCAAGGCATGGAGCCGCAGCATTGGGTATGGGCAGCAGGTAGAGATCGAGGTCGGCATGCGGACCGAAGGGAGTAAGTGTCACATGCAGCCAGGCCGGACCGCTCACTGTAATATTGTAACAAACATCCGGAGGTGTGTAGTTGAGTCCGGGAGCGCACACATAGGTGTTAAACTGACTGATATGGGCGGAGGTGTTGTTTTCGTCCCAGATGCTGTCGCCGCAGTATAACTGGTTTATTACAGGTGTTGTGTCGGGTTCGCAGCAGATCCATCCCCTCACGTCAAGTCCCATGTAGATAGCCGGGTTGTTCATGACTTCAATGGTAAGGTTGTTTATCCCGCCAATGTTAAAAAAGGAGGGATTGCAGGTGGTTACTGAGCCCGGCTCAACGATGGAACCGATCAGGTTCCCATTCAACCGGACAGCGGCCGAATCGTCGACCTGGACGCAGAGGGTCAGGCAGGGATTCTGGCAGTTCGGGCTCAGTTCGAAGGCATGGTCGAAGGTATAAAGCCCGTATCCCGCATTCGGCGGATGAGCGACTGATATCCAGTTTGTCCCGGTAAAGGGATCGGGCCAGCCATAGCCTGCGGGCAAACCTGTCCCCACCGCCTGGGCGGGGGGTATGCCGGGACCGGAGACTATCCAGCCGGGATCAGGGTTTCCGATACCTGCAGTTCCTGAAAAGATGTTCACATGGGGATCCTCACAGGGCGCCACACAGGTGTAAGGAAGGGAATCAGGAAGTGGCAGCGCTGCTGCTTCAAAGGGAATGAACCACCCTGCCAGCAGGATGATCATCATGTTGCGAAAAAATGCCGGTGCTTTCATGGTCGTAATTTTTCGGTAAAATTATGGCCGCGAAACAGGGGCATGCAAGCTGCAATGAGCAGCTCCGGCTTTTGAATGAGTAACCGCCCTTTTTCCCTATGTCAGACCACGGGCGAAATCCCGTATCTTTTCAAGAAACGCTTTCTTTCTGCTTTCAGAAACATCCAGGTGGGTCCCATCCTGTAAAACGACGATCCCCCCCTTCCCCTTCACATATTTCTGAAGGTAACGGATGTTTATAAGGTGCTTGCTGTGGATACGAATGAACGACAAATCATTCAACAACTGCTCGAAATTCCCCAATGATTTGGATACCAGTATCTTATCCTTGTTCTCAAGATAAAACCAGGAATAATTGTCATCTGCCTCTATCCTGACAAGCTGGTTTAATTCCACCATACAGAAACCTTCGGCGCAGGGCAGCATGATTTTTTCGTGCCGGTTGCTGAGACTTTCCCTGAGAATATGGAGACGGTTTTCGCTGAGGAAATCATCCTGTCGTTGGAAGTAGCGTTCGACGGCTTCCCGGAGTTCCACATGGCTGACCGGTTTCAGCAGGTAATGGATGGCAGAGAACCCGAAAGCCTTCACGGCATAACGATCGGAGGCCGTAACGAAGATCACATGAAAGTCCCTGTATGCAACTTTTTCAAGGATGTCGAAGCCATTGCCGTCGGGCAGACTGATATCGAGAAACACCAGGGCAGGATGCAGGCGGTTAATAGTTTCTACCGCAGTGCCGACATCACCTGCAGTGTCCGCAACACTGAGTTCGGGACAATACTGTTCGATGAGTTTCTTCAGTGTCAGCAGGCTTTTGATCTCATCATCCACAAGGATGGTGTTGACTTTTTCCTTCATATTTCCCGGATGACATTCAAAGATACGAAACCCTCAGGAATCATGGGATACTGAATCCTAATGAAAATGCGAAGCAATTTTCGGTTATACTGAGGACTCTGGAAACACATATCACATTCCTGTGTTCTTTCGGTTTATTCTTATGCCAGCATCTGCCGGGTAAGCAGGAGTTCCACCTTTGTACCTGCCGGCTGTCCAGACTGGTCGTACAGATCGCTTACCGCCACCCTGATATCTGCCTGGTTCACCTTGTTGAACAATGCGATTCTTTCCTCCACATTCCTCATGCCCATGGGAACATGGCCTGGTTGTCTCTGAGAAAGCTGTCCGGCGGCTTTCCTGCCCACGCCATTATCCTCCATGGTGATCCTCAGGATGCCAACAGCGGGAGCATCAATTGACAATTTCAGGATACCGGCAGCAGTTCTGGGAGAGAGTCCGTGCCAGATGCTGTTTTCAAGAAAGGGCTGCAGCAGCATGGGAGGAATCAGGGTATCAGCCGGATCGATAACCGGGTCGATCTGTTCCACATATTCAAATGCATGTTCGAAACGCATTCTCTCAAGGTCGATGTACAATCTGATGGTGATGAGCTCATCCTCCAGGGTGATCAGGTTATGGGTTGACTGTTCAAGTATCCTGCGGATGAGGCGGGCAAAATTCGTCAGGTAGCGGTTGGCATTCCCCTGGGCGTTTTCAAGGATAAAATACTGGATGGAATTCAGGGCATTAAAGATAAAGTGGGGATTCATCTGAGAGCGCAGTGCTTTAATTTCCGAAAGCAACAGCGCCTGCCTTGTTTGCTCTTTCCGGTGCTGGTTGCGGAGCAGCAGCATAAAAATCCCTGAAATGACCGAAACAAGGGCAAGTACCAGGACAAGGATGAACCACCATGTTGCGGTGAAGGGTTTACGGATGGTAAACGTCCAGGTGGCGGGAGGTTCCGACCATGAAGAACCGGGGATGGCAGCCTGGACAGTGAAACAGTATTGTCCGGGCGCAAGTCCGGCGAGTCTGACAGACGGATTGGAGGTAATGATCCAGGATGTATCCGTATCCTGTATGCGGTAGCGGTAAGTCAGGCTTTCATTGTGTATAAAGCTGATTCCCCTGTAAAAGAATTCCAGGGTATTTTCGCCTGGTTTGAGCAGGTGGTGTTGCAAAGACAGCGGGATATGGTCATTGAGGATCACTTTCTCAATGCTCAGGCGCGGCGGTACAGTCGTTATTCCGTCAAGGGATGATGGGACAAACGACAGCAGTCCCCTGTTGGTACCCA
Organism: uncultured Bacteroidales bacterium; assembly: GCA_964608665.1. Taxonomy (GTDB): domain Bacteria; phylum Bacteroidota; class Bacteroidia; order Bacteroidales; family CAIXZF01; genus JAKLIX01. Next base: position 18,353 of record CAZSQJ010000057.1, on the reverse strand, counting down.
GCCATATTCTGTTATCCAGGTTTTCGATTCTTCTGACCTCTGCGGCGGGCAATCCTTCCCAGATTCCAAAGGACTGTACGGTAAAATTCCGCCAGTCATCCCGGGAGATGATCCTGCTCAGTCCCCTGTTGGTGCCGACCCAAAGCACACTGTCGCCAGAGATGCAGATGTCGTTCACACTGTTTGACGGCAGACCATTGGCAGTGGTAAAATGCATCATCCTGTTACCGGTTTTCAGCAGAACACCCCCGGTCCGGCTGCCGACCCACATCTGTTTGCCGGTAAAGGCAAGACAAGTGATTCTTTGTTTAAGCAGGGGATGGAGATTCCCGGCATATTCCAGACTGTCGCCTGCCTTGTAGAGGCCTTTAAAAGTTCCGATCCACAACCTGCCCTGACTGTCGATCGCGGTTGTCCGGGGATGCACCCCGGGCGGAAAACTCCAGCGCAATCCCAGAAAACGGTCCCGCTGGTACTGAAATACGCCCTGGTCGCCCACTACCCAGATGTTTTGATCTGTCCCGGCAATGATTTGATAAGCAAAAGGAGAATGCCTTTCGTTCAAAGGCATGGGGTGCAACTCTCCGGAAAACCGCAGCTCCTTTGTTCCCAGCAACCACAGGCATCCGTCCGGGGCAAGCGCCATGTCCGTCACATTCCCGCGGATACCTGTAATGCTAAGTTTTCCGGATGATCCTTCACCATTCTTGTCCGGGGTAAAAACACAGGTCAGGGGTGTGGCGTCTGATATGATGATCCGTTTCCGGTCGATGATCATGGCCTCAACCGGATTGTCCAGAACGGGATGTGACGAACTGTAGGAAGTGAAATGAAAGCACGGTACATGGTAGACACACTCTCCCGGAACGGCAAACCAATACCCTCCCTGGTGGTCCTGACAAAAAGCACTTACCGTTTTTCCGTCCAGGTAGTGTCCTGCCATCTGATCCAGGTTCCCCCGTTTAAAAACCATGACTCCCTGATCTGCAACCGATACCCACAGATCACCCGCCTGATCGGGTAAAATCCTGGCGATATATCCGCCAAATGTCTTAAGATGTCTGAGATTTCCATGTTCCAGCAAGAAGAGCCGGTTCTGAATCCCTATATAATATGTACCCGGTGAATGGTAAGCATACACCAGCTTGATCATATAATCTGTTTCCCTGGAAGGAAGTTTTATATCCAGGTCCTTTTCAAGGCTGAAGTAGAGTTTGTCAAGGGCAGGCATATGGTTTGCCGGTATATTGTCCGCAATCCTGCCTGTATCTGTGAACAGGGAATGATTCAAGCTCCACAGGAGGGTCTGGCCGCTTGGCATCAGGCAAAGGTCGGCATCATCATTTCCGCTGAAGAGATCCTTGTCGTACAGGCTTAGGGTTCCATTTGCGGAAATCTGCACAAGGTTAGGGAACTTCCCTGACCTGATCACCATGGTGGAATCGTTGATCCAGACAAGGTTTACCACAGGCGCCTGCAGCAGTAAGGAAGACAAGTGTTCATTTGCCCCGAAAGCCTGAATTTGTCCATTGCAGGCATAACAAAGCATGGCTTCGTATGAACCGAACCATAACTGACCTTTCGGAGAAAGGAAGCAGGCCGTATTGGAAAGCGCAGGGAGTCCGTCATCAGTGGTAAAAGTCCTGAACTCCCTTCCGTCAAAGCGGCAGATCCCAAAGGCGGAAGCGAACCACAACCAGCCGTCTGCATCCTGGTTCATATCAAGCACCTCTGAGCCCGGCAATCCGTTCTCAGGAGTGTACCGTACAAAGGCTGTGAACTGGGCGTAGAGAGGACAAGGCAAAATGCAGGCAAGGATGAGCCCCGCCAGGAAGGCAGCAGTTTTGATTTGCCCGCATGTCCCTTTCATTATCACTGTCTTTTCGGATTATTCTGACACTGATTAAGGATTTATCGCACCTTGCAGGGTGCAGGTCAATCATTCCCGGTACAATCGAAGCCGGACCGGAGTGAAGTTAACAACCTCAAAGGTAAGCTGCTTTA
>CAZSQJ010000057.1:0-16249 GCA_964608665.1 uncultured Bacteroidales bacterium | reverse complement strand
TACAATCGAAGCCGGACCGGAGTGAAGTTAACAACCTCAAAGGTAAGCTGCTTTAATTCATTTATACTATTTTTACACCCTGAGGAGCGCAATTTGTAAGACCGTTCCCGCAAAGGCGAAACAAACCCTGCATCCCATGCCCCGTCCGAAACGTCTGAGAAAAGTCATCAGTCCTCCCCGCTTCAAGGGATTTAAACCTTACGGGTATTACGGCGAGGAGAAGGAAGCGGTCGTTATGCTGATGGAAGAACTGGAGGCGATCCGGCTGCTTGATTATATGGGGATGAACCAGGAGGAGGCGGCCAGGCTGATGATGATATCCAGGCCTACGCTTACGCGGGTTTACGAACAAGCCAGGAAGAAAGTGGCAACAGCCTTTTCAGAAGCGAGGACACTGGTAGTGGAGGGAGGCAAAGTATTTTTCGACCAGGCCTGGCACCGCTGCATGATCTGCAACAGCACCTTCAACGATCCGGTGAAATCCCCTCCCCCGATTGCCTGTCCGGTATGCGGCAGCCTTCACACCGAACAATTCAATGTCTGAACAATGGCCATGCTAACCGCAATTACAGCAGAAGGAAATTCGATGACGTCGCCGGTCGCAGGAACATTTGCCCGCTGCGCCTGGTTTGTACTGGTGGATCCCGCCAGCGGCGAAGTGACATTCCATGAGAACCGTTTCCGTAAACTTCCAGAACAGGCAGGTGTATCTGCGGTTTCATTCCTGGCGGAAAAAGGAGTAAAGAAGATCATTTCAGGAGAATTCGGCGACAGGATCAGGGGGCTTACCGAAGGGCATCATATCCAGCTGGTGGTGATTACCGAACCATATAAAACCATCGGAGAGATTATTGAGCTGCTGACCACAAATTATAAGAAAGAAGCCTGACAGCACAAATGCATTCCCCGGCAAAGGAAAGCCGTTAATTACGGCATACCGGCACCGGACAGCTTTGGTTTTGCCTGCCTGTCAGGAATGCGTATATTTCTCCCTGCGGTGTTTCAGGAACAGCCAGGTGCCTATCGCCAGGGATAACACAATGAGTGAGATACCTGCGATACAGTATACCGAACAGAAGAAATTGTTCCCGGCTTTGCAGTAACCTGAAAAACAGCCGAAAGTCACCATCAGGAGGTAATCGATGAAGATTGCCAGGGGCAGCAACCATAACAGGATGACAGTTTTCTTTTTCACGGGTTGATTATTTGAGTTTAAGTGTATTTTCTGATGTTGGCTCCAAAACGCCTTTTCGTACCGTTGGACCTGAGAACACATCTTTCAATACCCAATGTCAGGAATCGCTGCTTCTCTGGTAATCAAAAGGAAGCGCCAGGTCAGGGCCGCCTCATTGTTTTGACAAATATACTAAAAAAACGGGACATTTGAACAAAAGTTCATTATTTTTTTAAAAAAATACCTCCCATGAATTCCAGTGTACCCGGGAGGAAAGGCTTCAGGCCTGAATAGCCACACCCGTGAACACCATCATGGTCATGACGGGAACGGGCGTTTCTGCGGTCATGATGGCAGAAAGCGAAAGAGGATTTCCGGCAGCTTGTTATACCGACACGGAATCAATTTGCGAAAAGTACATCATGTACAAGCACGGTATAACTCAGTCTAAACAGCTTTGCATTCGCAAACCTGTCAAGACTGAGTATACAAATCCAGGTACCTGCCGATGACCATGCGCTGGATTTCGGAGGTACCTTCCCCGATCTGCAGCAGGCGCTGGTCACGGTAGAAGCGCTCGATGGGATAATCTTTCATCAGGCCGTAACCCCCGTGGATTTGCACTGCTTCATCGGCCACTTCCCTGGCGATTTCAGAGCAGTAGAGTTTGCACATGGCGGCCTCTTTGGCGTAAGGCTTGTCATTGTCCTTCAGCCAGCATGCCTTATAAAGCAGGCACCTGGCGAGTTCAATTTTGGTAGCCATATCCGCAAGTTTGAATCCGACGGCCTGGAATTTGCCGATGGCCTGACCAAACTGTTTTCTTTCCTTCGCATATTCCAGGGCCATCTCGAAAGCGCCCTGTGCAAGACCCAGTCCCATGGCTGCAATGGAAAGTCTTCCACCGTCGAGGGTATGCAGCATGATCTTTGATCCCTGGCCGATCTTTCCGAGCAGGTTTTGTTCCGGGACACGGCAATCATCGAAATACAATTCAGCCGTATTGGAAGCCCGCCACATCATTTTGTCGTGCATTTCCACGGCCCTGAAGCCGGGAGTATCCTGATCCACGATAATCGTGGAGAATTCCTTATTCCCGTTTCTTTCCCCGGTGACTACCTGTACGGTGGAGCCCATGGTGATAACCGAAGCCGCGTTGGTGATGAAAATTTTAGAACCATTGATCACCCATTGCCCGTTTTCCAGTAACGCCCTGGTTTTGGTACCTCTGGAATCTGATCCGGCGTTGGGTTCCGTAAGGCCAAATCCCCACAGCTTTTCGCCGGTACACAGATCGGGAAGATATTTCCGTTTCTGTTCCTCCGTCCCAAATTCGTATAAGGGGCCTATTCCCAGGGAGTTATGCGCTGCCACGGTAGCCGCCTGGGAACTATCGATCCTTGCAAGCTCCTCAACGGCAATAATATACGACAGTGTATCAAACCCATGCCCGCCGTATTCAGGGTCCACCACCATGCCGAACAGACCTATTTCACCCATTTTTCTGGTCAGCTCCACCGAGAATTCGGCTTTCTCGTCGAGTTCCCGGGCAAGGGGTTTTATTTCCTTCACGGCAAAATTCCTGACGGTCTGCCGTATCATGTCATGTTCTTCGGTACAAAAGATATCCATAATCAAATCAATTTAGTGAACATTCAATCAGGTAATATTTTCAGGAAGCCGGCGGATCGAGGATCTTCAACAATTCTTTCTGAGCGTCGATCAGGTCGCCGGGCTTCAGGTTTACAGGGCCGGTGATGCCATCGCGGGGAGCCAGGATGTTGTTCTCCATTTTCATGGCTTCCACTACCAGCAGGACCTCACCGGTGCTTACGCTTTGGCCTTCGGAAACATTGATCTTCACCACCTTTCCGGGCATAGGAGACACCACCAGATCAGCAAGGCCGGTAGCATGGGGGATATATACATCCTCGATGCGAAGGACATCGAGGCGTTCGCAGCGGAAGGAGACTCCGAGAATGCTGACCTGATAACACCCGTTATGCAGCATGGACACATCGGCAACATGGTGTTTTCCGTTTGCCGTAAACTCCAGTCTGCCTGAAGACGACTGAAGCAGGCTGGTTTCATATTCCACATCACGGATCAGAAAATGGAAATGCCGACCGTAATTCCGCAATATTTCGACTGTAAATTCCTCCTGATCAAGCCGGATCACCAGGTCGCTGATCATTCTCCAGAAACCGGTTCTTTCCCAGGCACTGCCGCCGGCTCCTTTTCGCATGGGATCAAGTGCATAGAGCAGGGTTGCCAGCAGGGGTATTTCCTGTTGAAGGGCACCCTTACCCGCCTCCATATTTTCCAGGATACGATCTGTATGGGTTGTGCAGAAAGCTGTGGAGATGATGTTCTCCCTGAAATCCTCCTCCTTCAGTATTCCTTTAAGGTAAGGGATGTTGGTATGAATTCCGTGGATGATATACTGATCCAGGGCCCTGATCATCTGCAGAATGGCCAGGTCGCGGTTTTCGCCACGTACGATGAGTTTTGAGATCATCGGGTCGTATTGGCTGCGGATGGAAGCAGCGCCGTCGATACTGCTGTCGAGGCGGATGTCCTTGCCCGAGGGTTGACGGTACAATGTAATATCACCCGGCGAAGGCATAAAGTTGTTTGCCGGATCTTCTGCATATATCCTGCACTCGATGGCATGCCCCTGCTGAATGACCTCTTCCTGCTTTATCCGAAGCGGCGTTCCCGAGGCAATATGCAATTGTTCAAGCACCAGGTCCACGCCCGTAACCATTTCAGTGACAGGATGCTCTACCTGGATGCGGGTATTCATTTCAAGAAAATAAAAATTCAGCTTGCTGTCGACGAGGAATTCCACCGTTCCTGCACTGCTGTATCCGATTGTTTTAGCGATATTTACGGCTGCTTCACCCATGCGTTGCCGCACATCAGGCGTCAGGGTAACCGAAGGACTTTCCTCCACGATCTTCTGGTACCGTCTTTGAATGGAACATTCCCTTTCAAACAGGTGAATCAGGTTGCCGTGATGGTCGCCAAGCACCTGGATTTCGATGTGGCGGGGTTCCAGAATATACTGTTCGAGATAAACTGTTCCGTCGCCGAAATAGGTTCTGGCCTCCCGGGCGGTTGATTCGAGCGCTTCGGCAAGTTGCGAAGGGTCTTCCACGATTCGCATACCTTTACCGCCTCCGCCCGAGGCAGCTTTCACCAAAACGGGAAACGGCAGGTCATTGGCTTTTTCAAGGATAGCGGCAGGGTCGCCGGTAACACCCCGGGTGACGGGAAGTCCGGCTTTCACTGCCAGTTCACGCGAGAGCACCTTGTTCCCCATCCTGAGGATCGCTTCGGGTGATGGTCCGACGAAAATCAGGCCGGCCTTCTGACAGGCATCTGCAAAGACGGCATTCTCCGACAGGAAACCATAGCCGGGATGAATGGCATTGCATTGTGCCGACCGGGCTATATGAACGATACGGGAGATATTCAGATAGGTATCTGTCAGTTCGCCTTCCCCCAGACCATAGGCTTCGTCGGCCATTCTCACATGGAAGGCATCCTCCTCATTGGAAGCATAGACCGCAACGGTTCTTATTCCCAGTTTACGGGCAGACCGTATGATACGGACCGCGATTTCGCCCCTGTTTGCGATGAGCAGTTTTTCAATCAGCATCCTCTATTCGTTTAATATCCAGTTGGGTTTTCTTTTTTCCAGAAAGGCCGCCATCCCTTCCTGACCTTCGTCGGAGGCACGGATGTCGGCTATCATCCCGGCCGTATAGTCAAGCGCCTGATCGAGGCTCAGGTTGTTGGTCACTTCATGAATGAGACGCTTGCAATGTTCCATGGCTTTCGGTCCACTGGTCAGCAGCAGGTCGATCACCGATTGTACATAGGCCGGAAGTTCCTCAGGATCAAGGGATTTATTCACAAGGCCTGCACGTTCGGCTTCCGGACCGTAGAAACGTTTCCCTGAAAGCATCAATTCCCTGGCGTTATATTCACCCACCCGTTTGATCACATAGGGTGAGATGCAGGCAGGAATGATACCGATCTTCACTTCGCTGAGACTGAAAACAGTTTCATGGTCGCAGTAAGCAAGATCGCAGGCTGAGAGCAATCCGTTGGCTCCCCCGATTGCGGCACCATGTACAAAGGCAATGGTGGGTTTGTTGCAGGTGTAGATGGCATGGAAACAATCCGACAACTGCCTGCTTTCGGCAAGATTCTGTTCATAGGAATAGCCTGCCACAGCACGCATCCAGTTCAGGTCGGCGCCGGCGCAGAAGGACTTTCCGCTGCCGCGGAGCACGACAGCCCTCACCTGGTTCCAGGTATTGATCTGCCGGAAGCAGTGTAATACTTCACTGATCATGGATTCATTGAAGGCATTATGGATGGCCGGACGGTTCAGCCAGACCGTGGCTACAGGTCCGGTGAATTCGATGGTGATGGTCTGATACATTTCGTTCATGTGTTTACATTCTGAATACTCCGAACCTGGGTTCGGGATACTTGTTATTGAGCGACATGGCGATTCCCATGGCAATAATCTTACGGGTGTCGAGCGGGTCGATGATCCCGTCGTCCCAGAGCCTGGCCGTACTGAAATAAGCGGATCCTTCGGTCGCGTATTTTTCGAGGATTTCCTGCCGCAATTTTTCCCTCTCGGATGGATCGAGGGTTTTTCCCTTGGCACGGAGTTGTTCCTCCTTGACCTGAATCAGAACACCGGAAGCCTGTTCACCGCCCATGACGGATATCTTGGCGTTGGGCCACATAAACAGCAGCCTTGGTTCATAAGCCCTTCCTGCCATGGCATAATTGCCGGCCCCGAAGGAACCGCCAAAGATGACGGTGAATTTGGGTACACCGGCATTGGCCACGGCGTGAACCAACTTGGCTCCGTCACGGGCGATCCCCCTTCGCTCGTATTCTTTTCCAACAATAAAGCCTGTGATATTCTGCAGAAACAGAATAGGGATCTTCCGGCTGACACACAACTCGATGAAATGGGCTCCCTTCAGCGAAGTTTCGGAAAAGATCACGCCGTTATTGGCAAGAATGCCGACAGGGAATCCCATAATATGTGCAAAGCCTGTCAAGAGTGTGGTGGCATAGTTGGCCTTGAATTCATGAAAGCGGCTGCCATCGACAATGCGGGCGATGATCTCCCGGGCATCCACGGGCTTTTTCAGATCGACAGGTGCCAGTCCGTACAATTCCCGCGGATCGTAATAAGGTTCTTCGGATTGGCGGATATCGAGCTCCTGACGGTCGGGCTTCTCCAGGCTCTCGAAGATGTTCCGGCATATCTGCAGGGCATGGTGGTCGTCATCAGCCAGGTGATCGGCAACGCCCGAAAGTGTGGTATGAACAATGGCACCTCCGAGATCCTCGGCCGAAACCTCTTCCCCGGTGGCAGCCTTGACAAGGGGTGGTCCCCCGATAAAAATGGTACCCTGGTTCCGGACAATGATCACCTCATCGCTCATGGCCGGGACATAGGCGCCACCTGCCGTACAGCTTCCCATCACAATGGCGATCTGCGGAATCCGCATGGCGGAAAGCCTGGCCTGGTTAAAGAAAAAGCGGCCGAAATCGTATTTGTCAGGAAACACATTGGCCTGTTCAGGCAGGAACACACCCCCTGAATCTACCATATACACACAGGGCAATTTGTTCTCCAGGGCGATTTCCTGTGCCCTCACATGTTTTTTGATGGATTCCTTCACATAGGTTCCGCCTTTCACTGTGGCATCGTTAGCCACGATTACCGTTTCCCGTCCGTGGATAACCCCTATCCCGGTGATCACTCCTGCCGATGGAAACTGGTTGTCGTACAAGCCATAGGCCGCCATCGGGGAAAGCTCCAGAAAGGGGGTGTTGTGATCGAGCAACAGGTCAATGCGCTCCCTGGCAAGCAACTTCCCCCTTTCCTTATGCCTTGATATGGCTGAGGCGGGAGCCCCGGACCGGACGCTCCGCAATTCCGACTTGAAAGTACCCAGGATCTCCATCATCTGTTCCAGGTTCCTCTGGTAACTTTCATCACGCGTATTCAACTGAGATACAATTCTATACAAAGCTTCTCATGTATTATTCCTGTCATTGAACAGTATTCATTCTGATCAAGAATCCTGATCAGACATTCAACAGGTTGTTAAAAAAAAATTAATTCATTTTCGGTGAGTAAACATAAGAAAAAAAATTTTGTTATCTTTCAAACTTGAAAAAATATATGTACTTCCCTATATACAAATATTTCCTGATTCCACTGTTCGTTGGTGTTTCGGTGGTTTCTCTCCTGTGTAATCCTTACAAGGCTAAGGGACAGGAAATATATAGTGAAGGTTTTTCAGGTTTGTCAATCCCTCCGGGCTGGTCAGCCGACCTGCAGGCGGCGAACTGGTCTGTCACCAATACTGCTTATGCAGGGGGTTCGGCAGGGGAACTCAGGTTTTCCGGCAGCCCCGGTTTTTTCAACATCAGCCGTTTCATCTCGCCTATTCTGAACGTATCTTCTTACGGTATGCTCAAGATCAGTTTCAGTTATACGCTTGAACATCAGCTGCCGGGATATACGATCGGGCTGGCTGCCAGGAACGGGAACGCACCGTGGCAGGTGCTGTGGTCCGTGGTACCTGTTGGCAGCATTGTGGAAAATGAACAGACGGTAAGCGTGCAATATCCGGGTTTCAACACCACCCAGTTCCAGTTCGCTTTCTATCTCCAGGGCAACTCCACCAACCTTGCAGCATGGTATCTGGATGACATCCGGATCGTGGTCCCCCCCCTGCACGATCTCAGTGTTACCAGCATCCTCAATCCCGACAATTACCTTCCCAACTCCCAGATCACCCCCACTTTCGTCATCACCAACCTCGGACAAGAGGCCGCAGATCAGGTTCCCGTGGTTTGCAGGATCTATGACGGCAACAACAATCTGGTATACAACACCCAGCAAACCAGCGACTTGATACTTGCTGACCAATCCGACACCTTGGTTTATCCCGCCTATGTGTTGAACCTGACCAACGACTTTTACCGGATTGAAGCGGAGATCAAGGCTGACAGTGACCTGGTGGCAGGCAATGATACGGCGGGCAAAGTAATCAGCACCCTGTCGCTGGTACCGCGGCGTTTTGTACTTGCCGAGGTGGCCACGGCCACCTGGTGTCAGCAATGTCCGGTTTCCGTTCAGGCGATCCATGACATGATATATTATGGTAAGCAGATCGCCGTTGCCGAGTATCATTCCTCTCCGGGAGATCCATTCACAACAGAGGGCTCCGGTAAAAGGCTGCAATATTACAATATCCAGGGCTTCCCCACGGCATATTTCGACGGCGTACTCTCTTACGGGGGTAATTACAATGCCTACAATGAATATGTCAGCCGCTACGATCAGCGCTACTCCCTGGGAACCCCTTTCGACATCCGGATTTTCGGGACGCACAGTGGCAATGATTACTCCCTGAATATCATCCTGGACCGCATGGCACCGGTATTGAACCCGAACCTGGTACTGAGGGTGATCCTGACTGAATCTGCCATTCCATATAACTGGCAGGGGCAGACCCAGGTTAACCATGTTACCAGGCTGGTTTTACCCACCCCGGCAGGCTTGCCGGTCGACCTGGTAAACCATGTCCAGTTGAATATCCCTGTCTCTTTTACAAAAGAGCCCGGATGGACAGAAGAAAATTTCGAGATCATTGCATTTCTGCAGGACAGTGTCACCAGGGAAATATTCCAGGTGAACAAGCGGAATTATTACGAGCTGGTCCCGATGGGTTTTACGAAAATCCAGGGATATGTCCGTTATCAGAACAATATCAACACGCCATTACAGGGTGTGAATGTTAAGCTCAGGCTAGGCGGGGGAGTAGTTGCCCAGACAAACACCAGTGCCACGGGGTATTTCAGCTTTATAGGGGTTGCACCCGGCACCTATTACCTGAGTTGTAACGACAGTGCTCCTTGGGGCGGGAACAATGCGGTCGATGCCCTGAAAATCATGAAGTACTTTGTCGGGCTTGAAACCATGAGTCCATTGCAGTTGAAGGCGGCCGACAATGATGTGAGCAATTATGTGAATACCGCCGATGCGCTGAACATCATGCAACGTTTTGTGGAGGCCATCCCGAAGTTCAGCCAGAGCGACTGGGTATTCGAAAGCCCCGTGGTAAACCTTCCGAACAGCACCATCGTGACGAAAAACATCCGTGCCCTTTGTTCAGGCGATGTCGACGGATCATTCATTCCATGATTTCCGCCGAAGCAACTGCAGTAGTATTTCGATTGTCTGTTCATCCGATGATTGGGATAATTTTCATCCGGGAATATTACTCATGAATTCAGTCAATGGAGTTCTGATATATACTGAATCTTAGTGTAAATGTGAATCAATTTTCGTTTAGCGTCCTTTATACCGGTGACACTGGAAACACACACCGGATACCATTGTTCTTTCGGAATAATTCAATGAAAAACAAGCTTGCGGTGTTAGCTCAATAATCACAACAACCTGCTTATGAAAAAACAACTGTTTGCATTTCTTGTCCTGGCTGTATTTGGATCTCAGCTGCAGGCACAATGGATTTCCCTTAACAGCGGAACCTCATCAGATCTCAGAAGCATCTTCTTCACCGATCTCAACACCGGGTATACAGTCGGACTGGACGGAACTATTTTAAAGACCACCAACGGCGGTAACACCTGGACATCGCAGGTTAGCGGTGTTACTTTAATACTGAACTCGGTTTACTTCCTCAACGCCAATACAGGATTCGTTGCCGGAGGCGCCGGTACCTTGCTGAAAACAAACAACGGAGGTACTACATGGATCAGTCTGCCGACCGGTACCACAGAATCGCTTCGATCTGTCTTTTTTACGGATGCCAATACAGGCTATGTTGTAGGAGGGTATTCCGGCGGTGGTGTCATTTTCAAGACTACAGACGGAGGATCAAGCTGGATTCAACAAAACAGTGGCGTGAATTACTGGCTTCAGTCGGTTTATTTTCTTGATAACGATCATGGTTTTGCTGTTGGCGGTGAAAGCACTAACGGCAGGATCATTAAAACCGAAAATGGAGGAACCTCGTGGACAATTCAATCAATCCCGACCAATTATGCCATGTATTCTGTTTACTTTGCCAACACTTCAATAGGTTTAACAGCCGGGAACAGCGGGGAGATCCTCAAAACCACCAACGGAGGGAATACCTGGGTGCAACAATCAAGTGGTACCGCTAATGTACTATATGGTATCTCTTTTGCACCGAAGGGGACTTTAAATGTCGGCTTTACAGTCGGATGGAATGGCACCATCAGGAAAACGACCGACGGAGGCAATACCTGGAGCAGCCAGACAAGCGGGACCACCAAAACCCTGAATGCACTTCACCTGGTTGAGCAGGCTTCAACAATAGCGGGATATATTGCAGGAGACGGGGGTACGATACTTAAAACCACTTTCAGTGCAGGCATAGAAGACGATCATAATCCTTTGCCGGTCACTATTTATCCCAATCCCGCGAATGATGTCATTACCTTAAGCAAAGGATCGAAAAACAATTCTCTCCTGACTGTCTGTATTTATGATCTCGCAGGAAAGGTAGTATTAACAGCATATCTGACCGAAGAGGAACAGCAGATCTCCGTTGCAGAACTAAGTCCGGGAGAGTATATCGCGGAAATACCGGTAAAAGACAAGAAGATCCATCAGAAAATACTGATCCAGAGATAACGGTATAAAGAGTATCGTTTTCTCGAACCGCTTCAGACAGGTTTTTCAGGCAACGAAGTGAAGTACGGCATTATAACTTTTATAGCCGTTGACCTCCACGAATCCGCCAGGTCCGAAGTATTCACCGCCCTGCACATTAGCGGCAAGGGCAGCCCTGATCCCCGGTAAAGCTGATTCCTGGGGATCGGGACCTGTGAACAGCCTGTAAACTGGTTTGAACAGGCGCCAGTACCACTGGTTTCTCACCCTGCGCATCAGGTTCCTGTTGGCCGGTCCGGGATAGGCAGCCACAGCCCTGCAATTCACCTTTCCCTGGTCAAACGAGCGTTGTAACTCATAGGTAAAAACCATGTTAGACCACCTGAGCCCGCCTATTTTCTTTTTGGAAGCGTTGAACAGGCTGTTCCCTTTCAGGATGCGCCTGAAGTCCTTCTGCTTCAGTTTATGTTCTCCCAGGCTGAGGTTGACAACCCTGGATTGAGGGGTAGCAGCCAGCCTGGCCAGCAGCAGCCTGGTAAGATTGATATGCCCGGGCTGATCGCTGATGTTCATCAATACGTCGAGGCGGTCGTAAGCCTTGTTGAATGCAGCGGCGAACTGTTCCACCGAATGCTGGTTACCCATCTCGAGCGGCATCACTGCGATCTTTGCGTCTTCCTTTTGCGTAAGGATCGTTTCCCTGATCCGTTCGCCTGTACGGATATCGCGACAGGCAATTACCGTTGTGCTGCCCTTCAGGGCAAATGTCCTGGCGATCTCGTAACCCAGGGAACTGTCACCCGCGGTTACCAACATAATTTTACCGCTCAGGTCAGGAATGTTGGAGGTTGTCCACTTTTGCTTCATTTTTCAGAATTTTGCCCGCGAAAATAAACCGAAGCACTCCTGTGTTCACAGGGCATCAGATATTTTTATCAACAGCTTTTTGAGCAGCGGAAAGGTGTTTGCACTCCCATCATCCTTAAAACCACACTATACCGGTGACTCCAAAAAGACACATCGCATTGCTGTGTTCTTCCGGTATCAATGATAATTGCAGGTTTCTTTTAGGGATTCATTACAAAACCAATGACATAAACCGACACAGACCAGCCTTGCGGAACAATACCCGGCCCGGAATGCACCAGGTGTAGTTCAGGGGCAGTTATACCGACACGGAACAGGTTTGCGAAAAAGTTTGTCATAACGATGTACGGCATAACTCAGTCTTCACTGGTTCTTTGCAGCAATGCGCAGCATTGGTGCTTAGAACCAGGAATGCCGTACACTGTATTGAAGCACGCTTATTGCACATTGCTTTACTGTGTCGGTATAAACAGTTTTGCATTTGCAAACCAGTCAAGACTGAGTATAAACGGCAAATCTACTATTATGTGATTGCTCCTGCGACATCCCTTTTGTAAGTTTGCAGGAAAAGAATCCCATGTCAATTATCAACGTTGCCCTGGTGGAAGACGATCCTGAGATCAGGCGTTCGATGGAAGTGTTTTTAAGAAAAACGGATGAAATCAGCGTTGTGGGTTTATTTTGTTGTGCTGAGGATTTCATTGCAGATTTCGAATCCCTTAATTTGGATGTGGTACTGATGGATATCACCCTGCCCGGCATGACCGGCATCGAATGCGTGGCCAGAATGAAGCCGCTGCAGCCTCAGGTGCAGTACCTGATGTGTACGATACATGAGGACCAGGAGCGTACCTTTGCATCGCTCTGCGCCGGGGCAACCGGATACATTACCAAGAATTCACCGCCGTCGCGCCTGATCGAAGCAATCAGGGACATATACAACGGCGGTTCACCCATGTCGGCCCAGATCGCCCGTATGGTCGTACTCACTTTCAGGGACCGGGGCAATAACAATGAGTTGCTGGATACCTTCAGCCATCGGGAACAAGAAATCCTGATCTCCCTGGCAAAAGGCTATCAATACAAAGAAATAGCCGAGAAACTGCTGATCAGCATCGAAACCGTCAGGACGTACCTCAGAAAAATCTACGAAAAACTCCAGGTTCATTCCAAAGTAGAGGCGATCAATAAGATCTTCCCCAGAGGGCTCTGAGCATTCCGGTTTCTCCGGCTTCCATAAATCTACTTTTGTGTGATTGACAGGGCTTTATGTCAAAGGTAACTTTGTTGTAGCCTGAGTTCCGCTAAGTTCTTCCCCATGAAAATATCACCAGTTCAGGTTATGTTGCGCTTATTCCACGGTGGAATCATCGTTGCTGACAGAAACAATGCCGGAACCTTGTCAGAGATACACCAGCCCTAAAATATAATTATTAACTTAATCCAACGAATTATGAAAAACAATTACATTCATCAGATTGACGCGAATGCAAGGATGTTCCTGCACGGGTTCAGGGCTTACATCCAGGGAGTCTGTATGCATTTACTGATATGGATTCTTTGCGGATCAATATCGAATACTGCTTTTACCCAGTCCATCATTAACTGTACGCCAAACAACACGAACAACTGGACCGGCTATTGTACCAGCACCAATAAGTATGACGGGTATATCCGGGCCGGAGAACATGTTGTATTCCCCACCACCTATGTTTACAATGGATGGGCAGTATTTAACATCAGCGGCATCCCTTCAAATGCAACGGTTGCCAATATTGTATTTTCAGGAGTAACGAGTACAGCCGGAGGAAGCGACCATATTTTATTTCTGAAGAAAATGACAGTTGATCCCAGATCAGCAACCGCCGCCGTCATTTTCAACGACATTTACAGCTCCGGTGTTCATTTTGCAGAGGAGGAGATCATCATGAAGGCAACCGGATCGCAGAGCATCACACTGAATTCAGATGCCATTGCAGATCTTCAGACAAAAGTAACCGGCGGAACAACATGGTGGGCGATCGGCTTCAGAAACAAGGGAGATAATGATGCCTATGGCGCAATCGAAGGTCATTCCGACGGAGGGCCGCAAATCACGGTTACTTATACCACTTCGCCCCCGACCATAAAAATAATTCATCCGCTAAATGTGGCAAACTGGACAGGATATTGCACCAGTACTGCGAAAACGGACGGAAATATAAGGGCTGGCGTACAAGTCCTGCCGGCAGCCGTTTACAACGGATGGGCATTGTTTGATATAGATGACATCCCTTCCACGGCAGATATCCTGAACCTGGAATTCACCGCAAATACTTCTGCGGCAGGAGGTGCCGATCATATTCTTTATATCAAGAAAATGACTGTCAATCCTTTGACGGCAGGAGCTTCGTCCATTTTCAACGATATCTACAACTCAGGAACCCATTTTGCTGATGAAGAGGTGTTTATGAGAGAAACGGGCGAACACAGCATCTGCCTCAGAAACACTGCCATAACAGATTTGGAAAACACCCTGGCCGCTGGAGCCTTCCAATGGGCCCTGGGATTCAGAAACAAGGGAGATAATGATGTTTACGGGACATTTTACGGTCACACCTCAAGCGATATGCCGGAAATCAAGGTGACTTATTATTGTCCGCTGCCCGGAAACGCAACCATAAGCGCATCATCAAGTGCATGCCAGGGAAGTTCCCTGACCTGTACAGCCACTGCTTCGGGAGCCACCTCCTATTTCTGGGGGGTACCTTCGGGCTGGACAATCGTGTCGGGGCAGAATACGGCCAGTGTGGTACTCACCGTGGGTGCCGGTTCGGGCAATGTGACAGTGAAGCCGATCAATAGCTGCGGTGAAGGGAACACTGCAACCAAAAATATAACCGTCAACCCCCTGCCGGGGAATGCTATGATTACATCCTCCCTGAGTGTATGCGAGGGAGGCACTCTCACATGCACAGCCAGTGCTTCGGCTGCCACATCATATCAATGGACCGTTCCTGCCGGTTGGACGATCGTGTCGGGACAGAATACACCTAATGTCTATCTGACTGCAGGCGCCAGTTCCGGTACGGTATCGGTGAAACCGGTCAACAACTGCGGCGAGGGAGGTATCGCAAACAGATTCATCACCGTGAATCCATTACCGGTTGTGAGCCTGTCTCTGGCTCCCTGTTGTGTCTATTGGCCGGCATTTGTATTGACAGGCGGTATGCCGGCCGGGGGTACCTATTCAGGTCCGGGTGTGTCAAATAACCAGTTTGATCCGTCAAGTACCGGTCCAGGGAACCAGTCCATCACCTACAGTTATAACGATCCGGTCACCGGGTGCAGCAATTCAACCACTAACATGATCTTTGTGGATGCCTGTAACGGAATATCACAAAACAACAAGGGTAATGCAGTAAACATCAGTCCGAATCCAAACCGGGGCATGTTCTCCCTTACGTTCCCCGATAATATACAGGGAACATTAAATATGAAGGTAATGAATATCCTGGGATCAGTCGTTTATAAAGAAAATATTAACGGCATCCATGCCGGAGATTCCAGAAAGCTAAATCTGACCGGGCTCGAAAAAGGATTGTACACCATTAAATTAAATGCACATTCATTCAGCGATACGATCATGTTCATTATTGAATAATCCGGCGGAACATCACTGCAGGCAGTAAGTAAGTTATACCGTGCATGTACATTGTTGAGATTGTCGCAAAATGATTCCGTGCCGTTATATATGCCATACAACGTTTAAGGGCGTCCCGTCAGCGGGGCGCCCTTAAGCTTTTCCGGATCCGCAACGCTCAGAACCTATCATCCTGTAACCCACAACCCGGCCTGACCGCTGCCATTTCATGCAGCCTGGTCTGTCGGTCAGCTGCATCAGAGTCATCTGCACTAGGGAATCATTCCCGTGAATAAAAAAATAACGCTTTGGAGACCAGAGCGTTATTATACCGACACGGAATGGGTTTGCGAAAATCACGGGTAAAACCCTCCGACTGTGTCGGCATCCGCAGCTTTTCTTCGCAAACCTGTCAAGACTGAGTATACATGTTATCGTAGCTCCACCAAGAATCGAACTTGGATTTGATGTTTAGGAAACATCTGTTCTATCCATTGAACTATGGAGCCGTCTGATATTTTAAATTCAGGGGTACAAAGGTATGAAAACTTCAAATAGCCCCGCGCTCGCTTTCAGAAATTGAAAAACTGATTACCATTGACCACCAACCCACTCTCCTGTGGCTCAATTTTTTATCTCTGCCCGGCAGCACATGCACTGCTACAGCACGAAAGAGTGGATCCTTTATCTAATTGTTTAATGTTATTAAAGCGCTGATAATCAACACTGTTTTTCTTAAAATTGAAGTGCATTTAAAAATTTACTCTTAAAACAACTAAAAGATGTCTGAGAAAAAACTATTGTCATGTATACTCAGTCTTGACAAGTTTGCGAATGCAAAGCTGTTTATACCGACACAGTA
>CAZSQJ010000056.1:13432-24343 GCA_964608665.1 uncultured Bacteroidales bacterium | reverse complement strand
CACAAATAGTTATCAAATATTTATTAACAATTTAGTTTTTAGAGGTGCCCTTAAAGCTTACCTGATACTTGTAAAAGTCTATATTCGTTGTGACTGACAATGCTCTTCTTATTTTAATATCATCATCAAGTGCAATGATTACTCCCTTCACGTGTTGACCAGCTTCAGCCAATTCCTCTTTTACATAACCCATGTATCGCTGAACCTGACCCACAACATAATCACTTGCCCTTCCCTTCTTTAATTCCACAACTAGAAGAGCGTTTTTGTCTTTGCTGATGGCCAGAATATCAATAGAACCTGTATCTGTTTGGTACTGTTGCCCCGCCAATTCACCATCTTCTTGAAAAATATCGTAATGTTTACCCAGTTCCGTCTGTTTCCAATTGTTTACCAAAAAATCTTCAAGGTGCTTCTCGAGTGCAAAGGCTGATGGATTCTCAATAGTATCATCTGTCGCAATAATAACAGGAGGGGCAACACCCCCAATTAATCGCTCAAGCTCTTCCGCATGTTTTGTTATAAAACTAACTGTTCCGATTGAACCTGTTGAATTACGTAGCGAATCACTCATTGTTGAGCGTTCAATGGTGTTTGGATACCATTTTACGGTTCTTCGATGCGGTAAAATACCTTCCGGATGATAGGAGTATGTATCCAGAACTTCGCCTATGTTATACACACCATATCCATTGGGGCAAATAACAATATCACCGTTGTTAATACCTTTAGCAATTGTCCATAATGCGCCACACGATAACCCTGCAGAAATCTTTGTTTTTCCGGGATGATTTTCCAGCCATATAGGTATGAACGTTTGATTAAACTCCCTCCAGTTTGCAGGTAATTTGTTGGATAAATCAACTTTAATATCAAAGTCGGCACCTATAAAATTTCCTTTTATGCATTCCTCAGCATGAATGCTTTTATGCCCTAACATTATACGGTAATAGTTTTTCATATGAGTCTGGTTTTACCTGTTAGTAATTCTTGTACCATACCTAGTTTAAGCCAAATATATTTTCGAAGGATTTTTTCTAAAGATTTTATTTCATTTTCTATTTCACAAATGACAGATGAGGTGTATTGTTGTTCTTCAATTGTTGGGGGTAATGGAATAGGGCATTCTAGAACTTCATTCTTCCTTAAATTTGTCTGTCCAGAACCACTATCAAACGCAAGATAATACTTGTTTCTATTCATCATCATAGCTAGGAAGTCTATGTCGACCTCATTAGAACGTATAGCGCAGATACGTTGATTAAGTGCATATTTATTGGATTCAGGTATAATAAAACACTTGGCTAACGCCTTACCATTGGGAATATCACTCATCACCATAGTTATATCATTTTTCTCCAATGGAAACATATTGATGAGTGAGTATTTTACTATCTGCCCTTCCGTTGAAATGAACTTTGAATTCACCACAATAAAATCGCCATTATCATCAATATAATTTTCATGGGCTTTACCATTGTAAAAGGAACAAATTTCACCCAATTCTCTGACTACCCATCCTTTCTTCGGCCTCAGCAGCTCCTGCATGACCCCTTGTTTGATAGCCCGCTTCTTTTCTATGAGTTTTTCGAGACTGGATATAAGAGCATCCATATCGCTCAGGGCGGTGGCGATGGCGGTTTGTTCGGCTTTGGTGGGGGGGAGAGTAATCCTAATATCATTAATTTTTCCCAAATTGATTTTTTTGGGAATAGCATGCAAAAGTGAATTTAATTCAACCTCGCTCTTAAATGCTTGTGATTTAGAATAATGCACAAAATACTTTCCAACAGTTTTGTCTTTAAATTTCAATAACGCAAGGCTAACATAAAAACTTGCATTAGCATCCCAATCAATGTATTTACAATCACCTATTGAGCCAATCCTTGTCATCAAGACATCATCTTTTTCAATTTTATATGATTTGGTTAAAAACTCATGTTCTTCAGCACTAATGAACTTCGTGTTATTAAAATCGTTTAAAGTAATCGATTCTACACTATAAAATGGAATTCCAAATTCGTAATACTTAGGAGTCTGATGAGTGCCATCTTTTATCTGAGCCAATTCCCCTAGTGTAAATAATTTCCAATCCTCAGGGAGTTCTCCGAGGTCGGTGTTAATGAATCCTCTTTTTACTTCCATATGAACCCCATTTTAGTCAAGTGTACATTAACCTTCTCCTCGAGACTACGTATTTCACCTAGCTGATTTGGTAGCGGGGTCTCGTATCGTTCTGCCAATTCTTTAATCCGTTGGGTCAATCGCTGGCTGATGCGTTGCATTTCGGTCTGGATAGCAGCATCCATTACCGGTATCCATTTGTTGTCCACCACAAGGCTTACCAGTTCATCATCGCTAAGTTTAGCATAATGGTTCCAAACCTTGGTCTCCAGTTCCTTTTGCAGGGCTGATATTCGTTTGCCCAGCCCAGCCTTTTTTTCGCTAAGCTGCTGGTAAGCGTCCAGCAGGTCATATTCCTCCCGGTCAGCCTTGCTGCCTTTTATAGCCTTCATCCGGTCTCTAACCGAGGCCGCCGTTATCTTGTCTTTGTCGTTCCGGGCTCCGGACAACAGGCCTTCTTCAGCCCCATATTCCTCTTCCATCTCTTCCAGCTGCCCGGTTATGACATCCCGTTCACTCTCCATAGATTCCAGCATTTCTTTTTCACTGGGGAAATATCTGCTAATCAACAAATCCGGCTTGAGGAGCTTGCTCTCGATGCCCTCAATGCCCTCAATATCTTTTTCTTTGCTGCCGCCGTTCTTCTCTTTCGTGGTTTTCTTTATCCGGTAGGGAATTCGCCCGGCAGCCCAGCCTTCGTCGGAGATGGTGTACACATCGTCCTGCATGACCTCAGCCCAATAAGTCATCAGATGCTGGTAGACATCATATCTGTCGATGAGCCTTAGAGGGGCAAAGGTGGCCAGCAGGTCTTCGGCGATGTCGTGAACGAGCCTCTTGGGTTTAACCCCGACCCCAATACCTTTTAGGATGGGGAGGGTTCTTCTCTTCCAGCCATCATAGGCTTCATGAACCTCCTCACTGAATCCCCGGAATTCCGGATGGTCGAAGATGGTCTTCTTCATCTCCGTCTTTTGAATCCTCAGCTCACAGTAACCTTTTCGCTCTATGGGTGCAAACAAATCAGACCTGAGGTTGGGACATACCTGCCAGTAATCACCGAGGGCGTCGATGTCCCGGAGCGGGATTCCACCCCGGAGATGGGCTTCGATGTCCTGTATATCCTCTTCTTCCTGACTGTCGATATAACGTGGGATATTCAGGTTAAAGTCCTTGCCCTCAATCTCGGCTATTGGTACAACCCGGCTATATTTGGGCAGTTCGAGCTGCTTATTGAACACGTCCACTATCTTGTGGATATCCTGCTCCCTGAGCCTGTTTTTGGCGCCGTCTTTCATGAATCCTTTGCTGGCATCCATGATAAAAATGGCTTTGCGGCTGGTGGCATGCTCTTTGTCGATGAGGAGGATACAGGCTGGGATACCGGTACCATAAAACAGGTTGGCCGGCAGCCCGATAACACCTTTGATATAGCCCTTTTTAATCAGGTTCTTCCGGATTTCGGCTTCAGCATTGCCCCGGAACAAGACACCATGCGGCAGAATGACGGCAGCCTTGCCATGGCTCTTTAGGCTCCTAATCATATGAAGCAGAAAGGCGTAATCCCCGTTGCTTTCCGGTGGAATCCCGAAACCGGCAAAACGGCCATAGGTATCGGCATTCTCATCGCCGATACTAAGTCCATTGCTCCAATTTTTTGACGAAAATGGAGGATTGGCGACCACGAAATCGAATTGTTTCAGCCCACCGTTGGGTTCTTTGAATTGGGGGTCGGACAAGGTACTGTTACCTGTACAGGCAATAAGTGCTGTGGGGCAGTCGTGGAGAACCATGTTCATTCTAGCCAGAGACGCAGTAGTGCTTTCTTTCTCTTGTCCATATATGGTAACATTACCTTCGGCCTCTGCAGCTACCTTTAACAGCAGCGAGCCGCTGCCGTTCGTCGGGTCATATATCGTGGTATCAGCTGATGCCTTTGCATGGCTGATGCCGATTATCTTGGCCATAATCCGGCTCACCTCGGCAGGTGTGTAGAACTGCCCCTTGCTCTTACCGCTTTCCGTGGCGAAGTTCCGCATCAGGTATTCGTAGGCATCCCCAAGCAAATCATCGCCTTCGGCCTTATTGCGGCTGAAATTCAGCCCCTCAAAGATGGCTATGAGCTTAGTCAGCCTATCCACCTTTTCCTTACCGGTGCCAACCTTTTCCGGGTTGTCAAAATCCACCTTAATTGCTCCTAATGACTGGTTGGCCTGTTCGATAGGGGCAATAATTTTTTTGTTGATATCATCGCCAATCGTAGGCTTACCTTTCAGTGCTACCATATCAGCAAAGCTGGAGCCGACAGGAACCGTTATCGGAGCATATGGAACCCCGGCATATTTATCGCTGATGTATTTGATAAACAGCATCAGCAGTACAAAGTCCTTGTATTCGCTGGGTTCCATTCCTCCACGGAGTTCATCGCAGCTTTTCCAGATAGAGGAGTAGAGTTCGGATTTTTTAATGGCCATTATAAATTACTGTTTCAATGGAATATATTAATCCCAGACGCCTTATCCCGGGAGTTGATCAATACAATCTCGGCTCAGGAATCGAAAGGGATTTTGAGGCAATACGTAAACCAATTTTCGTTAGCATTCTGTAATACCTGGAGGATTTAGAAAAACCAGGTGTTTGTGTAGAGATGACGACGTAAGGGTATGTTGATTTGGGTATTTGGTTAACCGGAGAGCCCTGTTCTCTCAACCATCCCTTCAGTGAATTCAGTTTCCTGATTAAAATATACACCTCACTGCTATTTACCGGGTGGGGTTCCACAAACCATAGTTGGCTGGCATATTCAAGGACAAAATCCCAGCGATTAGGTTCAGGAAACTCAACATCCGGGCATGAATCAAGGTCAATACTGCCGGTGCATTTCCGGGTATCTGCCGCAACAACCAAGACACTGTCGGCTCCCATCGCCCGCAATCCTTTGCAGAAACACCGCTCCAGATTGGGGATTCTTTTAATTGCCTGCTGAAGGTCCATCATTGCTGATATTGTGCAATAATATCCGCTGCCATGGTACTGAATTCGGTCAGTCCACCCCAGTCAGATACGGCCTTGTCGTCAGAGAATGGATCAAGGGTAGAGATATTTTTAGTAACCACACCTTTTCGGGTCCGCTCAAAATAATAGGTTTCAATGGATTTTTCTTTCAGGGCTGTAAAGATATTCATCAGTCTTGTATTTGGTTGCAGCCCGAAAAGTTCTAACAGCGCATTGGTACTATCCGGCAGGCGGGCAATCACTTTCCATGCCCATAATAATTCGAGGATGGTTGTTGAATGGGTTGAAACAATAAGCTTATAACCTCTTCTGACCAATTCAAAAAAGACGATCATTATAGATTGTATGGCCCTTGGGTGCAGACCCATCTCTGGTTCCTCTATTATCACATACTCAATATTGTGTTTCTTTGATATTCTGGCTACAGGCATTAGCCAGTAAAGTCCCAAAAGCATGGGTGAGAATTCCTTCTGTCCGGCAGACCAGGTCATGAAAGGTAAGCTGATACCATTAATATTCAGAACCAGGCGGCGCCTCGGATGTGATTTGTCCAGTTGTATTTTTGCACCATAATAAATGCTGTCGTTGATCAGCTCCCTTAGTTCCTTTTCCATGCGACCGGTCTGAGGAAACAGAGAATCTGATTTTTTCCCGGATCCAAGCCCTGCCTCCATCAGCAACCGTAAATGCTCGCTGAACTTCTTTAAAACATATGGATCCCTTGGTTCAAAATCAGTAAACGACCTTGGCCAGCCATTGTGTGTGCTCAATACACGTTGGGCCGGTATGTAGAAAGCACGCTCAACAACTTTACCGCGGCCACGTTTGGGATCAGTTATTACAAAGGTTTTGTCATCGATGACTACAGAAGTATCCGCATTGAAAAGCCCTTGCATACCTTCCCCGAAGTAAACTTGTGCCATTTCACCTGCATCTTTACTCCAAAGAAATCCCGCTCTTTTAATGGTTGAATAGATATCATGTTTATCGAGAGCCAGTTTCAACTGCTGCAAGAAAATACTCTTACCGCTGGCTTGCTGGCCAACTAAAAATGTCAGGTCTCCGAATTCAACATCAGCGCTGGCGATCTGACCGAGATTTTTAACAATCATTCTTTTCATGGAGTGATCCTATAAAAAAATTTTCATTCGCTTTGACTTAAAAGTACTTGTCCGGTAAAAATGCATTAATCCGTTAAAGGTAGTACAAATAATAATTCATCATGAATACCTGGTTAACAACCTCGTTTATCAGGAATAGGCGGCTAAAAGTTAAGCCGGAATAGTGAAGATTATAATTACAGTGTGCCATCCTGAGATATCAGCCTGAAGGTACCTCATTTAAAGAGTGTCATTTTTATGTATTGAAAACAGGCGGTAGGGATAAGCAGGGAAAAGTTTCCGGTTCTGAAAGTTCCGTTTCCAAATCCCGGCCGGAAGAAGCAGGGAAATCACTCCACCGTAACACTCTTGGCCAGGTTCCTGGGCTGGTCCACGTTGCAGCCCCGCATCACGGCGATGTGGTAAGAAAGCAGTTGCAGGGGGACGGTCGCCACCAGCGGCATCAGCGATTCTTCGGTATCGGGCAGTTCAATCACGTAATCGGCAAGGCTGGCCACAGAGGTATCGCCTTCTTTCACCAATGCGATGATAATGCCCTTTCTGGCTTTTACCTCCTGAATATTGCTCAGAACCTTGTCGTACAACTCTTTGTTGGTGGCCACCACCACTACGGGCATCTCCTCATCAATCAGGGCGATGGGACCATGTTTCATCTCGGCTGCCGGATAACCCTCCGCATGGATGTATGAAATCTCTTTCAGTTTCAGTGCACCTTCCATGGCGACGGGAAAGCTGTAACCCCTGCCCAGGTAAAGGAAATTGGTGGCGGACTTGAATATCCCTGCCAGTTCCCTGATCTTGTCGTTCAGCAACAGGGCCTTTTCCACCTTCGAAGGGATTTTCTCCAGCTCATTGAGCAGGTGATGGAATCTGGAACGGCGGATGGTGCCTTTTTTATCGGCGATCATCAGGGCCATCACGGTAAGGATGGTTACCTGGGCAGTGAAAGCCTTGGTGGAAGCCACCCCGATCTCGGGACCGGCATGGGTGTATGATCCCGCATGCGTGGCCCGGGCAATGGAAGATCCCACTACATTGCAGATACCCAGGATGGTGGCGCCCTTTTGCTTGGCAAGTTCGATGGCGGCCAGGGTGTCGGCCGTTTCACCCGACTGGGAAATAGCAATCACGATGTCTTTCTCACAAATGATGGGATTGCGGTAGCGGAACTCGGAGGCATACTCCACCTCCACATTCACCCTGGCGATATCTTCCAGCAGGTACTCTCCCACCAGCCCGGCATGCCAGGAGGTTCCGCAGGCTACGATGATGATGCGCTCGGCATTGACCAGCTTCTGTTCGAAATCCCGTATCCCTCCCAGGTAAACGATACCCTGGCCGGCATTCAGCCTGCCGCGGAGGCTGTCGCGGATCGATCGCGGCTGCTCGAAGATCTCCTTCAGCATGAAATGATCAAAACCGCCCTTCTCCAGCTGGGAAAGGTTCATCTCCAGCTTCTCCACATAAGGCACCTTCTCCTGGTTGCGGATCGTACGGATCTTTAACTCCTGATCCAGCTCCAGGATGGCGATCTCTTCATCGTTGAGATAAACCACGTTCTTGGTATATTCCACGATAGGCGTGGGATCCGATGCCACGAAGAACTCCCCGTCGCCGATGCCCACTACCAGCGGACTGGCTTTCCGGGCGGCAATGAGCTTATGGGGATCATGTTTGGAGATCACCACGATGGCATAGGCCCCGATCACCTGGTCCATGGCCATCCTGACGGCCTCTTCAAGCGGCACCTGCACGTTGAGCATGAAGTCCTCGATCAGGTGAATGATCACCTCGGTATCGGTGGAGCTTCTGAATGTATACCCGCGACGGATCAGCTCTTCTTTCAGGTAAATATAATTCTCGATGATGCCGTTGTGGATCAGGGCCATGTTCCCGCTTGGCGATACATGCGGATGGGCGTTGATATTGTTGGGTTCCCCGTGGGTGGCCCAGCGGGTGTGGGCGATTCCAACCGAACCGGAGATATTCTTCCCGATCACAAAAGCTTCCAGGTCGGAAACCTTCCCCTTGGTTTTATAAACCTGCAGATCGTCGTTGAGCAGGGCAAGGCCCGCACTGTCGTAACCCCTGTACTCCAGACGGTACAGGCCGTTCATCAAAACGGGATACGCATGGCGCCTCCCGAGGTATGCTACGATTCCGCACATATGATCATTCCTGTTATTAAATATTATATATCCTGTGGTGTGGAGACACGATAAATCGTGTCTCTACAACGACGATAAATCGTGTCTCTGCGGTTCATCGCGTTTCTAAATATCCCAACCTAATCACGGTACCAATGAATACACCACCCGCAATTTCAACGGTTTAACAGGGTTTCCGGGTCCGTTAAGCACAAAACGGTTGGCCCTGACCACCGCACCTGAGGCCATCAGGTAAAGGCCGTAATCCGTGTGGCTTTCCTTGAGCATATCCTGCACATGCTGGGTAAGCCTGAAGATATAGTCGTTGGATGCGCTGTTATAGCCTCCCCCGAAATAGGAGTCGCCCACGGCATAGTCCGGCAGGTTCGACATGCTGCCGTCTGCATTGATCTTCACCAGCAACATTTTACTCACGGGTGTGAGGAGGGGATCCGCTTCGTTACCCGGAATGATCAGCCGTGCATCATTGATGGCGATCTTCCGTCCCGCAGCCCAGGCTTTCATCCCCGGTATCCGCAGTTTCACCTTCGTCCCTGCCATTCCCTGCAGAAACAGCTTGTGCATACCCTGGGAGGTATCTCCGTAAACGACTTGTCTGCGGAAATCCTGGGAAGCATAATCATAATTGTAGTGGTTGAAGTGGTTGAAGCGCTGGCATGCCTCGTTGATCACCAGGTTGTACACCAGAGAATCCTTCTCATCATTGTGATAATACAGCTTAAGCCGGGTATTGGATGACAGCAGGTTGAAATAGAGGATGCTGCCACCGCAGGAAACCGGGGCAGCAGTGACATACAATCCCTTGAAGTATTCGACGAATTTCAGGTTATCGGCCAGATAATCCGAGGGAGTGTAAAGAATCTTGTATGCCAGGGCGGGCGATACCTTCGAAAGGTTGATCCGCAGCTGGGGAGCCAGTTTCAGCGTATCGAAAGGGACACTATCGGTAGGCCTGGGAAAAAAGGCATAATGGGCATAATCCGTCTGGAGATGTTGTACCCTGTGGTTGGAATAGTATGTTGTGTCGGTGCTCAGGATCTCGTCCAGTTCGAACACTTTAAACATCTGCATATTGCCGGTATCCCCGTAATAACTGTTATAGGCCAGTACGAGCACCAGGGAGTCGGGTACCGGATTGTCGCCGAAGGAAGGATTGACCGAAGAAAGCCTGACCTGGGCGGCAAAGCCGGCGGTCACCCTTCCGAATACGGGATCGAAATGAGAACCGCAAAGGTTTAGCGAAGTGAAGGAGGACGCCAGGGAATCCTCTGCGACGGTATAAGCCTGAATGGAAAAGGTATCGACACTTTCGGCATAAAGCTGGTCCTGCACGGGAGTCACTTCCAGTCCGACCGCATCGGGATCTTTTTCACAGGAGAATAACAATGGCAGCATGGCTGCCAGGAAACAGACGCTGAGAATGCAGCGGGAGGTTCGCAGGTTCACATTTACCCGGTTTAGGATTACTCGGTGATTACAGCCTCGCTGACCAGGATCTCGTCGTAAAACTCATTGTACGCCCCGATATAGTTTTCCGGGTTCTGGTAATCCAGCACAGGTTTGTCTAAGCCTGCAATGTAATCCCTGAGTTCCGGGTGAATGTCGGGGTGACCGATGATCACGGCATCACTATGATCGATGGCTGATTTCATCAGGTTAACGTAGTTTCCCTTTTTAAAGTATCTGAGATCCTTTTCACCTATTCCTTCGTATTTCACCTTGTTAACAAAGTCTTTGTGAAAAGCATCGTCGAAATGGTCATTATAGAGGGATACTACCACGCGGGCATCGGTGAAGATGGGATTATCACGGAAGGAACGTTTCAGGTACAGGGGTACCAGGGCCGACATCCAGCCGTGGGTATGAATGATATCGGGTGACCAGCTCAGCTTCTTGACCGTCTCAAGCACGCCGCGGCAAAAGAAGATCATCCGTTCATCATTGTCGGTGTAAAACTTGTTGTTTTTATCCCAGAACGTGAACTTTCGCTGGAAATAATCCTCGTTGTCGATAAAATAGATCTGCATCCGGGCCGACTGTATGGATGCCACCTTAATGATCAGCGGGTGGTCTGTGTCGTCGATGATGAGATTCATCCCCGACAGTCGTATCACCTCGTGTAACTGGTTTCTTCTCTCATTGATGTTTCCGTAACGGGGCATGAATGTGCGGATCTCTTTCCCTCTTTCCTGAATCCCCTGCGGTAAATAACGTCCGATCATCCCAAGCTGACTTTCCTTCATATAAGGAGTGATTTCCTGGGAGACAAAAAGAACATTGGCTTTCTTCATATAACAAATAAGTTCAAAACGCCCGGCCCAACTGACAATCTGTGCATACCCAGGCTGTGAAGCGCTGATGTACGCTGTCGGTTTTAGGGCTTGCAAAGGTAGTAATTAATCAGGAATTAAGAAAGTACCAAATAAAAAATGAGTGAATGGTGAATAGTGAACAGTGAATAGTACTTGATTACATACCTCATA
>CAZSQJ010000056.1:0-13332 GCA_964608665.1 uncultured Bacteroidales bacterium | reverse complement strand
TTCATACCTCATATTTCATACCTCATATTTCATATTTCCTGCCTCAGTTCGAGTCCAGCGTGGAATACACAAAGAACATGCTTTTCCGGCCGTCATCCGGGAAGCGGAAGACCTGCTCCTGTTCCTGGCTTGCATTTCTGATTTTCAGTCTGACAGTATCAGCGGTCCGGTCGAGGGGGATGCGTGCATAGAAGATGGCGTAAGGAAGGGTCTGCCAGTTGCGTGTATCGGCTTTCTCCGTAAGGGCATTGACGATGCTCACAGCTGCTCCCAGTCCCTGCATATCCTCCTTTTTGCTGTTCTTCAGGGTGGATTCGATGCTTTGTTTGACCGCCAGCCGCAACAGGGCCGTGCCCATCTCGCGGAGCATCCTGTCCTGTAAGGTCTTAAAGGCAATCTCACGGATATTCTGGGCCATTTCGAGCGGATAGGCCGAAGCGCCGGCCATCAGGGTGGCATCCGTGAACAACGGTATCCTGTCCACATATTTGGGAAAGGCAATTCTCAGAAAATGCACATCCGACAAGGCCGCCACCTCCCGCTCACTCAGGCTGGCAGTCTGGTATGGGATGGAGATTCCGGCTTCCTCGTCGGCCAGGGTAAACACGCCTTCTCCCTTTTGCAGGCTGGAGAAGTTCAGACTCCACTCCGCTTTAACCGGCCCGAAACCATTGTGCCAAAGAAAGATAAGCTCTCTGTCTGCCGTTGTGCCGGACTCAGTGCGAAAACCGAACTTTTCCTCGTAAAAGCGGACCTCATCCGTAAATCCGCACCTGAAGGCCGCACGCAGCAAGTCTTTTTTCAACTGGAGCGGCGCACCCAGTCCGAAGTTCCCCTCATACACCTTTTCGTATGCTTCGAGTGCATTGCGGTATGCGATGAAAGCGTTGTTGTGATCGCCGGTATATTCGTAAACCAGTCCCATGAGCAGGTGGGCGAAGGCATCGGAAGAATAGCGGTTCTTTTTGTCCTTGTACTTGTCGTTCAGATCATTGAGCCGCAGGTTGATGCGCCTGCATTCCACCAGGGCTTCCTCATACCTGCCGAGCCTGATGTAATTGACTGCCTTGTAATAATTCACCATCACCTTCTCGAAGTCCTCCGGCTGATAAGGCCTCACGCCGGGATTGCTGACCAGCGCCAGCGCTTCAAGTCCGTAGTTGCGCTGCTGGTCTTCTATCATCAGGTCGGCCCGGTTAAAGGCCTGGTTGGAAGAATCGGACACCCCGGTGATCCAGTTCACCCAGCCCAGGTTTAACTCATGCAGCAGGAGGTTGCGCGGACGTTTGCCCTTCTTATCCTTATCCAGCCATTCCCTGGCCTTGTCGAACTGCGCTTCCTGCACATATTCCTGGTACCGGATTGTCTTCTGGTAATATGTGGCACAACCGGTCATCAAGACCGGCAGAAGCGCGAAAAGAAATGCATGTTTGAAATGGTTTTTCATCTGGCAACGCGCAAAAGCAGTTGCAGTGGTGTTTGTTCATTATCAGGAATATAGAAAAACAGCGTTCAGACAAACATCAACAAACCCTAAACCCTAAACTCTAAACCCTAAACCCAAAACAAACCATTCACTACTCACTACTCACTAACTACTAATTATTCACCACCTTTTTGATCTCCTTGTCACCGATCCAAACCACTTCATTGGTTTCGAGGTCGGTAAGCTGGAGGTTGATCTTATAGAAGACCACTTTGGTTTTGCCGTGGGCATCGACGATAGCGTTGATGCTGCCCTGCATGATATAGTCGGCACCCAGTTCCTTACCCCATTTCTTCATAGTCTCGGGTGAGGCAAACTGTTGCTGGTCGCCTCGTTCCTGGCGCAGTTCCTCGCGTTTCTCGCCGGCCTGCACCAGCCTGACGCTTCCGCTGTTGATGAAAGCCTTTTCAATATCGGCCAGGAAAATCTCAGCATCGATATGCTCATGCGATTTGTTGCTGACGAGTCCCACCACCACAACCGGCCGGTTCCCGCCATGAGCCTGCATAAAGTCGGGCAGCCAGCGCTGGCCCAGCACCTGTTTGGTCAGTTCTTCTGCAGCCATCCTGGAATCGGTGTCGTTCCAGCGGCCGCTCAGGTCGATCTGCTTATCCGAAGCTACCCTGGTAACCTGTCGTCCGCAGGCGGTAATCAGAGCTACCATACTGATCAGTAATAAAATACGGAATGATGTCGTTTTCATGTGCTTGAAATTTTTCCGCGAATTTAGCAATTTCTATGCCACTTACAGGAAGAATTTGGTTAGTGAACAGTAAGGTGTAAATAGTGAGTGGTTGAAGCGTTGTCTCGTCCTAAAAAAGATGATGGTTTGGTTGACCTCATACTTCATACCTCATACCTCCTACTTCCTATTTCCCTTTTCGGTACTTTTGCACCAGGTTTCCATATCTGACTAATCTCACTGCCATGAACAAAATCGAACAGCATCCCATCCTGGAGATCAAGACCGGACACACAAGCGCTTTTCTTTACAACGGGCAAAGCATTCCGGCCGAAGAAGGCTTTACCATTGCCGCCGCCCTCCACCAGGCGGGTTATCCCGTCCACAGCCACAGCCTGCGCGACCGCAACCGCAGCCTCGAATGCGGCATCGGCAAGTGCGGCGCATGCGAAATGATGGTCGACGGCCAGATCAAACGCATCTGTATCACCAAGGTGGATGGCGTTAAGGAAGTGTCCGAAATTTCACGCGATTACATCCCGGAGATCATCCCTTACCGGAAAACATCCGCCATACGGGTCTTCCATACCGGGGTGGCCATCGTGGGGGCAGGTCCGGCCGGACTCGCATGCCGCGAAACACTCAACCGGCACGGCATCCGTAACCTGGTGATTGACAACAACGAAAAAATCGGCGGACAGTTCCTCATGCAAACCCACCAGTTCTTCTTCTTCGAAAAGGAAAAGAAATTCGGCGGCATGCGCGGCTTCGAGATCGCCAATACCCTTGCCGGGGAGAAGCTGGACGGTATCCTGCTGAACGCCACAGTCTGGGACATCCTTGAAGGCAAACGGCTGGCCGTTAAGAACATACAGACTGAGGAAATTTATTATGTGGATGCCAGCTACCTGGTGGTAGCCACGGGTGCCGTCCCTTTCATGCCCACCTTCGAGAACGATGACCTGCCCGGTGTTTATACGGCCGCGGTCGTGCAGAAGATGATGAACATGGAATTCACCCTGCTGGGAAAGAACGTCCTGACTGTCGGCGCCGGCAACATTGGCTATCTCACCTCCTACCAGCTCATGCAGGCTGGTGCCCGGGTAAAAGCCATCATCGAGGCCCAGCCGCACGAAGGCGGCTTCCCCGTCCAGGCCAACAGAGTCAGAAGGCTTGGCATCCCCGTCATTACTTCCCATCTGCTGCTGAAAGCCATCCCGAACGAAAACCATACCGGCATCACCGGAGCGGTGATCGCCCGCTGTGAACATTTTAACCCCATCCCCGGAACAGAGAAAATCCTCAGGGGGATCGATGCCATCAATATCTGCACCGGACTGGTCCCGGATGATCAGCTGCTGATCAAAGGACAGGAGATCTTCGGCCGCCATGTGTACGGCGCCGGCGACGCCATCCGTATCGGGGAGGGAACCAGCGCCGTAGTCAGGGGAAAACAGGTCGCTTTCGAAATCCTGGAAGAAATGCTGGAGCGGTACAATTACGATGAGTACCTGAATATCTCCAAAGAATACATTGACTCCCAGCAACATCCGCTGAAGATCCAGGATGATCCTTTCCGGCCCGCTCCGGAGAGAATGGACAACAGACCTTTCGTCCTGATCGACTGCCTTTACGGCTTCGCGTGCAACCCATGCGCCTTCGCCTGTCCGCACGGTGCCATCACCAAATCCTCCACCAGCACCATCCCCCAGATTGATTTCGACAAGTGTACGGGTTGCATGGACTGTGTGTACCAATGCCCGGGCCTCGCGATCTTCGGCTACAGCACCAAAAAGGACTGGTTGTTCCTGCCGGTGGAATATGAAGTGAAAGCGCAGTCGGCAGTATTCCTGGTCGACAACAACGGCAACAAGCTGGGCGAGGGCATGGTGGAGCGGATCCTTCGCAAACCGAACAAGACCCATATTGCACGGGTTAAGGCACATGATGTGCACGGTGCGGATCTGATGGAGGTCAGGGGGTTCATTGCCAAAGAAAACTTTCCGGAACCACTTGAATTTGAAGAATATAACGACCCAGTTGAATCCCAGACCTATGTCTGCCACTGTGATGATGTGACCCTTGACGAGATCATGGAGACGATCGGGGACCGGAAATTCATCTCGGTGGATGAGGTCAAGCACACCACCAGGCTGGGAATGGGAGCATGCCGCGGGAAGCGTTGCATAAGAAGGCTGAAATCAACCCTTTACGGTTCAGGCATCTCCATCGTGGGGGAGGCCACGCCGCGCGGACCTTTATCGAACCAGCTCAGTCTGGGTGAATTATACCCGCGTCCTGTAAGGGAGGAGATTCATCTGCCTGAAGGCATCACCCCGAAAAAGATCGAAACCGGGGTGGTGGTTGCCGGCGGCGGCATCGGTGGCAGCGCCCTGTTCCGATACCTTGCAGAGGCCGGCCGGAAACCAGTGCTGCTGAACTTTGGCCGGGGTGCTTCATGGAGGAATATTGCCGGTGGCCGGCCTGCCTTCAGCCTGCCGGAGATTTCCGATATCGCAAGGCATAACCTTGAGATTTTTAAGGAGTTACAATCCTATAAAGACATACAGTTCAGATCCATCCGCTATATAAATTTCGCCCATGACGAAGCCACTCTGAAAGCCCTTGAGGCGGCCATGTCGTGGTCTGACGCCTATATGGTTGATCCGAAGGATTTTACGAAAGAAATCTCAGCGCATTTCAATCCCGGGCTGAAGCATTACCTTGCAGCTCAGATCACCAGGGATTGCTGGCAGGCAACCCCGGGAAGGGTGATCGATCTGATCCGCCGTATCGGGATTGAACACGGCGGAGTGGTTTGGGAGGATTGCCGGCTGGTGGATGTCCGCCGGGAAAACGAGCACTATGTTGTACTGGCTGTGGATCATGAAAATCAGTACATCGAATTCCACAGTCCCTTATTTATCAACGCTCTGGGGCCTGAAGGTGCAACGTTCAGCCGGAAACTCGGCATAGAGACAGGCCTGTACCCGGTGAAACACCAGGCCTTCATCACCAGGCGTCTGCCCATGATGGGGCTCAACGGCAATCCACTGGATATGGTGATAGACCGCAGGCGGTACAAAGGTTTTACGGCAGTTTACGGTCAGCAGCTCGGGGAAACCGGCCAGATCATCGGTTGTGCATCACCGGGGACAGAAGCCCTTGAGACAGATAAGAACATCCGGATCAATTCAAAGGACTTCCTTGAGATTGTTTCCGAAGTATTTGTCGACTGGTTTCCGGGGCTTTCATCAGTGGGATTCCAGGCAGTTTGGGCGGGGTACTACGTGGAGCCGCGCATGTTCATCGATCCGGAGCTCGGACTGTTCACCGGCCTGAGAGGCCAGGGCTTCATGCTGGGACAATACCTTGCCAAACTGTACGTAAATGTGCTTGAAGGAAAGCAGGTACCGGTATGGTTCAGCCGCCTTTCGTATGAAGGAGACGGGCTGCCGGAGAAGGCTTTCAAATAGTTTTTTCAATTCAGAAAAAGTTTTTAACTTTGCCGCCCTTTTAATGACAGGTGGAAATGGGATTGCCGGAGCA
Organism: uncultured Bacteroidales bacterium; assembly: GCA_964608665.1. Lineage (GTDB taxonomy): Bacteria > Bacteroidota > Bacteroidia > Bacteroidales > CAIXZF01 > JAKLIX01. The sequence continues at coordinate 7,615 of CAZSQJ010000056.1, read as the reverse complement.
GTTTGTCATACCGTTCTCGGGTCTGGCCCTGGGAAATCATACATTTGATTTTGAGATCGGTAAAGCGTTCTTTGAGGAATTTGAGGACTGCGGGATCAGGGATGGCCATCTTATTGCATTGGTGGAAATGGAGAAGCAGGAACGTATGCTGGTGTTCACCATTGAGGTGAAAGGAACTGTAAACATACCCTGCGACCGCTGCCTTGATTATTTTGATCTGGCGATGGAGGGACATGAGGTCCTGTATGTAAAATTCGGAGATACATACAGGGAGGAAAGCGCAGATGTGATCATTATTCCGCGTACGGAGCACCGCTACGATCTGAAGCAGATTCTGTACGAAGTGATCCAGCTTTCGCTTCCGTATCAGCGCATTCATCCGGAGCGTAATTCCGGGGAAAGCTGTGATCCTGATATCCTGGCAAAACTCGAATCCCTCAGACCCCGTCAGACCACCGATCCCAGATGGGACGCATTAAAAGGAAGATTTACGGATAACAATGAGACTGAAATCAATTAATTAACGTCATGCCACATCCAAAACGCAAACACTCGGTAACCAGAAGCAAGAAAAGAAGGACCCATTACAAGGCCGGGCTGCCCACCCTGTCGACCTGTTCGAACTGCGGCGCCTCGGTAGAGTATCACAAAGTATGTCCCGAATGCGGCTATTACAGAGGCAAGCAAGCCATTGAAGTTGCCGGGGTAAAACAAAAATAAACCCGATGCGGATCGGACTCGATGTAATGGGCGGAGACTTTGCCCCGGAAGCCACGCTTTCCGGTGCACTGCTGGCGCACCATGCACTTCACCCGGACGGGCAGGCTGATGACAAGGCCGATCACCGCATCGTGCTCTTCGGGGAAGAAAGCCTCATCCGAAAGTTCCTCAGAAAGAAAAAACTGCCCGCCGGCACTTTCGACATCGTGGCTTCCACCGAGGTGATCGGTATGGGAGAACATCCCATTAAAGCCTTCACAAAAAAAACCGGATCTTCCATCGTCCTCGGATTTAAAGCACTGAAACATAAAGAGATCGATGCTTTCTGCAGTGCCGGAAATTCCGGTGTCATGCTGGTTGGTTCAATTTATTCGGTCAATACCATCCAGGGTGTCATCCGCCCGTGTACCACTACCCTGCTTCCGCAGGAGAACGGCGGCATCAGCGTATTGCTCGACATCGGAACCAACCCGGATGTCAAACCCGACGTCCTTTACCAGTTTGCCGTGCTTGGCTCGCTTTATGCCCGTCATGTTTACAAAATCAAGAATCCAGGCGTCGGTTTACTGAATATCGGCCATGAGGAAGAAAAAGGCAATCTGTTATGCCAGACAGTTTATCCCATGCTGAAAAACGCCGAAGAGATCCGTTTTGTCGGGAACATGGAATCACGCGACCTGTTCAAGAACAAAGCCGATGTGATCGTATGCGACGGCTTTACCGGCAATGTGGTGATCAAACTGATCGAAGCCATGTACCGTATTACCGCCAAACGACAACTGCACGATCCTTTTCTGCAGCGGCTCAACTACGAACTGTATGGCGGCAGTCCGATCCTGGGAATCAACGCAGCCGTCGTGCTCGGACACGGGATTTCCAGCGCCACTGCCATCAAAAACATGATACTGCTGGCCAGGGACACTTCGAAAGCCCGGCTGCATCAGAAAATCAAACAATCCTTCCGACAAATCACCGCCATCGGACCGTAAGACAAAACTTTCAAAACTAACCGCAACCATGACAAAACTCAGCGCTGCCATCACTGCCGTTCAGGGCTATGCACCTGACTTCGTTCTCACCAATCAACTGCTTGAAAAAATGGTTGATACCACAGATGAGTGGATCATGACCAGGACAGGCATCATGGAAAGAAGAATTCTCAAGGGCGAAGGACTCGCCACCAGCGACATGGCGGTTGAGGCGGTAAAAGGGGTGCTGGAGAAATCCCGTACCCGGCCGGAAGAAGTGGAATTAGTCATCTGTGCCACTGTAACCCCTGACATGGTTTACCCGGCAACGGCCAACATCATCTCCGACAAGGCCGGTATTAAAAACGCCTTCAGTTTTGACCTGAATGCTGCCTGTTCCGGTTTCATTTATGCCCTGATCACCGGCAGCCAGTATATTGAATCAGGCAAGTTTAAGAAAGTACTGGTGGTAGGAGCCGATAAGATGTCGTCAATTGTGGATTACACCGACCGTCAGACCTGCGTGCTCTTCGGCGACGGCTGCGGAGCAGTGATGCTGGAACCAAATACCGAAGGTCTCGGCATCATTGATTCCATCCTGCAGTCCGACGGTTCGGGCCGCATTCACCTTCACCAGAAAGCCGGCGGTTCTCTCAAACCCGCCAGCCACGAAACTGTCGACAACAAAGAACATTTCGTTTACCAGGAAGGCCAGGCCGTTTTCAAATTTGCCGTCACCCGTATGGCCGACACCGCCCATGAAGTGATGGTGAGAAACGGTATGGGCCCGGATGACGTGGCATGGCTGGTACCCCACCAGGCCAACCTGCGGATCATCGATGCCACCGGCAAACGTATGGGACTGCCACCCGAGAAAGTCATGGTCAATATCCAGCGATACGGCAATACCACCAATGGCACCATTCCCCTCTGCCTCTGGGAATGGGAATCCCGCCTCAATAAAGGAGACAACCTTATCCTGGCCGCTTTCGGCGGCGGATTCACCTGGGGAGCCATCTACGTGAAGTGGGCGTATTAAAATAAGCCGTAACACCATGACTAAAAATGATTTTGACCCGGCAGCCAACTACGAACAAACCAGAAGAGAAGCCGGATACGTTCCCCGCAGGGAAGCCACCCAGGAAACCTATGACCGTATCGGGTTCATGTCGGGACTCGAAGTACACCAGCAACTGCTGACCCGTGAAAAGCTTTTTTGCCACTGTCCCGGAGGTATTTACAACGAAGACCACGTCTTCGACGCGGAAGTGATCCGCCATATGCGCCCCACCCTCAGCGAGCTGGGAGAATACGACGGTACGGCCCTGATGGAATTCAAGACCCGCAAAAACATCATCTACCGGGTAAAGAATGAAACCACCTGTACCTATGAAGTGGACGATACGCCGCCATTCCCCGTCAACCGGGAAGCCCTCGACATCGCCATTCAGATATCCCTCTTATCGAAACTCAACATTGTCGGCGAGGTACACATCACCCGCAAACAATACCTCGACGGCAGTATCCCCACCGGATTTCAGCGAACCGCCATCATCGGAGTGGAAGGGGAAATCCCTCTGAAACACAAGAAAATCAGACTGATACAACTGAGCCTTGAAGAAGATTCCTGCCGGGAGATCTCCGATGTCGGACACTGGAGAACCTATAAGACCGACAGGCTGGGCATGCCGCTGATCGAAACGGTTACCTATCCCGACATGATCAATCCCGATGAGGTGAAAGAAGCCTGCGACTATATCCGTTTCCTGGCAAGAAGCACCGGAAAGGTACGCACCGGCATCGGATCCGGCCGACAGGACGTGAATGTGAGCTGCCGCGGCGGTACCAGGGTGGAGATTAAAGGCGTGTCGCATACCCGCTGGATCCCGGAACTCACACACAATGAGTGTTTCCGCCAGTGGTCACTGCTGCTGTTGAGGGATAAGCTGCTGAAAGCCATGCCGGATTTCTCCGGATGGAAGATACAGCACGAGGCACTGCATTTCCACTCCTTCAAATTCACCCATCCGCCCATCGTCCAGGCCAAGAAGATGAAAGACAGGCTCATTGCCGTGAACCTTCCGGGCTTCCGCGGAGCGCTTTCACATTTTACCCAGCCGGAAAGGATGTTTGCCGATGAAATCAGCGATCGCCTGAAGGTGATTGCCTGCATCGAAAAACCCAATATGACCCACTCAGAGTCTTTATTACCTGAAATCAGTATGAGTGATTTCGACAGGATACGGGAAATTCTGGGCGCAGGGCCTGAAGACGCCCAGATCGTGATCTGGGGCCCGGCAGAAGACATCCCCACTGCACTGGAAACCATCGAAGAGCGCTGTCAGATGGCATTCAGGGGTATTCCCAACGAAACAAGAAAATCCTTCATCGACGGAACTACCATGTTCGAAAGGGTGCTGCCGGGCGCCGACCGTATGTACCCCGACACCGATTCCCCCCCCATCCCCCTCGAAGACGATCATATCAGCCGGCTGGGAAAAGGGCTTCCGGATGAAGTTATCGACCGTTATCACCAGTTCAGGAAATGGGACATCCCGGAAGACACTTATACCTATCTTTTCCGGAATAATCTTTACCCTGAAATCAAACGGATCGTGGAGGAACTAAACGTGAAACCCTCCTTTGCAGGCACTTTCTTCGGCCACAGACTGAAATTCGTGGAAGGACATTATAACCGCGGCAGGGAATTCCATTACGGACTCATCTTCGGGCTTTTCCGATTCCTCCTGGTTCGGGAACTCGACCTGGCCCTTGCACGCAGCATGGTCCCCCTGCTTTACGAACATCCCAAGATGGATTTCGAATCCATCTTAATAAGCTTGAAATTCAAGAAGATACCTAAACAGGACATTATTTCCCCCATTCCTTTTCTCAGGACCAAGTATGCACAGATCCGGTACCGGGATGACAAGGAAGCGGAGGGACGCTGGATCATGGGGCAATTGCATACCATGGCCCTGGGCAACATGGCCCTGGATGAACTCGGACAGATTGTAAAGCAGTAAAAGACAAAACGATGAGTGAAGATTTTTTCCAGGGATACAAGGGAGATGCGCTGGAGATACTGAAGAAGTTCTCGGTCAGGGTATGGGGCCAGGCCAGCATCAACACCACGCGCGGCGTTTTCCGCGGTACCATCCTGCCCCGTGCCGAAAACGACGACGACCAGCATATTGTGATGAAGATACCCACCGGTTACAATGTCGGTATTGACATCAGGACGGTAACCGATATGCAGGAGACCGGGTATAAGAAGGCCGTTTACAAAATTCCGGAGAAGGAGTTTCCTTATTCTCCCGGCCGGCCGAATGTTAAGCTGATCGGCACGGGCGGCACCATTGCCTCGCGTCTGGATTACAGAACAGGGGCGGTGATCCCGGCTTTCAGCCCGGGAGAACTTTACGGGGCAGTCCCTGAACTTGCCGACATCTGCAACCTGACCACCGAGAAGATCTTTGCGGTGTTCAGCGAAAACATGGGGCCCGAGCAGTATAAAAAGCTGGCGGTTGTCATCGGCCAGGAAATCGAAAAAGGGGTGGACGGCATCGTGATCGGTCATGGCACCGACACCCTGCACCATACGGCGGCTGCACTCACCTTCATGGTACAGAACACTCCGGTACCCATCGTTCTGGTAGGTTCGCAACGTTCTTCCGACCGGCCCAGCTCCGATGCAGCCCTGAACCTGATGCATGCCTGCACCGCTGCCGGCCACGGCGACATCGCCGAGGTGATGGTGTGCATGTTCGGTCCCACCTCCGACGAATACGGTTTCCTCCATCGCGGCACCAGGGTGAGAAAAATGCATTCCTCTTACCGCTCCACCTTCCGCACCCTGGGCGACACCCCGCTGGCCACAGTCACCCGGAAAGGGGTGAAACCCATCAAACCCTTGTACAACCACCGGCGCAAGGACCGTAATGTGAATATCCTGCCCTATTTCGAGGAAAAAGTGGCCATTATCTATTATTACCCCAATATGCAGCCCGACATGATCGATTCCCTTGTGGACAACGGGTATCGCGGGATCGTGATCGCCGGCACCGGCCTTGGACATGTGAACAAACCCCTGTATCCCGCCATCGTGAGGGCAGCCGAAAAAGGCGTGCATATGTACATGACCGTGCAGACCCTCTGGGGCTATGTGCATATGTTCGTGTATGATACAGGGCGTGACCTGATGGCCAAGGGGATCATCCCTGCAGAGAACATGCTGCCGGAGGCCGCTTACATCAAGCTGGGATGGGCTCTCGGACAAACCGACGATCCACAGGAAGTGCGCCGGTTGATGCTGACGCCCGTCAATGACGAAATCACCCCGCGTGAACCCTATAACGGCTACCTGGTGTACCAGGGCGGCGTACCCGAAGTGGAGGAGTTCATCAGAAAGTTTCATAAATAATGTACCGGATGTTCCGGTCCCGGTTCCGAATGCTGACCGGGAAGCATTTCCCGGCCAGAAGCATGTGGTCCTTCCTTTTGCCTGCCCTGTTCCTTTTACCCGGCTCGGCATTTCCCCAGGATACCCTGCGGATGATGTCGTACAACCTGTTGTACTACGGGCTGCCGTATTCGGTATGCGACGAGAGCAACAACAACATCAGCCTGAAAGACCAATACATGCGCAGCATCATGGCACATGTGAATCCCGACATCCTGGCCGTTTGCGAAATGATTCCCGGGACGGCCAACGCCCAGCGCCTGCTGGATTCGGCACTGAATGCTGCCGGCCAGCGCCTTTACGCCCGGGCACAGCCAACCAATTATTCCAACGGTGACCTGACCAATATGCTGTATTATGACCCTTTACGGGTCGGACTGTTGTCGCAGGACGTAGTAATCAACGACCTTCGCGACATCAACCTTTACCGGCTTTACCTGAAAACCAGCGACCTGGGCACCGCGGCCGACACCATCTTTCTGACGGCGGTGGTAGCCCATCTGAAAGCAGGATCGGGATCTTCCGACGAACAGAAACGCGCACAAATGACCCAGGCCCTGATGAACTACATGAATGCCCAGAACCTGGGAGGCAATATCCTGATGTGCGGCGACTTCAACCTCTACCGCAGCAGCGAACAGGCCTGGCAGAACCTTACCGCCTATGCCAACCCCGAAATCAGGTTTTACGACCCGGTCGACAGTCCCGGCGACTGGAACAACAACGCCTTTTTCTCGCACGTGCACACCCAGTCGACCCATGCCGGAAGCAACGGCTGTGCGGCCAGCGGGGGTCTGGACGACCGTTTTGATTTTATCCTGGCTACCAATGCCGTGATGGCGGGCAGCAGGGGCCTGCTTGGACTTCCTGCCACCTATCAGGCGGTGGGACAGGACGGACAGCATTTCAACACTTCCGTGAATGCGCCGCCTGCCAACACTGCCGTGCCTGCAGCCGTGGCCGATGCCCTGTACGGTATGTCTGACCACCTTCCCGTGGTCTTCGGGATGAAAACCGCCAAGCCCCTGGGTGTGGCATCTGTCCCGGCAGGATGGCAGGACATCAGCCACCCAAACCCGGTCAGTGGTACCTTCACCTGCACCTTTGCCCTGCCGGTCCGCAATATTCGCATAGCCCTCATCAATATGCTCTCTCAGCAGAAAGAACTTCTGTTTGAAGGAGACATCCCTTCCGGAGAAAAAAACCTTGATGTGTCACATTGCCCGCCGGGGATGTACCTGCTTTGCTTCACCCATGCCGGAACGTATACTGTCCGTAAACTACTGGTTTACTGATCATTCATATATTCTGGCATTACGGTACTCCAGCGGAACTTTCTACACCTGTGTTTCGTAAATAATTCATCTTATGCTTGATACAGGCAAATAATTTTTCATCGCACCAGGTTTGACAGCGTCTTAACAGGAGCTTAGCAGATGTGATACCTTCTGAATCGTCAGGGGGA
>CAZSQJ010000055.1:0-24578 GCA_964608665.1 uncultured Bacteroidales bacterium | reverse complement strand
GCATTGGCACAAAACGTTTGCACGTATGCAGCGTCTGCACGTGTGCACGGGTGCATTGCGCCAAGCTAAACCCGTTAAAGGGGGATTAGAATCAGTTCTTTGAAACCTTTTAAGCTTGCCATCAGGTAACCAATCCTGAACAGTAAAGGCTAACCACCAGCTGTAACCGAGTCTTGCATCGTCTGCAGAAATGCAGGCATGAAGCGTAGACAGGGAGTTCAAAAGATGTGCTATTGAGCCTCGTAATTGCATGAACGCCGGAGCTTTTGTCGTTGCACGGGCGGGAGCAGTATCTAACAGCCGTCAGGGTGAGGCTGAAAGATCAGGCCGGGGTCGGAGAACACACCAAATGAACAACAGGCAGGCACGGGAACTTGGGAGAGCCTCGCCCTTCCTTTGCGTAATGCCGGTTAAGGAATACCGGGGAAACAACAATCCAGGTCAGTGAAGACAACATGCCATACTTACTGACGCTAAGAACCGGGGCATGTGGTAAAGGTATCGAGCAATAAGGAAACGAAATGCAAGAGAAGAGGGCAGGCAGTCTTAACATCTTCATAGTACCGTTTGAAAGTTGGGAAATCCGTCCGGGAAAGCCAGCGAGTAGGGAAGGGAGATGTCTTACAACGGGCGGGCTCAAGTGAAACATTAAATGTACCAGAGACATGGAAACAATGTCAACGAAACGAGAGCTCATAGCCAAAACGGCCAGAGCACATGCAGGGAAACCGATAACCAACCTACATCATTACATTGATGAGAGTTGGTTGGAAGAAAGCCTGAAGAAACTGAACAAGAATTCGGCAACTGGAGTAGATGGGAAAACGTATGAAGAATACGAAATGGAATCAAGGAGAATGTTGCCGGACTTATTGAGAAGGTTCAAAACGGGCAGCTACTATGCACCACCGGTGCGGAGGATATACATAAAAAAGGAAAACGGGAAGCGCCGCCCTATCGGGATACCAACCATTGAAGACAAGATACTGCAGGAAGCAGTGAAGATGGTTGTAGAACCGGTTTATGAGCAGGACTTCTACGATACCTCGTACGGATTCCGGCCGGGCAGATCACAACATCAGGCGTTGGAAAGAGTATGGCAGGAAGTGATGGACAATCGCGTGCTGTATATTCTGGACGCAGATATTGAGAACTATTTTGGGAGCATAGACCACGAACACCTGCGGGGGCTTTTAGACCAACGGATAAAGGACGGAGTGGTAAGGAAGCAGATAGACAAATGGCTTAAAGCGGGCGTAATGGAGGATGAGACACTACATTACGAGAAAGAAGGGACACCCCAGGGAGGGGTAATCTCACCGCTATTGAGTAATATCTTTCTGCACACAGTATTGGATGCGTGGTACCATGAAATCAAAGTACTATTAAAGGGGAAAAGTTTTCTGGTACGTTATGCAGATGATTTTGTGATGGGATTTGAAACGAAGGAAGATGCACAGAGAGTTATGAATGTCATTTTCAAGCGGTTCTCAAAATACGGACTCAGGCTTCACCCGGAGAAAACCCGGATGATAAGCCTGTCGAAGTACGACCAGAGTTTACCGGCCACGTTCGACTTTCTTGGGTTTACCCACTACATGGGGGTAAGCCGGAACGGGAAACGGGTGCTGAAACGCAAGACCAGCAAGAAAAGCCTGAGGAAGAGTCTCAGGAGTATATTCACTTGGCTCAAGGCCAACAGACACGTTAAGGTGAGGCTGTTGATTGAGCAACTGAATATCAAACTCAGAGGGCATTATAACTATTTTGGCATTACAGGTAACTCCAGGAGCCTGGGTTCCTATTCGCACATGGTCTGTCGATTCTTGTTTATATGGCTGAATCGACGCGGAGGTTCAAAGCTGAATTGGGAACAGTTTTCCAACGGGGTGCTAAGGGTCTACCCTTTACATCCTCCCAAAATTTACCACAGTTCTTTAGCGAAACCGTTGTAGGAGGAACCGGATGCGGGAAATCCGCTCGTCCGGATCTGTGGGGGGGCGGGGAGGTAACGATCCGCCCTACCCGGACGTGGCGTGGAAACGTGTTGAACGTGACGACGTGGCGTTTGCACATGTGCAGCGTTTGCACGTCTGCGCGTGTGCACGTTGCGTGGAAACATGAAAACGTGGGGAACGTTTGCGGCAAGGTTTCCGGGGTCATCAGCTTTCAATGTGGCAACCCAATGTGCCACATTGTAGGATCCTTTTTCCTTTTCCCTCCTACCCGGCACCTGCGCGTTTTTTTTAACTTTTCGCTCAGGCCGCGGGGCCCCGGATTGGCGCCGAAACCGGGAAGCTCCCTCGTCGCTCCGCTCCTCAGTCCGCTCCCCTGGGTTTCTCTGCCAATCCTGGAATCTTTTTTTAATTGTTTTGGTATGAATTTGATAATGTGAATTTTCCCCAGCGCATCGCTGATTAAACCCGAAATTTTCATGCTTGCCCATAAATATTTGGTATGAAAATTCACGGTCAACCATGAAAATTCATAATTTTGTGCGTAAAATCAATTTCATGATGGAAATAAGACGTCGGATTGAAGCACAATTGCTCATGGACTTAATGCAATCATCCAGGGTAATTTTGTTGTACGGGCCCAGGCAGGCAGGAAAGACGACACTTTCAAAGCATGTTATACAGCAAATGGGCCTTAAAACGTTGATGATCAATGCAGATCAGACAAAGTATATGGATGTTTTATCAAGCAGGGATTTGGAAAAGCTCCGGTCTCTGGTGCATGGTTATGAACTTCTTTTTATTGATGAGGGACAACGCATCCCTGAGATCGGGATAAACCTGAAGATACTGCATGATGAACTGCCGGAACTGAAAATACTGGTTACCGGCTCATCCTCTTTTTTACTTTCGGGAAAGGTAACGGAGTCTCTTGCCGGCAGAAAGAAAGTACATACCCTCCTGCCGGTTTCGATGCAGGAACTTTCTGAAATCTATAACCCTTTTGAGCTGCATGACCAATTGGAAAGCAGGATGATATTCGGTTCCTATCCTGAGGTTATTACCACAGTGAATGATACAGATAAGGAGGATTACCTCCGGGATATTTCATCTTCCTTTATTTATAAGGATATTCTGGAACTGGAGATGATCAAACATCCGCACAAAATAAGGGAATTGCTGAAGGCGCTGGCATTTCAGATCGGCTCACAGGTTTCGGTAAATGAATTATGTGTGAAACTGGGATTGAACCGTGACACGGTGGAACGCTATCTGTTCCTGCTTGAGCAGTCTTTTGTGATTTTCAGACTTTCTGCTTTCAGCCGCAATCAGAGAAAAGAACTTAGTAAATCGCAGAAGTATTTTTTCTATGACAACGGGATCCGGAATGTCTTGATAGATAACCTGAAACCTGTTAAGGACAGAAACGATACCGGTGCTTTATGGGAAAATTTCCTGATTGCTGAACGACGTAAGTATTTGTTTTTCAATAGAAAAAGTGCAAACTGCTATTTCTGGCGGACCTATTCAGGATCAGAAATAGATTATGTTGAGGAGGTTGGCAGTGAATACCATGCGTACGAAATAAAAACCTGGAAATCGAAGGCCAGGGTGCCTGCAGCCTGGCGTGAGGCATACGGTTCAAACTATAAGTTGATCAATATGGATAATTATCCGGAGTTTATTTTGTGAGGCAGCTTGCCCGGTCTTCTTTACTTTTGCGCTTCACTCCCTTAATCTCATGGAAGACACCCACAGGACAGACAAATGGCTATGGTGCGTCAGGTTGTTTAAAACCCGTACGCAGGCTGCCGATGCATGCAGGGGCGGAAAGGTAAAGATAAACCAGCAGCCGGTGAAACCTTCACGGGAGATCCATCCCGGTGATGTGCTCAGCGTGAACACGGGATTGCTGACCCGTACTGTCAGGGTGCTGGCCCTGCTTCCCGCAAGGGTGTCGGCCAGGCTGACCGCAGACTACATGGAGGATCTCACCCCGGCGTCTGAGTTCGAAAAGATTCAGATGATGAAGGAACTGAATTATGAAAAATGGGACAGAGGAGCAGGACGGCCCACCAAGAAAGACCGACGGCTGATCGTGAAACTTAAAAATAAAACGGATGAATGAATATGACGAGCAACAGCAATGCCTGAATTGCGGCGGAAAGTTTGAGGCAGAAAGAAAGTATTGCCCCGATTGCGGTCAGAAAGTCCTGCAGCCCTCAGATCTGAGTTTCAGGAAATTCTTCTGGCATGCACTGGGAGACTATTTTCATGCAGACGGAAAGTTCTTTGCCAGCTTTAAAACCCTGGCCCTGCAACCAGGATTGATGACAGTCGAATACCTGGCCGGTAAAAGAATGAAATACCTCCACCCGTTCAGGCTGTTCCTTTTCCTCAGCGTCATTTACTTTCTGCTGATCGCAGCATGGGGAACGGGTCATGGGAGTACACCTGAAAACACAAAGGAAACGGATACAGTTAATTACTTCAACATGACCCTGACTTTTGGCGACAGGCACCTGCCCGTTGATTCGGTTCGCAGAGCAGTGGAATCAGAAGGGATGGACAGCGTTGTCGCCCACCTTTATGAAAACCCGAACTGGTTTCAGCGGCTCATGGCGGAGAAAGTCATTGAATCATCCCTGTTCGGACCTGAGGTGTTCTTCAATAAGCTGCTGCATCATGCCTCCAAGATCATCTTTATCCTCATTCCCTTTATCGCACTTTTACTTAAACTGCTTTATATCAGAAGGAAACGCTTATATTACGATCACCTGGTGTTCTCCCTGCATTTTCATTCCCTGCTTTTCATTCTCCTGATCATCGTGCAGCTTACCACCATGTTCCTGTTCCAGGTACCGGTCTGGATCATACTCATTGTGGTCCTTACCTGCCTGCTGCTGGCCATGCGGCGCGTCTACCGGCAGTCCTGGCTTAAAACCACAATGAAAATGATTGCCCTCATTCTGATGTATCTCGTGATCGCTGTACCCCTCCTGGCAATCTTACTGCTGTTTTTCACCGTGCTGGTCTGATCATCCTGATGCTTTTCATACCGTAACTGTGCTTCCCGGTAAACCGCAGGGTGCAGACGTACAATCCCGGCGCCAGCCTGTCTGTTTCGGCCGGAACAAGGTGCCAGCCTGCCGGCAACATTCCGGATGCCAGCGTCATGATCCTCTGTCCGCCGGGATTGCAGATCCAGAGTTCAACAAGTCCGTCTTCCGGCAGGTTGAAACTGATCTGTGTATTGGAAATGAAAGGATTTGGCCGGTTCTGCTCCAGGATCAGCTCTCCTGATACGGTCTTAACCGATGGCATGGTAATCAGCAGGGGCGTGATGGCCTCACCGGTACCGTCGGCAACGGATGAGGAGGCCTCAGCCTCCCAGGTTTCGCTGTCCGGCAATCCTTCGAGCCTGAGTGTGAGCAGTGCCTGCCCTTTCGCGACTGTCATCGGGTTCAGGCTGTACCAGGCAATGCGGAGCCTGTTGCCGCTGACATTCCAGATCACTTCTTCCGCTTCATTACCGTATGATGCTGCTCTCGCAGTTTTCACTCCGGTCACCTTCAGCCCTGTGGGGATTTGAAGGCCGAGGGAGACCGCTCCTGCCTGGAGATCGCGTCCGGCAAACAGGGGTAGTTCAAAGGGACCTTCACCGTCGACAATCAGCATGCCGCTGTTCTGAAGCTCGATTTCATGGGAAAGCTTTGCAGCAGGGATATAGGAACCGTTCACGTCGCCGAAAACCAGTCCCTGGAGGTTTTCTGTGATACTTCCGCTTCCGGATGCATTGATGGCTTTGATGTCCGAGAGCCAGTCGCCGGCCGGAAAGGTAGTGATGATCTCGGCATACCTGCGCGCGATGAGCAGGGCATCGATGGCGTTGATGTTGCCCGTGGCATTGACATCGGCGGCCTGCATGCGAAGACCTGCCAGCTGGATAATGGAGGCAAAGTGCTGAAGTACAAGCATGGCATCGGTTGCGTTCACGCCGCCCCAGGGCTTATTGGATGTTGCCGACAGGGTATAATTACCTGCCGGTATGCCCTGGATGGCAAAGTTACCGTCGCTGCCGGTGTTCGCCGAGGCGATCAGGTCACCGCCCTGTTTAAGCATCACCGTGGCATTGTTCAGGGGTGTCAGCGGGGCATTGTTGTAGGAAAAGGTACCTTCAACCTGGGTTCCGGGAGGCAGCCCGACGAAAATGGTGACCTGGTCGCTGCCCTGGCAGCCGTATGCATCGGTGACGTTCAGGGTGAAGGTGGTGGTGGTGTTGATGTAAGCCGTTGCATTGGGAATGTAGGGATTGTTCAGGTGGTACCAGGGGTTCCAGTAGTAAGCATAGGGTTCCGTTCCGCCTGTGACCACCGGGGCCATGATGGCAGAGTCGTTGAATGGAATGTTCTGATCCGGACCGGCATCTACCTGGGGCAGCGGCCGGATATTGACGCTTAGAGCGGCAGCAGCACCCTGTCCGCAGGCATTCTGTGGGGTAACACTCACTTCCCCTGAGTTGATCACGCCGGAGAAGTCGAGCAGGATGCTGCTCTGGGTGGCGTTTCCAGTGACCGTTGCTCCGGCGGGGTAGGTCCACAGGTATGCCGTTGCATAAAGCACCGGGTTGATCCAGTACCAGGTATTTCCTGAACCGAGGCAGAGATTTTCGCTTCCTGCGATGTTACCGGCCGCCTGGGGCAGGGGATATACTTCATATTCGATGGGGATACCGGTGTATAAGCCCGTGTAATAGGCATCCTGCACCTGGAGAACGCGTGCGGTATGGGTTCCGTGCCAGGTGGGGGCCACATCGAACAGGTAGGGACTGTTCATGATGCCCTGTACCGACAGGGTGTCTTCCCCGTCAAAAACCTGCAGGTTCCACGGTGGCGTACCGGTGAGCAGGACTTCAAACGTTCCGGAAGCGTTGATGCAGGTTCCCTGTGGACCGCTCAGGGATGCCGTGGGGAGAGAATCCAGGTAGTAGAAAACAGTATCGCGGGTATCGAGGCTCCATGTGCCGTACGCGTCCTTTGTGCGGATATACAGCAGATGCTGTCCGAAGGAGATCCCGCCGAGGTTCAGGCTCCAGGCCAGAAAGGGAATTTGCTGGGCCGGTGCGATGGGTACGGCTATACCGTTGCCTGTTCCGGGATCAGTGTCGAAGAAGTATTCCACTGCAACCAGTTGCGGAAGGGTATCATGCACGATCTGTTTGTAGAAAGGCAGGAACTGGGTGACACTCCATTTGCCGCGGCTGTCTTTGGACCGGATGAACAGTTTATGGAAGCCCTGGTTCAGCGCCATGATATCGATGGCAAAGGCAAGGTCGATGTGGCTGCTGTCCTGGGTGTAGGCAACATCCACGGCCTGTCCGAAGCCGGGATCATTGTCGATGAAATATTCCACCTTCACGACGTCTGGTTCCAGGAGGGGTACAGTTTGCTTAAAGAAGGGAAGGAACTGGCTGAGGCTCCATTTGCCGGTGGAATCTTTCACCCTGACGGCAAGGTGGTGGAATCCCTGGTTCAGTGCGGCGATGGATGCAATCCAGCTGATGGTTTTATTGGTTCCGGGCGTAAAGCTGAGTTGGGTGGCGTTACCGTATCCGGGATCGGTGTCAATGAAATACTCTGCCTGGGTGATATCCGGGAGTGCAGGCTGGTACTCCTGTTTGAAGAAGGGGAGGTTGGAAGTGATGCTCCACCTGCCGCTGGCATCTTTCACCCTGACGGCGATATGATGAAATCCCTGGTTAAGTGTGGCGATGGGGGTGTTCCAGGTAAAGGTCAGGTTTGTACCGGGGGTGATGTTGAGTGGTGTGCCGTTACCGAAGCCCGGATCGGCGTCGAAATAGTATTCTGCCTGGGTGATTTCCGGCAGTGTGGGCGGCAATTCCTGTTTGAAGAAGGGAAGGTTTGAAGTGAGGCTCCATTTGCCGTCGGCATTCAGAACCCTTACGAAGATGGTATGATGGCCGTTGTCCAGGCTGTCGATGCCCACGGTGAAGGCAAGGCTGCTGATGTGTACCGACGGGCTCAGCGGTATATCCGTACCGTTGCCGTAGCCGGGATCCTGGTCGAAGAAGTACTCTGCCGCGATGATGTCGGAGAGGACATCATCCGGTATTTCCTTGAAGAAGGGCAGGTACTGGACAGTGCTCCATTGTCCGTCCGTGTTTTTTGCACGGGTCAGGATAAAATGGAAGCCTTTGGTCAGGCTGCTGATATCCACCGTAAAACTCACATTTGGCAGTACCGGGGCCGGGCTGACCGCAACCGGAACTCCCAGTCCGAATCCAGGATCCGTGTCGATGAAGTATTCGAGGGCGGTAATATCCGGTATCGTTACAGGGAGAATGTTTTTAAAGAATGGCAGGTTTTGGGTGAGGCTCCAGCGGTTGCTGTCGTCAACAGCCCTGAAGAACAAATGGTGGAAGCCTTCCGGGAGACCGGCTATGGAAATGGCGGTGCTGAAGGTGGTGAGGTTGGGGGTGGGGCTCACCGCGACCGGAGTGGCCATGCCAATGCCGGGATCAGTGTCGAAGAAATATTCCAGGCCGGTGATATTCTGACCGCTGCCCCTGATCTGCCAGCCGAGCAGGAGCAACAGCAGGCAGAAGCCGGGGAGGATGCAGCTCCGTGGCCTGGATTTCAGCAGGATGTGATGCTTATTCATTGTCATCAGGCTTATTCGTGTAACAAGAATCAGGCAGTGCTGCTAATTATGGGATTTGGCCTTGATGCTGACGTTGATGGTGTTGGATGGTATGGAGGGGGCATTCATATAATATATGGCCGGGATATTCGGCATGCCGGACAGGATGTAGGGAAGGCTGCCCCCGAACATCCCGCAGTCCACCCCGCCTTCACCGGCACCGATGGCAGGGGAACCCGGTTTCAGCTGCCACTGACCATCGGAGCTGTTGCCGGTGCTGCCCAGGAAGACTGTGCTCATATTCACATTGGACTGGTTTCCGTTCTGTGTGCCAAAGTCAGCGTTGTGACCGATATTGTTGAAGGAGATGCAATTGTAGTTGTTGAATCCGCCATTGTACATGATGTTGTTTTTCAGGACGGCATTGTATGCGGAGAAAACTCCGTCCATCACATTATTGGTGATGATCCCGAAGAAATTCGTGCTGGTGGAAATATATCCCCGGATATAGTTATTGGATATCAGAATATTGTTGGCGGGATAACTGAAGCTGATGGCTGTACTGTATGTGTAACCGGCATCAATGAAATTCTGGGTGATCACAATATTACCGATGGGACTGCTGGTATTCATATAAATCGCACTATTTCCGTAGATATAGCAGCGTGTGACCAGAATATCGCTGGTATTCAGAAAGATATTGTTAAGGTAAACACCCGTTATTTTTGATCCCTCGCTACCTGCGTTGAAATAGACTTGCTGAATGAAGCAGGCGGAAGGAGATGCCTGGGTCTGGGGATTCTGTCCGAGGAAGTACCCGGTACCGATGATCGTGAGTTTTTTGGTGCAGGTCATCGTACCATAACTGATGGAGGAGGATTCCAGATACAGCGTATCATTGGCGGAGGCCGCATCGTGGGCAGCCTGGGCGGTGGTATAAGAGGTTGCACTGCCAGGGGCGGAGTTTACCCGCAGTACCGTGGCATTGAGGATCAGGCTGAAGCCTGTGAAGGCCAGCAGGAGCATGACGGACAAATGTTGTTTTTTCATGACAGATTTGGGTTAAGGTGATGCATTAAGGATAAAGTGATCATAAAAATCAAAAAGCCTTCTCCCCATTATGGAAAACGTTCCACACTGGGAAAGAAGGCTTTATGCCGGAAAGGTCTCGTAGCTTTTAATGTCTTGAAAAACAGTGCTCTAACTACAGTTCCATCATACAAAAATACATTTTATATCCAGTAAAGTCAAGTAATTGATGTTAAAATTGCATCCGCTGCGCATTTTTTTTCAGCGAATCTGCATTTCTTTCAGGATATGACCGGCTCCGGCAAACTTTTCAGTGATAAAAAGCACATAACGGATGTCGCAGGTGATGGCGCGCTGCAGGTTTTCGTCATATTGCCAGTCGCTGATCATGGCTTCATAATTCCCGTCGAAAACCACACCGGCCAGTTCTCCTCTGGCATTCATCACCGGACTGCCGCTGTTACCTCCCGTGATATCACAAAGGGAAAGGAAGGCAAGGGGAACGTCGTTCATGCTTTTATCAGCCCATTTGCCGAAGTCCTTGTCACGGCTCAGCCTGATCAGCGCTTCCGGGGCGTTGAAAGGATCGGTGCCGGTATGCTTTTCCACGACTCCGGCAAGGCCGGTGAATGGCTCATACCACACGGCATTTCCCGGTTTATATCCTTTGATTCTGCCGCTGGTGAAACGGATGGTTCCATTGGCGTCGGGATACATGGCTTTCCCTTTCCACTCGTAAAGGGCTTCCATGTATTGCCTGCGGATGTCGATCACCGTGGCGGCAAAGGCCGACTGGGTCTTGTTGATTTCTTCATTCAGGGGGTACAGGCCTGCGGCGAGCAGGATGAAAGGATCACCCGTCTGCTCCAGTTCCAGGGGCGATTTACCGATCAGCGCCTTCACATATTCCGGGTCTTTCAGTTTTGTGAATGCATAAGCCTTCTCTGTGAAAGTCCTGATGTTGAAGCCGGGTTGTCCGCTGATCTTGTCCACGGCCGTGATGCGCTGGTCTGAAGGCAGTTTGCCGGCCATCTCCAGGGCCCTGGCGAACAGCGCCTTGTCGACCGGTTCATCATAATCGTTAAAGGCAAAGCTGAGCTGTTCAGAAATCTCCTTCATTTTCTTTTTCAGGGATGCTTCATCCGGTTTCTCTCCGGACTTTTCCATTTCTTTGGCATCGGCATACAATTGCTGGGCGATGCCGCAGAGGGTGCCTGACAACCCGCCGAACAGGCCCGCAATATTGTCTCTTTCCCGCGTCTTTTCCAGGGGCAAGTAGGCCGCCTTTTCCTGGTCGAGCAGTCCGGCATATTTTTCTTTGAGGTCTTTTCTGCTGTTTGCCCAGGTCAGGAATTCCTTTTCGAAGTCCTTCTTCTCCTGCAGGAAGTTGGTCTTTTTCATGCCATCAACCTTACCCTGGTAGTTCTTCAGGGTATTGGCCAGGCCCTTGACCAGGCTGGCGGTCTTCAGTTTGCCGGCAGGGTCGTTCCTGGTCAGGTCTTCAATGAGGCTGATGATTTCGCTGAAATTTTTAATGGTGAAGGGATAGTTGATCTCCTGGTTCCAGTAGACCGAGGTGGAACTCCTGTAGCGGGTGGTGAAACCTGGAAAACCCAGGATGAAGGTGATATCTCCGTCTTTTACCCCTTCACGTGCCGTTTTCAGCCAGACTTCCGGTTTGTAGGGCACATTGGCGGGGTCATATTCCCGGCTGCTGCCATCGGGCGCCACATACACCCGCAGAAAAGAGAAATCCCCCGTATGCCTGGGCCACATCCAGTTGTCTGTTTCTCCACCGTAATTGCCGATGGACGAAGGCGGTGCGTACACGATTCGGATGTCTTTGAATTCCCTGCAGGTAAATTCGAGGAACTGCCGGCCGTTGTACATCGAAGCGATCTTTACCACCACGTCCTTGCGGTCTTTGCTTTGTTTCTCCCGGATCTCCTTCATCTTTTCATCGGTCTTTTTGTCTTTCTCCACAGGGTCGCTGATATCTTTCACGGCAGCCAGGATTTCGTCCGTTACGTCCCTGATCCCGGTCACGATCAGGGCTTTGTATCCCGGTGCCCGGATCTCATCCTGTCTGGTTTTGGCCAGGAATCCGTTTTCCAGGTAATCCGCTTCGGTGGTGGATGCCCGCTGAATGGCCGTATAGGCCACATGGTGGTTGGTCAGTACCAGTCCGTCGGGCGAGACGAAAGATCCTGTCCCTCCCCCGATCTGGAGGATGGCCCTGCTGAGGCATGCACCATCGGGATTGTAGATGTCTTTGCTGCCGATCTGAAGGCCTTTTCCGGCCAGGTCAAGGCGGTCGAGCTGTGTCAGCAGCCACATGCCTTCCTGGGCGAACACTGTCAGCGACAGGCTCAGGAACATACATGCAATGAGGATTGGTCTTTTCATGGTTAAAAAATTAAGTCAGAGAATAATGAACAATGGCTGCAAAGTAACACCGGCAGCAGGCAGGGTGCAAAACTGATCGATGGCAGGGGAAAACTTACCGATCAATGCGGAACTCCAGGGCGTGAACCTGTTGCCCGGTTTTCCGGGAAAGCATGGCATCCGTTCTTGCTTTCGTATGCCGCGTCCATCTCATTTCAAATCAAAGGTAATATTGAAATTTGTTCTCTATATTTGTTGTTCGGGATTTTTTGGCATCCCTCTTTTTATCACCAGAAACTGATCACTGAGTCATAGGTACAATACGCAATATCTTAATAAACAGCTAAATAGGTTTTATTATATCATTATGGCAAAACAGACCAACTCAAAAGAGGAACCCCTCGAGAATCAACTGTGGAAAGCTGCGGATAAGCTGCGGAAGAATATCGATGCTGCTGAATATAAGCATGTTGTCCTGGGTTTGATTTTCCTGAAGTATATTTCCGATTCCTTTGAGGAATTGTATGACCGCCTGAAAGCGGATGAAGGAAGTGGTGCCGATCCGGAGGACAGGGATGAATACAATGCCGAAAATGTGTTTTTTGTGCCACAGCAGGCCCGCTGGTCATATTTACGGTCGCAGGCAAGGCTGCCTGAGATTGGGAAAGTGGTTGACAATGCCATGGATGCCATCGAAAAGGAGAATGCTTCCCTGAAAGGGGTGCTGCCCAAGGTATATGCAAGGCAGAACCTGGATCCGGCCAGCCTGGGCGAACTTATCGACCTGGTGGGGAATATTGCGCTGGGTGATGCGAAGGCCCGGAGTGCTGACATCCTTGGCCATGTGTTCGAGTATTTCCTGGGTGAGTTTGCCCTGGCTGAGGGGAGAAAGGGCGGACAGTTCTATACGCCCCGCAGCGTGGTGGAACTCCTTGTTGAGATGCTGGAACCCTACCAGGGAAGGGTTTTCGACCCCTGCTGCGGTTCGGGTGGCATGTTCGTACACTCCGAAAAGTTTGTGACGGAACACAGGGGCAGGGTAAACGATATTTCCATATACGGGCAGGAAAGCAACCAGACCACCTGGCGGCTGTGCAAGATGAACCTCGCCATCCGGGGTATCGACAGTTCCCAGGTGAAATGGAATACCGAGGGCTCCTTCCTGAACGATGTCCACAAAGATCTGAAAGCGGATTACATTATCGCCAATCCTCCCTTTAACGTAAGCGACTGGGGCGGCGAACAGATGCGTTCCGACGGAAGATGGAAGTTCGGGGTGCCTCCCGCCGGAAATGCCAATTTCGCCTGGATGCAGCACTTTATCTATCACCTTGCGCCGGCCGGCCAGGCAGGCATTGTACTCGCCAAAGGGGCGCTGACCTCAAAGTCTTCCGGCGAAGGAGATATCAGGAAGGCGCTGGTGGAAAACGGTCTCATTGACTGCATCGTGAACCTTCCCACCAAGTTGTTCCTGAATACCCAGATCCCCGCAGCGCTGTGGTTCATCAGCCGCGACCGCAAAAACGGGAGGTTCCGGGACCGCAGCCGGGAGATACTGTTTATCGACGCCCGTAACCTTGGCCGTTTGATCAACCGCAGAACCCGTGAAATGACTCCGGACGACATTGGCAAGATAGCCGGCACCTACCACAACTGGCGCAATCCCGACGGCAAATATGAAGACATCCCGGGCTTCTGTGCATCCGCTCCGGTGGAAAGGGTGAAAGAACTGGATTACGTGCTCACCCCGGGGCGTTATGTGGGATTGCCGGATGAAGAAGATGACTTCGACTTCACGGAACGTTTCACTGCCCTGAAAGCGGAACTGGAACGGCAGATGAATGAGGAGGCAGCGCTGAATAAAACGATACTTGACAATTTGAAAAGAATAAAACCTGAGACGGGAAAGTAAAATAAGATATTTTTTATTTTACCTTAGCGCTTAAAAGTAAAATAACAAACTTTTTATTGTACCTGGATAAAATATGATCGAGCTTGAAAAATATAAGGCCGGAAATCTTGAGCAGGGGTACGGTTACAAATATTTTATGCCATCCCTGGTCAATGACGAATGGATATGGAAGACCCCGGCAATCAGCAGTTTACTCGAAAGGGCGGCGATCAGGCTCGGGGAGTTGAATGCTTTTGCCAGGCTGGTTCCCGATATCGATCTGTTCATTCAGTTACACGTTACCAAGGAGGCCGTGGTATCGAGCCGTATTGAGGGTACCCGCACCAGGATGGATGAGGCCGTCCTTCCGGTCAGCGAGGTTAAGGCAGAGAACCGTGACGACTGGCTGGAAGTCAACCAGTATATCATTGCAATGAATGAGGCCATTGAAGCCTTAAGCGCATTGCCTGTATCCACACGACTGCTCAAACAGGCGCATCGCACCCTGCTGCAACGCGGCAGAGGGGAACACAAACTTCCCGGGGAGTACCGTTCCAGCCAGAACTGGATTGGCGGTGGCTCACTGGCTGATGCGGTTTTTATTCCGCCCCGTCATGACCACCTGAATGCCCTGATGGGCGACCTCGAGAACTTCCTGAATAATCCTGATATCCAGGTACCTGCTCTGATCCGTATTGCTATTGCCCACTGCCAGTTCGAGACGATACACCCCTTTCTCGACGGGAACGGCCGTATCGGGAGGCTGATGATCACACTTTACCTGGTGAGTGAGAAAATCCTCGATAAACCCCTGCTTTACCTGTCGGCCTGGTTCGAAAACAATAAGGGATTGTATTATGACAATCTGAGCCTGGTACGGACCAGGAACGACATGCTGCAGTGGATCAGATATTTCCTCGCGGGTCTGGAGCAAACCTCAGAACAGGCAGTACAATGCCTGACTGCGGTACTGAAACTGAAAGAGAAACTCGAGGCTGAGATCACCCGTGGTTTTGGCCGGCGCAGCCCTTCTGCCCTGGTACTGCTCAGGGCCTTGTTCAAAGACCCGGTTGTCAATGTGGAAAAAGCTGCCGGTATCTGTAAGCTGAGCTATAAAGCGGCCAACGACCTGGTGATGATGATGCAGCAGCGCAAATATCTGGTGGAGGTGACTGGCCAAAGCCGTAACCGGAACTTTATTTTTGAGGACTATCTTAATTGTTTCTGATGATGGAACCTGGCTTATCCTATATTCACATATTCCCGGCCGTGATTACTGGCAGTTTGAAGGATATCCCGGGATTCTGTACATCAGCCGGAGTGGAAAACGTGAATAAACCGGGCAACGTACTAAACATACGCCTAAATGATAGTACTTCAGATGAGGAGGACGATTTAGATTTTATTGAATGGTTTTTTACCTAAATAGTTTAGTTTAATGAACAATTAAAAGAATAAGCACGATTGAATGAAATCATTTCTACTAATATCAATAATCAAGATCAATGAATAATTGGAAGAAATCGACTCTTGCTGAATTATGCACTGAAATAACTTATGGTTATACTGAAAGTGCTAAAAGAGAGGTGATTGGCCCCAAATTTTTAAGGATTACAGATATAGCCTCTGGAAGAATTGAATGGCAAAGCGTTCCATATTGCTCTATCAATGAATCTGATTATATAAAGTACCAACTATTTCCAGGTGATATTGTTGTTGCAAGAACGGGAGCATCTACCGGTGTAAATTATACAATCAAGAAAACAGACCCTGCTGAGGTAGTTTTTGCATCTTATTTGATCAGATATAAGATTAACGAACAAATTGCTAATCCTTTCTTTATTGGTCATATGTTAAGGTCTTCAAAATGGTCAGATTATATTGATGCAATTGCTGGTGGTTCAGCTCAACCTGGTGCCAATGCAAAACAAATCGGTAGTTTCGAAATTGTTTTACCCCCACTTGAAACTCAACGCGCCATCGCCTCCATCCTCAGCAGCCTCGACGACAAAATAGACCTCCTTCACCGCCAGAATGCCACCCTCGAAAAAATGGCCGAAACACTCTTCAGACAGTGGTTCGTGGTGGAGGCGAAGGAGGAGTGGGAGGACAGATACCTTGATGATGTATTAAGTGTTAGGGGAGGTAGCACTCCCAGTACTACTAATTCTGAATTTTGGGATGGAGATATAAATTGGACAAGTCCAAAGGATGTTACTTCTTTGGAGGGTATTTTTCTTTTTGATACAGACAGGAGAATTACTGAAGCTGGACTGAAAAAAATCAGTTCAGGGCTCCTTCCAAAAGGAACTTTACTCATGTCATCAAGGGCTCCAGTAGGGGTACTTGCCTTCTCAGAAATTCCAATTGCGATCAATCAAGGTTATATCGCAATTATTGATGATAAAGGTTGTTCTAAACAGTTTTTATATCTGTGGCTTAAAGCAAATATGGATTATGTTCAAAGTTATGCTAATGGCTCAACCTTCCAAGAAATCAGTAAATCATCATTTCGTTCATTAGAGATAAAAATACCACCAGCGTCTCTTAGATTAAGATTTCAGGTTCAAATTGATCCTATTTTTAAGAAAATTAGGGCAAATCAGATTCAAGTGCGAACTTTAACGGCTTTACGTGATTCTATACTACCAAAGTTGATGAGCGGCGAGATGCGGGTGCAAGTATAATTATGTTGTGGGCAAGGCTAACAGACTACACCGAAAAAGAAAAATATGAGTAAATCAGCACATTTTAAAGTTGACCCTAAACTAGCCGAACTACTCGGTGAGACATATCGCTCTATCGAAGAAGCGACTAAGGAACTTATTGACAACTCGTATGATGCTGACTCTGAAAATGTAGATATTATATTACCTGACGACTTAACATTCAATCCAACAATAACAATCAAAGACAATGGTTCAGGTATGAAAGAAAAAGAAGTTAGAAACGAGTATCTGAACATCGCAAATAGTCGAACATCAAGAAAGGGAAGTATCTCCTACCTTAAAAAACGAAAAGTTAAAGGGCGGAAAGGAATTGGAAAATTTGCAGGTCTTATGGTTGCAACTCAAATGAAGGTTGAAACATATACAGCAGGTAAAAAGACAATTATCATTATAAATAAAGACGAATTAGCAAAAGCGGGTTACGATTTAGAAAAAGTACCTTTACCAATCTCAGTTGAAGACTGTGACGAAAACTTACACGGGACAACTATCACACTTGAAGGACTAAATCAAAATCTAAATTACCCTAACCCTGACAGACTAAAAGAGTTATTAATTAGAGATTATGGTCGTGAAACCGATTTTAGCATAACAATTAATGGTGAAAACATTGGAGTTCTTGACTTGCAAGGAAAATCATACTCTGAAAGGATAGAATTGCCAGATGGAAAGATGGCTACCTTAAATTATACAATTACTGAAAAACCTGTAAAACAAGCTGGTATTGTAGTAAGAGTAAATAATAAAATCATAGGAAGACCGCAAAATTTCTTGGTAGAAGATGAAATCATTCCGAGAAAATTACAAAATAGAGTTTACGGTGAATTGATTTGTGATGACCTAGAAGAAGACTTGACAGCCGACTTTGGAGCTGTAATTGACAATAGCAAGTTATATCAGAAAGTTACAGCCGAGACAACTGAAAAGTTAAAAAGTTCAGTTGATGAAGTTTTTGTTACCGATATGAAAATGGCGAGAGCAAGGTATCAGCGTAAAATCAATAAAGAACTCGAAAAACTACCTGAATACAAACAACCATTTGCTAAAAAGGCTTTATACAAAGTTCTTGAAAAATTCTATGGTGAAACGGAAGACAGGATAAACACAGTTATTTCTGTAACAGTTTCTGCAATGGAAAAAGACCACTATTGGGACATAATTCAAAATATCCAAGACACACGAGACGGAGATATAGAGAAATTTGCTGATGCTCTTTCTGAATTTGGACTTTTAGAAATGAGCATAGTTACAAGTCAGGCATTAAACAGACTTAGGTTTTTAGATGAACTGAATATTTTGGTTGATAATCCAAAAACACTTGAAAAGACAATTCACAAAGCTTTTGAAAACAATACTTGGTTGCTTGGTGACGACTATTCTGTGATTTTTTCAGATACAGGTATGAAACAAGCTATTGAAAAAGTATTGAATAAAAAATATAGAGGCGAAAACCCGGATAAAAGACCAGATTTATTGTTCGGTCGCAATTTAAGCCGACAACTATGCTTAATTGAATTTAAAAGACCTAGTTTCACTCTAACTAGGGACACAGAGAAACAAGCAATTGTGTATCGGGACGACTTAAACACTTACTATCACAATCGAAAGATAGAAATCATTTTACTAGGTGGACGAGTAAAAGAGAACATTAGTTCTCATAACGAAAGAGAAGATGTTCAATTCAGAACGTATATTGATATTATTGGAGTAGCTAGACAAAAACTGATATGGCTGATAGACGAGCTGAAACGACAATAACAAGAAGCTCGGCCCACAACAGGCGTTTGGCTCAATGGCGGGTGAAGTGGTTAATTGAACATTCTACCTCGCTTCAACTTTTGTGGTGTATTGACAGTTTTGTGCTCCGAAATCCACAACCTTTCCAAGCTCCAATCCGTTAGAATAAAATGTCAACCAAACAAGAACATCTTCAGCTTATTAAGGATAAAGGCAGGTTTACGGTGAACTGCAGCCATGCGATCTTTTCCAATGAGGAGATTGAACTGCTGGAAAAGTGGGGTCATTGGTTTACGGCCCTGACGGATGGAACCCTGGAACCCCTGACAGAGATGCAGCAGGCCTTTGTACGGGTTGCCCGCAGGGAACAGGATCCGGTTTCACCGGAAGAACTTGCCTGGAACAAATACCTGCACCGCAGGGAAATGGAAGGCGACCCCAGCAACAGACTTCATCTCCGTTATGAATATGAGCAGGATACATTTTTTAACCGGGATATGGTGAAAAAGCAGCGGTCCACAATGTTCCGGGTGATGAAGGAGAAATTTTGACCAATAAAAGGTTACTTAATTGGCAATGTTCTTATTATTAATTGTTTACAATGCGACAGGAATATAATTTGTACTGTGATGAAAGCTGTCATTTGCATCATGACGGTATCAATGTCATGCTGCTGGGGGCCATTTGGTGCCGAATGGAAAGTAAAGATCAAATTTTCAAGAGTATAAGGGAAATTAAATTGCGTCATGGCCTAAGTCCTTCCTTCGAGATAAAATGGAATAAAGTGTCAGCATCCAAAGTCGTGTTTTATCTCGAGCTGATCGATTACTTTTTTGATAACGAGGAACTTCACTTTCGTGCATTGGTTGTTACGGATAAAAAGTCGCTTGATCATGAATTTTTTAATCAGGACCATGACACCTTTTATTATAAGATGTATTTTGACCTTATAAAGGTTATTCTTTTGCCGGCATGCACTTTCAATATTTATCTTGATATAAAAGATACCAGAAGCCAGCAAAAGGTTAACAAATTGCATGAAGTGCTTTGCAACAGCCAATACGATTTTAAAAGTCAGATTATCAGGAAGATTCAGCAGGTTCGTTCTCATGAGGTAGCATTGATTCAAATAACGGATCTTTTGATTGGTGCCTTAGCGTATCTTCATCGGGGTTTATCAGAAAATCAGGCAAAAAAGGAAATTATTGAAAGAATCAGGTTGAGATCAGGATACAGTTTACTAAAAACAACCCTGCTTAAAGAAGAGAAAATGAATGTATTTGTATGGAAACCATCCACCACGAATCATGGATAATGAATGTCTTGAATTACCGGAGATTATCAGACTTGAGGATTACGGAGGGGATATCATCAGGTATATGGAGGTTATTTACGCTGTGTTTCGAAAGGACTTTGTGGATAAGCAACCGGCGTTTGAAGGCCGGCAGTTGAAACTTAAAAAATATCCTCTGGTGGATGGAAAAGAATGTACTTTCTACCATTTTACCCACGATGGAGATATCGAAACAGAAAGGCTCCCCAATTTGAGACGGATGGAAAGAATTCCGTTTCCCTGTCCTATGATTGAAAATTCAAATCATCCCTATCTGAAGGTTTGGAAAAACCGAAGAGGAACTAAAAACAGGATTCTCATTTTTCATGAGGCTGAAAGCTATCTGGTTGTACTTGAGGACAGAGTGAAATATATATTGCCCTGGACTGCTTATCTTGTGGAATTTGATAACAGAAAGCGCAGACTTCTCAAAGAATATGCTGCATATAAAAACCGAAACCGCCAGGATAAACCGGGCGGCCTCTATTCTCCTTTAACACCTGGTTAATGAGATGGCACAAAGATAGAATAAACATTTAAGAATTGCAAGTTTTTTGTTGATGTTACATATGATTTCTGAATTATCAATCGAACTTCTGGCGATCCGTGAACTTGAAAGTCTTGGCTATCAGTATGTTTACGGTCCTGATATGGCTCCGGACGGAATGTTCCCGGAACGGCAGTCATTCGGGGAAGTCCTGCTGCTCAAACGATTACAGGCTGCCGTTGCCAGGATTAATCCGGCCATACCCGCTGCATTGGCGGACGACGCAATCAGCAGTGTCACACGCATTGCCACGCCGGAGCTGATCGCCGGCAACGAAAGCTTTCACCGGCTCCTTACGGAAGGAATTCCCGTTACAACCCGGAAGGATGGCGATGACCGGGGAGAACGGGTATGGCTGGTCGATTATTCAAATCCTGCCAATAATGAATTTCTTGCCGTCAACCAGTTTACCGTAGTAGAGAACCACCAAAACAAACGGCCGGATATCGTTTTGTTTGTCAATGGGTTACCTCTGGTTGTCATTGAGTTGAAAAATGCTGCCGATGAGAAGGCGACCCTGCATGCGGCTTTCAACCAGATAGAGACGTATAAGTCGGTGATCCCCGGCCTTTTCATTTACAACGGACTGCTAATCATTTCCGACGGGCTGGAGGCAAGGGCAGGTTCGCTTTCAGCAGGGTATTCACGCTTTTCTGCATGGAAAACCACCGACGGCAGGACGGAAGCACCGGCACTGACAAGCCAGCTGGAGACACTGATACGGGGAATGCTGAACAGGAAAACCCTGCCGGATCTGATCCGGCATTTTACCGTGTTTGAAAAGATGAAGCGGGAAGATCCGGTAAGCGGATTGACCTCTGTCATAACAGTGAAGAAGGTCGCTGCCTATCATCAGTATTACGCGGTGAACCGCGCCGTGGAATCGACCCTGAGGGCAGCAGGCTATCAGCAGAAAACCGGGAGGACGCCTGTTGTGCATGAATCTCCCGGAAATTACGGACTTCCGGATGTAGTCCGGCAACCGCCCGGCGACAGGAAGGGTGGGGTGGTGTGGCATACCCAGGGAAGCGGCAAGTCCCTGTCCATGGTCTTCTATACCGGAAAGATCGTGCTTGCCATGGATAACCCGACCATCCTGGTCATCACCGACCGGAACGACCTGGATGACCAGTTGTTTGACACCTTCGCCGCCTCGAGGCAGTTGCTGCGACAGGATCCCGTGCAGGCGGAGGACAGAGATCACCTGAAAGACCTCCTCAGGGTGGCTTCGGGCGGTGTCGTTTTTTCAACCATACAGAAATTCCAGCCGGATGAAGGAAATTTGTACGAATGTTTGTCGGATCGTTGGAACATTGTGGTGATTGCCGATGAGGCCCACCGGACCCAGTATGGTTTCCAGGCAAAGACCATCGATGAGAAAGACCTTAAGGGAAATGTGACCGGGAAGCGAATCGTATACGGTTTTGCCAAGTACCTGCGGGATGCCCTGCCCAATGCCACCTATCTTGGTTTCACCGGCACCCCGATCGAAAAAACGGATGTGAATACCCCGATGGTGTTCGGCAATTACGTAGACATCTACGACATCGGGCAGGCAGTTGAAGACGGGGCTACTGTCAGGATATATTACGAAAGCAGGCTGGCAAAAGTCAATCTGAGTGAAGAAGGCAAAGCGCTTGTGGAGGAACTCGATCAGGAGCTGGAACAGTATGAACTGACGGGAACACAGAAAGCCAAAGCCAGGTGGACCCGGCTTGAAGCCCTTGTCGGGAGCGGGAACCGGATTCTGAGAATCGCGAAGGACATCATTGGTCATTTTGAGCAAAGGCAGGAGGTGTTTGAAGGTAAGGGAATGATAGTAAGCATGAGCAGGAGAATTGCTGTTGACCTTTATAATGCCATTATTGCCTTACGACCGCAATGGCATTCGGATGATATCGCAAAGGGCAGCATTAAAGTGGTAATGACCTCTGCTTCTTCCGACGGACCTGAAATTGCCAGGCATTACACCTCGAAGGAGCAACGCAGGCTTCTTGCCGACAGGATGAAAGACCCGGGAGATCCGATGAAACTCGTGATTGTGAGGGATATGTGGCTGACCGGTTTTGATGTTCCCTGTTTACACACCATGTACATCGACAAACCCATGCAGGGGCATAATCTGATGCAGGCGATTGCCAGGGTGAACAGGGTTTACAAGGATAAACCCGGCGGATTGATCGTGGACTACCTGGGTATTGCATCTGATCTGAAGAAGGCCCTTTCGTTTTATTCCGATTCCGGTGGCAAGGGCGACCCGGCCCTGCTGCAGGAGCAGGCAATCCAGTTTATGCTGGAGAAACTGGAAGTGGTGAGCCAGATGTTTCATGGTTTTGCTTATGAAGCGTATTTCAATGCTGACACTTCCCGCAAGCTGTCGCTCATTCTCGCTGCGGAAGAACATATTCTCGGACTGGAGGACGGGCGTAAACGATTTATTGATGAAGTGACCGCACTGTCAAAGGCCTTTGCGATTGCCATACCGCATGAGCAGGCGATGGACATC
Source organism: uncultured Bacteroidales bacterium (assembly GCA_964608665.1). Taxonomy (GTDB): domain Bacteria; phylum Bacteroidota; class Bacteroidia; order Bacteroidales; family CAIXZF01; genus JAKLIX01. The sequence goes on along the minus strand of CAZSQJ010000055.1, from coordinate 1,806 downwards.
AAGGATGAAGTCTCCTTTTTCCAGGCAGTAAAGGCACGTTTGACCAAATTTGAGCCGAACGGTCCGGGAAGGAGCGACATTGACATTGAAACCACCATCCGGCAGGTCATCGACAAGGCGCTGGTCACAGACAAGGTCATTGATGTGTTCGATGCAGCGGGCTTGAAGAAGCCGGATATCTCCATATTGTCGGAGGAATTTCTGCAGGAGCTCAAAGGGATGGAGCACAAAAACATCGCCTTGCAGGTTTTACAGAAACTGCTGAACGATGAGATCAGGGCCAGGGCCGGAAAGAATCTGGTAAGGAGTCAAAGTCTGATGGAATTGCTGGAACAGGCCATCAAACGGTACCATAATAAAATACTGACGGCTGCCGAAGTCATTGATGAACTGATCAGGTTGAGCAGGGAGATCGTAGACATGGACAAGGAGGCAAGGGAGATGGGTCTGACCGAATACGAATATGCTTTTTATACAGCCGTGGCCGACAACCGGAGTGCCAGGGAACTGATGCGGCAGGACCAGTTACGGGAGCTGGCTGTAAAGCTCACTGAGACCATCCGGCAGAATGCCACCCTTGACTGGACGATCAAGGAAAGCGTCCGGGCCAAATTGCGGGTCGAAGTGAAGCGACTGTTGCGGAAATACGGCTACCCGCCTGATATGCAGAAACTTGCCACTGATACTGTACTGAGGCAGGCGGAGATGATTGCGGGGGAGCTTTTAGTATAAGCTTGACGATTATATTGTTATGACAGGAAGTGAACGAATGTGCACCACCGGTTGAGTCACCTACAATATGCTAAGGCAGAAACTTCTCAGCAACGTATAAAGCCACGATACCATCCACAGGATTTAACGCTCCCGTTCCAGTGAATTCACAGCATGCAAACGGAAATCCTCCAGGGAGGTGAACTGTTTATCGCAGGCACTGGTGAGCCTTGCATAATCCTTTTTTGACATTTTGGTAATATCGTCGTGAACGACATAGCTTCTGAACTTTGAGATTTTCAGTCTGTACTCCAGGCAGCAAATGGCGGCAAGTCTTGCCTTGGCCTTGTCCTTTACGCCAAACAGGTAAACGGGATATCCATCCGGCTCGAATGCGAAGTCTGCTTCAAGATCATCACGTTCAGCAATCGGAAGCACTTCTTTTTTGGGTTTATAGTCCTGCAAATCAGACATAATAAACTCTTCCAACTGATCAAAGAACAAACTTTCAATGACTTCACGCCTGAAATACCGCATGGAAGTTATTTTTTGAATGCCTTGCGTAAATTGCAGCAAAGAAGGAAGCAACTGTTCTTCACCGGCCATAATAAAGATGTTCCCTTCTTCTTCCTGTAATCCGTTTTCGGAGATTATCCTCTGAAATATTTTTTCCTTGTTTTCGGAATCTATATCATATTGATAAGATAACCTCATCAGAGACATTGCGAAATCACTGATTCTCCATAAAGCACCTTCCTTTTGCAGGTAAATTTCCAACATGTCTCCGTCCTCATGATAGAAGGGAATAAACAATTGCCAGATACCGGGACGTTTTTCTTCCACACCGATACGCCCGTTAAACTGGACCTTTAATTTCGCTGTTATTTGTTCAATCATTCCTGCTCAAATAAATCCAACTGACGATCGGGATACGGAAAATATGTAATCAGGTCTTCCTGCGTCACATTGATAAACCTGACAAAATAAAGGAATGCATCCTGGTAATTCACATACTTGTCGGTGATTTCAATGAATACGTTTTCTTTCAAACCATGCGCTATGGCTTCCTGACTTGCTTTATGTATATGATGCTGA
>CAZSQJ010000054.1:0-24734 GCA_964608665.1 uncultured Bacteroidales bacterium | reverse complement strand
GGGCAGGGGATCGATGCCGATCACGGCATTGCCGTCCATATTCAGGGTAGCGCAGGGATTGGCAGCCATGATGGTATAAGTTCCGGCCAGGGTTTGCAGGCCGAAGTCAAGGGTGTTTCCGTCACCGGCAAGGATGTTGCCTGTGGCAGCGCCGTCAAGGTAAAGCTCGTAATTTACGCCGTTTTCAGAACCGTCGAGACCGACAGCCAATCCGGCACCGCCTGCACAGTAGTTGCCTCCTCCTGTTACATTGAAGACCAGGGGCAGGGGATCGATGCCGATCACGGCATTGCCGTCCATATTCAGGGTAGCGCAGGGATTGGCAGCCATGATGGTATAAGTTCCGGCCAGGGTTTGCAGGCCGAAGTCAAGGGTGTTTCCGTCACCGGCAAGGATGTTGCCTGTGGAAACGCCGTCGAGGTAGAGTTCGTAATTCACGCCGTTTTCAGAACCGTCGAGACCGACAGCCATTCCGGCACCGCCTGCACAGTAGTTGCCTCCTCCTGTAACATTGAAGACCATGGGCAGGGGATCGATGCTGATCACGGCATTGCCGTTCATGGCGAGGGTACCGCAGGGATTGGTGGCCATGATGGTATAAGTTCCGGCCAGGGTTTGCAGGCCGAAGTCAAGGGCATTTCCGTCACCGGCAAGGATGTTTCCTGTGGAAGCGCCGTCGAGGTAGATTTCGTAGCTCACGCCGTTTTCAGAACCGTCGAGACCGACAGCCAGTCCGGCGCCGCCTGCACAGTAGTTGCCACCACCTGTCACTGCAAAGACCATGGGCAGGGGATCGATGCCGATCACGGCATTGCCGTCCATGGTGAGGGTACCGCAGGGATTGGTGGCCATGATGGTATAGGTTCCGGCCAGGGTTTGCAGGCCGAAGTCAAGGACATTTCCGTCACCGGCAAGGATGTTTCCTGTGGCAGCGCCGTCGAGGTAGAGCTCGTAATTCACGCCGTTTTCAGAACCGTCGAGGCCGACAGCCAGTCCGGTACCGCCGGCGCAGTAGTTACCACCTCCTGTAACTCCATAGACCATGGGCAGGGGATCGACGCCGATCACGGCATTGCCGTCCATGGTGAGGGTACCGCAGGGATTGGTAGCCATGATGGTATAAGTTCCGGCCAGGGTTTGCAGGCCGAAGTCGAGGGTGTTTCCGTCACCTGTCAGGACGATTCCTGTGGTCGCACCGTCGAGATACAATTCATAGATCAGGCCGTTTTCAGAGCCGTCAAGTCCGACAGCCAGCCCGGCACCGCCTGCGCAGTAGTTGCCACCGCCTGTTACTGCAAATACCATGGGCAGGGGATCAATGGTGATCACGGCATTGCCGTTCATATTCAGGGTGCTGCAGGTATTGGAGGCAGTCACGGTATAAGTCCCGGCCAGGGTCTGCAGACCAAAGTCGAGGGCATTTCCGTCACCTGTCAGGATAATTCCGGTGGTTGCACCGTCAAGCAAAAGCTCATAGGTTGCTGCAAATTCAGAACCGTCGATTCCGACGGCAAGTCCGGCATTTCCGGCACAGTATGTGCCACCACCTGTGACATTGAAGACAACAGGAGTCGGAAGAACGGTCAGGGTGAAGGTAACGGGTGCTCCTGCCACATCTCCGGCATCGAGGATGCCGTTGCCGTTCACATCATAGTAAGGAGTTGAAACAAAAACGATGTTCTTCGAAGCACCGTCATGGTTTTCCGGTGTGATTGAGGTGAAGGGCGGAATGGTTGAAGCAACCGGCACATTGACCGTTTGTGTGGGGGGCAGTGTTGAAATGTCGGTGGTATAAGTCAGTTCAGCCCACAGCGGCCCGCAGGATGCAGGATCCATGGAGGTGGAAGTAGGATCGCTGGTGATGACTTCCTCACCGGAGCAAATGGTCATTAAATATGAATTTCCGGAAGTCATGGTGGTAATACTGCCATCAGGAGCGGTTACATCGGCCTGGATAACCGGTAAAGGATCAACCGTGATCACTGCACTGCCGTCCATGTTGAAAGTACCGCAGGCATTAGTGGCTGTAACGGTATAGGTACCTGACTGCAGCCAAAGGCCGAATGCAAGCGCATTGCCGTCACCGGTCAGAATGATGCCGGTGCTTACACCGTCGAGGAAAAGTTCATAATTCACTCCGTTCTCGGAGCCTTCGAGGCCAATAGCAACGCCTGCACCGCCAGCGCAATAGCTGCCTCCTCCCGTAACGCTGAATACAACAGGAGTTGGAAGAACGGTCAGGGTGAAGGTCACGGGTGCTCCCGCCACATCTCCGGCATCGAGGAGCTGGTTTCCGTTTACATCATAATATGGTGTAGAAATCATGACGATATCCTTGGCCACACCGTCATGGTTCTCCGGAGTGATGGAGGAGAAAGGCGGGATGGTTGCTGCCACCGGTACATTAATGGTAAGCGAGGGAGGCAGGGTGGAGATATTAGTGGTATAGGTGAGTTCAGCCCACAGTGGTCCGCATGAAGCCGGATCAAGTGAAGTGGAAGTGGGATCACTGGTGATCACCTCTTCTCCTGAACAAATCGTCATAGTATAGGAATTACCGGAAGACATCGGGGTGGTGCTGCCGTCGGGGCCGGTAACCACAGCTTCAACAACCGGAAGCGGGTCGATGATGATGATTGCGTTACCGTTCATGGTCACAGTACCGCAAATGTTGGTGGCATCCACAGTATAAATTCCTGCCGTGGTTTGTAAACCAAAATCGAGGGGGTTGCCATCTCCGGTAAGGGTGATCCCTGTAGAGAAACCATCCAGGAAGAGTTCGTAGGCAACACCGTTTTCTGATCCGTCAAGGCCAACGGCAAGGCCGGTCAGACCTGCACAGTAGCTGCCTCCGCCTGTTACATTGAATACAAGCGGCAGGTCACATCCACCCGTTACATAGCCATCAATGAATGTAGCATTCAGAATATTGGCATCGAGATCGGAATACTGGCAATCTCCGGGTTCTTCCACATTCCAGTGTAATACGGAATATCCGCTGTTAAAAGTGAAAATGAATTCAACCAGGGTGCCTGAAGCGATGGAAATCGGAGTTACATCGAACCATCCCATCTTGACTTTATCGGGGAAGTTGCCATTCACCAGGATGAATCCGCTTCCCAGAGACGGATGAAGGTTCTGGTACCCCTGATAAGTAAGGACGCCCTGGGTGTAATTCAGTACAAGGGAGATGGCTGCAACACTTGCCAGATTTTCAACCGTCACGGGAACAATCACGTTGTTACCTACTACGGCATCATCGATGGAAGGGGCTGTGGTGATGATAAACACCGGTACATTCACCACGAGGGTGGCGGTGTTGCTGTAAACCGTCTGGTCGCAAATAGCTTCATAGGCCATCACCCTGTATATGTTTCCGCTCATGGAAGCCGGTGCAGCAGTGATCGTAAGCTGGGAAGTCATCACTCCGCTGTAAGGTGCAGTTTCGGTAAGGTCGGTGAAAGTAACACCGCCATCCGTACTCACCTGCCATTGGTAATTGCCGGTATTGTTCAGGGTATTGAATACGGCATTGTCGCCTTCGGTGATGGTAACATCGGCGGGTTGTACACTGAAACTGAGGACGGTATAACCGGTAATCACGGCCGTTCCGTTCATGTCGGCCTGGCATCCCGTGGTTTGGTTAATGGCGTTTGCGGTATAGGTGCCTTCAGTGCTGAATTGACCGAAATCGAGGGCAGTACCCGTACCCCATAAGGCAATAACTTCTGTACCGTCAAGGTATAATCTGTAATAAATATCTACGTCTGACTGGTCGAGCGTGACGGATGGCAGGTTGCCTGCGCAGTTGATTCCGCCTCCTCCGAGGGTATAAACTGAAGGCAGGGGGTTGACTGTCACAACGGCAACATCGTTCATCAGCAGGCTTCCGCACGGGTTGGTGGCCATCACGGTATATGCACCGGGCAGTATCTGCAGTCCGAAGTCCAGCGGATCACCTGTACCGGCAAGTACAATGCCGGTGCCCGTACCGTCGAGATAAAGTTCGTAAGTGGCAGTGGTTTCGGATCCGGAGAGGCCTACGTTCAGGCCGGCGCCTCCGTCGCAGTAATTTCCTCCTCCTGTAACGGAGAACAGTACGGGCAGCGGGTCAATCGTAATGTTGGCAAAGCCGTCCATATTGATGGTGGCACAGGGATTGGTGCCGGCGATCGTGTAAACGCCTGCAAGGGTCTGCAAGCCGAAGCCGATGGCGCTTCCGGTTCCGGAAATCAAAATGCCTGTGCCTGTACCATTATAATATAATTGATATTCTGTGCCGGCTTCGGAACCTTCAAGGCCTACCGGAAGTCCGGCTCCTCCTTCACAGTATGTGCCGCCTCCGGTCATACTGAATACCTGGGGCAGGGGATCCATGATAATGACGGCATTGCCATTCATGTTGACTGTTCCGCAGGGATTGGTTGCCGTAACCGTATAGCTGCCTGCCGTTATATGCAGGCCGAAATCGAGTGCATTGCCGTCGCCGGTAAGGATCAATCCTGTTCCGCTGCCTTCAAAAACCAGTTCATAGCTAACTCCGGTTTCAGAACCGTCGAGTCCGACAGCCATACCGGCTCCGCCTTCGCAGTAACTGCCGCCACCCGTAACATTGAACAGGGCAGGAAGCGGATCGATACCGATCACGGCATTGCCAAGCATATCGGCATTGCCGCAATTATTGGAAGCGACAACAGTATATACGCCGGCGGTTGTTTGCAGGCCGAAGTCGAGGGCGCCGCCTGTACCGTTCAGTACAAGGGCAGTGGGAGTACCGTCGAGGTAGAGTTTATAGGTTGCACTTGTCTGGGAACCGTCAAGTCCTACGGAAACACCTGTGCCACCCACACAGTAGTTGCCGCCGCCGGTAACAGTGAACTGCTCAGGCAGGTAACAAACGCCGGTGATATGTCCATCCACGAATGTAGCATTGAGGATATTTGCATTGATGTCTGAATACTGGCAATCACCCGGTGTTTCCACATTCCAGTGCAGCGGGGTGTAACCGTTATTGAACGTGAACAGGTATTCAATCAGGGTGCCGTTAAGGATACTGACGGGGGTGATATCGAACCAGCCCATTTTAACCCTGTCGGGGAAAGCGCCGTTGACCAGGCTGAATCCGGCCGCAAGCGAGGGATGCATGTTCTGATATCCGGTATAGGTCACAATACCAGGAGTATAAGTGAGTACCAGGGAGATAGCAGCCACATTCACAAGATTCTCAACAGTAACCGGAACCACAACCTGGTTCCCGCCAATGGCATTGTCGATGGAAGGTGCCGTTGTGATCACCACAAGGGGAAGATTGACTGTGAGCAGGGCGGCATCTGAGTAAAGGCTTTGATTACAGATTGCCTCGGTGGCCAGTACCCTGTAACGGTATCCATTCATGGCAATACTCACATTTGAAACAGTGAGGTTGGCTGAATTGACTCCCGTATAGGTGGCATCTTCGGTAAGATCGGTGTAGGTGAGCCCTGCGTCAGTACTGACCTGCCACTGGTAGGTGCCGGTGTTTATGGTTGCACTGAAGACGGCGTTATCTCCTTCAAGTACAGTGACATCTGCAGGCTGAGCGGTAAAGCTGAGGACAGTGTATCCTGTGACCTCGGCAAATCCGGTCATATCTGACTGACAGCCTGTAATGAGGTCGGTGGCTACAACAGTGTAAGTACCAATTGCACTGTGGGTTCCAAGGTCGAGGGTGCCACCGGTGCCCGGAGTGGTCGTTTGCCATACACCGTTAAGGTAAAGACTGTATTCAACGCCGGCATCAGAATTGTCAAGTCCGACTGACGGGGGATTGCCTGCACAGTTGATACCGCCTCCGGTAACGGTGTAAATATTGGGAAGGCTAAGGATCGCAATGTCTGCACTGCCGTTCATCTGGTTGTTTCCGCAGGTGTTGGTGGCAACTACCGTATATGATCCGGCCAGGGTTTGAAGGCCGAAATCAAGTTCAGTGCCGGTGCCTGCCAGAATTTGTCCTGTGGCAACACCGTCGCGGTAAAGTTCATATGTGGCGTTGGTTTCTGAGTCAGTAAGGCCGGCAGCAAAACCGGTACCACCTGCACAATAGCTTCCGCCGCCTGTAACGTCAAACATTAGCGGCAGGGGATCCAGTACAATGACTGCGTTACCGTCCATGGTAAAATCACCACAGATGTGGTGGGCAATCACCGTATAGGTGCCTTCGGCAGTCTGTAAACCGAAATCAAGCGCATTTCCGTCACCGGTAAGGACCAAATCCGTTGCCATATCGTTAAAGTAAAGCTCATAGTTCTGTCCGGCTTCGGATGATTCAAGACCGACTGCAAGACCGGCGCCACCTTCACAATAGGTTCCTCCGCCTGTAACCGAGAATGCAAACGGCAGGGAGAGGAGGCTTATGTCGGCAGAACCATCCATGGTAATGCCGCAAAGCGCATTGTTTTCCCCGAAGATGGTATAAGTGCCGGGGGTGTTATAGGGTCCGAGCGTCAGCGGGCTTCCTGTTCCCGGGACTGCTTCCACAAAGCTGCCGGAAACATCAATAAAATAGAGCACATCCGCATCGGATCCGCTTAAGGTGATTGTGGTTCCTGCACCGTCAGGACAAATCTCCCCGCCTCCGCCAACCGTATAAACATTGGGATTGGCATCTGCGGTGACAATGGCTTCACCGTTCATCTGGATACTGCCACAGGTGTTGGTTGCCATAACCGTATAGGAACCCGGGTCAGTCTGAAATCCGAATCCGATGGGACTGCCGTCGCCTGTTACCTGATTTCCGGTAGCGGCCAGGTCCAGGTAAAGTTCATAGCTCACGCCGCTTTCGCTGCCGTCCAGTCCGACGGGGATGCCGGCACCGCCCTGGCAGAAGGATCCTCCGCCTGTGACGTTGAAGGCCTGGGGCAGCGGGAGTATGGTGATAATGCTGCTGCCGTCCATGCTGACGGTCCCGCAGGCATTGGTGCCGTTGATGGTATATGTTCCGGGATCGGTTATGAAACCGAAGGAAAGCGGGCTCCCTGTTCCGGAAAGTGTGGCGATGGTTGTTGTGCCGTCCAGGATCAGGTCATAGTTTGTTCCGGTTTCGGATCCGCTGAGGGTGATTTCAATACCGCTGCCTCCGGTACAATATGCACCGCCGGCCGAAACTGTGAAAACAGCCGGCAGGGGGAGCAGTGAGATCACGGCCTGTCCGTTCATCGGAGTGGTACCGCAAAGGTTGGTGCCTTCAACCGTATAAGTGCCGGCATCCTGCAATCCTGTGAATGTAATGGGATTACCTGTTCCGGCAAGGGTAAGTCCGGTACTGATGCCTTCGTACAACAAGGTATAGGTGACACCAATTTCGGAACCAGACAGCGTAACATCGGCCTGTCCTCCGGGACAAATGTCGCCTCCTCCGCTTACATCAAAGGCGACGGGGAAGGGACAGCCCGCGTTCACGGTAAGTGTTGCGGCATCGGAGGTGCCTGATTGTGAACAGGCAGCGGTCACATTGCACCGGTATTGGTAATCGGTCATGCTTGTAGTTATATTGCTGATTAACAGGCTTGCGGTCTGTGTTCCCGAGTAAGCCCCAGCATCAGTGAGGTCGTTCCAGGATGTGCCGCCGTTGGTGCTTTCCTGCCACTGGTAGGTCTGCACCGTGTTGACCACTACCGTGAAGCTGGCGTTTTCACCCTGATCCACTGTCAGTGAAACGGGCTGGGTCACGAAAGCAAGTGTCGGAACCCCATTTACCGCTCCGTTTGTGAAAACAGCCGGATAAGGTTCTCCAAACAGGTCACTGTACTGGCAGTTGCCCTGGGTTACCAGATCCCAGACCAGCGGACAGCTTCCGCCCAGGTAATTGAAATTGAAGGTGAACAATACGGAATTGTCGGCCAGGGTTACCGGTGCCAACCCGAACCAGGCAGCTTTGACCTGCCCGTTTGCAGCATTGACCACCAGGAACCCCCCGGCAAGGGATGGGTTATTGGTACTGTTCACATACCCCAGCACAGCCACGTTGTAATTCAGCGTCAGCGAGATGGAAGCGACGCCCGAAAAATTCGAAACCGTGATAGGAACAGCCACTGTCGCGGTGCCCGGACAAACATCTATTGTCGGTGCCGTGGTTGTGATCTGGGAGTAGCTTAAGATTGACGTAAGCATGAACGTCATAATTGCAGCAACTTTGGTAATGGTTGTTTTCATGTCTGCTATTTTAATTTTACATAAATATAATTTCTAAATATCTTGCAAGCACTTTACTGTCAGATCAGTATGATAACAGCAAATACAATGACCCTCTGCCGGGAGCAGAGCCATTGTATAAACCATCTTGTTCCACTGATGTTTTCTGATGCTACGTAATTGTATTAAGGGTTAAACAAAAATAAAACATCTGGTCATTGTTTTAAAACAAATTCCCCATTATTATTAAAAAATTAACAACCCCAGCAAGCTAACAAACTGTTTGATAAACGGTTGCCGTTTATCTCCAGGCTGCGCTTGCTAAGCTGGCTTAAGGTTGCTAAAATAAGAAAATATCTGCTGCTTCCGCAAATTTTTTTTGCCCCGTTTCTGCCCTCCATGTTACTATCTTCAATGAAGTTGGATAAATTCATACTTTTGCGTGTTGAAAACTATTGACAGATGTTTGATAATTTAAGTGACCGGCTGGATCGGGCATTCAAGATACTGAAAGGCCAGGGTTATATTACCGAGGTGAATGTGGCTGAAACTCTGAAAGATGTCAGAAAGGCCCTGTTGGATGCGGACGTCAGCTACAAGATTGCCAGGAAGTTTACCGAGGATGTCAAGGAAAAAGCGCTTGGACAGAATGTGCTGACAGCGGTGTCGCCCGGACAACTCATGGTGAAGATCGTCCATGATGAGCTGACGGAACTGATGGGTGGTACCAGGGTCGAAATCAACCTGAAAGGCAACCCGCCCGTGATCCTGATTGCCGGCTTACAAGGTTCGGGAAAAACAACCTTTTCGGCCAAACTGGCACGTTACCTTACTTCCAAAAAGGGCCGGAAGGTGTTACTGGTGGCTTGCGATATATACAGGCCGGCTGCCATTGAACAGCTTAGGGTGCTTGGTCAACAGATTGATGCCGAGGTGTTTGCCGATATAGAGTCTAAGGAACCGGTGAAAATCGCCCGCAGGGCCATCCAATATGCACGTGAAAAGGATTTCAGTACCGTTATCATTGATACCGCCGGACGCCTGGCCATCGATGAGCAGATGATGCAGGAAATCACTGCCATCAAGAAAGAGGTCAATCCGGCCGAAACACTCTTTGTGGTGGATTCCATGACAGGCCAGGATGCCGTGAATACCGCCAAAGCATTCAACGACAGGCTTGATTATGACGGGGTTGTGCTTACCAAGCTGGACGGTGACACCAGGGGAGGGGCAGCCCTTACCATCAGGGCCGTGGTCGATAAACCCATCAAATTCGTCGGGATAGGGGAAAAAATGGATGCCATCGATGTCTTCCACCCGGAAAGAATGGCCGACCGTATCCTCGGCATGGGCGATATCGTGTCACTTGTTGAAAAGGCGCAGGAACAGTTCGACCTGGAAGAAGCACAGAAACTTCAGAAGAAGATCGCCCGCAACCAGTTTGATTTCAATGATTTCCTGAATCAGATCAAACAGATTAAAAAGATGGGCAATGTGAAGGATCTGATGGGGATGATCCCTGGTATGGGAAAGGTCATGAAGGATATCGACCTCGACGATGATGCCTTCCGCGGAATTGAAGCCATCATTCATTCCATGACCCCGGCGGAAAGAACCGACCCGGCACTGCTGAACGGTTCCAGGAGAAAACGGATTGCCATGGGAAGCGGGACGGAAGTCCAGGAGGTGAATAAACTGATCAAACAGTTTGATGAAACCAGGAAGATGATGAAGATGATGACCGGCGGGGGAGCCAGGAACATGATGCAGATGATGAAGAATGCCCGTCAAAACAGGAAGAATTGATATGACAGATCCGAAAATCATTGACGGGAAAGCGCTTTCCTCCCTGATCATGGGGGAAATTGCCGCGGAAGTGGCTTCCCTGCTGGATCAGGGCCTGCCCGCACCACACCTGGCAGCCGTCCTTGTGGGCGAAGATCCAGCCAGCCAGACCTATGTGGCCAGCAAGGAAAAAGCCTGCAGTCAGGTGGGTTTTATTTCCAGCCTTTATAAACTCCCGGAAGATATTTCCCAGGTAAAACTTTTTGAAGTCATCGATTTTCTCAATGCTGATCCCGAAATCGACGGCTTTATTGTCCAGATGCCCCTGCCTCCGCAGCTCGATCCCGCAAAAGTGATCGAAAGGATCAATCCTTCCAGGGATGTGGACGGCTTTCACCCGGTCAATGCGGGAAGGATGATGCAGGGCATTCCTGGTTTTATCCCTGCAACCCCGCTGGGCATCATGACCATGCTGGAACGCTTTCAGGTTCAGACAGAAGGCAGACATTGCGTGGTATTGGGCCGCAGCAACATCGTCGGCACACCCGTCAGCCTGCTGATGAGCCGGAAAGCCTGTCCCGGAAATGCCACGGTCACCCTTTGCCACAGTAAGACCTCCGGTATCAGCGATTTGACCCTTCAGGCCGATATCCTGATCGCCGCCATCGGACAGCCGGGTTTCGTCAAGGGTGATATGGTGAAAGAAGGAGCAGTCGTCATTGATGTGGGAATCCACCGCATTCCGGACGATACCAGGGAGAAGGGTTACTATATCACCGGTGACGTCGATTACAGGGAAGTCTATCCGAAATGCGGCATGATTACTCCTGTCCCGGGTGGCGTCGGACTGATGACGATCGTCTCCCTGCTGCAGAATACCCTGAAGGCGGCCAAAAAGGTATATCAGTATTAATTTCCCGGGAATCTGCCCTTTGATGGACGAACTTTTAAAAAGTGGAGAAGCCCTGCCGGTGATGGAGACTTTTTACTCCATTCAGGGTGAAGGCTTTCATACGGGCAAAGCTGCATGGTTCGTCAGGATCGGAGGTTGTGATGTGGGCTGCCGCTGGTGCGACTCCAAAGAATCCTGGAATGCCGGTCTCCATCCGCCAATGCCTGTCGGGGCACTGCTCGAAGAGGCATTGCAGTTTCCGGCCAGGGATGTGGTGGTTACCGGAGGAGAACCCTTGCTTTATAAACTCGATCCCTTTTGCCGGCTATTCCGGGAACATGGGTTCAGGCTGTATCTTGAAACTTCTGGTTGTTCAACGCTGAGCGGGGAATGGGACTGGATCTGCCTTTCTCCAAAAATCACTGCTCCGCCGCTTCCAGGAATCTTTTCCCTGGCAGGCGAACTGAAAGTGATCGTGGCTGAAGAGGCGGACTTTGACTGGGCGGAAACCAATGCTTCCGCGGTCAGTGCTTCCTGCCTGCTTTTTCTTCAGGCGGAATGGAGCAGGCGCAAAGCAATCAGTCCCGTGATTGTCCGTTATATTCTTGATCATCCCCGTTGGATGTTGTCGCAGCAAACCCATAAATACATCAGTATCCCCTGATATCATGACAATGATTCACAGAATATTCGGGGTTTTGATCCTGCTTTCCTTTATCATTTGTCTGCCTGCCGCGGGACAGAACAGGGAGGAACCGCTCACAACCAAAAACAGGAAAGCAAAAAAGGCCTGGGAAGAAGCCATCCTGTCCCTCTCCGCCGGAAATCCTGCCAGGGCAATTCCCGAACTGGAAGAGGCTGTCAGGCATGATCCGTTATTCATTGAAGCCTGGCTGCTGCTCGGGGATTTACACACAGATGCCGGCAGGGTCAGGGATGCTGTCGCGTCCTATAAACGCGCCATCCGCATCGATTCCACCTTTTTTCCGAACGCCTTCTACCTGCTTGCAAAGGTCGAATACTCCCAGGGATCGTATGCCGATGCGCTGAACCACCTCAGATCTTTCGTTTTTATGGGAATAAAGGATAAAAAGAAAGCGGCATCCTGTGAACGGATGATCGCTTCCTGTGAGTTCGCCCTTTATGCGATCGAACATCCGGTTCCTTTTGATCCGGTTAATATTGGCAAGGGAGTAAACAGTCCGGACGATGAATATGTCAATGCGGTGACAGCCGACGGTCATTTGCTGTATTTCACCCGCAAACTGCTGAAACAGGATGAAACGCGCGGCATGCGGATACGCCCCGAAGAAGATTTTTACAGTTCAGTTTACCGGGAGGGACAGTGGGAACCTGCCCGGCCCCTGGGTCCTCCGGTGAACACCGGTGGAAACGAAGGAGCCCTCAGCATTTCCCCCGACGGCCAGCGCTTGTTTTTTGCTGGTTGTGAACGGGCTGACGGTTTCGGAAGCTGCGATCTCTATTTGGCGGTAAGGATGGGTACACTGTGGAGCACTCCGGAAAACATCGGAAAGCCCGTGAATACCGCTTCCTGGGAAACGCAGCCTTCAGCCGGTGGAGACGGAAGGACAATATTCTTTGCATCAAACAGGCCCGGCGGATCAGGCGGGTCGGATATATGGCAAACCTCCCAGGCCGAAGACGGTAGCTGGATGGAACCTGTAAACCTCGGGGATGTTGTCAATACTCCGGGTTCAGAGATGAATCCATTTATACATGCAGACGGACAGACTTTGTATTTTTCTTCCGACGGGCATACGGGTATGGGTGGCATGGATCTCTTCCGCTGCCGGCTTCAGAAGAACGGACAGTGGTCACAGCCTGTCAACCTGGGCTTTCCCATCAATTCGTGGAAGGATGAGATCAGTCTGGTGGTGAATGCAGCAGGCCGGATCGCCTATTTTTCAAGTGATAAGTTGGGAGGAGAGGGGAAAAATGATATTTATTCATTTGAACTCTACGAAGCGGCCAGACCCGTCTTTGTTAACTATATGAAAGGCCGCGTATTTGATAAACGCGATCACCGCCCGCTTCAGGCAGCCTTTGAACTGATCGACCTCAGCAGCGGCGAAAACGTGGTCCGGTCCCAGTCAGATCCGGTGAACGGTGAGTTCCTGGTGACTTTACCCGCAGGTAAGGAATATGCATTGCATGTCAGTGCCGGGGGTTATTTGTTTTACAGCGACCACTTCAGCCTGACCGGTGAACATGATGCCGGCCGGCCGTTTCTTAAGGATATTCCCCTGCAACCCGTGCAGGCCGGTGAAATCGTGGTGCTGAACAATATTTTCTTTGAAACAGCCAGTGCTGCCTTGCTCCCGGAGTCTCTGGCAGAGCTTGGCAGACTTCTTTCGCTCTTGCAGAAGAATCCGGGACTGTCCATTGAAATTCGCGGCCACACGGATGATGTGGGTACTGATGCATATAACCTTGAGTTATCATCCAAAAGGGCAGGCGTAGTGCATGCTTATCTGGTCGGGAACGGCATTGCCACCGCCCGTCTGAGTTACAAAGGTTACGGAGAATCAGTGCCCGTGGTACCGAACGACAGTGACGAAAACCGCGCCAGGAACAGGAGAACAGAATTCAGGGTGGTGTCAAAATAGTCATGCCCATTTTATGGCCTGAATTTTTGTATTACGTTTGTGGCAGAAAATGAACCCGGAAGATGAGATTAATTCCTGTGCACGACCTGAAAGAAAAGCTCGACAGAGGTGAGGAGGTGCTGATTGTGGATATGCGGGATCCGGAGGATTTTGAATTTTGTCATATCACAGGTTCCGTCAATGTCACAAGGAAGGACTTTGATGCGTTTATCCCGAAAGTTCCCTATGATATCCCTGTTGTTTTTATATGTAAATACGGTAAGAAGAGCGAGCAGGTGGTCGTTACCCTCAGAAGCGAACACGGTCACAAAAATGTGTACAGTTTGTTGGGAGGTTTGTGGGAATGGGCCAAGGAGATAGATCCGTCAATGATAGTTTGGTGATTAATCAGAAAGCAATGAAGCAATTAGCAGCATATCTCGACACATCCTTGTTTTTTCTTGTGGCTGGTCCCTGTGTGGTTGAAGATGAGGAGATGCCGCTGACCATCGCAGCCGCCATCCACATGATCTGCCGGAATGAAGGCATTCCTTTCGTCTTTAAGGCTTCCTACCGCAAGGCGAACCGGACCCGTGCGGATTCGTTCACCGGTATCGGCGACCTGACCGCACTCAGGGTCATTGCCGAAGTCGGGAAAACGCTGGATATTCCCGTGATAACCGATGTGCATACACCCTCTGAAGCAGCTTTGGCGGCTGAGTATGCCGATATACTTCAGATCCCTGCATTTCTTTGCCGGCAGACTGATTTGTTGCAGGCAGCCGCGGAAACAGGAAGGGCTGTCAATATTAAAAAGGGACAATTCCTATCGGCTGCCGCTATGCGATATGCGGTGGATAAGGTCCTGAATGTCAATCCGGATGCTTTTGTAGCCTTGACAGAAAGAGGGAGCATGTTCGGTTACCAGGATCTGGTGGTCGATTACAGGAATATCCCATGGATGCAGGCTCATGGCGTGCCGGTGATCCTCGATGCCACCCATTCGCTGCAGCAACCCAACACTGCGGCAGGTGTATCGGGCGGACTGCCCATGCTGATCGATACCATCGGAAGTGCCGGGATCGCGGCCGGGGTTGACGGTATATTCCTCGAAACCCACCCTGAACCGGCAAAAGCAAAATCCGACGGAGCAAACATGCTGCCGCTGGATCAGCTTGAAGCGCTGGTCCGCAAATGGATCAGGATCAGAAAATCCCTGTAATTTTTCCGGCTATGCCCGGGCGGCTTCCACAACCGCCTTGAATGCCTCCGGATGGTTCATGGCAAGGTCGGCCAGGACTTTCCGGTTGATGCGGATGTCTTTCTTAGCGAGCAGGCCCATGAACTGGGAATAAGACAAGTCGTATTCCCTGACGCCGGCATTGATACGGATGATCCATAAACCACGGAAATTCCGCTTTTTGGTCCGGCGGTCACGGTATGCATAGCCCAGTCCCTTCTCCAGGGAGTTCTTGGCTACGGTCCATACATTCTTCCTGCGGCCGAACTGGCCTTTTGTTTGTTTTAACAGCTTTTTCCTTTTGGCCCTTGAGGCCACTGCATTGACTGATCTTGGCATTGTTTCTGTCTTTTACATTACATAAGCGTCCCTGAGGATCTTGCAGGCTTAGTGTAATTAATTAATAATGAAAGATTAAGCTCCCAGCATGAGTTTAACATTCCTGACATCCGCCTTCTCAACCGTTGTGCTGTAAGTAAGATTACGTTTGCGCTTGGTGGATTTTTTGGTCAGAATGTGGCTCTTGTAGGCGTGCTTCCTTTTGATCTTACCGGTGCCGGTAAAGCTGAAACGCTTCTTTGCTCCGGATTTTGTTTTCATCTTAGGCATGCTG
This sequence comes from uncultured Bacteroidales bacterium, assembly GCA_964608665.1. Classification (GTDB taxonomy): domain Bacteria; phylum Bacteroidota; class Bacteroidia; order Bacteroidales; family CAIXZF01; genus JAKLIX01. Next base: position 9,429 of record CAZSQJ010000054.1, on the reverse strand, counting down.
TATGGTGTGTTTGGTGTTTATATTGATTTCAGCTTACTTTTTTTGGTGTCAGCATCATGATCATCCGCTTTCCTTCAAGCTTGGGCAGTTGCTCCACTTTCGCATAATCTTCAAGCTCTGATGCGAATTTCAACAGGATGATCTCACCCATTTCCTTGTACACGATCGACCTTCCTCTGAAAAAGACGTCCACCTTTACTTTGGCGCCATCCTGCAAAAACTTGATGGCATGTTTGAGTTTGAAGTTAAAATCGTGATCATCGGTATTCGGTCCGAGCCGGATCTCTTTAACCACAATTTTGGCCGTCTTGGCTTTGATTTCCTTCTGCTTTTTCTTCTGTTCGTAAAGGAATTTCTTGTAATCCATGATTTTACAAACAGGCGGATTAGCATTGGGCTGAATTTCAACAAGATCGAGTTCCAGTTGGTCTGCCATTTCCAGTGCGTCTCTCAGCGAAAAGATCCCCTGGTTAATGTTTGGCCCTACCACCCTGACCATGGGTGATTTGATTCTTTCGTTGATCCTGTAAGGCTCTTCTTTCACTCTCCTGTTGAAACCCCTTGGGTCTCCTGTAGGATTAGCGGGTTGTGTTGCGATATAACCTCCTTTTGCCGGTGTAACATGCGCGGTGTCGCTTCCGCTTTATTAATCGGTAGCCAGTGCGACTTCCCTGGCAACCATGTCTGTAAATACTGCTGTTGTCATACTGCCCAGATCTCCTGTTCCGTGCTTTCTCACTGAAACGGTGCTGCCTGCTTCTTCCTGTTCTCCCACGATCAGCATATAGGGGATCTTCTTCAACTCGGCATCCCTGATCTTGCGTCCGATCTTTTCGTTCCGGTCGTCAAGCTGGACACGGATGTCGGCCTGCTCAAGGCTGTCCCTCACAAACCGGGCGTAATCCTGGAACCTGTCGCTTATCGGAAGGATCACCACCTGGTCGGGAGTGAGCCAGAGCGGGAAGTTCCCCGCACAATGCTCGATAAGCACCGCTACAAAGCGTTCCATGGAACCGAAGGGGGCACGGTGGATCATTACGGGACGGTGTTTCTCATTGTCACTGCCGGTGTATTCCAGTTCAAAACGTTCCGGCAGATTATAATCTACCTGGATAGTGCCCAGTTGCCACTTGCGGCCGATGGCATCCTTCACCATAAAGTCGAGCTTGGGTCCGTAAAAAGCAGCTTCTCCCCTGACAACGGTGGCAATCAGCCCTTTCTCCTCAACCGCTTCGAGTATGGCCTGCTCGGCTTTGTCCCAGTTTTCGTCGCTTCCGATGTATTTCTCCTTGTTGTCAGGATCGCGGAGCGAGATCTGGGCGGTGAAGTCCTTGAATTCGAGTGCTCTGAAAATATGCAACACGATGTCAATCACGCCAATGAACTCGTCTTTTACCTGGTCGGGCCTGCAAAAGATATGCGCATCATCCTGTGTAAAACCTCTTACCCGCGTCAGCCCGTGAAGCTCACCGCTTTGCTCATAACGGTACACCGTTCCGAACTCGGCGAATCGTACAGGCAGATCTTTGTAGGAATAGGGTTTGTTCCTGTAAATCTCACAATGATGCGGACAATTCATGGGTTTCAGGAAGAATTCTTCCCCTTCCACGGGAGTTGAGATCGGCCGGAAGCTGTCTTTGCCGTATTTCTCATAATGTCCGGAGGTGATGTACAGCTCTTTCTGACCGATATGGGGTGAGATTACCTGGACGTAACCGGCTTTACGCTGGACTTTCTTCAGAAAATGTTCCAGTTTTTCCCTGAGCTGGGCTCCTTTGGGCAGCCACAGGGGCAAACCCTGGCCGACCCTTTGGGAGAAGGTGAACAGTTCAAGCTCTTTTCCCAGTTTCCTGTGGTCTCTTTTCCTGGCTTCCTCAAGAAGGGTCAGATAATCCGTAAGCATCTGCTGCTTTGGGAAGGTGATGCCGTACAAACGGGTGAGTTGTTTGCGTTTTTCATCTCCCCTCCAGTAGGCTCCGGCAACACTGGTAATTTTCACAGCCTTTATAATAGAGGTATCGGGCAGGTGGGGGCCGCGGCAAAGATCCGTGAAACGGCCGGTCTCGTAAAAGGTGATCTGGCCGTCTTCCAGTTCTTCCAGCAGTTCCAGCTTGTACTCGTCTCCCTTGTCGCGGAAATAGGCTATGGCTTCTGCCTTACTGACTTCTTTCCGGTTAAAAGTCTGTTTTTCCCTTGCGTACTCGAGCATCCTGGCTTCGATGGCCGCAAAATCACTGTCCGAGATCACATGATCCCCCAGGTCGATGTCATAGTAAAAACCGTTCTCAATATCAGGACCAATGCCGAATTTGGAACCGGGGTACAGTTGTTCGACCGCTTCTGCCATCAGGTGGGCAGAAGAATGCCAGAACGCTGCCTTTCCGTCCTCATCATCCCAGGTCAGCAGTTGCAGCCTGGAATCTGTATGGATGGGCCTGGTGGCATCCCACACTTCTCCGTTTACCCTGGCGGCAAGTATATTCCGGGCCAGCCCCTCACTGATGCTCCTCGCGATTTCAAGACCGGTGGTGCCCGCAGGGTATTGTTTTACAGAATCATCCGGCAATATGATATGAATAGTCATGTTTTCATGAAAATGGGTGCAAAAATACAAATAATCTCACTATTTTCCGGAATGCGGTGAAAAAAAATCAGATCATGCCGTAATTCATGCGTTTCAGGCGGATCCGTTTGTTCTTCTGCATGCGGTACAGGCCATAGCCCACGACCAGGATAAGGGGCAGCAGGAAATTCAGGTATTTCAGGAATGCCTTATGGCTGTCTGTCACGGCATCCAATGGTCTGGAAGTGACTTGTTTGGTTCTCAGCTCCATAAGTCCCGACTGGTCACTCAGCCAGTCGATCGCATTCGACATCAGGCTCACATTGTCGGGCTGTACCTGCTGTGCCTGCTGTCCGCTGCCGTTGGTGGCAAAGTCACCGCTTGAAACCACCACAAGTTTCCCCTCCGCATCGCCTTTCATATGAAGTACCACCGCTACCGGCTGTGAACCTGCATTGAAATCGGACTGTGACCATTGCCTGTCGATGCTGAAAAAAACGGGAGGGTCAAGCTGCCCGGTCTGGGGTGAAGTGGAGGCAAGCACTTCTGCCTGCCCGGCTGCCCCCGCTGCTATACCGATACTAACCGGAAACTGAAGCACTACCGATTCCAGCCCTTTGGTGATCGGGTGGTCATTGAACTGGTTGATCATTGGAAAATAGGGAAACGGTATCTGGGATTGAAAGGTAAAGCCGCCGCTTTGCTGGGTTACCCCGATGTTGGCACATTGCGCATCTACCAGGAACCGGCTGCCAAGCTCCAGACCTTTTTTCTTCAGCCATTCTCTGAGCCCGTTCTCCACAACACTGCCCTGCATACTTTGAAAATCCCCCCTGACACCGTTCACGGCCATGAATAATCTGCCGCCCTCACGCAGGTAGCGGTCTAATTGTCCGAGTTTGGCCGGACTGAAGGAATCTGACGGTGCAACCATCATCAGGGTGGGGTAGCGGCCGAGCGTATACACGGAATCCAGCAGGTTTACCGGTTCCAGTTTATAAAGTACCGACATGGATTCAAGCAGCTGCTGCATTTCCGAAAGGTCTGGCTCGCCCTGTCCCTGCAGGAATCCGATAACCGGCTTGTTGATGACACTCACTTTCTTGATGGCCGACGAAAGGGCGTATTCCATGGCCGCACCCGGCTGAATCAGCGGAATCACCTCGGATTCGCTGCCCATGCGTATCACGGCGCCCAGGTAAACTTTCTGCTGCTTAACCTGGTCCTTTTCCCTTACATTGACCACGGCGGGTTGTATGCCGGAATTCACTGCCTCCTGTTCATCGAGTGGCTTGTCTGACGGATCAATGATGTCGAAAACAATCTTGCCGTTGCTGAGCTGGTAATATTCTACGAGCATTTCCCTGAAATCCTGTCTCACCCGGGCAATGTCCGGCGGCAGATCTTCTGTGAAAAAAGCACGGATGCTGACATTGCCCTGCAGGTTCCCGATGATGTCCTTCGTAGCTTTGCTCAGGGTGTATCGTTTATCGGCCGTGAAATCGAGACGGAAAAACCAGCGGTTCGACAGCCATGCCACTGCAGCCAGCACCAGTAACAGCGCCAGCAGATTGGATGAAACAGTTTTGATATTCAACCTTGCCATGTTACTTGATTTTGATGGTCAGACTGCTTGCGACCGGGTCAGCCTGTGATGGGTGAGCACCAGTCCCAGGAATGTAAGGATAAGAAAATACAACAGGTCTTTGGAGTCGATGACCCCGCGGGAGATGCTCTCGAAGTGGGAACTCATGCTCAGGTAATAGAAGATAACAGACAGTGCACCAGAAAAGGCGGAGGAGAGCAGGTCGAAAAGGATGTGGAAGAACAGACTGATCAGCAGGGCCAGCAGAAATCCCACGATCTGGTTGCCGGAAATGCTGCTGGCGAAAAGCCCGATACTGATGTAAACAGCGCTCATCAGTATCAGTCCCAGGTAACCGGAGATCACGGCCCCGTGGTCAATCTTCCCGATGCCTGCAATGGTGAAATAATAGGGCAGCGTCAGTAACAGCGCAATCACCACCAGCATAAGGGTGGCAAGGAATTTTCCCAGCACTACCTGCCAGGCGGTCACCGGTTTGGTCATCAGGGTTTCTATCGTGCCAGACCTGCGCTCCTCAGCAATCATCCGCATGGTGAGGGCCGGAATGAAAAAGAACAGGGTCCAGAATGCAATGGCGAAAAAGGTTTGCAGGCTGGCCTGACCCACCAGGAAAACGTCTCCACCGTAAAGCCAGGTGAAAAATCCGCTGAAACCCAGGAAACCGGTAAGAAGGATATAGGCGATCAGTGAATCAAAAAACTGCCGCATTTCCTTGCCTGAAATGATGAGGATTTTGTTCATAATTGCAGGTATTTATCGTGTGACTTCCCTGAATACATCTTCCAGGCTGGCTGCGAAGGGGGTCATCTGAGTCAGGATCCATCCCCTGTTACAGCATAGTTTAAATATTTCGCGCCGGGATGTCTGTTCCGGCCTGCTCTGCACTTCGAATCCGCCGGATACTCCTTCCAGGAAGCTTACAAGCGCGACACTTTCCAGCGCACTGAGGGCCTGGAAAATTTCATCGGCCTCCCCGTCTTCAATGCTGATTTTCAAAATCTCGCTGCCCTGCGACTGCCTTCTGAGCTCATCGGCAGTTCCGTCGGCCACAATCCTGCCTTTGTTGATGATCAGGATGCGGTCGCAGGTGGCCTCAACTTCTGCCAGAATATGTGAACTCAGTAAAACGGTCTTCTCCTTGCCGATACGCCGGATCAGATCCCTGATCTCGATGATCTGGTTGGGATCCAGCCCGCTGGTCGGTTCATCGAGTACCAGCACTTTCGGGTCATGGATCAGTGCCTGAGCCAGCCCGACACGCTGGCGGTAGCCTTTCGACAACTCCCCGATCTTCTTGTGCTTTTCTCCTTCCAGTCCGCATACCACCACCATCTCCAGGATGCGTTCCCGTATCTTTTCCGGTGGGATGTCGTGCAGACGGGCAATGAAATAAAGGTAATCGATCACGCTGAGATCCGTGTACAGGGGATTGTTTTCGGGAAGGTAACCGATGTGTTTCTTCACTTCTTCGGGTTCCTCCAGGACAGATTGATTTCCTACCCGGATATTCCCGGCCGTTGGCTTCAGAAAGGTGGTGATGGCTTTCATGGTGGTGGTCTTGCCTGCCCCGTTCGGCCCCAGAAAACCAAGGATCTCCCCGGTTACCACCCTGAAACTGATGTCGTCCACAGCCCGCTGGTTCCCATAATCTTTGGTGAAATGATCAACAATGATATCCATACTTTCTAAAAATTTTCAGGCTTGATTTCTGCAAAAAAAACATATTGAAACATATTTCCGTTGCGGTTTTACAAATTTTTACGATTTTCCTCACCCTTGATCAGCCGCGACATGATTTCTCCCGTTCCGATGGCATATCCGGCTGAAACCAGGAATACCCTGCCGTCGGCTGTGGCGAAAAAGACCAGTGGCAGCGTGTTTTGCAGGCTTTTTCCCATATTCGATTCCAGCAGCGAAAGCAGCCGGTTCCCCGTGTCGGCCAGGAAGCGCGAACCTGCCGGCAGAGCACGCATGCTTGCGGGTTCCGGCAAATGCTGTGTCTTTTTCTCGGGCAGAAGGAAGATCAGTTTCCCGTTCCAGGCTTCCAGTTCCTTTCGGAAAGGCGGTATGTCAACCAGGATATGGCGCGACGGTTCCTGAAGGGGATCAATCCATACGAGGAAAAACGATAATCCTGCGGCTACCGGCAGTCCGTCGTATTTTTCGCCGCTGACCAAATCGGTGAAATGGAAGGTTCCGTGTTCTAAATTGCCGGCTTCTGTCAGTTGAAGCGCGGGTTCTCTGACGATCACGGGAAGGTCGGTATGTTTGCCTGGCAGCATGTCGAAGAAGGTGATGCCGGCCAGCACACCGCCGTCAGTCATTCTCTTTCCTGTTGTCAGCAGGTAAGTGCCGCTTTCCATGTCAAAACGTTCCGGCCAGTCGCTCAGCTTCCGGCCTTCGGTGAATTCCAGCAGTTGTGGTCTGCCCTTGTGCAGTTTCGACAGGGTGAAATGCTGCATATACCTTGGATCGGCAGTTTCACTGCGGTTCAGCAGGCTGAGGGTTCCTGATCCTGTTCCGGCCTCGTCCGTATGCTCCCACGCTATGGCTTGCCAGCCTTCACGGCCCAGGGTTTCGGCTTTGCCGTCCACGGGGTTGACCCTGGCTGCTATTCCAAGGGAACGGCAGGCTGCGGTAAAGAAAATGTTCCTCGAACGTGCATCGCAGACGCTAAGTGCAAGCACTCCCGCCGGCGACAAAGGTGCTCTCGAATGAAGGTTTGCAAAATCATCAACCCGGATGTGCTCTCTGATCCAGGCGGCGATGCCTGCTGCTTTGTCCTTACCTTCAGCAAGAGGGGAGAAATATTCCCTGAGGACTTTCCTCCAGGGCCGGATCAGTTCGTTGGCAATACGGGGCGAAGCGACATATTGCATATAAATACCTTTGTCTGACCTCTGGACGGAATAATGATCAGCGGGCCGTTGCCTGAAATGATCGAGCAGCACGGCCGCTTCTGTGTCACGCAGGTCCTTGTCGGTCAGGGTGAACAGGAAGTGAAGGGCCGTGGTTCGTGATTCGGGTGGAATGACGGAAAGGAAAGCCTCGATCTGCCTGTAGTTTCCGTATGACCTGAGCAGAACACTGCGGATGCTGTCGGGCTGGAACCCGTACCTGGCGGCGAAAGCGGCGGCGGTGGCAGAGTCACGGAACGACATCATGTAAGAATTGCGGATGCGGTCTTCCTCAGCCAGGCGGATGTTGTTGGCCGCGATGCCCGTGCTGTCTTCCTCCGCGGCATCAGGCCTGGCAGGCGGTACGATATCGAGTTCAAAAAAACGGTCTTTTTCAGGTTCACGGCCCAATATCAGTTCAATACTGAGGCCGCTGCCTGCTTTCACTTTTTGCCAGGCGGTCATCCCTCCGTCTGTTGCCCAGATCAGCAGGTCGCCCCGGCCTGTGAGTGCACGCGTTCTGCCATCCTTGCCTGTGGTGGTTTTAAGGATGGGATAAAATTCGGCATAATTGAATAGCCTGAACTCAACAATTGCATTGGAAACCGCTTTGCCGCTGCCGTCGGTCACCTTGATATACGTGAAGCCTGCATCGGCATAGTTCTGGATCAGGTTGAGTTCTGAAAACCGCTCCTGCCGCTGGATGACCGGCTCGTGACCGAAATAGGGTCCATACACTCTGGCATGTACCAGCATGGTCCTTTTTGCCGGTTCCTCAAACCATCCCTTATCAAGGCAGTGTGCCGGTTCACAGGCTCCCATGAAGTGCCACTTCCCGTCTATCCACACTTCCACCCAGGCATGGTTGTCGTCTGTATGGGCCCAGCGGGGGGTGTAAACCTGCCTGGCCGGGATGCCGGCGGCTCTCAGAGCGGCTACCGTAAAGGTGGATTCTTCACCGCACCTTCCCCAGGAAGTACGCAGGGTGGCAAGCGGAGCGCTGGTACGTTCGTCACTGCCCCGGTAGGTCACCTTCTCATGGCACCAGTGATTAATCTCCAGGGCTGCATCATGCATCGACAACCCCCTGACCCTTTCCCTGAGTTCGGGATATACTGCTGAACGGAAGGTGTCGAGATTCTCATTGTTCACCCTGAGCGGGAGGACAAAATGAAGGAATACCGCTTCAGGGATCGTTTTACCCCAGGGCATTTCTTCTCTGGCTCTCAGGCTTGTCCGGACTTCCTTCAGAAAAAACCTGCCGTCATAATCTGCCAGGTCGGAAAGCGGGGCGAAAGCAAGCAGGAAGCGCATGGCATCCTTTTCCAGGCTGTTCAGGCCTGAGTCCAGAACCGCAAACAGAACAGTGTCTCTTCCTTTGGCCAGTTCCCTGGTTTTTTCGAACATCCAGTCTGTCTCCGCCCGGTATGCGACTTGCCGGATCAGTTTTTCTTCACGATGGCAGGAGGATAAAACCAACAGGAGTGCGATGGCTGGGAGGAAGAGTTTTTTCATGTAAGTTTTGTTGGGGCGGCAAAGATAGTGAATCGGGATGTCATCCTGTCATTGATTTAAATCAATGACAGGATGACATCCCAACCCGTCTATGCATCCTGAAGACCTTGTATAGCAATGGTTTCTGCGGGATCAGCCCCGACCATTTCCTATTGCACTATCGCATCAAGTTCAGCCTGGGTGATGTATTGAGCCAGATAGGTAACACCCCTGAATTTTAAGTGATTATAGAAAGCCCGCATGTGATTTTTCGAGCCTTTTAACAGATTGTTCAACACAAAGATGATATCAGGATTATCAATTCCATTGTCAAGGTGATGCCGGATGTCATAAATATCATAATCTTCAATCGTCGCACCGGCGTAAAGCGCAGCCACGAGTGACTGACTGCCCTGGGCAAGCAGGGTGTTGTACAGTGCCTGAATATCCTGGTTGCTGAAAACACCGGGCTGATGGCCGGCAGCGGGATCAGGCAACTGGTATTTGTTGAGCAGGAAAAGGATGGCATTGGCGTGTGCCTGTTCTGACTTTGAGATATTGTTAAACACCGGCAGGTTCCATTGGGCCTTCATCGCAAGATAGATATCCCTTGCCATCAGTTCTTCTTCCCTGATAAAGGTCAGGGCTGCGATTTCGGCGGAATCAAGTGTGGATGGATCGGCAGGGCTGAAGCTCATCAGTTTGGCAGTGTAATCTGCATCTTCAGAATGCATTTCTTCTGCAAAGGCATCTGCTGTCATTTCTTCTCCGTCGTCTGTCTTTGAACAGGATACCAGGAAAAAAGCGCTAACGACGACTGCCAGCAGGGCAGTGAAAAACCAATTTGTTTTCATAAGGTTTAAGATTTA
>CAZSQJ010000053.1:0-25139 GCA_964608665.1 uncultured Bacteroidales bacterium | reverse complement strand
CTGACACCTGTGTGTTCTGTTTTACTTTTCGCTCAGGCCGCGGGGCCCCGGATTGACGGCGAAGCCGGCAGCAACCCTTCTTCAATAATATCCGCGGCGTCATTCCGACCGAAGGGAGGAATCTGTCTCACATTTGGGCAATAATCATCACCGGCACAGGACGTTTGCACGTGCGCAACATATGAACGTCTGTGCATTTGCACGCGGCGTGGAAACGTGATAACGCGGGGAACATTTCTGGCATTCTGTCACATGACTGTCAGCTTTTTGGTTTTGGCAAAACATTTGATGCCAGGAATGGTTTTACTTAAAAACTGAATACAATGTTCATCTGGATTATTTTCGGAGTTTTTATGCTTCTCAGCTGGTGGGTTGGCCATACGCTGAAAAGAAAGTTCAAAACCTATTCCGGCATCCCCGTAAACGGCAATCTCACCGGTGCGGAGGTGGCGGAGAAGATGCTGCGCGACAATGGCATCTTTGATGTGAAAGTCGTTTCCACCCCCGGAGAACTGACTGACCACTACAACCCTCTTAAAAAGACCGTGAATCTCAGTCAGAGTGTTTACAACAGCAGCAGTGTGGCTGCCGCAGCAGTTGCCGCCCACGAGTGCGGCCATGCGGTCCAGCATGCAAAGGCTTACATGTGGCTGGAGATGCGTTCAGCCCTGGTACCCGTGGTGAGCTTCAGCTCGAAGATCGTGCAGTGGATACTGCTGGCCGGCATTCTTCTTCTGCAGGCATTCCCCCAGTTGCTGCTCATCGGCATCATCCTCTTTGCGCTGACCACGCTCTTTGCCTTCATCACCCTCCCGGTGGAGATCGATGCCAGCCGCAGGGCCCTTGCCTGGCTCAATACTGGCAATATCACCACCCAGGATACGCACCCCAAAGCACAGGATGCCCTGAAATGGGCTGCCTATACCTATGTGGTCGCCGCCCTGGCCTCCCTGGCAACCCTGCTGTATTATATCATGATCTTCATGGGTGCCCGCAGGGATTAGCAATTCTTCCTGCTAACAATACGAAAACAAATATTTCCCGGTATCATGAAAACGATTGATGATCTGAATTTTTCAGGGAAAAAAGCCCTGATCAGGGTGGACTATAATGTTCCCCTCAACGAACAGTTTGAAATCTCCGACACTACCCGCATCGATGCCACCCTCGCTACGGTGCGGAAGATCCTGCACGACGGTGGCGCGGTGATCCTGATGTCGCACCTGGGCAGACCCAAAACCGGGCCGGAGGATAAATTTTCACTCCGTCACCTGCTGCCCTATCTCGAAAAGGTCTTTCAAACGAAGGTGCAATTTGCCAATGACTGTATCAGCGAGGATGCAGCCCGCATGGCAGGAGCCCTGCGCAGCGGCGATATCCTGCTGCTGGAGAATCTGCGCTTCTACAAGGAAGAAGAGAAAGGAGACGAAACCTTTGCAGAAAAACTGGCCCGCCTGGGAGATGTATATGTCAATGATGCTTTCGGGACGGCACACAGGGCGCATGCTTCCACAGCCGTCATCGCAAAATTCTTCCGCGATAAGGTCTTTGGTTATGTGATGGGGAATGAGATCGCCCACATCGAAAAAGTGATGAAGGACACCCGCCGGCCTTTTACGGCCATCCTCGGCGGAGCCAAAGTCAGCGGAAAAATACAGATCATTCAGAACCTGATGGATAAGGTGGACAACCTTATCATCGGGGGCGGCATGATGTTTACTTTTATCAAAGCCATGGGCGGACAGGTGGGTAAGTCGCTGATCGAAGACGATTTCGTGGAACTGGCAAAACAGACTCTCGAAGAGGCCGTCAGAAAAAATGTGAAAATATACATTCCGGCAGATGCCATCATTGCGGATGCATTCGATAATGCCGCCAACCGCAGGCAGGTGAAGGCGGATCAGATCCCCGACGGCTGGATGGGACTGGATATCGGCGAGGAGAGTATCAGGCAGTTTGATGAAGTGATCGCCAACAGTGCCACCATCCTTTGGAACGGTCCCATGGGCGTGTTCGAAATGAGCAGTTTTGAAGCGGGGACGAAACAACTTGCACTGTCTGTGGCCGCGGCCACCGGAAAGGGTGCCTTCTCCCTGGTGGGTGGCGGCGATTCCGTAGCTGCCATCGGAAAATACGGATTGGAAGACAAGGTCAGCTATGTCTCAACCGGCGGCGGCGCCATGCTGGAGTACCTGGAAGGGAAAGTCCTGCCCGGTATTGCGGCGGTAATGGCTTGATAGATAGTGAGTAGTGAGTAGTGAATAGTGAGTAGTGGTTTAGAGTTTAGAGGTTTAGTTTATTTATATTCAGGCCAGTATAAATATTTTCCGGTAACCGGGGTTTGGGTATCCTGGTGTGAAAATTGTATCTTCGTCGCGTAAAAGGCGAAGTATATGCGATGAACCCGGCCCGGAACACAAACCCTCTTTCAGTCTGGCTTTTTTCGGCAGCCTATGTGATCACTGCCCTGCTGACCATCCTGCTCTTCGACGGCACTGCCGATGCCGGCGACAGCATCCAGCATTACCTCTTTGCCCGTTACGCTCCCTCACATCCTGCCCTCTTCTTTGATCACTGGGCAAAACCCCTGTTTGTACTGCTCTCTTCCCCCTTCGCACAGGCTGGTTTTAACGGGATCAAGGCCTTTAATGCGCTTGTGGCCCTGATCACCATGTTGCTTGTTTACCGCACCGCCCGGAGTTTCAGTTGGCCCTGCCCCATCGTGGCATCCGTCATCCTGATGTTCACACCCCTTTACTACATCCAGACTTTTTCCGGTCTCACGGAACCCCTGTTTGCGCTGGTACTCATGTGGGGCATTTTCCTTGCCGTTCGGAAGAAGCTGTATGTTTCCGCCCTGATTGTATCGTTCCTGCCGATGATCCGTTCGGAGGGACTGCTCATGCTGCCGGTCTTCATGGGATACCTTATGTATTACAGGAGTTGGCGGGCAGTTCCCCTGCTGCTGGCAGGACAATTGCTGTTTGCCATTGCAGGCAGCTTTGTACATGGCAGCCCGTTATGGGTGATCACGCATATCCCCTATAACAACCTCGGCAGTCCATATGGCAGCGGGGACATCTTTCATTACGGCTTTCAGTTGTTCAACGCAAGCGGTCCGGCAGTTTTCCTGCTGATATGCACAGGCCTGCTGTACATGGCCCGGGATTTATTCGGGAAAGATCCTTTGAAGCCAGAAAAATTACTGATTCTCAGTGCATTCTCTGTCTTTTTCATTGCCCACAGCCTGTTCTGGGGTCTTGGGATTTTCAATTCCATGGGGCTCCGGAGGGTGCTGGTGTGTATCCTGCCATTGCTGGCGCTTGCCGCATTGCGGGGCTTTCACCTGGCTGCCTTCGTCGTTCCGGCGGGGCGCGTCTGGCGGACGTCACTGGCAGCCGCCCTGATGCTATGGGTAGTCGTGTTTCCTTTCACTTCCAATCCTTATGCCGTCAACTGGAAGAAAAACATGGTGCTGCAGCCTGAGCAACTGCTTGCACGGGATGTGGCGGATTATGTCCGTAAAGAAGTTCCCCTTACAGGCCGGATATATTACGAACATCCGTATCTCGGTGTGGTACTCAATATCGATCCATTCGAGGTGAAAACCCGGTCGAACCTTAGCAGAGGCAGCCTTGAGTATATTCAGCCGGGGGATATCGTGATCTGGGACGACTGGTTTTCGGTGGTGGAGCGTGGTGTGGATACGGCTTACCTGGATTCGCTGTCCGGGCTGACGATGCTGAAGCAATTCTCTGCCTTGGAAGGGAAACGCAACATCCGCTTCAGAATTTACCGGCAGATGACCACTTTTGCGGACCGGCTCTGATTTCCCTGCCGGATCATCATAAAATAGGTTGCTGAAGGAAGATCTGTGAGATCCAGGGTCATGGCTTCACTGTTATGCGCCGGTGACAGGATCAATGTTCGCACCAGCCGGCCTGACAGTGTACTGACCCTCAATTCTGCCGGCATGTTTCCGTTGATATTCACGTGAAACAACCCATTTCCGGGATTTGGCCGGATGACGGACAGCGGGCTGTCCGGTTCATTTCCAGGGATGGCGGAGGCCGGATCGAGCTGGTAGGTTCCGAGGAACAGTCCCCTGCCATGGGTAGCGGCACTGATCCTTTTATCCTGATTCCGGATCTGCAGCATATCCACACGCACATTGGCAAGTCCCTGGTTTGCAGGCGTCCACCAAACATTATTGGAGAACAGGTTGGAAGTGCTCCAGACGCCGAGTTCGGTTGCCAGCAGGGCCTGCTGTTTGTTCTGCGGGTGGAAAACCGCCCACCTGACGGGCATGTCGGGCAGGTTTCCCTCCACATTCTGCCAGTTCTGGCCTCCGTTGAAGGTTCTCCAAACCGAAGCCACACCGTAATTTGAAAAGGTGACCAGCAGGGTATCGTCCGAACCACCAACGGCTACACTGGAAATGGTTGCCGTGGGAAAGGCAGGGCTGCCGATCTCCGCCACCTGTGGGGTGGACTGGGCGGTGGTGATCCTGAAAAGCCGTCCCGACATGGAACCGGCGAAAACCCTGATGTTGTTCAGGGTGGAGTTGGGTGAAACTTTGATATGCGTGAAAGGGACCGTGGTACCGGTGCCCAGGTTGAGGAATTGTCCGTTGGCCATGCCGTCGATATCCTGGATCCGGAGCAGCCGGTCCTGGCTGCCGCTGCCGTACATGGGGCCGGCATTGGCATACAGTGTGTTGAAGCGGTGATCGTAGTCGGCCGGATTAATAAAGTAGCCGCTCTGGTAGGCATCCACATAATTGAGGAAACTGCCGCTGTTAAAGATATAATAAGTGTTATAATAGATGGAGGTGATGAGGAGACCGGGGTCATCCTGGTCGAAGAAGCAGTAAGCCCCATCGCCACCGCTTACCATATCGTTGAGGCTCAGGTCGTTACCTGTATACCAGAGGGAGCCGTTGTCCTGCAGTCCTCCTGCCATCATATCAGAACCGCTTTGCGGTGTAATGGCACAGGAATAGAATTGCAGGGTTGAGAGGTTTTCCGACATTTCCTGGAAGACAGGGGTGGCGGTTCCTCCGCTGGAGGTGTAGAAAATGCCGCCATCGGTGCCGAAAAGGATTTCCTGGGAGCTGCCGGGTTTATATACCACGGCATGCAGGTCGGCGTGCACGTAATCCGGTCCGCCGCCCTGGTACATCAGAGCCCAGTCGGTCATTTTAGTCCAGCTTTGCCCACCGTTGGTGGTCCGGTTCAGGTCGAGGCCCCCGATCCACACGGTAGACGGGTTGTTCTGGTCAACGCCTATGGTGAAAGCATGCCAGGCCAGGTTGGCCCAGTTCCTGTTATTGTAGTCGGGCGGAGTTGACATGGCGGTCCAGGTGGCCCCCTGGTTGGTACTTCTGAGAAAATAGCATCCATTGTACACTTCCCATCCCTGGATATTGCCGGCACTGATGATAGCATACACTGTGGAGGGATTGGACGGGGCACAGGCCACCATGACCCTTCCGGGCAGGTAAAAATCGGGCTGGGAGGGGATGCTGAGCAGATAGTTGTCGTACACTGTCCAGCTTCCTGCCGTTCCTGCATCGGAGTAAAGGATGGTGGCACCGCCCTTGCCGTCGAGGTTGCGTGAGGTACCGACAAAGATCCTGCCGTTGCTGTTCATATCGATATCAGACACAGGCCATGGCTTGGTTTCTCCTGTGATGTCGGGTAAAACCTGAGTCCAGCTAACGCCGCCGTCGGTGGAGCGGTAGAGTCCGTCGGACGGCATGCTGGCATGGGCGGCCCCCATATACTTACCGGAAATCACACCTGCATAAACCACGCTGTTCCCGTTTTCATTCCTTACCAGGATATCATTGACGAAAGCAAATTGAACGGTTGAGGACAGAAGGTTCCAGCTTTGTCCGCCGTCGGTCGATTTCATGATGCCCACACCGAGGCCGCATGATTCGCGGTAAGTGATAATGGCCGTGGGTGCTTCGCCGGTTCCCACATACATCACCTGGGGATTTTGCGGGTCAAAGGCGATACATGAAACGGAAAGCCCGCTCCAGAAGTCATCTACGGCGATCCATGGACTTGTGGCAGCGGTGACATCATTGTTAACCCACAGGCCGCCCGTCACCGATCCTGCCCAGGCCTTTTTCTGCAGCGGGTCGGCCGGATCCCACTGCACGGCCCGCATGCGTCCGCCCATGTCGGAAGGCACATTGGTCCAGGTAACCACATTACTCAAGGGATCCGCATTGCTTTTTGCAAGGGAGTTAGTGTATTTCCAGGCGGTGAGCAGTCTTTCTTTCGGAACCCTTCCGAGGGCCGGGTCGAGGGTGAGGAAGAAATCCTGCAGTGCCTGTTGCTGGGGAAATCCCAGTTTCACCTTTTTCCCTTTTGCGGCGAAGCGTTTTTCGGCGGCCAGCTTCAGTTCAGAGGTGTCGAGCATGGCAATCAGTGCTTTTTCATACCGGCTGCGTTCCTGCCGGGCTCTTTGATCTTTATCACTGAGGCGGAGGATCAGGATGCCTGTGATCAACAGCAAGGCGCCGGATACGGATAAAAGTGTCAGTCGATTCATCAGTTTATTTCATTATGATCATACCGCCGGCCAGGCCTGCAAGCAAACCTGCGCCACCGAAGATCCATCGTTGTATTTTGTTTTTTCGCCGGCTGGATTTGATGTCCTGTTTCAGGTTTTCCAGTGCGTCATCCGAGCGGCGGACGAGGCCGGAGGCGGTTTCTATATCTTTTTGAAGTGATTCTGCAAGTTGCCGGTTTTGCTCCTGTATGGCCTGCATTTCGGCGGAAAGCTGCCGGTATTTCAGTTCCATGTCCAGGGCAAAACGGTCGGCGCGGCTCAGGGCGGCTTCGTATTCGGCAATGGATTTTCCCTGTTCGCCGGGATCAAGCTTCAGCAGGTAATTCCGGGCCTTCTCATAGATACGGTAACGGTTTTTGCTGATGATCCAGGCAGAATCACAGTCGATCCGCACCCTCTCCCCGGCCAGCAGCAGCACTGCCGGTGCTGAGGCAAGACAGTTGCTGTCGGCAAAATGTCTTTCCTGCTGTGAAAAAGCCTGCAAAGCCGTCACCATCATCCAGGCAAGGAGGATTCCATGGATTCGGGAAGTTCTCTTCATCATGGCTGAAGCGCTTGTAATTCTTTCTGCAGGGATTCGAGGGCTTTCTGGTTCCTTTCAGCATGACTGGCAAGGCTGTCGAGGGTTGCCCGTGAGATCACCCTGCGTTGTTTGTATTCGGTTCCGAGCCTGCTGACTTCCCGGTCGATTTTCCTGGCGGTTTCCAGTGAAACTGCAATGTTGGATTTCAGGCTGTCGATGCGGAACCTGGCCTGGTTCAGCAGACCGGTCAGGGAATCCATCCGGTGCTGCAGTTCGCTGATCCTGGAAAGGGCATCCCTTTCCCTTGCTTTTTTACTCAAACACAGGGCTGCCGTAAGGCCCAGAAGTAAAATAACAAAGAGGGCCAACAAAAGGCGGTTTCGGTTGTTTGTACTCACGCCGGGGATTTTGGGATAAAGATATGAAGTTTTTTTTCATTCACTTGCCGGCAATTATTAACTTTGCAAACTGAAAAAAACGGTGCAGAGGCGAATGAACAAGCTGAAATACAGATTATTATCTTTACGTAGTCTTTTATACCGACACGGAATGGGTTTGCGAAAAATATACTTCAGAACAGTGTACGGCATTACTCATTCTACGCAGCTTTGTTTCTCAAACCTGGCAAGAATGAGTATACTTGCCGGGCTCTTTGTACTTGGGTTTCCGGAGCTTGTTTCTGCCGCTCCGGGTCATGAGCACGAACAGGATCACAGCAGGGAATTCAACGCCGGCAGCATGATCGTCGAACATATTATCGACAATCATGAATGGCATATCCTGAGTATCGGACATACCCACCTGAGCCTTCCGCTGCCGGTGATTCTCTGGCATGAAGGGAAACTGGATGTCTTTATGTCTTCAAACTTCCATCACGGGCAGGAGGCATACAAAGGATACATGATAGCGCAGGATGGGGAGCACAAGGGAAAGATCGTGAAGGCGAAGGAAGGGCTTTTTGAGGAGGACATTACGGCTTCCCTGCCGCTTGACTTCTCTATCACCAAGAATGTATTGGCACTGTTTATCAGTGTAATGCTGTTACTTATCATTTTCATCTCCATCGCCCGCAGGTATCAGAAGAACAGGAATGAAGCGCCGCGTGGTTTACAATCGCTGCTGGAGCCGCTGATTCTGTTTATCCGTGATGAGATCGCCCTTCCCTCGATCGGTCCCGCAAAATATCAGCGGTATATGCCATACCTGCTGACGCTTTTCTTCTTTATCTTTCTCAATAACCTTCTGGGACTGATTCCTTTCTTCCCCGGAGGAGCCAACCTTACCGGTAACATTGCCGTGACCCTGGTACTGGCGCTTTTCACCTTTGTGATTACCACTTTCAGCGGGAACAAGGCTTACTGGATGCACATTGTCAATGCGCCCGGCGTTCCCTGGTGGCTGAAAATACCGGTACCGCTGATGCCGATCGTTGAACTGATCGGAGTGTTCACCAAGCCTTTTGTATTGATGGTCCGTCTCTTTGCCAACATCACGGCCGGGCACATCATCATGCTGGGCTTTATCAGCCTGATCTTTATTTTCGGCAACATCAGTGCAGGGCTCGGTTACGGGGTATCCGTCATCAGCATTGCCTTTGCCATTTTTATGACCCTGCTCGAACTGTTGGTGGCGTTTATACAGGCATTTGTGTTCACCCTGTTGTCTGCCCTTTACTTCGGCATGGCTACGGAGGATCACGGGCATGCGGCACATGAAGCAAAACACTGATTATATATTAACCTTTAAAACATAAAAAAATGAGTCTGTTAACTATTCTCTTGCAGGTTGCAACCGATCTGGCTCCAATCGCCAAAATGGGAGCAGGTATCGGAGCAGGCATTGCCGCGATCGGAGCCGGTGTCGGCATTGGTAATATCGGCCGTGGTGCCGTGGAATCCATTGCACGTCAGCCGGAAGCCGTGGGCGACATTCGTTCGAACATGATCGTTGCCGCGGCACTGATCGAAGGGGTTGCCTTCTTTGCAATCGTGGTTTGTTTGCTCGTGGTATTCCTGTAGCACCGGAAGAAGGGATCATTCCTTCTTCAAAGGGCGCTCCTGACGGATGTTCTGTGCCCTAATCCGCACCTGCGCCGCAATTGAAAACAACATTAACACCATGGACCGATGGAATTAGTAAGCCCCGGAATCGGGTTGATATTTTGGATGACCCTGTCGTTTGGCCTGGTACTTTTCCTGCTGGGGAAGTTTGCATGGAAGCCCATCATGAAAGCCCTGCATGAGCGCGAAGCCAATATTGATGCAGCCATACATGCAGCCGACAAAGCCCGTGAGGAAATGGAAGCCCTGAAATTCAGCAATGAACAGCTGCTCAGGGAGGCCAAGGAGGAGCGCGATGCCTTGTTGCGTGATGCACGCAAGGTGAGGGAAGCCATGCTTGAGGACGCAAAATCGCGTGCCAAGGAAGAAGCCGACCGTATCCTTGAAAGTGCCAGGGCCGGCATCGAGTATGAAAAAATGGCAGCAATGACAGATCTGCAAAATCAGCTTGCCCAGCTTTCCATTGAAATAGCGGAAAAGGTTCTCAGGGAGGAGTTGTCGGACAAGCACAGGCAGGAAGTGTTCATCAGCCGCCTGATGAAGGATATTAAAATCAACTGACCGGTCGTATGAAGAATACCAAGGTTGGCAGCCGATATGCACGTGCTTTCTTCGACCTCTCAGTGGAAAAAGCTTTCCTGGAAGAAGCCTATGCCGATATGCAGACCATCCGGCTTACGATCAGTTCGAGCAGGGAACTCAGACTGATGCTTCAGAACCCGGTGATCAGTCCGGCAAAGAAAGCAGCCGTGCTCAGGGAGCTTTTCAGCAAACATGTTTCCGAAGGCAGCCTGCTCTTCCTCAGGCTGCTGGCCATGAACCGCAGGGAAATGTACCTGGAGGCCGTTACCACTGAGTTTGCCAGTCTTTACCTTGCATATAAAAACATCCGGGTGGCCCGGATTCGGTCGGCTTTCCCGCTGAATGACACAGTCAGGGGAAAGGTGACCGAAATGGTGAAAGACAGGTTCCGTTGCGAAGTGATCCTGCAGGAGGAAACCGATCCGGGCCTGATCGGGGGCTTTGTGCTTAGTGTTGATGATTACCAGTTTGATACGAGTATTTTATCGGAATTGAACCAGTTACGGAAACAATTCCAGGAGAATGTGTATAAAAAAGGATTTTAAAAAATTTTACCATGGCAGAAATTAAACCTGCAGAAGTATCGGCCATTCTTAGGCAGCAGCTCTCGGGCTTCAGGTCGGAAGCATCCTTGCAGGAAACGGGAACGGTGTTACAGGTAGGTGACGGGATTGCCCGCGTTTACGGGATGACAAATGCCGAATCGGGTGAACTCGTGGAGTTTGAGAAGGGTGGTCTGATGGGTATTGTGCTGAACCTGGAGGAAGACAATGTGGGGATCGTGTTGCTGGGCGCATCATCCTTTCTGAAGGAAGGGGATATTGTGAAGCGTACCGGCCGCATTGCTTCGGTAAAGGCAGGTGAAGGACTGCTCGGAAGGGTGATCAACACCCTGGGCGAACCGATCGACGGCAAAGGTCACATCAGCGGGGATCTATACGAAATGCCGCTGGAAAGGAAAGCTCCGGGAGTGATTTACCGCCAGCCGGTGAATGAACCCCTGCAGACCGGCATCAAGGCCATCGATGCCATGATCCCCATCGGGCGCGGACAACGCGAACTGATCATCGGCGACCGCCAGACGGGGAAGTCTGCCATTGCCCTGGATACCATCATCAACCAGAAGGAGTTTTATCAGGCCGGCAAACCGGTTTATTGCATTTATGTAGCCGTTGGACAGAAAGGCTCCACCGTGGCCAACTTCATGAAGACCCTTGAAGAACATGGCGCCATGGATTACACCATCATTATTTCAGCCACTGCTTCCGATCCTGCCGCCATGCAGTTTTATGCACCTTTTGCCGGTGCAGCCATCGGGGAGTATTTCAGGGATACGGGAAGACCGGCCCTGGTGATCTTTGATGATCTCAGCAAGCAGGCCGTGGCATACCGCGAAGTTTCGCTGCTGCTTCGACGTCCTCCCGGACGCGAAGCCTATCCCGGAGATGTGTTTTACCTTCATTCCCGGCTGCTGGAGCGTGCCGCCCGTATCATCTCTTCCAACGATATTGCAAAGCAGATGAACGACCTGCCGGAATCGATCCGGCCTTTGGTAAAAGGAGGCGGCTCCCTGACGGCCCTTCCCATCATCGAAACCCAGGCCGGCGATGTGTCGGCTTATATTCCCACTAACGTGATCTCCATCACCGACGGCCAGATCTTCCTGGAAACCCCGCTCTTTAACGCCGGTATCCGTCCGGCCATCAATGTCGGAATCTCGGTGTCGCGCGTGGGCGGTAATGCACAGATAAAGGCCATGAAGCGGATCGCGGGTACCCTGAAACTCGATCAGGCCCAGTACAGAGAACTGGAAGCTTTCTCAAAGTTCGGATCCGACCTCGATGCAGCTACCAGAGCCGTCCTCGAAAAGGGCGCAAGAAATGTGGAGATCCTCAAACAGGATCAGTATTCTCCCATGCCCGTGGAAAGGCAGATCGCTATTATTTTCTGCGGTACCAGGGGATTGCTTCAGAAAATACCGGTGGAAAGCATCCGGGATTTCGAAGTGGAGTTTCTCCACCACCTGGAAGAAAAATATCAGGATTCCATACTGAATATCCTGAAAACCGGGCAGTTGCCAGACGAGGTCGACAAACTGCTGACCACGGTTGCCAAAGAGATTGCCAACAGGTATATCAGGTAAAACAAGCATTCCCGTCACCCATGCCCAGTCTCAAAGAGGTAAGAACCAGGATCACATCGGTCAAATCGACCCAACAAATTACCAGCGCCATGAAAATGGTGGCTGCCAGTAAGTTACGCAGGGCACAGAATGCCATTCTCAGCCTCAGGCCCTATGCCTCAAAACTCAGGGAAATGATGGAGAACCTGTCCTCAGGCGCCGGTGAGACTGCCATGGCATCACTTGCCACGCAGCGGCAGGAAGACCGGATTCTGCTGGTTCTGATTGCATCAAACAGGGGATTGTGCGGCGCATTCAACGCCAATGTGATCAAGGCGGCCAGCCAGCTGATCCACCAGACCTACGCCCACCAGTATGCAGGAGGAAAACTGCAACTGATGATCATCGGGAAAAAAGCGGCAGATTATTTCCAGCGCAGAAAATATCCCATCCTGTCAACCCATCACGAGATCTTCGACAACCTCAGCTACAACAACGTCATTCCCCTGGCTGAAAAGCTGCAGGATGATTTTCTTTCGAAACGTTTCGATAAAATTGTTCTGATTTACAACCAGTTTAAGAATGCCGCAGTCCAGCGCCTGGTCGTGGAATCCTACCTGCCTCTGCTTCCCGCTGCCTCAGGGATTGAACCTTTATCCAATACTGACTATCTGTATGAACCTTCCAGGGATGAGATACTGAACGATTTGATCCCCAGGTCCTTAAGAATCCAGCTATACAAAGCCGTTTTGGATTCACTTGCATCGGAGCACGGCGCCAGGATGACAGCCATGCACCAGGCAACGGATAATGCCAGAGAGCTTCTCAAGGAACTGAAACTGACTTATAACAAGGCAAGGCAGGCAGCCATCACCAATGAGATCCTCGAGATCGTGTCGGGTGCGGAAGCCCTGAAAGGTTGATCCGCAGCCGGGCGGCCATGCATGAGAACATATGGAACGTGTATAACCATCAATACCGAAAAGCATGAAATCAAAAAATGTTGAAAAAGCCATCAACGAACAGATCGTGGTGGAAGCTTATTCCTCCCAGCTTTACCTGGCCATGGCTTCATGGTGCGAAAAACAGGGATTCGCCGGAGCAGCAAAGTTTCTGTATATGCATTCAGATGAAGAACGTATGCATATGCTAAAGCTGGTGCATTACCTCAATGACAGGGGCGGCCATGCCATTGTTCCGGCTCTGAAAGCCCCTCCGAAAGAATATAAAGATATTTTCAAGGTCTTCGAAGACATCATGGAGCATGAGGAATATGTAACGGCTTCCATTAACAAGCTGCTCGAGGTTACCATGAAGGAGAAAGATTACAACACCGCCAATTTCCTGCAATGGTTCGTGATGGAACAGATTGAGGAGGAAAGTGTCTTCCGTGGCATCTTAGACAAGATCAGCCTGATGGGGAAGGAAAAAGGCATGTTCTTCCTGATAGACAAGGAACTGGACGGGATGGCGGTGGTTTCTCCTGCTTAGAGCCTGCCTTTTTTCCTGATCTGTTCACATAATTCCGCATACCAGCTTTCTCCGTATTTCCTGATCAGGGGATCTTTCAGGAAAACATAGAGGGGAACCGCTTCGTTTCTCCCTTTCACCAGGGCAGGACGGCATACGTGCCATTCATGGTAATTCACAGCCTCCCCGGTAAGGTACTTCCTGACCCTGACCGGGTAGAGATGGCATGAAACGGGCTTTTGCAGCGGAAACACCCCGGCTTCCCACGCTTTTTCCATGGCACAACGTGCGATATCCCCCTCAAAAAAAGCATAGGCACATTCCTTGCCTTCAAGCAAAGGAGTCACCAGGTTGCCTGCCGGATCGAAGTCTGAAATCCCGTGTGTTTCCACCCATTTGACTCCTTCAACAGTCATGAAATCAATTAGTTGATCTAGATTGTCCCTGATAAGGCCTACTTCTCCGGGTTCCAGGGGTGCACCGGCATCTCCTTCCACACAGCAGGCACCCAGGCAGTGCTTCAGGTCGCAACAGAATC
Source organism: uncultured Bacteroidales bacterium (assembly GCA_964608665.1). Classification (GTDB taxonomy): domain Bacteria; phylum Bacteroidota; class Bacteroidia; order Bacteroidales; family CAIXZF01; genus JAKLIX01. The sequence continues at coordinate 11,259 of CAZSQJ010000053.1, read as the reverse complement.
TGACCGTGGCCAGATGATCGGAGACAAGGCAGTTTTCAATAGCAAGCATATTATTCGATATTTAAGCGTAATCCTTCTGTATGTGACATGAATTCAGGGGCATACATACATTCCACCAGGCCTGTGCCATGGGAATAGCTACCCCGGAGGGCTGCAAACAGGCTGTATTCAAATACCCGTTTCCCTTTCGGAAGAAAAGGAAAAAAGAAGTGTGTGGCAGCATCACGGGTGCTTTGGTAATAACCAACACCTTCCCGGTATTGGTATGACGAAATAACATCCCGCGGTTCAAGTCCGGAAGATCTGAGATCTTTCAGATGCACATATTCCAGGTCACGGTCGCATTCCAGTGTGATCCTGACCACTATCTCATCACCCACCCGGATACCGTTCCGGTCAGCCGCTTCGAGGATCATCCCCGAGGAAGTGTTTTTCCTGACAAACAACTGGCGTGAAATTTTGAAAGGTGTTGCGAGAGGAGTGATCTTGTCATAGTCCTCCATGTATTGCCAGTACACAGCGCCCCAGGCTACCCCTTCTCCCTGTTTGGTGATGCTGATATTTCCCATTTCAGGAGAGATGCTGCCGGGTTCAAAATACCTGCTGAAGTAGCCGCTACCTGCTTCCTGCCGGAGTTGCGGATCGGTGGAAGGATCGAGTACCGTTTTCCCGAGGGTGATCCTGACGGAAGGATCCGCCTTTAGCCGGGCAGTGCCTCTTAAAAGCAATGCGTAACAGGCATCGGCCGTGGCGGTGGTGGTCTTCCAGTGGTTGGTCTGCTTGTGCTTCAGCAACCAGGTTTGCATGTCGCTCACCGAGACGCTGTCGGACAGGATCTCGTCGAACGCTTCCATCATCAGGGCCTGGGCCCCAGGTCCGCCCTGGTACCAGCGGTATCCGCCCTGCAGGTCTTTCCAGTACATGCCGGTTTCGGGATGATGCTGTGCTTTTTCCCTGAGTGAGCGCACAATCCGGATGGCAGCAGCTTTGTCGCCCTTCCGGTGCAGGGAAAGCGCAAGCAACCCCTGCATATAAAGGTTTTGTGACAGCCAGTACTTGACTGCCTGTCCGTAATAATAATCCGCAGCGTCCCGGGATGCTGCAGTTACTGGGAAGTCCCTGACGAAGAAGCTCCTGGCATACAGGTACTGGACAATGCCCGGATGAAGATGGTTTTCTGACAGGCTGCCGGGCATTTCCCTGACAATCCGCCGGTAATCGTCATCCGCCTGCCGGTCGAGGTAGCGCAGGGCGGCTTCCAGCATGGCGGTAACTTCTTCCCCGCTGTCGTTCCAGGGAACCCCCAATTGCTTCAGGTGCCCCATTCCCGCTACAATCAGGCGGGTGATGTAAGGATCATCCCTGAGACCCGGAAACCATGGCCATGCACCCGAAGGGGATTGAAGCCTGCGCAGCCTGGCAAGCATGGCAGCCGTTTCGTTCCTGATGTTATCTTTATTGAAAAGGGCAGCTATCCGGTGCTTTGACGCTGATTCATCCTCTGCAGCCCTTACCCAGGGACTCTCCTCAAGCAGGATGGATTTCAGGCTGCTGTTTTTCTCCAGTGCGGAGCGAAAGGCCTGGGGGGATAAAAGAGACCATGATTCAATCACCTTCCTGATCCCGGGATCGGAGTTAACCAGCCAGGAAGCCAGCGTATTTGCATAGTAACGGTTGAAAACCTGCTCCGCCGATTCATTGGTGCTTTCCAGCAGGTAAGGGATGGCCATGACGGCATACCAGACGGGATTTCCTGTGAATTCCACTGTCAGGCCATTGTGAACCAGACTCGGTGAAGGATGCTTTGCCTGAGCCAGCAGTTTGTCGAAACGAAAGGAATAGGTTCCTTTGCCTTTCACCGGAAGGGGAAGGCTTTCGGTAACAAGCATACGGTCCGGCAACACCGGCACCACCAATTCCTCGCCGTCGGTGAAGTCCCCGGCCCGGGCTTTAAACCTGCATATCAGGGCCGTAACACCTTCGGGTATGCTCACCTGCCAGCGTACTTCCACGTTCGACCCGGCATCTGCGGCAAACCCGGGTTCCGGATCCGAAACCACGATTCCTTCGAGGAGTTCTGAAGTAAGCGCATCATAAATCTGCAGGGAGACCTTGCCCTGCATCCGCTGACCGGCCATGGAGGAGACCTTCGCTGTCAGCGTGATACGGTCGCCATGCCGGAAAAACCTGGGTAGGTTGGGAAACAGCATCAGGGTTTTCCGGGTTACCAGTTCTTTTATCAGCGTCCCGGTCTTCAGATCTGCCGTGTGTGCCAGGGCCATCACTTTCCAGCGGGTGAGCGACTGGGGTGCCGTGAATGAAACGGAGATCTCCCCTTCACGGGTTTGCAGCTGGGGAAAGAAAAATGCCGTTTCACGGAAATCGCTCCTGAGCGGGACGGGATCTCTGTCATTGCCGGAAGTAGCAACTGCTTCCTGTTCAGAAACAGTTTTACCGGCCGCTGCTTCTTCCCCGCGCTCCGTCCTGGCTGCATCTTCTGTGCCTTTGGCGTCCATCAGCATCAGGTCGCCTGCATCTCCCCCGGCCATCTTTGATCTGGTCATCAGGTATCCGTTTCCCGGTCTTTCGAACAACAAACGGTCGTATTGCCAGAGAGGCAGGGAAGGAATCGGCCGGTTCGTTTCGGGAGATTCCCACGGGATGCTAAACCGCATGGAGAAGTTCCCGGGATTCCACGACCTGAAATGCTGCATCCCGCGATAAAGCGCCATACTCCAATGATGTGGCAGAAACGCATCCAGCGAAGTATCGTACATTCCGAGCAGCATTTCCCCGCTGACCTTTTCGGCTTTGTTGCCGCTCAGGGTGATCTTCCACTGTTCGCTTTCACCTGGAAGGATTTGATCCCTGAAGGTTTCAAAGCTGATTTTCAGTTCTTTGTCAGAATAGGGGACAGTGATCAGCCCGCTCTCTTTGAATACCCTGTTGTCTTTCACCATCAGGAACTGAATGCCGAGGTTACCGCGATCCTGTTCGCTGATCCTTAAAGGGACCGCTTTCATCTGCCCTTTCGGCTGCACCCAGGTTCTGCTGATCACCTTATCATCCCTGATCACTTCGGCCATGATCCTGGCGTTTTTCACGCTGCTGCCAAGGAGCAGGGTAAGCGTGGTATCCGGCTCCGCAATCCCTTCAGGAATGCTGCTCCAGAGATAATGCAGGCCGGGAAGTCCGGATTTGCCGGCAGAAAACACAGTGAAGTACTTTGTCAGTGTCACTTCCTCACCATTGGCATCTGTAGCCTTCACCTCGAAAAGACAGGGTCCGGAAGGCCACTGGCTGATACCGGCAGGGATCAGGAATGTATCCCGCGGTGATTGCAATTCGCATGAAAACAAGGTTTTACCCTTTATCCATGCGGAAGGATCATTCTCATTGTCATAAATATCATTGGGGAACAACTTCCTGAAATCATTTTCGGTCATCATATGGCGGTCGGGGCGTTCCCATTCCCGTGGTTTCAGCAGTAAGGGAGGAGATTCCAGACGGACAGCGCTGACTTTAATTGTCGTGGCTACCTTTTCCCCGGAGAGATTGCGGGCAAATACCGGGAACTGCGCCGGAAGGTCACGGTTGACCTCATCGGGCAACTCAAGGCTCAACACCAGCGAAACCCTGCCAAGGGGGATGCTGCGCACAGCGCTGCGGGTTTCGCCGTTAATATCTGTTACAGTGACACTTACTTCGAAATCATAAACCACTTTTTCGTGTTTGTCTATGGCATCATCGTCAAGGGCTTCAAACTTAAACGACCACTTTCCGTCGAAGCCGGTTACGGCACTGCCGTGTGTGACCTCCCTTGTCCGGCTCATGGGCCGTATCCCTCTGACATTGAACCAATAAGGGAATCTTGCTTTTCGTACTACCCGGTATTCGAGTGATGCGGCGGTGACGGGACTGCCGGCATAGGACATGGCCAGTCCGCTGACCGTGATTGTTTCCCCCAGGCCGTGGCTGTCCGAAGGGGGATCGATCCTTATCTCGAAACGGGGTCTTTTGTACTCTTCGACCTGAATTCCAAGGTGCCCATTTTCGTTCGACAGCCTCATCCTGCCGTTCAATACCCCCTGAGGTGCGGTGAAATTTCCTGAAAACGAACCGTATTCATTTGTAATCAATTGCAGTTCTGACAGTTTCTTCCCATTGACATCATAAAAACTGACCAGGGTGTTTTCCTGTGTTTTAGGCCGGTACGTTTTTCCGGTGCGTTCCAGCATGATCCCTTTGAAATGGATCATCTGGCCCGGCCGGTAAATGGCGCGGTCGGTAAAGAAGAATGTGGTGGTTTCCGGTTTGGGTTCCTGTCGGGGCTGTATGTAAAAATTGTAATAGGAGTCGGAGAACAGGCGTTCTGAGCCGTGTTGAAATACAAGGTAGGATGACTGGTTGTTGCGCATAGCGGGATCAGAGATCAGCAGGTAGCCTTCCCGGTCTGTTCTCATGGTTTTTACCAGGTGGTCGGTCCTGGTCCTGCTTTTATAATCGTATTCCGAATTCCAGACTTCAATTCCGGCATCATGCAGCGGGGCCCCCGTTGAGCGGTCGAGCACGAAAATTTCGGTGCCTTCGTTCCTGTCTCTTTTTTCCACATAGCTGATGTTGGAAGTCGCCATGGATGCATATGCAAAAAGATCTGACTCCCTGTTGAAATCTGCACCGTCGGAAAGCAGGATAACATAATACCCGGCCGGAAGGGAAGGGAAGGGAAGCTGGATGCGGTGAAGCTGCAGATCGCCGTCACCGGGAAGGACGAATGAGCCTGAAGTCAGTGGCTTCAGGTTCAGGTAGTGCTCAATGATCCGGTCGGGGGATTCCTGTTTGGTTTTTCTGTCGGCTGAAGGATCGGTTTGCAGTATCCGGTAATGGAGGTTTGTAATGTTCCTGTATTGAATCAGGCCGGGGAATGCTTTTCCGGGGAGGTTGACCTGGGCGGTTTTCAGGTTGAGGGTCTTGTCGTCGAGTTGCATGAGCAGTGGTTTGCACAGCAGGGCACCCCTTGAATCCGGATGGCTTGACATGGCTTCGGTACACAGTTGCCGGGCCTGCCTGAGTTTCCAGCGGTGCTCCTCCCGTTCAAATGGCCGGAAGCTTTGTCCTTGTTCATTGTAAAATACAGCAAGTCTGTGAGTTACCTCAGTGGCAGCGGGGTGGTCACGGAATTGTGTCCGGAGTGATTCCAGGCTTTGCGTAAACAGGCTGTCCTTCTTTTCGAACACGGCATTCCGGAAAACATAGTCGAGGCGTTTAAGGTCTGCATGGATGAGGGCTGCCGGATCAGTATCGGTAGCATGAAAAAGGATCAGTTCCTGCAGGAGCTTCAGGGCATAAAAAGGCATGGCAAGCGTGTCGGAGGTTTCCAGGCCGGTCTTTATAAATATCTGATATGATGACAGATACGCTTGATTATCGAAAAGGAAAGCTGTTTCCGGCATGCTGAGGTAGGTTTCCGGATTCATCAGTCTGTCAATGGCGCGGTGGGCAAGAAAGTCGAACAAAGTGGGGCGGAGTTCCCTGGCATTTCCGCCTTCCTCCAGTATCAGCCTATAGTTGTTCACCGGGATTGTTTTAATACGCTCCTGATCTTCAAGGGCTTTGAGGTGATGATGGATGATCCTTTCGATTAGCTTCCTTAAATCCCAGCACCTCATGTCATCTGTAAATGCCTGAAGCGAAGTTCGTTTCAGCCATTCGTAGCGATGTGCTTCGTAATAGTCCTGGTATAATTCGGCAAGGATGGAATGACAGATATTTGATACCGGGAAGGAAGCTGTTTTGATTTCTTCACGCATCATTGCGATGGATTTTTCCAGTGCGTCCTCCTCAGTCTGTCCGGTGATCCGGATACGGTAAAGCAGGGCTTTCATTTGTTGGGGCTGGTTTTTCTCCGCCACGGCATCCCTGTATATGGCTTCAGTCACATCAAGGGCGGAGCGGGGCAGTCCTTCCGCAAGAAAAGCATCGGCCTGTATCCATCGTTTAAAATATTGTTCATCATCCGGTGGACGGTCTTTCTGGGCGTGGGACGCCGGGGGAGGGATCAGTAAAACAATGAGCAGGCAGGCTTTCACAAGCCGGTTCAGATGCCGGGAATTCATGTGGAAAGTATTTGTAACGAAATTAGTTGATTTTGGCTTCCAGGGGATTGGCCAGGTTGGAGAAACCGGTGAGTTCCATTTTTACCGTTCCCACCACCACAGCCGACTCACCGAGGATGGGGATGCGGTTGTCGTCATCCGTAACCCAGAGGGTCATGGGGTAGGGATTGGAGAAGACACTGCCGGTGGCTACCATGGGTTTGAATTTCATGCAGCGAAACCTGCCCAGGCTGGTTTCAATCACTTCAATGCCATGAAATTGTATCACTGAAACATAGACGGAATCATCCAGGAAAAAGGGTACGGGAAAATTCTGACCGATCCGGGCATCCGAGAAATCAAGGGTTCTGGCATAGTAAAAGGCAGAGATGATATCCTGTACATTGGCGGGGATCTTTTTCAGGGCTGTCCGGCTGCTGGCATATTCCCGCTTATGGTCGAAACGCACGTCGTCGTCTTTCACATAACTGCCTTCTTTGGTTCTCCTGATGAAAAGATAGGGAATAAACGCCTCGGTGTCGAAGAAACTCTCAAAGCGGTCGCGCACCTTGAAGAACCAGTCGAATGCCTTTCTCGACCTGCCTTCACCAACCACGTGGTAAACAGGCCTGTTGTTCATGGTTTTAACCTCCTCCTTCACATGCAATGAGGCATAGCCGGCGGTCACTTTTCCCGTAAGGATGGCATCATAAAAAACCCTGAACTCGAGCTTCTCCCCCGCAGTAAAGGCCTGGTTGGGAATCCTGCGCGGCGCTTGCTGGGAAAATCCTCCCGTAAAGGATAGCAGCAAGATAATCAATATGCCGGTTTTGTTTTTCATCTTATGCAAAGATATACTGAATTTTAATGAAAATGCGAAGTAACTTTCGTTTAGATTCAGTGGTACCGATAAATCCGGGTATCAATTTTCCGCAATCTCATGTGCTTTCGGTATACATCAATCCGGATTAATCAAAAAGCAGGCCAAAAGATTAATCCTCTGTTTGCGGGTATGCGGAAGGCTGTTGATATATTTCGTTTATTACTTACAGCCAGCATCTTGACAAACCCTCCGAAATGGCCTATATTAGCAACTTTATTTACAAAATCATCATACGATGAGAAAGTGTGTTTTAATGCTTGTTGCATTGTTCCTCACAACATGGAATCATGCAGGGAATGTTCCTGCCCGTGCGGCAGCGCAGATAGCCATTCGCTTCTTCCAGGAAAAATCAGCATGCTTCAGGGGTTATTGTAAACCTGAGTCTCTGAATATCTGTAGTATACATACAGAGTCGCGGCAAGGCAGGGACTTTTACCATGTATGTTCATTCCTGCAGGGCGGTTATGTGGTTGTTTCGGCCGATGACCGCTTATTCCCGGTGTTGGCATATTCTTTTGAGGATCCCTTTGATGTGGCCTTGAACGGACCAGGCAGCCGTTACCTGATGGAACAGCTTATGGATATCATCCGGTTTATGGACACGCAGCAGACGGAGCAGGAAGCGGGTATTGCCGGAGTCTGGGAACGCTACCTGGCAGAAGATTTTTCCCCGAAACCCGCACCGGCATCGTGGGGCAGTGTGGCCCCCCTGCTGACCACACGCTGGAACCAGGGCTGGCCGTATAATTACTATTGTCCGCCTGCAGCAACCGGCGGTTCCGGCGGACACACCTGGGCCGGTTGCGTGGCTACAGCCATTCAGCAGATTTTATACTATTACCGCTGGCCGCTCACCGGACGGGGATACACTTCATATATTCCTTTTTCCCATCCGGAATTCGGACTACTGTCGGTCAACTTCGGGGATGCGGAGTACCATTTCGGGGAAATGACCGATCATATGTCAAAAGTGAATTTTGCGGTGGCCGAAAACCTCTATCATATCGGGATCGGAATCCACATGGATTACCACGAAGACGGATCTGGACCTTACCTTAGCAGTTATGATGATGATTCGACCTGGTATTTCTTTAAAACCAACAAATATTTCTGGCATTTCCGCGACAGTACCACCTATGAGGACTGGATTGCTTTAATGAAGGATAATCTTGACAGGGGCATGCCTTTGTATTACGGAGGTGATCCGGCCACAGGTGAGGGCCATGCCTTTGTATGTGACGGATACCAGGATTCCGCCTTTTTTCATTTTAATCTGGGCTGGGGCGGGACAAGTAACGGATACTATTATATAAATAACGTCCAGGGGTTTAATTACAATCAGGTAATGGCCACAGAGATATATCCCGACACTGTCAATTTTACTTACCCCCTGTATGCTTCAGGAGCGGATACCCTGACCCACTGGGAGGGAAGCCTCACCGACGGCAGCGGCCCGCTGCACGATTACCTGAACAACACCGAAGCCACCTGGCTGATCGCTCCTCAAACAGCATTTGATTCCATTACCAATATCAGGATCACGGTGGTCAGGCTCGATATTGCGCAGGACGGCGACATTCTCAGGTTTTACGACGGGGCTGTAAATACCGCGCCTCTCCTGGCAGAAATTACGGGTACCCTGATCCCGCCCGAAATTGTTTCTTCCGGTAATCAGGTACTGGTGGAGCTTATCACCAACGGAAGCGGTACCGCCCCCGGGTTCTACCTTACCTATACAAGCACCCGGCCTGAATGGTGTTCTGGAACCACCAGCCTCACTGCCCCGGCTGCCACCTTCGACGATGGCAGCGGCAGCTTTAATTACAATAGTTCTTCCGTTTGCCAATGGCTGATCGATCCCGGGATCAATGATACTTTAATACTGTATTTCAATTATTTCGCCACCGAAGCCGGCAAGGATATTCTGAAGGTTTATGATGCGGTATCTCAGGATCTGCTGGCTGAGATCAGTGGCTTGTATTTTACCCCGCCTGCTCCGGTTAAGGCTCCAAGCGGTCAGATGCTGCTGGGTTTTATGGCAAACCACTCTTTTCAGTATAACGGATGGGAAGTGCATTATGACGTGGGAACCGGGATCGGTGAAGTGACGAAGGGTGTATCCTGGCAGGTGTATCCTAATCCTGCCGCTGACAGGGTGGAGGTCAGTTTCTCACTGTCCGGAAGGGAAAGTGTTGGGATAAAGGTTTTCGATGTATATGGTCAGATGGTCTCTGATGTACCGCCGGCAGGGTATTCTGCCGGTAATCACCTGGTTGTCATTGACCTGGATGCTTTGCCACAGGGGTTGTATTTCCTGCGGATGACTGCCGCCGGCCATATCAGTACCAGGAAGCTGCTTAAATTGTGATGATGATGAATAAATTCAGGAAATCATTTTGTTTTGGGTTTTCCGCCGCGATCGTCTTTCTCAGTAACTGTGGAATCGCGCAGAACAATCCGCCGGTGGCCGTGGATGATACCATTCATGTATATCACCTGAACAGGTTTTATCCGGTGCATGTTACCGGAAATGATTACGATCCCGACGGGGATCCCGTGTATGTGTATAAAGCGCCCCAGGCTATTTTCATCAGTGATACATCTCCCAGGTGGCAGTTTCCCGTGGACGAATGTCTGGGAAAGTACGGGCTTTATAAGATGTATCCTTATTACATCTGGGATTCAATAGACACTGCGGCAGCACCGGGTTGGCTTTATGCATGGTTTCACGGGCCTGCAAACGATACCCTGAATATCAACCGGGTCAATGCATTGATTAACGGCAACGGCTCACATTTCTGGGATCTGAATTATCAATCAGACGGGATGTCTGCCATTCCCTGCTGTCAGGTTCCGGCCGGCGGTGATCTATCTTCCGTATTTTCCTGTTCATTATGGATGGGCGGGCTCAACAGCAATGGCGAATTGCATCTGGCGGCAAATCATTTCCTGAAGAAAGGGAGTGATTTCTGGCCGGGTCCGGTGATGAATCCCGCATTTTTTTCGCAAGTCACCGACAGTCTGCGAAACAGGGTGTGGAAAGTCAGCAGGAATGAAGTCGAATACCATAAAACACACTGGTGGACAGCTGGTTACCAGCCCCCTGAAGCTATCATCAACTGGCCGGGAAATGGCAATGCCACGATCGGTGAGGCAGCCATGCTGGCACCCTTTCACGACTGGAACAACAACGGGGAATATGAACCCCTTTCAGGAGATTATCCCCTGGTGAAAGGCGACCAGTGCGTGTTTTTCATTTACAATGATACCCGCTGGCCGCATGGGGAAACAGGGGGGAAGACCATGGGACTCGAGATCCACGGCATGGCTTATGCCTTCGATTGTCCGGAGGATTCTGCCCTGGCATATACCATCTTTTTCCACTATGATATTTATAACCGTTCCGGGAATACCTATCATGACACCTATCTTGCCTTTTTTACAGACCCGGACCTGGGGTCTAATGATGATGACTTTGTCAGGTGTGACGTTGCCAGGGGCAGTTTTTATACCCTGAACGCTGTGAAAATCGACGGTCAGTATCAGACATACGGTTACGGGGCTTTCCCTCCCGCCCTTTCGGCCACGATCCTGGCAGGACCCTTTCTTGATCCTGACAATCTCGACAATCCTGCCGTCGATCCCCAGGGGAACCCGCTTTGCGGAATGAATATCAACGGATTACATTTCGGCGATAGCATTGTTGACAATGAGCGTATGGGTATGACAGGATTCATCGCACCCATTAATGCAAACCAGGGTTACAATAAAGACCCTGCAGTGGATACTTCCTTTTACCAGATGATGAAGGGAATCTGGCTGGATGGCGAACCGATGGCTTATGGGGGGATAGGTCATCCTGACTGGGGCGGATTTTACGAGGGATGCCGTTTCATGTTCCCTGCCCTGTCTGATCCCTGCAACTTGGGAACCAACGGGAACCAGCCCGATTTCTATCAGACGGGTGCCGGAGGAAGCGGACTGATCTGGGATGAGGGCCGTCCGGAAAACGGTCCCAATGACTGGAGAGGAGTTTCGTCCATGGGTCCGTTCACATTTCCTGCAGGGGATAAACAGGAACTGGATGTCGCTTTTGTCTGGGCCCGGCAATATACCGACAGCCTTCCTTCAGCAGCGGTTAACCTGCTGATAAACAGGGTTGATCAGGTGAGAACCTATTATTTGAATGATACCACTCCCTGCGGCGGCTCCTTTTCAGGGATCCCGGCGGAGAAAAAACCTGAGAAAAGCCTGCAGGTTTATCCGAATCCGGCAAGGGAT
>CAZSQJ010000052.1:20099-25184 GCA_964608665.1 uncultured Bacteroidales bacterium | reverse complement strand
GACAACTGCCCCTGCATACCCAATCCTGACCAGATGGATACTGACGGAGACGGAGCCGGGGATGCCTGCGACATCTGTCCGGCCACTGGCAATTCCGATCAGGGCGACATAGACGATGACGGGTTGGGTGATGCATGCGACAATTGTCCCTATTATCCCAATCCCCTGCAGGAAGATGCCGACTTTGACATGATCGGGGATTCCTGTGACAACTGTCCGGTCATCCCGAATTTCAACCAGCGGGACACTGACGGGGATAATGTGGGCGACCTGTGTGATGATGACATTGACGGGGACGGATATCCCGATGACATGGACGATGACATTGACGGGGACGGTGTGCTGAACATGAACGACAATTGTTTGCGTATCCCCAATCCGGGACAGGAAGACATCGATGGTGACGGAACAGGGGATTTTTGCGACAATTGCCCGTCGGTCTTCAATATGGATCAGGCCGATATGGATAATGACGGCATCGGAGATGTATGTGATCCGGACAAGGACGGAGACGGTGTGCTGAATGTATATGACAATTGTCCGGATATGTTCAATCCCGGTCAGGAAGATACAGACTGCGACGGTACCGGTGATGTTTGTGAATAAAGCAAAGTAATATAATAATATACTGAGATATGAATGCTGCGCGCTTATTGATAATTCTGATCTTCATTCTTGGCTCTTTCCATCTGAAAGCCCAGTTGAAAGTATCGGGCACGCCGACGCCCTGCAACACAAATGCAGGTACTGCCTCCATCACTGATTTCGGTGTGGCTGTGCCGCCACTGGAGATCAAATGGTCGAACGGGAAGACAACTGCTTCGATCGACAGCCTGAAACCGGGAGTATATACGGTACAGGTCAAGGATGCCAGACATTGCAGAGGAACTGCCAGTTATGAGGTGAAAAGACAGAAGGGTGGTTTGTCAGTCAGTTTACAGCCGGTTCCCGGCCAGAACAACAATTTTCCGTGCGGATCGCCCCCTCCTCCCATATTGCTTATTGCAAGCGCTTCGGGTGGACTGGGTTTCATCACCTACAGCCCGGGCAAGTTCCAGGTTGTAAAGAGCAGCGGTACTTACCGGGTTTCCGCGAGAGATTCGGAGGGCTTTTGCACAGGCTCGGCCGAGATCACCATCACCATATCGCCCAGCATTTGCTCATCAGATCCCAACGAAATAATCGGTCCTGTTGGTACCGGCGATGACCGTTACGTTGCTGCCAGTCTGGCCATGCCCTATACCATCCTGTTTGAGAACGATCCGGATCTGGCGACGGCACCTGCCCAGAAGGTCGTCATCACCCATGTGTTCGATCCCCGGATCAACAGGTCCTCACTGAAACTCGGAGATTTCGGCTTTTCCAATATGATCTTCAGCATTCCGCCCAACACCTCATCATACAGCACCCGGCTCGACCTGCGCGACAGCCTGGGTTTCTTTGTTGATCTGACGGCCGGCATCAATGTGGGGAATAATACCGCCTTCTGGATCTTCCAGACCATTGATCCGGCCACCGGCCTTCCTCCTGCCGATCCCACCGTGGGTTTCCTTCCGATCAACGACAGTGCCCACAGCGGTGAAGGATTTGTAAGCTATACCGTCACCCCACGGGTTACAACACAGTCGGGCGACACGATCAGGGCAAGCGCCAGCATCGTCTTCGATATCAATGAAGCCATCATCACCAATACCTGGTTCAATGTGGCCGACGCAGGTAAACCGGTCAGCAGCGTGAATACCCTGAATGCGTCCTATGATACGACCACCATCGCCGTCAGTTTTACCAGCGCAGACGATCCCCAGGGCTCAGGCGTTGAAAGTGTGGAACTTTGGTACTCGGCCGGCGACGGACCCTACTCCCGGCACGGGATTTATCCTCCCGACACGACCGTTTTGTTCACTGGTGAAGCATGCACCTTCTACCGTTTCTTCTCCATTGCAACTGACCGAACCGGAAATATGGAGGACGATAAAGATGAACCTGATACGCATACGACCCTCATGCCGCAGCCGGCTTTTCCTGTACAGCCCTCAGATCAGGAGGTGGTTCATGGAGAAAGCGCGACTTTCAACCTGACTGCCAGCGGTGCCGTCAACTATCAGTGGGAGGCCAGTAACGACGGTGGCATTACCTTCTATGCACTCAGCAACGATAATGTCTTCAGCGGGGTCAACACGCCCACCCTTCAGATCCAGAACACCCCGCTGGAGTACAATGGTTTTCGTTTCCGTTGTCTGGCCGATAACGGCAGTTGTTCCGAATATTCCGGTTCAGCGGGTCTCCTTATTCTTACCACACTCAGCGGGAGGGTAGTTTACGATAACGATCCGGAGTCTCCTGTCAGCAATACACCCGTCTATCTGACCACTTTTGCGGGAAGCCGTATTGATACTGCTTATACCAATACCGGGGGCAGCTATTTTTTCCTGGATACCGACCCCGGGGAGTACCTGCTGGAATCAAATGTCACCAAACCCTGGGGCGGGGTTAACGCTACCGATGCTCTCAGGGTACTGCTCCATTTCGCGAATCAGCTTCCTTTGTCTGGCCGCAGGCTTGCAGCCGGAGATGTGAATAAATCAGGCGGACTGAATGCCATCGATGCCCTGTTGATTGCACGCCGGTTCACCAACGTGATAGATTCTTTTCCGTCCGGCGACTGGTATGTTCCCACCGACACTGTCAGCCTGGGAAGCGGTAACATGAGCCTTACAAAACGGGTTCTTTGCTACGGGGATGTGGATGCTTCTTTCATTCCTGCACTTCGCACTGCACCCCGCATCAGCCTTCTCCCGGCTGAAAAACCACTGTATATTCAATCTGGTCAGTTATTTGACCTCCCCCTGATCACTCCGGATGAAATCACTGCAGGAGCAATTTCCCTCGTGCTGAGCTATCCCCACCATCTTTTCACAATAGAGCATGTGAGTCTCAAAAATCCTTCCCATGAAGGTACGCTTCAGTACACCGCCAAAGACGGCATCCTGCGCATTGCCTGGTATAGTTTGGAAGGACTGCAGTTTGACTGGAATGAACCTGTCGTCATTCTCAGGGTCAGGGCTTCAGAAAGGCCGCTTATCGGCAGACTTTCCTTCAATGCCGAAAGCCTGAGCGAAATAAGCGATCCGGATGGAACTGTCCTGGAGAATGTGACACTTCTCATGCCTGAGCTGCAGTCGGTGGAAAGCACCAACAGCCTTACTCTGGCGCAGAACCATCCCAATCCTTTTCTTCAGGAAACAGAAATCAGTTATTATCTGCCTGAGCCCGGTAGGGTGAGCCTGAAGGTTTTCAACCCGCTCGGACAATTGTATTCCGTGCTGACGGAAGAAATACAGCAGGAAGGACATTACACTTATCCATTTGGGGCGAAGGACGGGAAAGCGGGGGTTTATGCCGTACAGCTGGTTTTTGAGAATCAAAACGGGAAAAAAGTGCTGTATAAGCTGATGACCAAAGCGGATTAATCCTGTTAACTTTCAATTCTGGCGGTCGTTTGTCAGACCGGATGTGCCACCGGAAAAACCGGCAGCACAAATTTTCCTTACCTTCGGTCCGGTAAAACGGAACCGATGGCTGAAGTGGAGCATAGCAGGCAGGAGATCAGACAGCGGGTGAAAGTTCACGACAGCTTTTCCCTCGAGATCAAACTCGGGCTGATTCCTTCATCCCTTCAGAAAATATCCGTATTCTCGCTGCATGCCTGGATCTTTATCCCACGGAGCCTTGATATCAACCCGGCAACCTATACCAAGTCGGATTTTTACCGCGACCTGAAATCCAATATCCGGATGATCACGCCGGTATTCACCCTGGAGGAGATCCGTTCCTCGGAGGGTTCACCGCTGCAGTGGCTCGGCCTTATTGCCAGACAGATATCCGCCGGAGATTCCAGGGCACTGCAGGCTGATCTGGAACACCATACCCGGATGTTCCTGTCCATCCTCCGGAGTTCGCTCCGGGATACGGTTGATGCAATCAGGGATTGCCCTGATGCGCATCAGCGGGGGAAGATGCTGGAAGCCTACATAACCGCTGTTACCGGCATCACCTGGAAGTACAGGGATCTGCGCAAAGCCCTGTCAGGGACTTTCACCAGGCAACCCAAGCCGGATTATTACACCTACGGCGACGAATTCATGAGTAATATCATCGAACACCGGACATTCAGGCTGATGCGGCTTCTCAGCGAACCGGGCCTGAGCCTGCCGGAGAATTTGAAGGAACAATTGTACGGTATTATAGAAACAGAGCGGAGATATAAAGCACAGCATGCCTATCCGGTGGTTGTCCGTGACTCGCCTGACCGCAACCGCAAACTGCTTTCCAGGCTGGGGGTGCTGAAAAAATTCATGGTCAGCGAATTATACCTGAATGCGGTTAAACGAAAGGACGGAGTATGGGTCGAGCAGGTGTATTTCAGCCTGGCAGCCGGTATCTCAATGATCTTTGCCACAGTGGTGGCCTTTTCATTCCAGCAGAAGTACGGAAGCTACACCATGCCTGTTTTTGTGGCTCTGGTGGTGAGTTATATGCTGAAAGACCGTATCAAGGAATTGGTCAGGTATTATTTTGCCCACCGGCTGGGCAGGCGGTATTTCGACCAGAAGACCATTATCCTGCTGAAGGGGTTGAAGGTTGGCACCGACCATGAGGCTGTGGACTTTGTGACCCACGATAAAGTACCTGCAGAGGTAATCCGCCTGCGCAGCCGGACATCGGTTTTCGATGAATATGCCAGGCAACTGGCCGACAGCATCCTGTTGTATCGAAAGCGAATCAGGCTGAAACAGGCAAGTCTCGATGAGATCAGCAGGTACAGGGTGCCGGGAATCAATGAAATCCTGAGGATCAATGTACAGGGGATCTGTCATAAGACGGATGATGCTGCCATTCCGCTATATGTTCCGGATCCGGGGAAAGGGTTTGAGATCATCAGCGGGGAGAAAGTGTATTACCTGAACCTGATTATCCGGATCAGTCATTTCGGTAAGGATGAATACATCCATTACCGCATCACCCTGAACCGTAACGGCCTGCTGGCGGTCGACCGTGTGGCGTTCTGATCATTCCTGCATCCCT
>CAZSQJ010000052.1:0-19999 GCA_964608665.1 uncultured Bacteroidales bacterium | reverse complement strand
GCATCCCTGATTAAACGATTGAAAATGAAGCATATGCTGAATTGTAGCCTTGCTAAGCAAGCTTGCATGGTACAGCATTTCGGGATAGCTGCATGAAAAGATGATTTTCTGACCAAATAATGAAAATTAACCCCTGCAGGTCTTGACTTTGTGTCATTGAATTTCTTATATTTGAGCTGGGTATTTATGTTTAATGTGTTTTCAGATTAACCTTTAAAACCTTCCTTATGAAAAACATCCTTATGATGTACGGGCTGCTTTTACTTTTTCAGACGCAGTTTTCGCAGTCGCAGAATATCCCCCTGCCGTCACCGGATCTCTGCATCCAGCTGATTGCTCCGGATTTGACGGTCTGTGCCGGAATGGTTCTTGTTCCTGTAATCATGAATAACGGGACAGGCTTTGCCGCTTTTGACCTCAAACTGTCGTATAACAATCAGGTGCTGACCTTTACCGGCACACAGGGAGTTCATCCGGCACTTTCCGGGTTTTTCGGAGCCAATGCCAGTGGGGGGAATGTCAACATCTCCTTTTTTGCAATGAATAACATCAGTATTCCGAACGGTGCCACACTTTTCAATCTGAAATTCACCGGTGTTCCGGGCATCAGCCAGTTGAACTGGCAGACGGGTAACTGTGGATTCTATGATAAGTGGAGTAATCCCTTGTGTTCAGAGTATGTAAACGGGAATGTCATTTTCAGTCAGGGAGTGTCCTGGCCTGATCCCCTGCCCGCACAGTGTATAACGGGAACATCGTATATACTGAGCGGAGGTATTCCGTCTGGTGGTACCTATTCCGGGCCTGGTGTAAGCGGCGATATTTTCAATGCATCCCTGGCCGGAGTCGGCTTAAAAACACTTACCTATACATATCTGAATGTATCCAGCGGATGTTCCAATTCGGTGACCAATACCATCGAAGTGGCCGGGAATCCTGATATATTCATTGTCAGTAGCGGGGGCACCATTTGTCCCGGAACCCAGGGGGTTGAAATTTGCCTGAGTAACACCCAGCAGGGCGTCACCTACCATATGTACCGCGATGGCACCCAGGTTGGGAGCCAGCTTTGGGGAAGCGGTGAACCGGATTGCTTCACTCCTTTGATGATACCGGGTAATTACACGGTCGAGGCCGTCACCAATCTGGGAGGGTGCATGGCCTGGATGGCCGGAACGGCATCCCTGCAGACTGACACCGAGCCTCCTGAGATCAACTGTCCATCCGCGATTGTAACTTCAGCCGATCCCGGCCTTTGTGGCACTGTTGTCAGTTTTCCCTTACCCGGAGTCACCGATAACTGTGCCGGAATAAACCTGACTCAAACCGGAGGCCTTCCGTCCGGTTCGCTTTTTCCACCCGGGCAGCACCTGATGTCATATCTTGCTACTGACGGCTCAGGTAACCAGGCAGCCTGTGATTTTACGGTGACGGTTACCGACGATGAACCGCCGGTGATCTCCTGCCCGGCGGATATCCAGTACGGATGCGATCAGACAGTAACCTTTTCCGGGGCTTTGGCCACCGATAATTGTCCGGGCGTAAGCGTCGTCCAGTCATCCGGTCTGTCCTCAGGTTCTGTTTTCCCGGTCGGAACCACAGTTGTCGTCTTTCAGGCTGACGATGCGGCTGGAAATACCGCTACTTGTTCCATTACGCTTGAAGTCAGTGAGATGATGACATTGAGCGGAATAAAAACTGATGTCACCTGCTACGGCGGGGACAATGGGTCAGCAGGGGTGATCCCCTCCGGTGGTACCCCGCCATTCAACTATCTCTGGAATAACGGCGCTATGAACCAAATGATCAGCAGCCTGACCGCCGGAATTTACCAGGTTACAGTTACTGATTCCAGGGGCTGTTCGGACAACCTGAACATTGTTGTTTCACAGCCACCCGAAATTATTGTTTCCGTTGCCCCTTCAAATGTGAGCTGCTTTGGTTTACATAACGGTGCTGCTGTCCTGGAGGTTCAGGGTTCACCGAATATTCTCGGCAGGGTTGTCAGGGGCAGTTTTTCGGATCCCCTGAATTGCTGCATTTCTGGCGCATGTGAACCTCCATTCGTCTGTGAAAATCTGGGTTCATCATGTATCTGCATTTTTCACTGGACAGGTACCGGCGTTGAATTACCGGGCTTATACCCGGGAACCTATGCAGTAACTGTAACTGATTCGCTGACCGGTTGTTCCGACAGCCTGATGTTCGAGATCACAGAACCGCCGGAACTGATTGTTACCTTGCAGCCGTTAGGTACCCTGTGCCACAGCGATCCTCCCGTGACGCTCCTTGCTGAGCCTGAGGGCGGGACCTTCACAGGCAACGGAATCATGAACGGTGTTTTCTATCCGCAGGTAACCGGTCCCGGTGTCTGGCCCCTGACTTATTCTTATACAGATAGTTACGGGTGCACCGGGACGGCAAATCAGGATGCGTCGGTCATTTATTGTCCGAGGAATATCACCGGGCAGCTTACCTATCTGAATCCCGATCATACCATATTGGGCAGTGTCACAGTCGAACTCTGGAAGGACAATGTCCTGATCGACACCACCATTACTGACGATCTCGGTAATTATGAGTTCACCGACCTGACTACCGGTATTTATGTCATCGATGTCAATATTAACAAGCCCTCTGGTGGATGGAATGCGGTAGACGCGCTGCTTATCCTGAAGGAATATGTCATCGGAGGATTCCTGACCGGCCTCCCATGGCTTTCAGGGGATGTCGATGGCAGCACCTATCTGAATTCAGCCGACGGTTTGCTGGTGATTGAACGCTATGCAGAAATCACCAACGGTTTTCCTGCTGGGGACTGGGTCTCTGACAGACCACAGGTGATTGTTTCCGAAACCGGAACATACACACAGGACGTTCATGTATTATGCACCGGAGATGTGAATGGTTCCTTTACACCACATTAAAGGGCTTATCCCCTGCACTCCTCTGTGTGATAGTCACAAATTCATTCAGTACCGGTATATCAACGGGGTGGTGTTACACGCAACTCATCTGCGTGATTTTCCTTCATTCGCTTCACGGCTTCCAGTACTGTTTGATCCGTCTGATTGTAAATGAAATAAAATCCTTCGTCAGAGAAAAGATTACGGGTCAGGAATGCTTTGATCAATGTGCGAAGGATTTCTTTGGCTGCCGGTTTCAGCGGTCCTTCGTTCCGGATTCCCTGCCTGTTCCCAAGTTCGAGGAGGTGTAGGATCATTTCATCGGGAACCTTGAAATCCCTTGCAAAATCTGTCCATGAATCAAAGGCTTGCAGGTTGCCGCGGTGGTTGTCGATATACTCGAAGGTATATTGCTGAAGCAGGCCGCTGTTGGAAAGCAGGTGAACCAGTCTGAAATGTTCATCTCTTGCAGGCGGCACAGCAATGTCGGGGCTGATGCCGCCCCCGCCGTATACGACTCTTCCTCCGGAAGTAAAATACTTAACTGTATCAGACGGCGCGATGGTGTCGGTTTGCCTGTCATCATCCCGGAGCAGGCGGCGCATCGGTTCCATGGCATAATCCTCCGTTTCACCCTCATAGGCTCTCTGAATGCATCTGCCAGACGGAGTGTAATATTTGGCTACGGTAAGCCTCACTGCCGATCCGTCCCTGAAATCGAGTTCTTCCTGAACCAGGCCTTTCCCGAACGACCTGCGACCGAGGATCAGTCCCCGGTCATTGTCCTGTATCGCCCCTGCAAGGATTTCGCTGGCCGATGCCGAACCTTCGTTGATCAAAACAATCAGATCCCCCGAGGTAAAAGTTCCTTTTCCTTCAGCATCATAGGTTTTCCGTGATCTTTTCCTGCCCTCGGTGTAAACGATGGTTTGCTTTTCCGGAAGGAATTCACCGGCCAGATCGATGGCAGCCTGTAAAAAACCTCCCGAATTGTCGCGCAGGTCAAGGATCAGCTTTTCCATACCCAGCCCCTGTAGCCTGATCAGTGCCTTCCTGGCATCAGAGGCTGTGGTGACCGAAAACCTGGACAATTTCATGTAAGCAATGCCGCTTTCAATCATAAATGCGGCATCCAGGCTGCTGGTCTCAATCACGGCGCGGGATACGGTAAATTTCAGCAGCCTGCTGAGTCCCCTGCGGTAAACCTCCAGAACAACCTTCGAACCGCCGGGCCCTTTCAGCAGGTCAACCACTTCATCGGAGGTGATGCCCTGTCCGGAAAGTTTTTTCCCGTCGGCGCTGATAATCCGGTCACCGGCATTGATACCGGCCGCTTCCGACGGTCCTCCCGCAAGTGTGTGCACCACGGCAACACTGTCCCTGTAAATCCGGAACTGTATGCCGATACCCTCGAAATTCCCGCGCAGGGGATCCATCATGGCATGAAAGTCTGATGCAGGAATGTACTGGGAATGAGGATCAAGCTTGTTTAAAAGTCCCGTGATTGCACCGTCGTAAAGCGTCTGTCTGCCTACGGTGTCAACATAGTTTTCTTCTATGTAGCGAATCAGGTGCTCAATTTTTCTATCTCCATTGGTTTCCTTCAGGAATCCGTTCCCTGTATTCCGGTTGATCCGGGTTCCAATGAAAATACCAACCAGGATAAACAGGGCAAAAAGCAAGGGTAAATAATAAGGGTTTTTGTTACTCATTTGGAAATCAGTTCATTATGGAAATAACTGGCCGGCTTACCGGCAAGGTGCAAAGCTATTGATAACTAACGAATTGGGATTATGTTGGAACTAAATTGAAAAAAAATGAAAAAAGTTGGCTTTTTTTTTCCAAATTGGGGTGCTGTTTGCATATATATAGGGCAAACGACTCAGTGGGAATCAGTCTTCAGGTAATGAAATTGCGTTTTGGACCGGGATGGTGACAGAAGGATATCCGGAAGGTTGTTCAGGTAGTATTGCATTGTAAATGAAAGTATTGACGCGAATAATCAGGTGTAGGGTAACCATTTTTCCAGGCAGTGGATTCGAATCAGCAGGAAATAGCGTTATTGCATGAGGCTCCCGGGGAACTCATCGTGAAATACCAGCCCATCGTGCTGGTGATTGTAAGGATGTTCATAAAGTCGGGATATTTCAGGGGAGAGGAACCCCGGGAAGTCATCCAGACGGTGAATGAAAAGCTTTTGGAAAGGATCGAACGCATCAGGGACAATTATAACGGAATTTCAAAGCTGCGGACGTATTTTTCCGCCGTAATCCGCAACCTTTGTCTTGAACGGATCCGGAAGGGCAGGGTAGCGGAGGTTTACCGGCTGATGGAAGAGCAGGACAACAGCCTGTCCTATTCCCCTGATCAGTTGAACCGGCTGATCATCAGGCAGGAACTGGAGAGGCTGGATACGGTGTTGAAGCTGATGTATGCCCAGCGGCAAAAGATCGTGCTGATTGTGAAGGCCTTATTACGTATTCCTGCCAGGGAGGAGGAGGTGCAGGTATTGATGGAGGCATCTCACGACAGTCAGCTGGAAGAATCGGCGGCTAAACTGATCAGCGGGAATTTCCGCAGTGACAGGGAAGCATTCCAGCACCTTTCAAAGTTGTTTAATTATGTGGAAGGCAAGCAGAATGGTGAGGATTCCATCCGGAAATGGATATATGTAAAGGAGGGCGAGATCATTCAACTGCTTAACGGTAATCCGCCCCGCGCCAATCACACCCATGAAACTTTAAGGATACTGTTCGAAAGGTATTTTCATGAGAAACAGCCTCCCAGCCGGGATTTCAGGATTACCATGGAAACAGGAGCCGGAAATATATAGCCTAACTCAAATCCAGGGACGTGAACAATGCAATAGAATATACAAGGCTTTTTGACCACCAGGGGCATTTGAACGAGGAGGGCGCAGCATTTTATGCAGAGGAGATCCTTGCCGGAAGGGAGGAAAATCTTCCGTCCGGACTGCGGGATCATGTGTCGCTGTGCAGGCATTGTGCAGCGCAATGTCTTGAGATGGTGATGGTTTTAAAAGAGATTGACGACAGTGAAGCGGCTGCGGGTGAAGATTTACCGGCGGCTGAGCCGTTCTTCAGTGAATCTCCTGCTGAAGCGGTGCGAAGCCAGTCCGTCCGTATGCCGGTCATCTGGCGCAGATACCGGATCGTGGCAGGTTTTCTGCTGCTTGGTTCAATCGGATTGTTTTTATTATTATGGTTATCAGAGATGAAACGTGAGGAAGGTTTGGTCAGTGAACTCCACAAGGGTGAAATGCTGAAGCAACAGCAGGCTGTTGAGAACTGGGTTGCCAGTTGGGCAGGGAAGAATGAAGGGTTTGGCGAACGGTTTACCCTGAATCCCGCCTTTGAAAAATTGTTGGCAATGGCGTTCCGTTCCGGGGCATTTGCCGTGATTTCACCTGACAGCAGCGCGGTTTTTAATGCAGGGGATACTGTTTTTTTCAGGTGGACCGGTTCCGGAACAGCCACTTTGTACCTCAGGGTATCCCGGAATACAGGTGAAACAATACACCAGAGAAAGCTTACCCACCATCAGGCGTATTATCTGCCTGCCAAACCCCTGCCGGGTTTGTATTACTGGTTTATCGAGCTGGATGGGATAAAGGCTGCCGGCGGCAGGTTCATCGTCAGCAGGCCGGATGAGGGCAGGCCGCAATAATCAAGGGCTTCCGGAAGCGGAGTGAAATTGTGGCATGGGAATATACAAACTGTGGGGAAGGAAAGGCCTAATAATCCCGGAAATCCTTTTTCTTGTTAAGTTTAAGATCTTGAAGTACAGATGATTTTACATTGATGGTGAAGTTCCAGCTTTTGCGAAAACCGGTGGGGATCCAGCTGAATCGCATTTCCCAGCAGTGAAGGTCACGGTAGAAGTCGACCGCTGTATAAGACAGCTTTTTCAACTGGAAGTCATAACCCGACCGCAGGCCTACCTTCCATTTGGGAGTGATATTCAGGTCGCCCGAAAAATTAAAGGTTTGAACCGCGGATTTGGTTCTTTCTCTTACCAGCATGGGGTACTGAATGGATGTGAGGTAATTGAGCGAGTAAGAAAGCTGGACAGACCAGGGGATATTGAAGTCGACCAGTTCTTCCGGGCTGGAGGCAACCTCTGAAGGGTTTTCCGGGGTTCCTGTTGCAGCGGGTTTTCCCTGCGTCGTTTTCGAACGCAGGTTCCAGTTCAGGCTGAGGTTCCAGGAGGTGTTCTTCAGGCGGAACAGCCGGTGGTTCTCACGGAGTTCAAAACGGTTGAGGTTGCGCGTTCCCGTGGAATCGAGGATATAGGGATCCCAGGCGCTGGAATAGCTGATATTCAGATCCCTGAACAGCCGGGTTCGTCCGCTCACCGAGAGCGGCGACCATCGCAGGGAGTCACGCGTGAGATCGTATGCGGTGGAGAAACTGAGGTTCTCAATCAGGGCGATTTTCCGTGTCCCGGAAACGGTGTCCTTCATGCTCCTGATCTTCATATCCAGATTATTGCTCAGGTTAAAGCCAAGCCGGCCACTGGATTCGGCAGGAGGGTATCCATAGAGGGCTCCCTCAAAAACAGGGTGTCGCACCAGTGCGGCATTGCCGTCAACATAATATTCGTACATGCCGAGTGATGATCTGCCGAAGCCGGGAGTATACGAAAAGGATACGGAAGGCGTCATCACATGCCGTATCCCTTTCAGTGGACCTCTTTTAAACTGAACAAGTCCGTATAAAATCGTGCTGACCGAGGTTGATAAACTCATATCCCTTGCCGTGAAAAAACCGCTGATCGTATCCGTGATCAGGGTGTCTCCCAGCGGACTCCCGAGCCTGGGGTAGTAGTTTTTTTCGGTTTTGGAGGAATACCACCGTTCTTTATATGAAACGGAATTGTTCAATACCATGTAATTCAGGATTTTCAACGGACTTGCCATGGTGACCGAATGCAGCATTCCGTTTTTAAAGCGGGATACGGCTTCGGGTTTAAAAAGGAGGGAATCATAGGTGTTGATGGTATTCTGGGCGCTGGACTGGTAATTGATGCTGATGTTTTCGAACCACTTTGCCTTGCCTGTTCTTTCTTTACGGCTGAACGGAAAGAAACGGTTAACCGAAAAACTGATGTCGGGCAGGGTTACCGAAACGGTTTTCTCGATGGTATTCTGGCTGTGGCTGAGGCCGGCCGTCAGGAAGTACTTACCCTCCCAGTTGGTCTGGTAAGTGATGCCGGACTGAAAGGTGTTAGAGAGGTATGCATTGGTATTTACCGGATTAAACTGGTTGTACTTGCTGGAGACCACATTGACATTGGCCGAGAAACGGCTGTTGGGTCTTGCTTTCTCACTCTGGTTATGGGTCCATCGAACGGAGAAATCCCTGTAGTTCTGATAATCAGAACTCCCGGGAATACCCAGCTTGTTGAAGGCGTAGTTTACATTGAAATATCCGCTGTAGCGGTAGCGGAGTGCATAGCGCGAGGCTCCCTTTAGCGCCCAGCTGCCAAGGGTGTAGATGTCGCTTCTGAGTTCCAGGTCAAGGTATTCGTTGATCCCCAGGTAATATCCGAAATTCTCGAAATAGAAACCGCGTTGCGCCGACTCTCCGTAAGTCGGCAACAGGATACCCGAGCGCTGGCCCTTTTTATTGGGGAATAAACCGAAGGGAATGGCAAGGGGTGTGGGAACGCCGGCAACCGACAAATAAGCAGGCCCTGTCACTATCTTATTGTTGGTCAGTATCTTGGATTTCGAGAACCTGAATTCAAAATGCGGATGTTCCAGGTTGCAGGTGGTATATTTGCCTGTGCGGATGTTGATTACCGAGTCGCTCACGCGTTTGATCAGGTTCCCGTGGATAAAGCCTTCACCTTCCTGGGTCACCACCTGTTGGATGATCCCTTTTTTTGTGGTGAAGTTATAGGCCAGTTTACTGGCATGGAATACGTGTTCTCCTTCCGAGAACTCAGGCGTTTGCACCATCCGGCCGGTGCTGTCGCGCATTCCTTCAGCCCTGACCTGGTCGGAAGTAAAATCGATAAGGATAAAACCGGCCTTCAGGCTGATCTCTTTGTACTGTATATGGGCATTGCCATAGAGGTAGACAAGTTTTCCGGGCAGGTCGAACACTACGGAATCCTCCGCAGCGTATATGATATTGGCCTCGAGTTTTCCGCCGGACGGTTTTCCGGGCCGGCCGATCTGCAGGCTGTCACCGGCAGGCTGAATCGTGTCTGTCACCTGGGACTTCAGCATAAACGGTGTAATGAGCAGGCAAAGCAGCGTCAAACAGTTTCTTAACAGGTAATTTGTTGATAATTCCGGCTCCAATGGCTTACTGACGCTCTTTTTTGGGTTATTTTTGCAGAAACGGCGCATGTATGCTGCTTTACATCGCCCGGTTACGGCTTTGGAAAATCCTGTTTATCCCCGGGCAGGTGTAAGCGGGTACAAAAGTCATCAAAATAAACGAAAAAACTGGAAGTAACGTTTGCATACCGGCATGAAACAACTTTGCAATATAAACCTTCAGTATGGTATCCGGTATAAAGGTTCTGATCGCATTTGCTCCGCATTGCTGCCAGGAACAAGGTTAATCTGCAGATTGTTTTCTGCATTTATTCCGGCTGTGAGGATTACTTGTACCGGTACGGAATCAATTTGCGAAAATATCAACCATGTACATGCACGGTATAACTCAGTCTAAACAGCTTGGCATTCGCAAACCTGTCAAGACTCAGTATAAAATGTCTGGTTTAACGGTTTTCGGTAAAATTCTTCCAGAGCAGCTGCACACGGGTAAATCTGCATGGACATGCTACGGGTTTCGGCCGACAGGGATGAAGCTGCATATCATCATGTTATGCTTTCTTTTGTCCTTGTTTTCGCTTTCCTATGCCGGCCCTTTGCCGCAGAAAAAGCCGGGAATCAGGAAGGTTGTGATTGATGCGGGTCATGGCGGACATGATCCGGGAACTGTCGGCAAACGTTCGAAAGAGAAAGACATCGCGCTTTCGGTTTCACTGCTGCTTGGGAAGATGATCAGGGATCAGTATCCGGATGTGGATGTAGTTTACACCCGTACCACGGATATTTTTGTGGAATTATACAGGCGGGCAAAGATTGCCAACGAAAGCAAGGCCGATTTGTTTATTTCCGTTCACTGCAACGGGACCCGCAATACTTCGGCCATGGGAACCGAGACCTGGGTAATGGGGCTGCACAAGAGCCAGGAAAACCTGGAGGTAGCCAAAAAGGAAAACGCATCTATTTTAATGGAGGATTCCTACAACCAATACGACGGATTCGATCCCAATTCACCGGAAGCGAACATTGTTTTTTCCCTTTTTCAGAATGTGTATCTTGATCAGAGTCTCGATATTGCCACCCGGGTACAGCATCAGTTCGGGAAGAAGCTCGGTTTGATCGACAGGGGTGTGAAGCAGGCGGGTTTCTGGGTGTTATACAAAACCACCATGCCTGGCATCCTGGTTGAAACAGGCTTCCTCAGTAATCCTGAAGATGAAGCCTACCTGGTTTCGGAAAAAGGGCAGAAGGAAGTTGCCACCGCCATTTTTAATGCATTCGGTGAGTATAAACAATCTGTGGAGGGAGTGATTTCCGGGAATGGAGAAAAAACAGGGGTGAAGGAGCCTCCCCTTGCGGTGGATAAACATCAGCCTGATACCGGGACCGGGAACCGGAAAGTCAGCGAACCGGCTAAGCCTCAGGAAAACACTTTCGGATCAAATGCTGACAATGAACAGCTTGTGTACAAAGTCCAGATCGTTTCCTCGGAAAAGGAAATGCTGCCGGGGGATCCAAGGTTCAGGGGAGTGAGAGATGTTTCGCATTATCGACATCAAGGTGCATACAGATACACGGTCGGAAATTTCAGACGCTTGCAGGATGCCGTTGTGCTGCAGGCTGAGATGCAGAAGAAGGGTTTCAGGGATGCCTTTGTAGTGGCATTTTTCAAGGGAGTTCGGATTAGTGCGGAAGAAGCTGCCCGGATTGGGGGGAATTAGTTTATCTTTGCATTTGTGCTTTTAAACAAACACGATACATTGAAAATTTCACGTGAACTGAAAATCGGACTGCTGTTTGTTGCCGCTTTGGCCCTTTTTATTTACGGTTTCAATTTCCTGAAGGGCAGGGATATATTTAAACGGGAACGTCAGTTTTATTCTGTTTATGAATCAGTTAACGGCCTGGTCAGTTCCAGTCCGGTCTTTATCAACGGGATCAAGGTCGGTATCGTCAAGGAAACTGTCTTTCATCCCGACGGCAGTAACAGAATCCTGGTCAGTTACGTACTCACCAACAGGATCGCCATCCCCGCCAACTCCATTGCAAGGATTTACAGTTCCGACCTGATGGGATCCAAGGCCATCGATATCATCCTGGGCGACAGTTCCGTGATGGCATCCGGCGGAGATACCCTGCCGTCCCAGGTACAGGCATCGCTCCAGGAAGAAGTGAACCGTCAGGTGCTCCCCCTGAAAAGCAAGGCGGAAGCCCTGATGGGATCGGTTGATTCTGCCCTGATGGTCATCCGTTATGTCTTTAATGAAAGCACCCGCGACAATCTTGAAAAAAGTTTTGCATCCATCAAGCAGACCATTACCAACCTGGAGCATACCACCTTCAACATCGATACCCTGGTGTCGAGTCAGCGTTCCCGTATGGCAGGCATCCTGGTGAACCTGGAATCCATCTCTGCCAATATCCGTAACAACAACCAGCATATCTCCAATATTCTGGCGAACTTCTCGGCACTCAGCGACAGCATCGCCAGGGCCAATATCAGCCGTACACTGGGACTGGTGAACCACAGCCTGCAGCAGACCTCTGACATTCTTGCCAAAATAAAGCAGGGTGAAGGCAGTCTCGGGCTGCTGCTCAACAACGACCGCCTCTACATGGAACTCGAGAAATCAAGCAAAGACCTGAACCTGCTGTTGGAAGACATCCGGCTGCACCCCGACAGGTATATCCACTTCTCGGTTTTCGGACGGAACCCGAAAAAGAACCAGTACAATCCTCCTTCCGGTAAGTAAAACTTCCTATACAACAGCAGGATTACCAGCGGAAAGTGTCCCGGCTGGAAAGCGGCCGTCTTGTCTCCATCCAGATAAAGCCGGGTAATACCCTTTCTTCAGGCGGAAGGTTTGTTTCAGGGTATAAGATGGCATCGGGTTTTGAGAGATATTTGATCCTTTGTATCTGCTTCTCACTGAGGAAGATGATCATGTCGGAAGATGCGGCCACATTCACCCCGATCGGACTGCCGTCATCTTCGCGTGCATGGTAAATGGTTTTTGCATTGCCGTTCACACTCACCCTGATCAGTTCATTTCCGCTGAAATAGCCTGTCATGTCGCGGCCTTTGATCTGGTTGAACTTACCGGTATCGGCAAGGGATATGATCATGGCGGTGTTATACAGCATCATGGAATCGGGCTGTTTGTTGCGCATCCACAGCCGGATTGAATCTGCCGTCAGCTGGTTCTCATCCGACCAGAGTACCGGACTGCCGTGCATCGCCATGCTGGAATCGGTCATGGCGTAATGCAGGGAATCACACATGCCTTGAATATCGTTACGGTAATACTTCACATGCCGGTAGGCCGAGAGTGTTTTTGTATTGCCTGCCATGTCGAAAGTAGCGTGCAGGGTGTCAGCATGCAGGTACAGGGTGTCCTTGTCGCTGATGATTCTGGCCAGCAGGCTGTCGGTGACCTGCGAATAGCCTTCCGTTCTCCTGTAAGTGCCTTGCTGCCCGTGAATGATGATGTTTCTGACCGAGTCGGTCACACTCACATTCCGCATGGCCTGGCCGTAACCTCCGGCATGTTCGTAGTACAGGCTGTCGCCCCGGAGCAGTTGCCCCTTGTTTCTGATGAAGGCGTGTTTGCTGAACCGGGCAATGTCGCTGATGGTGTTATACCAGCCGTTTTCGCAGTAAATAAAGTTTTCACGGCTGGTAATCCGGGTCGGACCGTAAAAAAATGCAATCCTGCTGACAGTATGGTACAGCAGCGTATCGGAGCGTATGGTATATCGCGGGTTGATCAGGACCACGCTGTCCCTGAAGAAAAATTCCTTGCGGGCAGTGAAATAGTAGCCTTTTCTGCTGCTCAACTTGTTTTCATTCCCTGTGATCGTTCCGCCGCTAACATAGGAAGCGATCTCCGTATTTCTGTCGTAAAGCAGGCGGTCGGTCAGCAGGGTGGTCTGCCGGTCGACCATACGCACCTTGCCTGTGATGCGGGCAGCCCGCAAATTTCCGTCGTACAGCAGGTGATCGCCGAAAATGTTCAGCGTATCTGATACCCTGATCCGGATATTGCCGAATGCTTCGATATTGTTTTGTTCTTCATAAAAATAGGCGCTGTCGCAGGTAAGATAGGCTCCCTCGTGTTCGAAAACCACATCTCCGATCAGCCTGCGGAGGTCAGCCCCGGCCTGCTTGTTGTACAGCATGCTGCCTGCCGAAACCAGGTTCACCTTCACCGCTTTCTGTGCGGGAAGCAGCCAGGGCAGGATGATCAGCGGGATCAGCAGGATGGGGGTTCTGATCCTGAATGACATGATGATAAAATTTACCCGGCTTTATTCGGGAGGATTTTCCATGAAACGGCCTGCCTTGTCGAAGAATAGATAGGCCTCAGGAGGATTGGCATTGCGTTTCTTGCTGTAAATTTCCACGTAAAAGAAGTTTTTACGGTCCTTTCGTACGATTTTCTCGGCATAGCGCACTTTGTAACCCGGGAAATTGTCGTCGAGGTAGCGCTGCACCGGGCCGAAAAGACTGCCGGGATCCATTTCTGTGCGTGTGGCCTGGATAATTCCGGCGGGGTTCATCTCCAGGATGTTCTTGATACCGTTCATATAAAACTCAACCGCATAGGTGCTGTCATCCGTTTTCCAGATAATCTCCTCCGCCCTCGGGTACCTCCTCGAAAAATTCTTCTTCACGACATCCGGTATGTCGCTGTCGCTGACTTCATAGGATTCACGTACCTGGTCTTCTGTTTCTCCGCTTTCTTCCGGTTCGTCCAATACCACTTCTTCCGGTTCATCATAGGCAGCCTGGTCCTCCACAACAGGCGATTCTTTCTTTTCCTGCCTTACAACTTTTGTTTCGGGCACCTGCTTCGGCGGCGGATTCACTTCTTTGAGCAGTTTCCCGTAATCTGAAAAGTACAGGTCTGAAGTTACCTGCCGGACGCCTTCTTTGGAGATCACCACCCGGTAGGCGTTGCCAATATCTTCGTAATCAGAAAAGTAGGCCTCCCTGATCACCAGTTCCGGGTAGTTGGTTTTCACGTAGTTGAGGATGGTGCTGGGCAATTCCCTGGGATTGACTTTCAGCGTGGCAATGGCTTCGTCGCTTTGCTTCTTCTTTTTCGGTTCCTGGTCGAGTTTGGCTTCAAAGGCATCTGCTTCATCATCATCCTGTACAATTTCTTCTGCTGTATCCTCTGTTTCGGTGATAATGGAGGGCTCCTCCGCCTGCAACAGCCTGCCGCCCTTGTCGAAGGTCAGCCGGGTGATTTGCGGTTTTTCGTTCTTACGCACTTTCGGGTGAACCTCAACATAATACGAATTGTTTCTGTCCCTGGTGGTGATCTGCTGGGAGAGTTTTACAATATAGCCGGGGTAGTTTTGTTCGAGATAGAGTTCAACGGGTCTGAACCCGGGCCCGGCGGCGAGGGAAACCGTGCTCTTCAGCCAGTCGCCCTGGGGATTGAATTCGGCATGAACACTGTCTTCGCCGAGAAAGAAATAGGCGTTGTAAACATTATCGAGCGTATCCCACCTGCATTCTTCCGCGTTCGCAAATTTTTTCCTGAAGTTATCCCGGAGCCTTGCAGGCAGATCATTTTCCCCGACCGATCTGTCCATGGCCAGTTGTGCAGCCCGCCTTGACTGGTATTCAGCCTTTTCCCTTTCTTCCTTTTCTTTTCGTGCAACTTCCTGGGTGGCGCTGGTTGAAATGGCCCGGTCGAGGGGAATGAACTCGTTCTTTTTCTGGAAGTTGCCGGAAACGTCAAAAAAGCATTCCAGGTCAATGTCCTGGTTCGACCGTGGATTTTTAAGCTGGACATAATAAAAGGCCCCCTGGGTTTTATCTTCCCGGTACTGGGCGAGTACAATCCTGCTTCCGGCATATTGCTGGTCGATCCAGGAGGAGATGCGGCCCGGCATCTCTTTCCCGCTGATCTCATAGATGGTTTCTATCCAGCTTCCGTCAGGGGAAAACACTGCCTTGGCATTTTGTCCGTCGATTTTTGTGTTGGCCACCAAACGTTCATTAACAATTTCCCAGCCTTTGATTTTGGCATCAGGGTATTCACTTTCGAAAGCCTTCTGTACGGCCTCTGGCACAGCATCTTGCTCAATCTGCTGGGCTGCAACTGATCCGGAAAGGATCATCAGAATTAAAAAAGCCTTGAGTCGCATGGTGATGATTTATCTTGTTGAACCGGTTGTATCTTGTTACAGTGTGCAGGCTTAAGTTTGTCCAACACCATTATTTCCTGTCCCGTATCAGGGTCTGGTTTCTTTCTGCCCCCAAAGATAACACACTTATTTTACGATCGACAGCCTTTTCGATAAAGGACACATAGCTTTTAAAGGCATCAGGCTGGCTGTCGAAGGGTAGTGCGGGATCGGGTTCCGCCTGCCAGCCCGGCAGCGCGATGCAGGATGCCTGGTACCCGGAAGCGTTGTCCTGTGCCTCGGGGAAATCAAACAGCCGGTCATCCATCCGGTATTGGGTACAAACCTTGATCTCTGCGAAACGGTTCAGCACATCGGCTTTCATCATGATGAGTTTGCTCACTCCGTTGATCATGATTGCATAGCGAAGGGCTGGCAGGTCGAGCCATCCGCAGCGGCGCGGCCTTCCGGTGGTGGATCCGAATTCATGACCGAGATCCCTGAGCAGTTTACCGGTGTCATCGAGCAGTTCGGTGGGGAAGGGCCCGTTACCCACACGGGTGCAATAGGCTTTAAATACACCGTAAACATCACCGATGCGGGAAGGCGGGATTCCCAGCCCGGTCGAAACTCCTCCTGCCGTGGTGTTTGAGGAGGTCACGAAGGGGTAGGATCCGAAATCGACATCCAGCAGGGTTCCCTGGGCTCCTTCGGCAAGCACTTTCATCCCCCGGTCAAGGGCCCGGTTGAGGTAAAGTGCGCTGTCGACCATTTTAAAGGACAGCAGGACCTCCAGCGACCGGAACCATGCTTCTTCGTATGCCTCCAGTGACAGGCCGTCGATCAGGATGTCGGCGAAAGTGATGCCGGCTGCAGCGGCCAGGCGCAGGTGGTGTTTTTTCAGGGATTCGTACCTGCTTCTGAACGCACTGTCGGTGAGATCGCCCGTCCGCAGGCCAATGCGGGCTGTTTTGTCGGTATAGGCCGGACCGATGCCTTTCAGAGTCGATCCGATCTTCTGTTCCGCTTTCGATTGTTCATAACAGGCATCCAGCAGGCGGTGGGTCGGAAGGATCAGATGGACCCGGTTCGAGATCAACAGGGTTTCGGCGGGATGCAATCCCGTGGCGATCAAACCTTCAGTTTCCCGCCGGAAAATGACAGGGTCAATGATTACGCCGTTGCCGATCAGGTTCTGAATGCCGGGATTAAAGATACCCGACGGGATCAGGTGAAGAATGTGTTTCCTTCCTCCGGTTTCAATGGTGTGACCGGCATTGGGACCGCCCTGGAAACGGGCGATAATGTCGTAGGAAGGCGCCAGCAGGTCAACGATCTTCCCTTTCCCTTCGTCGCCCCACTGCAAACCCAGGATTACATCTGCCTTCATCAGTGCCTGCCGGATTTTTGTTTTTGACCTGAGGGAGCATTCCTTTCCCTGAACCTGCCGTAAAACACCAGGGAATGGGAAGAGATCTCCACCCCGAGCTGTTCCTCCACCGCAGCCTGAATTTCCTGCAGGCGGGGATCGCAAAACTCTATCACCTTGCCGTTGTCCAGATTGATGAAGTGATCGTGCTGGCGGAATTTGAAGGATTTTTCAAATTGTGCGCAGTTGTTGCCGAACTGATGCTTGGTCACCAGATTGCACTGCAACAGCAGTTCGATGGTATTGTAAAGTGTGGCACGACTGACCCTGTATTTGTGGTTTTTCATCCGTATATAAAGGGTCTCGATATCGAAATGGCCATCGGTGGAATAGATCTCCTGCAAAATGGTGTACCGCTCCGGCGTTTTCCGGTGATCATGAGATTCAAGGTATTGCGTGAAGATATCCTTCACTGCTTCAAAACTGGAATTACCCTCTTTCGGTGGCAGTTTGACGGATTGTTTTTGACTGTTCATGCGCTGTTGCTCCTTATTGAAATCAGGGCTTAAAAGTAGAAAAAAAAATTATATCTATTTGGTATAAATAAAAATAAAAACGATCTGATGATGTAAGTGAATGATTAATAAACAGATGAGGATGGGGCTGAAAAACGAGCCGGCATAAATTACGGAGCCTGTCAGCCCAGGGGATTGGCATTTTCGATCTGGCTGACCCTTTTGGCCAGGATGATCCCCTGGATTTTTCGCAGCTGGTCGATCAGGTCGTTGAGGTTTTTGCTGTCGTGAACATATACCATGATAAGACCTTTTGAGATATCGCCCGATACTTCCATCAGGAAGGAACGCATGTTCAGGTTGAAATCGTCGGAGATGATCCTGGTGATATCGGAAACCAGTCCCTTCCTTTCAACCGCATTGATGCGGATACCGGTAAGGAATCCGATGTCTTTTCCCACCTTCCATTTAGCCTTGATGATCTTGTCTCCGAATTTCGACATAAAATCGATGGCTTCAGGACAATTGGTACGGTGTATTTCGATGGACTGCTGGTTGATATGCAGTCCGATCACATCATCGCCGGGGATGGGATGGCAGCAGGAAGCGATCCGGTTTTCGACCTGTTCGTCCATGCTTTCCGGCAGCAGCAGGCTGCTGGGATTGGTTTTCAGTTTCTGGTAGATCTGCCTTGTGAGGGCATTGTTGCCGTTACCCCTGATGCGGGCAAGCGGTCGCAGGAGGAAATCAAAGAGGGATTCTTTGCCTTTGCCTTTCAGCAGGGCTTTGATGTCATCCAGTTCCACCGTACCGGATCCGATCTGAAAGAGCAGTTCGTTTACCTGTTCCGGTCCCTTTAACTTAAACAGGGACTGGATCTGCCACAGGCTGGCTTCAATCCGTGCTTCGGCAAAGATCGTTTCCAGGATTTCCCTGCCCTGCCTGGTCACATCCTGCTTTTCCATTTTCAGCGCTTCCCTGATTTGTGCCTTGGCACGGGACGAAACGGCATAATCGAGCCATTCCGGTTTGGGTTTCTGTTTTCCCGAGCGGAGTACTTCCACCTGATCTCCGTTTTTTAATTTCTGGCCGATCTGTGCGAGCTGGTGGTTGATCTTGGCCCCGATACAATGATTGCCGAGCTCGGAGTGGATGCTGTAGGCGAAGTCGAGGATGCAGGCACCCGCCGGCAGTTTGATCTCTTCACCTTTGGGAGTGAAAACCACAATTTGTTCGTTAAGCAGGTCGCATTTGAAGTCATCCAGCAACTCTTCCGCGCTGGAATCAAGCTTGCCTTCGAGCAGATCCCTGGCTTTCCTGATCCATTCCTCCACCGCGTTCTCAAGCTTGCCGCTTTCCCTGTATTTATACAAGGCGGCATAGCCTTTTTCGGCGATCTCCTCCATGCGGGAGGTGTATATCTGGATTTCCACCCATTTGCCGTTGACCCCCATTACCGTGATGTGAAGTGCCTGGTAACCATTGGTTTTTGGGACGGAGATCCAGTCCCTGAGCGTCCCGGCCTTGGGCGTGTAATGTTTGGTAAGGATGGAGTACACCCGCCAGCATTCGAGTTTTTCCTTTTCCGGGTCATGCGGAGTATCGATCACAAAACGAACTACATAGGAATCAAAAATTTCCTCCAGGCTGGCTTCTTTGTTGTGGGTTTTGTCCCAGATCGAATGGACGGAATGGACGCGGGGTTTGACAGAACAGTGGAGGTTGTTCCGGAGAAGATCCTTTTTCACCGGATAAATGAATTTGGTGAAGTAACGGTTGCGTTCCTGTTCCGTTTCTTTGATTTTATCCTCCACCATATGGTAGAATTCCGGTTCCATCTGTTTGAGTGCCAAGTCTTCCAGTTCGGTCTTAATGGAAAACAGACCCAGGCGGTGGGCCAGGGGGGCGAAGAAGAACTTGGTTTCGGAGGCTATTTTCAGCCTTTTTTCATCTTTCAGAAAATCCAGGGTCCTCATGTTATGCAGGCGGTCGGCCAGTTTGATGAGGATGACCCTCACATCGCTTGACAGGGTCAGCAGGATCTTCATAAAGTTCTCTGCCTGAAGCGAATGGGAACGGATGTTCACAAAAGCAGACATTTTGGTGAGTCCGTCGATGATCCTGGCAACCCTTTCCCCGAACATCACCTCGATGTCTTTCAGGGTGTAGTCCGTGTCTTCCACTACATCGTGCAAGAGGGCCGATACGATGGAGGTGGTGCCCAGCCCGATCTCATGCACACAGATCCGCGCCACTTCAAGAGGATGGTATACATAAGGTTCTCCCGACTTCCTCCGCATATCCTTATGGGCTTCCACGGCGAAATGAAAGGCCTTGCGCACCAGGCGTTTATCCTTTTCGGATTTCACTTTCCAAGCCGACAGGAGGCTGCGGTAACGTCGCAGGATCTCTTTCTTTTCCTGTGCTTCATCAATGACGTACATGGGGTGCGGGGCCGGATAGGGATAGGTACTGCAAAGGTAATAAATACCGTGTTCGGGCTGTCATTCATATCCATTTTCTTCCTGCTGCAATGAAAATCAAAGTGAGAAGGCAGGAAATGGAAGGCAGAAGTGAAGAAAAAAGGAAGAAGAAGGATCAAATAATAACGAAGTGGCACATTGAAACTGCAAAGTGTCACTTCGGGTTGTTATTCTTTTTATGCCGATTACTCTGGAAACACGTTTTTCGCATTCCTGAGTTCTTTCGGTATAATCATCTCAGAACCTTCCAGGTAAGTGATTGATCCTTCCATCGCGCA
>CAZSQJ010000051.1:0-25758 GCA_964608665.1 uncultured Bacteroidales bacterium | reverse complement strand
CAGATGTTCTCCCTTATTGAATCTTATCTGGAAAGCAGGATGACACAAGCGGCTTTTTGTGAGCAGCATGGCATGCCGTTGTCACGGTTTCAATACTGGCTGAAAAAGCACCGGCAAAGTTTGGATCCTGCACCAGGCGGTTTTGTTCGGCTACTCAGCAGCAACAAGGCAAATGCTGCTGCCCTGGTTCCCGGCTCCATCATTCTTCAGTATCCCAACGGTGTCAGCCTGCAATTGTCTCCTGGCACACCGCTCAGCACCATTCGCAGCCTGCTGTCTCTGATATAGACCGGTATGTTTTCCCTGAGTTCTTCGCTGCGGTATTACCTTTATGCCGCACCCACCAACAAAAAATTAACAAAGTGTTGCTGACAGTGTAGATACTATAGAAAAAGACTTGCTGCCGGCTCCGGAGTACAAGAGAAAAGGCAGAAGTGAAGGATCGTGTCTTTGATTTGCAACCTTCCCCACGTTTTCATGTTCCCACGCAACGTGCACCCGCGCACATGCTGCACACGTGCAAACCTCCTGTACCGATGCTGATCATTGCCCGGATGTGAAGCAGATTCCTCCCTGCGGTCGGAATGACGCGGGCGCGAATAATAAAAAAGGGGAACTGGCAGGCGGCTTCGCCGCCTGCCATTCCCCCGATTACCCTTGAAGGCGGCCGTCATTCCGAACGAAGCGAAGCGCAGTGAGGAATCTGCCTGCTGAGCGGCCGGTATGACGATGTGACCGGGGAGGTGTGTTATGTTTCCTGCTTACACTGCATAGCGCTTTCATGTCGGTACAACAGGATCAGATATCTTTACGATGCCGCAGGCACCAAAAGAAGAAAAGAAGTGTACACTATAAAATAAACTTCAGTATATTTGTACTGATCCCTTGATGGTCGGCAAAAAATGGTGTAAACATGCGGACAATGGCATCAATGCCGTATGAAACGACGAACCATGATGTTCCCCGGCGTTTCAATGCTTAAAAAGTACATTCCCTCTGACAGCGGACCAAGATCGATCATTGCTTCCGGCAGATTCCGGATGTCTGTCATCACCTGTCTGCCGCTGATGTCGCAGATGCTGATGCGGTACTTTCCCGTAATTCCCTGCCCAAGGCGGTAATAAAGAACGCTGCCGCAAGGATTCGGCCACAGGGTGAAGGTAAGCGGAAATTCAGGTTCCTGTATCCTGTTCAGACTGTTGAGTTTATAGATATTCCAGTAACGGGGGTCAACCTTCAGGCTGTCGACAGGAATATGAGTTTTGATGGCAAGGCGGTTTACCGGCGCATCCAGTCCCAGACGGATCAGGCTGTCGGTTGTACCGCGTTTAAGCATGAATTCAAGGTCGAAATGGAAGAGGGGAGTGACCGTTGCGGAAGATGATTGTTCCACCCGGATGATCAGACTGTCGGCATCCTGCGACCAGCCGATATCCAGGATGGGATATCCTTCCCCGAAATACCATTCATCGAAAAATGCCGTAAAATTCATGTTTGACACCTGTTCGGCCACCGCTTTGAAATCCGTTCCCACAGCCACGCTGTCGCCGTATTGCTGCAAATATTGTTTCAATACCGGAAAGAAGAGGCTGTCGTTGTTGACGGCTCCCCTGAGGGCATGCAGGATGGCGGCACCCTTGTTGTAGGAGAGGCGGCCGTCGAAGATCCGCCAGACATCGGCGGTTTGTCCGGGCGGTATGTAAACGCTGCCACCCGGCTCCGACATCACGTATTGCTGGACACCCCGGATGAACTGATCGGCATATTGCTGACCGGCAAGGTATTGTGCCGCAAGATACTGGGCATAGGTTGCAAATCCTTCGTTCAGCCAGATGTCGCTCCAGGTGGCACAGGTCACATGATCACCGAACCACATATGGGAAAGCTCATGGGTGTTCAGTCCGAAGTCAAATGCCCCCATGGTGCTCATGGTCTGGTGTTCCATCCCACCCCCGAGATGGGCCTGGCAATGGCCGTATTTCTCGGCGGCAAACGGGTATGGTCCAAACAGTTCCGCAAACAACTCCAGATAAAAAGCCGTATTGTCGAGATCGTTTTTGTAATAAGCCAGGCAGCCGGGAGCATCATAGATGTAATTCTGGATCATGATGGAATCCTGCCCCTGCGGATGGGCAAAGATCACGTATTCCTGATAATCGGCCACGGCAGCCGAGATCAGGTAATACGCTATCGGGTAACGGGTTTTCCATTCATGACGGTGTTTGCCGGGAGCCACCGGGTTAACAGCCGTCAGCAGGCCATTGGACCCTGCCCTGCAACTGGTATCCGTAGTAACAAAGATCCAGGCTGAATCGAATTTATCGGTCAGATCCTGTTTACATGGCCACCAGTGACTGGCATGGTAAGGCTGGGAGAGCGTCCAGGTGACCGCATTTCCCCACTGGGTGGATACGGCTGTACTGATCCCGGAGAAGAACCCTCCGGTGGCCGGTGTTCCGTGGTAGTAAACGCGGAAA
Organism: uncultured Bacteroidales bacterium; assembly: GCA_964608665.1. GTDB lineage: Bacteria > Bacteroidota > Bacteroidia > Bacteroidales > CAIXZF01 > JAKLIX01. The sequence goes on along the minus strand of CAZSQJ010000051.1, from coordinate 23,281 downwards.
CTGAAGGTGTCACCCATGTTTACGGGCGGATTGAGCTGCACACAGGCCGTATCGGACGCATGCGTGAAAACAGCAGGCATTCCCTTATAAATGACCGAATCGATGACCAGGGTGTCGATCAGTTCAAAACAACAGGTATGAAGGGAATCTTTTTTGGCCACAGCCAGCGTTCTGACACTCCCTTCCACAAAAACAGTATGCTTCTGCAGGCTGACATCCAGGTGACAGAACCGGACGTCATAATCCTGGTAGAACGCATGGGAAATCCCGTTCAGGCTGTTCCTTTCCGCATCATGCTTCCAGATATCCCGATTGCAAACATATGCCTGCTGTGCCTGAAGGAAGCCGGACATCATCACCGGCAGCATCAGGTTGAGCCGCAGGAAAATCTTCCTTTTCATGGCTTTTCGTATCTTTGCCAAAGATACAAAATAATAGGCGCTACCGGCCGTTAAAGCTTGGTTGGCGCGACTATCCGGCAAAAACAGGCCATCCTTCGCTGAACTGCAGCCCCTTTTGGTTTGTTTTACCGGACCAGCGAATGATGATGCAAATATGACCGATAACTATACCATTCTGATTCAGAAACTGGATGAATTCATCCGGAAGTACTACAAAAACAAGCTGATCCGGGGAGTCCTCTACAGCATTGCCATCCTGGTGATCTTTTTCCTTGTGGCCAATACCCTGGAGTATTTCGGTCACTTTAACACCCTGAGCCGCACCATCCTTTTCTATTTTTACCTGGTGTCCAATCTTTTCATTGTGGCCGTGTATATCGCCCTGCCGCTGGCCGGTCTCTGGAAACTGGGCAAAAGGATATCGCACGAACAGGCTGCCCGTATCATCGGCATCCATTTTCAAAATGTACAGGACCGCCTGCTGAACACCTTGCAGCTGAAGCAGATGCAGGACCATAACCCGGAACATGCCGCCCTGATCGAAGCCAGTATCAACCAAAAGATCAATACACTGAAACCGGTGCCTTTTCAGACGGCCATCAACCTGAAAGAGAACCGTAAATACCTCAGGTTCACCCTCCCCCCCGTGCTCTTGCTCCTGATCCTGCTCTTTACGGCACCCAGTTTCATTACCGAACCTTCTGCAAGGCTCATCCGGCACAATACCTATTTCGAAAGACCCGCCCCTTTTACGATCGAAATCCTGAATCCAAAACTGCAAGCCGCACAACAGGAAGATTTCATCCTCCAGGTGAAGATACAGGGCAACGAGATACCGGAAAACCTTGAGATCACTTATAACAACAGCCGTTACCGCATGAGCCGGGAAAGCAATGTAAAGTATCGCTACGAGTTTAAAAATCTGCAGAAAGACATTGGATTCCGTATCGTCACCGATGATTATTCCTCCCGTTCCTACGAACTTACCGTGCTGCCGAAGCCTATCGTGCTGAATTTCGAAGTGGAACTCAGTTACCCCCGTTACCTGAGAAAGGAAAACGAAACCATGCTCAACAGCGGGGACCTGCTCATCCCATACGGTACCGTGGTAACGTGGAAGTTTTACACCCGTGATACCCGGAGTGTGCTGCTCAGGTTCAAGGACCGGCTTCAGCAGCTCGATCAAAAATCCTCAAACGTATTCACTTATACCTCAGGATTTACCGAGAGCCAGATTTACTCCATCAGCAGCAGGAACGAATACCTCATGAATACGGATTCACTCAGCTTCGGCATCAACGTGATCCCCGATTCCTATCCGCTTGTCACTGTCGAGGAATACAAGGACAGTGTCTTCGAAAAGCGTCTCTATTTCAAGGGTGGCATTCGTGATGATTACGGATTTAACCGCCTGACCTTCAATTACAGGGTGCTCCAGCCGGGAGAACAATCCGGATCCATTGCAACGGAAGGCACAGAAGCTCTGGTCATTAATCCCTCCCTTAACCAGCAGGAGTTTTATCATTTCTTCGATCTCGGAAGCCTTGATATCAGGCCTGGACATGGTGTTGAGTATTATTTTGAGGTATGGGACAACGACGGGATACAGGGGCCCAAAGCCAGCCGCAGCCAGAAAATGTTCTTCAAGGCTCCAACCCTGGAGGAGCTGGGAGAAAAGAGCGAACAGGCCAATAAAAAACTGAAGGATGAGATGGAAAACGCCATCCGTGAAGCCCGCGATATCCAGAAAAAGGTTGAAGCGCTCAGCAAAAAAATGGTGGATAAAAAAGAACTGAGCTGGCAGGAAAAGAAACAGGTTCAGGACTTGCTCGAACGGTCGGAAGACCTGCAGGAAAAGGTGAAAGAAATTGGTAAAGAACAAAAGAACAATTCTTTACGGGAACAGCAAGACAGGGAACTGAGTGAAAATATCCTACAGAAACAGGAACAGCTGCAAGACCTTTTTGAGCAAATTCTTCCGGAAGAAATGAAAAAAATGATCCTCGAAATGCAGGATTTGCTCAAGGACCTGGATAAGAATAAAATGAACCAGATGATGGAAAAACTCCAGATGAGCAACGAGGATCTGGAGAAACAACTCGACCGTAACCTGGAGATTTTCAAACAACTAGAGTTCGAGCAAAAACTGGAACAAACCCGTGAAAAGCTTGATTCTCTGGCTGAAAAACAGGACCGGCTGTCAGAGGAATCACTTGATCAAAATCCTGATAATGAATCGCTTAAAAAGGAACAAGATTCTTTGAACAAAGCATTCGACCAACTTGGTGAAGACCTGGAAGATCTCGAGAAAAAGAACCAGGAGCTGGAGGATCCGAATGATATGCCCGAAATGGGACAGGAGCAGCAGGAGATCAGGCAGGATATGCAAAACAGTTCGGAAAACCTGAAAGAGAAGAAGAACAAGAAGGCTTCACAGTCGCAGAAAAAAGCTGCCCAGAAAATGAAGAACATGTCGCAGAAAATGAAGGAGATGCAGGAGCAGATGCAAAGCGAGAACATGGAGGAGGACATCAAATCCCTTCGCGACATCCTCGAAAACCTTGTTCAGATTTCCTTCGACCAGGAAGCACTGATGCTTCAGGTGAACAAGGCCAGAACCTATGATCCGCAGTATCTCAGGATGATTCAACAGCAGAAAAAGATTAAGGATGACCTTCAGATGGTGGAAGATTCTCTGTTTGCCCTGAGCAAGCGGCAGGCGAGCATTAAGCCTGCCGTGACGCGGGAAGTGGCCGAGATCAACCTGAATGTGGAAAAGGCGTTGGAAGAAATGACCGAAAGGCGTACTGCCAATGCAGCCGGAAAGCAGCAGTTCGCAATGACAGGGGTGAACAACCTGGCTCTGCTGCTGCAGGAGAGCCTGAACCAGATGCAGATGGAATCGCAGGGGGCAGGTATGGCAGGGTGCAAAAAAAACTCCAAAGGCTCGGGCAGCGTGCCGCTGAAGTCGCTCAAGGATTTGCAGGACCAGCTCAACAAGCAGATGGAAAAGCTGAAAGAACAGATGAGTATGCCTGGACAGATGAAACCGGGGCAGGGGAAGCAATCGATGAGCGAGCAGCTTGCAAGGATGGCAGCCCAGCAGGAGGCGATCCGGCGTGAAATGCAACGGCTACGGGATGAAATCGCCAAGGAAGGCAAGGGAAATACCGGCAACCTGAACAAGATCATCCAGGACATGGAACAAACCGAGACCGATCTCGTAAACAAAATTATCAGTAATCAGACCCTGATGCGGCAGAAAGAGATCCTGACCCGCCTGCTGGAATCGGAAAAAGCCATGAGGGAACGGGAGAAAGAGGAAAGGCGCGAATCGACAGAGGCAAAAAATCAGTTGTACAGTAACCCAAAGAATTTTTTTGAGTATAATAAGGTTAAATCGAGGGAAACCGAACTGTTGAAAACTGTACCGCCTACCTTAAAACCTTTTTATAAGAGCAAGGTAAGCGCTTACTTTTATAACTTTGTAGAATAAAAGCAAGCTATGATATCCAAAAAGCAGGAACTTGTGATCGACTCAAACTTGCAGGACCTCAATAAGGTAGTGCACATGGTCGAAGAAATCAGTGACGCATACAACATCAACAACACCTACTTCGGAAACATCCTGGTTTCCCTTACCGAAGCGGTCAGGAATGCCATCATTCACGGCAACAGGGAGGATCATGTCAAAAAAGTTCACATTCTTTTCAGTTCCTCCAACACGGCGCTCTCGTTTTCTGTAAGGGATGAAGGGGAAGGATTTGATCCTGCCCGTATACCCGACCCCACGGAGGCTGAAGAAGGGGAGGGTGCCGGGATTAAAAAAGGCTTGTACCTGATCAGGAGTTTGTCTGATGAATTGTATTTCAAGGATGGAGGCAGGCTGCTTGAAATCGTTTTCCATATCTCCAGCATCAATTACGAGCTCTCCATGCACCGTACCAAAGCCCTGCGCAATTATTTCCAGTCGCAGGAGCAGAAAGTCAGCCGGGAAAAATAGTCCCTTTATTCGCTATATGGCGGCTTCTCCCTTCCGGTTTTTCTTTGAGGATGTTCCCGACATAACGGGAACCAAAACGAGGCTTCGGCACTGGCTCTCGGAGGTTTTTACCTGTGAAGGAAGAAAAGCCGGACAGGTAAATTTTATCTTCTGCAACGATTCTTTCCTGCTCGGTATGAACCGTCAGTACCTGCATCACGACAGTTTTACCGACGTAATCAGTTTCCGTCTGAGTGAAGACAACAGCCGGAAGCTGGACGGGGATATTTACATCAGTCTCGACAGGGTAAAGGAAAATGCAATGATTTTCAAGGTTCCGCAGGAAGAAGAAGTCCGGCGGGTAATGGTTCACGGCGTACTTCACCTGATGGATTACCTTGATGATACGCCAGCCCAAAAACACGCCATGAGAGCCAAGGAAGACCGATTTCTTGAGCTTTACCTGCAGCTTCCCTGACCACGAAAACACGGGGCTGCAAACCCCGCACACACGAAAATTTGACCCCTGCCTGTCCTTGTCTCGGTCATTTACCCCATCTTTGCACCATTGTATAACCATTCCCGCCGGCTTTTGAATGATAAAACTGTCCGGAATTTGTTATACCGTAAACGGGTTTACAATATTTTTTTGAAAAATCAATCAGTGCCGGAATAATCCAGATGTTCAAAGAATATGATATCATTGTGGTTGGTGCAGGCCATGCCGGATGCGAGGCAGCAGCCGCCGCGGCAAATCTCGGCTCTTCCGTGCTGCTGATCACCATGAATATGATGAACATGGCCCAGATGTCGTGCAACCCTTCGATGGGAGGCATTGCCAAAGGGCAGATCGTCCGTGAAGCAGATGCGCTCGGCGGCATGTCTGGCATTGTGACCGACCACACCATGATACAATTCCGCATGCTGAACCGTTCAAAAGGACCGGCCATGTGGAGTCCGCGTGCCCAGAACGACAGGATGCTGTTTTCAGCCAAATGGCGCGAGGTGCTCGAACAAATCCCGGGCCTGGATTTCTGGCAGGACAGGGTGACCAGCGTTTTAGTGAAGGACGGCCGTGCAAAAGGAGTGGTAACCGGCATGGGACATGAGATTCCGGCCAGGGCGGTAATCCTGACCAACGGCACCTTCCTGAACGGATTGATCCACATCGGGGAAAAGCATTTTTCAGGAGGCAGGATAGGCGAAGCGGCTGCCGGAGGATTGACCGCTTGTCTGCATGGGTTCGGCTTTGAAAGTAAAAGGCTCAAGACCGGAACCCCGGTTAGGGTAGACGGAAGAACGATCGATTTTTCACGCCTTGTTGAACAACCCGGCGATGAGCTGCCCGGCAGGTTTTCGTTTACCGCCACTCCGCCGCTGGACCGTCAGAGAAGCTGCTACCTGGCCTATACGAGTCCGGAGGTTCACAATCTTCTCAAAAAGGGCTTTGCACAATCGCCCCTGTTTACTGGCAGGATAGAAGGGGTGGGCCCCAGGTACTGTCCGTCGATCGAAGACAAGATTGAACGCTTTGCCGGTAAAGACAGGCACCAGTTATTTGTGGAGCCCGAAGGCTGGAATACCATTGAATACTATATCAACGGTTTTTCGAGTTCGCTGCCGGATCATATCCAGTTTGAAGCCCTCAGAAAGATAGAAGGATTTGAACAGGCAAAAATCTTCAGGCCGGGTTATGCCATCGAATATGATTATTTCCCTCCTGAGCAACTGGACTACAATCTGGAAACCCGCCTTGTTGCCAATCTTTTTTTCGCAGGACAAATCAACGGTACCACCGGATATGAAGAAGCCGCCGGACAGGGACTGATGGCCGGGATCAACGCCCATCTGAAGATAAGGGAACAGGACGCTTTCATTCTCAAAAGAAGCGATGCATACATTGGCGTACTCATTGATGACCTGATCACAAAGGGAGTTGATGAACCCTACCGTATGTTTACCTCCAGGGCCGAATACCGGATTTTGCTCCGCCAGGACAATGCCGACCTGAGACTTACACCCTTGTCACATAAACTGGGCCTTGCTTCGGAGGAACGGTTGCAGGTGGTGAACAATAAAAAAGCATTTGTCGATCACATCCTTTCCCTGGCAGGAAAAATCAACCTTGATCCTGACCAGGTGAACGGCACACTCGAAAAACTGGGGACCAGCCCGGTCAGTCAGAAAACACGCATCGCCGTGCTTGCAGGCCGCCCCCAGGTGCAACTCACCGACCTGCTTGCGCTGAACCCGGATTTCGGGTCCGCAATATCGGCGATTCCTTACGATATCCGGAACGAATGTGTGGAACAGGCCGAAATTCTGATCAAATACCAGGGGTATATCGAAAAGGAACAGGACCTGGCCGATAAACTGCAAACCTATGAAAGCATCCCCCTGAAAAGAGGTTTCGATTATCATCACATCCCCGCCCTCTCCTTCGAAGCCAGGGAAAAACTGAACCGGCTCCAGCCAGCTACCATCGGCCAGGCATCCAGAATCAGCGGTGTATCCCCTGCTGATATTTCGGTGCTGATTGTATACTATAAACGTTAAAGGTTTCACGTGGAACATTGACATAATATCTTGATTATGGAACACTTACAAGCCTGTCCGCTTTGCGGATGTTCACAATTCGCACATTATCTGACTACAACTGACTACTTTCTGAGCCGTGAAACTTTTACAGTTGTCAAATGCAAGGAATGCTCCCTGCTGTTTACAAACCCGCGCCCCGAAAACCCCGACCGATATTACGAATCGCAGCAGTACCTGTCGCATACCGGACATCAGCCCGGACTACTGCCCATGGCCTACAGAATCATCAGAAAATACAACCTCAAAAGAAAATACCGCCTGCTCGAAAAATACCGTAAACCGGCCCGTTTATTGGATATCGGCTGCGGTACGGGTGAATTTCTGGCCATGGGCCGGTCTCGCGGCTGGACAGTGTCCGGGGTAGAACCCAATGCAGCTGCCCGGAACTATGCTACATCTGTAAACTCCCTCGACGTACGCGACCTTACTGCACTTGACAGCTTTCAACCGGCTTCCTTCCACGTAATTACCCTCTGGCACGTGCTCGAACATATGCCACAGCCAAACCAGTCAATGGAATTGATTTCAAAGCTGCTGGCCCCCGGCGGACTGCTTGTAATCGCAGTTCCAAATGCCGGCAGTTACGATGCACAACACTACGGAGCATCCTGGGCAGCCTGGGACCTGCCCCGCCACTTGCTCCACTTTACACCTGTAACCCTCAGAACCCTGCTTGAAAAATCCGGATTTACAATTGTAGCCACCAGTCAGCTCATACCCGATGCATACTATATCAGCCTGCTGAGCTCTTCATACCAGACCGGGAAGAAAAAATTCCTCAGCGCTGCATGGCATGGTTACAAATCTAACCACCTGGCCGCAAAACAAAATCAAAATTATTCCAGCATCATTTTCCTGGGCGAAAGATAGAAAAGCTAATTTTAAGCCATATAATCGCTCCAACCCCAAAACTGAACCTTAACTATACCCGCTTCCCGTTCATTTATGAAAAGGCTTAATTTTAAACGATAATAATATACTGAATAACAGCTATTTATTGTAAAGAAAAAAATAAAATGCTGAATATCAGAAATATAATCCTCCTTCTTGCTTCCCTGCTTTGTTTTCTTCTTCTGATCCTTCTCAACTTCCAACAAATTGCTCCACCCTCCCCTGAAAAAATTGCGGAAAAATTCAACAGGAAACTTCTGCAAAGTCAGACAGAACTGAATACTGCCCTGCATCAACTGGCACAACAAATTGCTGACAGTGGTTTCCATACAGAACAGGATAAGATTATCCGGAAAATGTCGCACAAGTCGTTCGGTTTTTTCGTGCACCGGAACGACAGTCTCGAATACTGGAGCAATAATATTTTTCCCGTTCCCGATCCCGGCTCGCTGAAACCCATACAACTGCTCCGGAACGGATGGTACCTGCTTGCAGGTACCCGCACAAACTCCGGCAAACATGTGACAGCCATGGCACTGATCCGCCATCTGTATCCCTATGAGAATGATTACCTGAAAAACGAATTTCACCGCGATTTCGCGCTTTCCCTGACGGATACACTTAGCTTCAGTCCCCCCGGAATTGCATTGAAAGACAGCAAGGGCAATACCATATTATATATACGGCCATCAGGCAAAAGGCCCGTTTCTGATGTGCATGCCATCGTCAGTACGCTGTTGCTCACCGCAGGTTTGTTACTTGGCTTCGTATTGGTATTTCTTGTATTTGGAAACATTTCTTTCTACAAAAACCGTCCGGCGCTCTTTTTCATCCTGTTTACCGCAGATGTCCTGCTGGTCAGAGGGCTGCTATTCTATTTTAAAATACCCGGCTTCCTTTATTCCACCAGGCTTTTCTCTCCTTCGGATTTCGCCTGGTCAGCATTGTTACCCTCACTGGGTGATTTTCTGATTAATGCCGTCCTGCTGCTGATGCTTGCCATCATGTTCTTCCGGCTTTCCATGAAGTCAGGATTCACAAAGCCTTCAGGAAAAGCAAACCTCTTTCATGGTGCCCTTACCGCACTCGTCCCCGCCATCTTTTATTCCGGCTATATTCTTTCTTTCCCCCTGCTGATCGAACATTCCGCATTTTCGCTTTCCTTTTCGGACCCCCTGAACCTTTCCAAAGAAAGTATCATGGGATATATCCTGTTGTCATTGCTATCGCTCTCCTGCTTCTTCCTGTCATTTCCTTTCCTTCACAGGCTGATCCGCCGTTATTCACACAGACAGTCCGTGATCCTGCTCGCTGCTTCTTCTTTCGTTCCTGTCATTTTCCTGCGGAATGAGCAGGGCATTATTTTGATACCCCTGTTGATCTATGCATGCATCCTTGGCTGGTTCTGGCTTGTACGTCACAGGAAACCGAATCCCCTGCACCTGGCAGGCATCCTCTGGCTGATCCTGCTGAATGGCTTTCTTGCAACCTGGTTAATCCTCACAATAGAACATGACAAAGAAATCGGACAACGCAAAATACTTGTACAGAAACTCAGCAACGAACGCGACCCGATCGCAGAATACCTTGTAAGTGAAATCCGCCAGCGGATCTCCGCCGACACACTGCTGCAAAAGCTCCTTCACCCTCCGCTACCTTCCGCTCAACAGGAAGATGCCATCATAAGCCATATTGCAGGAAATTACTTCAGCGCTTACTGGAACCGTTATGACCTGAAATTCACCCTCTGTTATCCCGGTGAAGTCCTGAACATTGTGATTCCGGATAACCTCATTGTAGACTGCAGCGACTACTTCGGCGAACTTGTGCAGCAGGTTGGCAAACCCACCATTTCGGAAAACCTGTACTTTCTTGATTATGGTACAGGATCCGTAAACTACCTTGCTGTCATTTCATTCGGAGGCAAAGACAGCCTTTCCGCTTCCCCTGTCCTTTATGTTGATATCACATCCAAACGTATCCCGAAAGGCCTGGGGTATCCTGAACTGCTCATTTCCCGGGAATCCAGGCTGGCTCCGGATCTTAACAAGTATTCATGGGCATTCTACGAAAAAAGGAGCCTCATGAGAAGCTTCGGAAAATACCCCTATGCCCTTTCACTGGATGCTCATGAGGCAGCAAACGACCAATTCGGTCAATTTGAATCTAATGGTTATTCACACTTGTATTACAGGTCAGACAAGGATAATATCATGCTGATCAGCCTGAAAATACCGGAATTATTAGATAATATCTCCCCATTTACCCTCTTTTGCCTTATCACCAGTCTGCTTAGTATTCTTGCTTTCCTGATGACCACCAGGTCGACGGATTCCTACCTTCGAATACAAACCCTCCGGAAACGCCTGCAGTTGTCGATGATTTTCCTCATCCTCATATCGTTTATCATTATCGGGATCAGCACTACCTCATACATCATCCGTCTGAATGAAAAGAAAAACACCGGTGCACTGACCGAAAAGGCACATTCAGTACTGATTGAAATCCAGCAAAAACTTGGGAAACGTCAGGCCCTGACCCCGGATATGGCAAGCGATCTGTTTTACCTGCTGAATAAATTCAGCCTGATCTTTTTCACCGATATCAATATCTTTGATCTGAATGGCAGGCTTGTCGCCTCATCCAGGCCGATGATCTTTGAGGAAGGCCTCATCACCACCCGTATGAATCCCCTTGGATACGCCGCCTTGTCGTTCGGACAAAAATCCCTGTTTATCCGGGAGGAACACATCGGAAGTTATGCTTTCCTTTCTGCTTACCTGCCTTTCCGCAATGAGCAGGACAAGATTATCGGGTACATTCACCTTCCCTACTTCGCCCGCCAGGATGAAATCAGATCGGAACTCTCGGCTTTTATTGTCACCTTCTTCAACATCTACCTGCTGCTGATCATTTTTTCCATAGCCATTGCCATTGTGATCAGCCGTTACCTTACGCGTCCCCTGTTATTGGTAAGAAACAAGATCAGCCAGGTGAAACTTGGAAAACCCAACGAAAAGATTGCATGGCCTAATCCAGATGAAATCGGGGAGCTGGTAACAGAGTACAATACGATGATAGACAAACTTGCCCTGAGTGCAGAACAACTGGCACAGTCGGAAAGAGAATCCGCATGGCGGGAGATGGCCCGGCAGGTGGCCCACGAGATCAAGAATCCTCTTACTCCTATGAAACTCAGCGTGCAGTTGCTGATCAAATCATACGAAGAACAGGACGCAGGCTGGGAGCAAAGGCTCAGACGATTCGCTGGTTCGCTCATCGAACAGATCGACAACCTCAGTCATATCGCAACCAGCTTCTCGGATTTTGCACGTATGCCGGAGCTCAAGAAAGAAAAAATGGATCTGAGGGAGGTCATCCGGAGTGTAAAAGATTTGTATTCAGAAAACCAAAACGTGATCATTACCCTGAACCTGCCTGCCGATCCGGTAATCCTGACGGCCGACCGGAGACAACTGGCCAGAGCCCTGGTTAACCTTTTTAAAAACGCTGTCCAGGCCACCGAAACCATCACAGGAGCTAAAATAAGCCTTGATCTTACTTCAGACAACGCAAGCTGTCTTCTGACATTTCACGATAACGGAACCGGGATACCGGATGCTGAGAAATCCAGGATCTTTACCCCGAATTTCACCACCAAGACAGGCGGAATGGGACTCGGACTGGCCATGATTAAAAGCATCGTGGAAGACCATGGCGGTTCCATCAGCTTTGAATCCCTTCCCGGAGAAGGAACCACCTTCTTTTTACGTTTGCCGGTAAGCTAATTGTTGTACTTTTAAGCCCTGATCAATCCACCGTGAATCCCATCAGGCGACTGGCCGGACAAACCATGATCTACGGTTTGAGCAGTATTTTGGGCAGGCTGCTCAATTACTTCCTGGTGCCCTTGTACACCCGGGTGTTTCAAACCGGTGAATATGGTGTGATCACCGAGATGTACGCCTATGTTGCGCTATTTTTCGTGATCCTGACCTATGGTATGGAAACGGCTTTTTTCCGTTTTACCCAGGATACGGAACCCAAAAAAGTTTACAGTACAAGCCTGATCTCGCTGCTGGCAAGCTCCTTCATTTTCATACTTGCGGCAGTGTTCACTTCCGGCTATACCGCTACAAAGCTGGGCTACGCCGATCACCCGGAATATATCAGCTGGTTTGCCATCATCATCGGATTAGACGCCTTTACCGCCATCCCTTTTGCCAGGCTCAGGCAGGAAAACCGCCCGCTGCGCTTTGCCGCCGTTAAAATATTCAGCATCACAGCCAATATCCTGCTGAACCTCTTCTTTATCCTGTTATGTCCGTATCTGTGGAATCATGCCGCACCCGACAGCAGCCTTCATCTTGTTCTTTCCCGTGTGTACGATCCTTCCATCGGAGTGGGATATGTGTTTATTTCGAACCTTATTTCATCCGGACTTACCCTTTTGCTCTTACTGCCAAATATCAGGGATGCCGGCTGGCAGTTCGACCGGGCCCTCTGGAAAAGAATGATTGCCTATGCACTGCCGCTGCTGGTTATGGGACTTGCAGGCACGATCAACGAATCATTCGACCGTATCCTGCTGAAACACCTCCTTCCGGATCCTGCAACCGCCATGTCGGAACTCGGCATATACGGGGCCTGTTACAAGATTTCAATCCTGATGACCCTGTTTATCCAGACATTCCGTTTTGCAGCCGAACCATTCTTTTTTTCCGAGTTCAAAAAACAGGATGCCAGGCAGACGTATGCCCTGGTGATGAATTACTTCATTATCGTATGTGCCTTAATATTCCTTGCAGTGATGGTGTATATCGATGTGGTCAGGCATTTTGTCGGAAGGGATTACTATCCCGGTTTAAAGGTTGTTCCCATCCTGTTAATAGCCAATTTATTTCTCGGCGTCTTTTACAATCTTTCTATCTGGTATAAACTGACAAACCGCACGCTTTACGGCGCATATATATCACTGTTCGGCGCCGGATTGTCCCTGGTGATGAATTATATTACCATTCCCCTGATGGGATACATGGGTTCTGCCTGGACCCACCTGACCTGCTACGGTTCCATGATGGTGATCTCGTATTTCCTCGGACAAAAGTATTACCCCATTGCCTATTCCCTGAAAAAAGCCTTCTGTTACCTTGCCCTGGCCCTGATCCTTTACTTCCTGCAGGATGCCGTCAGGACCGGGTTCACGGTCACAGACCTGTTGAGCGGCACCCTGGCCCTGCTCATGTTTGTAATTCCGGTCTGGATTATTGAAAAGCGTCAGCTGGCGCGGCTTTCCTGACAAGGGTAATTTTACCGCATGTTTTTCGTTACTTTTGTCGCATGAACAGCGATCAAACAAGCATACCCGTAAATATCGTCAATATCTCCGGAAATCCTCTGCCGGCTTACGAAACCATTCATTCGGCCGGGGTCGACCTGAGGGCCTTCCTGGATAGGCCCCTGGTGATGAAACCGCTTGAACGCGCACTGGTACCTACCGGCCTGTTTATCGAACTTCCTCCCGGCTTCGAAGCCCAGGTCAGGCCAAGAAGCGGACTGGCCGTCAAATCCGGGATCACCGTACTCAATACTCCCGGCACCATTGATGCCGATTACCGCGGAGAAATCAAGGTCATCCTGATCAACCTTTCAGGCGAAGATTTTGTTGTACATCACGGCGACCGTATTGCCCAAATGGTGATTGCCCGGCATGAAAGAGCTGAATGGCATGAAGTTGCCGAGCTTCAGCCATCCGAAAGAGGCAGCGGAGGCTTCGGACATACTGGTACCCGGTAAGGGTGCTCCTGAAAACATTTGAATATGACCAATACCATTTCATTCAGATACAAGTACCGCGTTTCTTTCCTGGCCTTGGTCTGTATTGCCGTCAGCCTGCTCACCTCCTGCAAAACTGCGGAAAAACAACCGAAGAAAACCGGAAAAACCAGGCAGGAAGTAACGATCCTCGACAAAGAAACCCAGCGGATCAGGGAAGCCTTTCTTGATGCAAGCAAGTACAAAATTCTCGGACAGCCAGACAAAGCTATTGAACGCTATCTGGAATGTCTCAGCCTCGATCCCGGGAATTCAGCAGCCATGTATGAGCTTTCGCAACTTTACCATGAACAGAAAAATATCGGCGAAGCCCTGAAAATGGCGGCAAAAGCTGCTGAAACGGATCCCTCAAATATCTGGTACCTTTACCTCTATGCCCAGTTGCTGGAACAAACCCAGCAGTTCAAAGAAGCCATCGTACAATATAAAAAAATGATCCGGCTCGATCCGGTCAATCCTTCATTTTACGAAGACCTGGCACAAAACTGCATTTATATGGGTAAACTGGATGACGCCATCAGGGTTTATGATGACATGGAGAAGATGTTCGGCCTCGATGAAGTGATCGTCCTGCAGAAACAAAAAATATACCTTGCTTTGGGAAAGAACGGCAAAGCCATCGAAGAGATCGAAAAACTTGTCAGCCGGTACCCTGAAGAAACCCGCTATTATTCCATCCTCGCAGAAACCTATATGTCGAACGGATATCCTGAAAAGGCCAGGGAACTCTACCAGAAAATCCTGGAAATGGATCCCTCCGATCCATATGTCCACATTGCACTTTCAGAGTATTACAGGAAGGCAGGAGAAAAAGAAAAATCATTCGACGAACTGAACCTGGCTTTTACCAATCCGGAACTTTCGATTGATACAAAAATTCAGATTCTGCTCACCTATCTGACCCTTTCCGATATGGTGGAAGGGATCAAAGAACAATCTTACCACCTGCTCGACAACCTGATCAAAATCCATCCGAAAGATCCGAAAGCCTGGTCGATCTACGGCGATTTTTTATACCATGATCAGAAATTACAGGAAGCAAAAGATGCTTTCCTGCATGTGATCAGCCTTGACAGCAGCCGCTACGCCGTTTGGGAACAACTGATCCGTATTGAAGCGGAAAAGGAAAATTACGCAAATCTGGCCGGCCTCTCGGCCAGAGCGCTGGCCTTGTTTCCCGAACAGCCCCTCCCATTCCTTTTCAGGGGAATGGCCCTTTTTCAACTGAAAAACTACCGGGATGCCGCCACAGTGCTCAGGCAGGGAGCCAGCCTTGTGGTCGATAACGATGAACTGGAACATACCTTTTATTCCATGCTCGGGGACACCTGGAATGAACTCAAAGAATACGCGAAATCAGACGAAGCCTACGAAAAATCCCTCAGAATCAAGCCCGAAGATCCATATGTGCTGAACAATTACAGCTATTATCTCTCGCTTCGTTCCGAAAAGCTGGAACGTGCGGAGCAAATGGCACGGAAAGCCAATGAATTGTCGCCCGGCAATCCTTCCTACCTGGATACCCATGCCTGGGTGCTGTACAAAATGAACCGCCTTGAAGATGCCGAAAAACGCATGCTGGAGGCCCTGGAAAAGGGAGGAAACAACAACCCGGTAATCCTGGAGCATTACGGCGACATTCTTTATAAAAAAGGGATGACTGATAAAGCCTTGGAATACTGGCAAAAAGCCAAAGATACAGGGCCTGCATCCGACCTGCTCGAGAAAAAACTCCGCGATAAGAAGCTCTATGAATAAATGGTGGCGTTTTTTACCGGTCTTGCTTGCAGGAATCTCTGTTTTACTGAGCGTTTCCTCATGCAGTCCGGCCCGGAGGATCATCAGGCAACCTGTCAGAGAAGAAGGGCCCGACTTCGTCTTTTCCCTGCTCAAACGGAATGAGATCGCATATAAAACCCTCTCAATGAAATTCAGCGCCAAGGTCATCATCGATAAAAAAGCCTCAGATATCTCAGGCCAGGTGCGAATCCAACGCGACAGTGTGATCTGGGCATCGCTTACACCCGTACTTGGCATAGAAGCAGCACGCATCCTGATCACCCTCGATTCTGTCCTGTTTATCAACAGAATGAATAATACCTACCTCCGGTCCGATTTCAGCTTTATCAACAATAACCTGAACTCGGGCTTCGATTTCGACCTGCTGCAGGCCCTGCTTGTGGGAAACGACCTGAGATACTACGAAAACGACCAGTTCCGGCTGAACATTGACGGACAAAGGTATAAGCTGCATACTATCGGCCGCAGAAAACTAAAAAAATACGTCAGAAACGCCACGGAAAACCTTAAAGTACTCATCCAGAACATCTGGATAGATCCCGAAACAGGCAAGATCGAAGAAATCCATACCAAGGAACTGGACAGGGAAAACAAAAAACTTGAAATCCGTTATTCTGACTTTGTGACCATAAGCAACCAACGTTTCCCCACCCACCAGGAAGTAAAGATCAGTGCCGAAAAAGAGATTAGTATCTCCCTTGACTTCTCAAAAATCAAACTTGATGAAAACCTGAGCTACCCTTTTTCAATCCCGGCTAAATTTACCAACCTCAATGAACAATAATTCTAATTATACCGTGCTTGTACATGATGTACTTTTTCGCAAAATGATTCCGTGTCGGTATATATCATTGTTTTACTGTTGATTAACGGATGAAGCGGATAAACACATATTACCCTTGTTTGTTTTTACGAAAGTCCATTTTTATCCTTAGCCTGATTTGGAGCCTGCTTATACCAGAGCTTTCAGCGCAATCAAACCAACGTGCCAAACTCGAAAAAAATAAAAAAGACCTGGAAAGCGAGATCAGCTATACCAACCAGCTGTTGAGCGAAACCCGGAAAAGCCGCCAGTTATCCGTGAACCGCGTGGTGATCCTCAACAACCAGATACAAAAGAGGGAAAAACTCATCACTACGATCAACCACCAGGTAGCATCCCTTTATGAACAGATCAACAACAACCAGCAGGAACTCGAAAACCTGAATTCAGATCAGGCAAGGCTTAAAAAGGAATATGCCCGTATGATCACCCAGGCATATAAAAACCGGAATTCCTACGACAGGTTAATGTTCATTTTCGCCGCCAAAGATTTCAACCAGGCCTGGAAACGGCTGAAATATTACCAGCAATACAGCAATCACAGGAAACAACAGGTATTGCGCATCATGCAAAACCAGGAAAAAATCAACAGGGCCATCCTTGAACTGAACGAAAGAAAGAATGAAAAACTGCAACTGGCCAAGTCCAAGGAAACTGAAAAGAGCAAACTCACACGGGAAAAAGAAGAAAAAAGCCAGACCGTAACCCAGCTGAAACAAAAAGAGAACGAACTGAAAAAGAAACTACGGGAAAAAGAAAGGGCTCTGAGCCGTCTGCAGAAAGCCATTCAGAATCTGATCGCAGAAGAAATCAGGAAATCCATGCCGCTCGACAAAACCACAAATAAGACCTCCGCCGAAAGAACCCTCAGCCTCACACCCGAAGAAAAAGAATTATCAACTTCATTCACCAGCAATCGTGGCAAACTTCCCTGGCCCACAGAAAAAGGAATCGTGGCAAGCACTTTCGGAGAACATGAACATCCCGTGCTGAAAGGGATCAAAACCAACAACAAAGGCATTAACATCCTGACAAACGGAGGTTCTCAGGTCAGGGCTGTGTTCAACGGTACCGTTACCGGAACCATGTCCATTCCCAACCTCAACAATGTGGTGATCATACGGCATGGTGAGTACCTTACGGTCTATTGTAATCTGGAAGAAGTGTACGTGAAAAAAGGCGATAAAATCAAAACCAAACAGGTTGTCGGTAAGTTATATACTGATCCTGACGAATCCCGGACCGAATTGCATTTCGAACTCTGGGAAGGGAAAAAACTGATGGATCCATTGATATGGCTGGCCAAATAATGATTTTCATATAAAAACAGGAAAAAATGAGTAAAGAAGCCCAAACACAGTATCCCATACATGCCTTGCTTATCAGGCGCTGGAGCCCCAGGGCCTTCAGTCCGGACGATATCCCGGAAGAAAAACTCAGGGCATTGTTCGAAGCAGCCCGCTGGAGCGCCTCGGGTGGCAACCAGCAACCCTGGCGTTATATCGTGGGAACCAAAGGCGACGCAACCTATACTATGATCCTGGAAAGCCTTGATGCAGGAAACCAAAGCTGGGCACAGGCAGCCCCGGTCCTGGTACTTTCAGTCGGTAAAAAAACCCAGAACAGGACTGACAGGCCCAATTCGAGCTACCGGTATGATGTCGGACAATCTGTGGCTCACCTCAGTATCCAGGCCACCGAAGAAGGCCTTTATGTTCATCAGATGGGCGGTTTCAACCCAGATCATTGCCGGCAGGTCTTTAACATACCGGATGACTATGATCCCATCACCGTATTTGCAATCGGGTACCTTGGTGATCCTTCCCAACTGGAAGGCAATAACCGCATCAGGGAAACCGAAACCAGGCAAAGAATGGCTTTCACGGAATTCGTGTTCTCAGGTACCTTCGGTCAGCCCGCAACACTTTTCCCATGATCAGACCAGGTGCAATGCATGTGAAGCAAACACTGGCGCTTATGGCATTGCTGGCCTGTACGATGATATCCTGCAGGCAGTCGCCGCCGTCTGCTTCAACCGGCAGCCAGACTGAAGACACCGCCAGTGCCTGGGTACCGTCATTCAATGCCGACAGTGCTTACGATTACATTGCGAAACAGGTGGCTTTCGGTCCGAGGGTACCCGGAACCAAAGCCAATATTGCTTGTGCTGAATACCTCGAAACCACACTGCGATCTCACATCCCGGATGTGGTGGTACAGAAAGCGGTGGTCAGAGCCTACGACAATACCCTGCTGAATATCCGCAATATCATCGGCGTATTTCACCCCGAACGCAATGACCGTATCCTGCTTTGTGCCCACTGGGATACCCGGCATATCGCAGATCACGATCCCGATCCGGCCATGAGAACCAAACCCATACTCGGAGCCAACGACGGTGGCAGCGGTACCGGCGTTCTCCTGGAGATCGCCAGACAGCTTGCCATGAATGATCCCGGAATTGGCGTGGATATCGTGTTGTTCGACGCTGAGGATTACGGACAACCGGAAGATGCAGTCCCTCAAAAAGAAGATACCTGGTGCCTGGGATCCCAGTACTGGTCGAAGAATCCGCATAAACCCGGATACCGGGCCCGCTTCGGTATCTTGCTGGATATGGTGGGTGCTAAAAACGCTACCTTCCCCAAAGAAGAATACTCGGTGTATTACGCACCGGCTATCGTTTCCCTGGTATGGGAAACAGCCTCACGCCTGGGTTACGGATCCTGGTTCCCCGATCGCCAGGGAGGTGCAGTTACCGACGATCATTACTATATCAATACCATCCTCCGTATCCCCACCATCAACATCATCCACCAGGATATGAGCGGGGCCAAACCCTTTTTTGAACACTGGCATACGGTAAAAGACGATATGGAATCCATCGACCCCCTGACACTGGAAGCCGTGGGAAATACGGTCATGATGGTTTTACACCAGCAAAGGAAAAACGCCTCATAACAACTCATTGGCAAGATTGGCCAGCTCTGAACGTTCCCCTTTCTCAAGCCTGATGTGGGCATAAATGGGGTGATGCTTGATTTTATCGATCAGATAGGACAAACCGTTGCTCTGTGAATCCAGGTAGGGCGTGTCGATCTGGTAAATATCCCCGGTAAAGATAATCTTGGTGTTCTCCCCCGCCCTGGTGATGATGGTTTTTACTTCATGAGGCGTAAGGTTTTGAGCCTCATCCACGATAAAGAACACACTTGAAATGCTCCGGCCCCGGATATAGGCAAGCGGCGTGATCATCAGCTTCTCGTTTTCAATGGCATCATTGATGTTCTTGTATTCCTTGTCGCGCTCCGAATACTGGTTCTGGATATATTTCAGATTATCCCAGAGGGGCTCCATGTAAGGATTGAGTTTGGATTTAATGTCACCCGGCAGATAACCGATATCCTTGTTGCTCAGGGGTACAATCGGACGGGCCAGGTAGATCTGCTTGTAATTGCGTCTTTGTTCCATCGCTCCCGCCAGTGCCAGCAAGGTTTTCCCCGTACCGGCAACACCCTGCAGGGTCACCAGCTTGATTTCAGGATTCAGGATGGCATGCAGGGCAAATACCTGTTCCGCATTGCGCGGTGTAACTTTGAACGCCGGCGTTTTTTCCACCCTTTCAACCCGCTCCGTCTGCGGATTGAAATAACTCAGCACGGAATTCTTTGTATTCTTCAGGATAAAATAGTGATTGGGAATCGGATTCTTTATCCCCAGATCAGCAGGTAAACAAAACCCGTCGGTATATATCTGGTCGATCAGGGTCTTGGGTAATCCTTCTATCAGGGTCTTGCCCGTGTAAAGGCTTTCCACATCCTTGATCTTCCCGGTTTCATAATCCTCGGCAGCAATGTTCAGGGCTTTGGCCTTGAGACGCAGGTTGATGTCCTTGGTCACCAGGATCACCCTGCGGTCAGGATACTCGTGCGTCAGCACCAACGCAGCATTCAATATCCGGTGATCCGGTTTGTTGTCGCCAAATACAAGCTGCGCATCCTGCTCGCTCTTCTCATTCATGATCACCTTGAACTTGCCGGTGGCGGGTGATCCGATGGATGTCCATTTCTGCAAAGTTACCCGGGGAGATAACTTATCAAGGATGCGGATAAATTCCCGGGCCTCAAAATTCTTGATATCGTTGCCCTTTTTGAAGTTATCAAGCTCCTCCAGCACCGTGATCGGTATGGCTACATCATTGTCCTGGAAACTTCGTAATGCATTGTGATTATATAAAATGACCGAGGTGTCGAGGACAAATATTTTTTTCTTGCCCGTGTTTTTCTTCCTGACAGATGGCATGCGCTTCAATTTGCCATGAAAGTAACAACAGGACAAATCTGCACGACAAGGCAGTCCCGTTTTTTCTCAACCATCGGCTGTTATTAACGCAGCCAATGCTGAAAAATCCTGATCTTTGCCAAAAGACCGATTTCATGAGCAAACTGTTTTTGCTGGATGCCATGGCCCTGATCTACCGGGCCTATTTTGCACTGAATAAAAATCCAAGGATCAACTCCAAAGGGCTGAACACTTCGGCCATCCTCGGCTTTGCCAATACCCTGTATGATCTCCTGAAAACCGCCCAGCCAACCCACCTGGGCGTAGCATTCGATACCATGGCTCCAACCGCCCGCCACCTCGAATTCACAGGCTACAAAGCAACACGGGAAGCCATGCCCGAAGATCTTGCCACCGCCATCCCTTATATAAAGCGGCTGGTGGAAGCGTTTAACATTCCCCTGCTTTTTGTCGACGGCTACGAGGCCGATGACGTGATCGGAACCCTTGCCAGAAAAGCATCGGACGCCGGATTTGTAACCTATATGGTTACCCCGGATAAAGATTTTTCCCAGCTCGTTACAGATAATGTACTCATCTATAAGCCGGGGAAAATGGGCGAAAAACCGGAGATCATCGGACCTGAAGCGGTTTGCCTGAAGTACGGACTGAAAAGACCGGAACAAATGACCGACCTGCTCGGACTCTGGGGCGATGCATCCGATAATATCCCCGGAATCCCCGGAATCGGCCAGGTGTATGCCCGCAAACTGCTCGAATCTTTCGACACCGTTGAAAACCTGATTGCCAATGCCGCCAGTATTGAAAATCCGGGCCAGCGCGAAAAAGTGATCACCTATGCCGGCCAGGCTGTGATGAGTAAAATGCTGGCAACCATCATCACCGATGTGCCCATCCCCTTCGATGAAGAAAAACTCAAGGTGCGGCAGCCCGACCACAAGGTACTCAGGGAATTGCTTGATGAACTTGAATTCAGGACTTTCGCAAAAAGGGTGTTCACCGACCTGAGCCTGCAGGATGGCGCTGTCCGGACCCCGGCAACCGACCTTTTCTCCAGCCTGCCGGTGGAAAAGGAACCCTCCGGTCTGAAAACCATACACGATTGCCCGGTCAGCTATCACCTGGTCAATACACCGGAACTAACAGAAAACCTGCTCAGGAAACTCAACGGAACCAGCGCGTTTTGCTTCGATACCGAAACCACCGGCCTGGACCCCAATAACTGCGAACTGGTCGGGATTTCCTTCTGCATATCAGCAGGTGAAGCCTGGTTCCTCCTCCTCCCGCCGGTCTATGAGGAAGCCGTCGAAATGCTGAAGAACTTCAAACCGCTGTTCACCGACCCCGCCATCAGGAAAACAGGACAAAACCTGAAATTCGACATATCCGTCCTGCACTGGTACGATATCGAAGTGAGGGGCCCGCTCTTCGATACCATGCTCGCACATTACCTGCTCCAGCCCGACATGCGGCACAATATGGACCTGCTGGCAGAAACTTATCTCGGGTACAGGACTATCCCCATCGAAAACCTGATCGGTAAAAAAGGCAAAGACCAGGGAAACATGCGGCAGGTAGATCCCATGCTGCTGAAAGACTATGCCTGTGAGGATGCCGATATCACCCTTCAGCTCGCCGGCATCTTTGAACCGGAACTGAAACAGACAGAAACAGACCTGGTCTTCAGGGAAATTGAAGTTCCCCTGGTCCCGGTACTGGCTTCCATGGAAGCCGAAGGCATCAGAATCGACAGAAAAACCCTCGACGAATATGCCATTCAACTGGCATATGAAATCGAAAACCTCGAATCTGAGATCATGAACCTGGCAGGAGTATCATTTAATATCGCCTCCCCGAAACAACTCGGTGAAGTCCTTTTCGACCACCTGCAGATCGATGAAAAACCCAAACAAACCAGTAAAACGAAACAGTATTCCACTGGGGAAGAAATCCTGCTTAAACTTGTCAATAAACATCCTGTAATCCCTAAAATCCTGGATTACAGATCACTGACAAAACTGAAATCGACTTATGTCGATACCCTTCCCCAGATGATCAATACCCGTACAGGCCGGGTACATACCTCTTTTAACCAGGCTGTGGCAGCTACCGGACGACTGAGTTCCAACAATCCCAATCTCCAGAATATCCCGATCCGCACCGAAAGAGGCAGGGAAATCCGCAAAGCCTTCGTTCCAAGAAACAGGGATTATGTGCTCCTTTCAGCAGACTACAGTCAGATTGAGCTCAGGCTGATGGCTGAACTGAGCGGTGATCAGGCTATGACTGAAGCCTTTGTCAGGGGAGAGGACATCCATCTGGCAACAGCGGCAAAGGTTTACAAGGTGGCAGTGGATGCAGTGAACCGTGAAATGAGGAGGAACGCCAAGACCGTTAACTTCGGGATCATTTACGGCATCAGTGCTTTCGGCCTTTCGGAACGGCTCAGTATCCCCAGAAAAGAAGCCGCAGCCCTTATTGAAGAGTATTTCCGGCAATACCCCGGAATTAAACATTACATGGAAGAAACCATCCGGATGGCCAGAGAACAAGAATACGTGGAAACCATCATGAAAAGAAGAAGGTATATCCGTGACATCAACTCTGGCAATGCAGTCGTCAGAGGCTTTGCCGAACGCAATGCCATCA
>CAZSQJ010000050.1:26400-26487 GCA_964608665.1 uncultured Bacteroidales bacterium | reverse complement strand
CAGTTGGCTAGCGTACTTGCATGGGGTGCAAGGGGTCGGAAGTTCGAGTCTTCTCGCCCCGACAATTCAAAAAGGGTGTCCTTTAAA
>CAZSQJ010000050.1:161-26300 GCA_964608665.1 uncultured Bacteroidales bacterium | reverse complement strand
TTATACCAGGAACAAAGGCCCATGGCACAGAATTTTCCTGGCAAGCTTTGATTGCCGCGCCAAAGCTATTCATTTGGAAAAATCATTGAAATCCTGGAAGAACCCTGCGAAAATCAAAGCATGGATTGCTGAACAAAAACTTGCAGTTGGCTAGCGTATCCCGACCCTTTAGGGTCGGGAGGGTCGGAAGTTCGAGTCTTCTCGCCCCGACAATTCAAAAAGGGTGTCCTTTAAAAGGGTCACCCTTTTTCTGTTAATTTCACATGTCTATGCCAAAATTCTTTGTGTATATCCTTGAATCGGAGCTAACTGGAAAACTTTATATTGGGCAGTCCATGAATCCTGAAAAGAGACTTTCCGATCACAACAGAGGTGCCAGTCCTTATACCAGGAACAAAGGCCCATGGCACAGAATTTTCCTGGCAAGCTTTGATTGCACTTCGGTATTAAAAGCGCTCAGAAGAACATTCCTGCAAGGACAGTTTTCTTCATGAAGTTACAGGTGTTATTGTTATGTCATTAGTAATGAGTGCAGTATAATCCTATGAAACAATGTGACACATCAGCATTTTGATGTGGCACATTGCGTTTTGATGTGACACATGCCAGTTTTCAGCACCGAAATCAATGAATGTGTCAACATACATCCCGGTTTTGAAAAACAGCAATCTATTGTACTGATTATCATGATTATAAAAAGTGCGTTCGGCAAGTGGCACATCGGAGGGCCATGTGCCACATCAGTTTTTGGCCAACCCTGAGGTATTCAACCCTCTGCGCCTTTGCGCCTCTGTGGTGAAAAGGTTTTTTGACTGACTTGACACCTTTTAATGCGAGTATGCGAGAATGCAAGAAGGCGAGAGTGCCAGAAGGCGGAAAGGAAGGGTGTCACACACAGACATGACACAGGACTTCCGGGCGATAAAAAACAAGTACCTTTGGCTCCTCAACGCGTAACCATGATACACTTTTTTCAGACCCAACAGCTTCATATTTATGCCCTCGACCACCCCGACAGCCTTTGTCCAACGGAAATGGCCCGGCTGTCATGGCTGTTCGGAGGCGCCCGTTACCTCAGGGAACAGATCGTTGAAGGCCCTTTTACCGGTCCCAGAAAAGAGATGATCACCCCCTGGAGCACCAATGCCGTGGAGATCACCCAAAACATGGGACTGGAAGAGATCGGCAGGATAGAAGCCTACACTCCTTTTAAGCCGGGACAGGTGTTCGACAGGATGCTTCAAAGCCTTTACACAAGGCTGGATCAAAGCCTTTTTGAGAACGACATCACGCCAGAACCACTCCGTGAAATACCGGATATTGCAGCCTTTAACCGCGAAGAAGGCCTCGCCCTGAGCGAAGAGGAAGTGTCATACCTGGAAGACCTGAGCCACCGCCTGGGCAGAAAACTCACCGACAGTGAAGTCTTCGGATTCTCACAGGTAAACTCCGAACACTGCCGGCATAAGATATTCAACGGTCAGTTCGTGATCGATGGCATCGAAATGCCCGAAACGCTTTTCCAACTGATTAAGAAAACTTCCCTGACCCACAAAAACAGGCTGGTATCAGCCTACACCGACAATGTGGCTTTTATCCGCGGTCCCGTTATCCGGCAGTTCGCACCACGCAAACAGGATATAGCCGACTGGTTCTTCCTTCGTGAAGTCCCGGCCGTGATCTCCATTAAAGCCGAGACCCACAACTTTCCCACCACAGTGGAACCCTTTAACGGAGCAGCCACCGGAAGCGGCGGAGAGATCAGGGACAGGATGGCCGGCGGCAAAGGAAGCTTTCCCCTGGCCGGTACCGCGGTGTATATGACCTCCTATCCGCGTCTTTCAAACGAAAATCCCCGGCTATCCGGAGATGCGAGAAAATGGCTTTACCATTCGCCTTCAGAAATCCTGATCAAGGCATCCAACGGAGCCAGCGACTTCGGCAACAAATTCGGACAGCCCCTGATCTGTGGCAGCCTTTTCACCTTTGAACTTGAAGCCTGGAACAGAACCTACGGCTATGACAAGGTGATCATGCTTGCAGGGGGCGTTGGCTATGCCTGTGAGAAAGACAGTATCAAAGGAAAGCCGGCAGCCGGGGAGAAGATTATTGTGCTGGGCGGCGACAATTACCGGATTGGTATGGGTGGCGGTGCCGTATCCTCCGTGGCCACCGGGGAATACGACAATCAGATCGAGCTGAATGCCGTACAGAGGTCGAACCCTGAAATGCAGAAACGTGTGTACAATGCCATCCGCGCCCTTTGCGAAAGCGATCACAATCCCATCACTGCGATTCATGACCATGGTGCGGGCGGACATCTGAATTCCCTGTCGGAACTTGTGGAACATACAGGAGGAACGGTTCATATCGACAAACTTCCTGTTGGTGACCCTACCCTTTCCGACAAAGAGATCATCGGGAACGAATCGCAGGAAAGGATGGGACTGGTGCTTGCCGCCGAAGACACTTCCTTGCTCGCAAGGATCTGTGAGAGAGAAAGGGCTCCCTTTTACGAAGCCGGAGAAGTCACTGATGATCAACAACTTCGCTTCATCAACGAAAGAAGGGACTCAAAACCCATCGATCTGAAGCTGTCAGACCTGTTCGGGAAACCACCCCGGACGCTGATCAGGGATAAACGGGTGAACCGTTCCGTCCAGCCCCTGCAATATGACCAGCATGACTTCCATGGCCATCTTTCACGGGTACTGCAACTGGAGGCAGTGGCGTGCAAGGACTGGCTGACCAACAAAGTGGACCGTTCCGTTACGGGCAGGATCGCCATGCAGCAGACAGCCGGCGACATACAGCTACCGGTCAACAACCTGGGGATTGCATGCCTCGATTATGACGGAATCAAAGGAGCGGGCACATCCCTGGGCCATGCCCCGGCGGCCGGGCTGATCAGTCCGGAAGCAGGATCGCGGCTGGCCATTGCCGAAGCCCTGACCAACCTGGTATGGGCACCGGTCGAAGGCGGCCTTGGCGGAGTTTCCCTCAGTGCAAACTGGATGTGGCCTTCAAAACAGGAAGGAGAGGATGACAGGCTTTACCGGGCAGTGAAGGCTGTCAGCGACTTTTGTATCAGTCTGGGGATCAACGTGCCCACAGGTAAAGACTCCCTGTCTATGACGCAGAAATATCCCGACGGCAGCCAGGTAATCGCTCCGGGCACGGTGATCATCACCGCCGCGGGTGAAATCAGCAACGTCAGGAAGGCCGTTCGCGTTCCGCTGCAGGCGCTGCCCGGTTCAGCCATCTATTATATCAGTTTTTCCAATGGTCCCTTCCACCTGGGCGGCAGCAGCTTCGCCCAGACAACCGGCCAGACCGGTGACCAGACACCGGATATTGCCGATCCTTCAGTCTTAAGCAGGGCTTTTGGCGCCATACAGAGGCTTATCAATCAGGGACTTGTACATTCCGGTCACGACATTTCGGCCGGCGGACTGATCACCGCTTTGTTGGAAATGTGCTTTCCCTGTATTGATACCGGCCTTGAAACCAACCTGCAGGAGCTTCAGTCGCTTGAACCGGATCACCTGCGTTTGCTTTTCTCGGAGAACCCGGCTGTACTGATACAGGTCAGCCTGGCTGAGCAGGTTGAGCAGGTGCTTGATGAACAAGGACTTACATGGTTCAGGCTCGGCAGTGTCATCCCCGGTAAAACCCTGAACCTTAAGGGGAAACAATTTGACTATCCGCTTGATATCCCGCAATTGCGGGATCAGTGGTACCGGACATCCTACATGATGGACCGCATGCAGTGCGGGGAGGAACATGCCGGCCTGCGTTACAACAATTATACACTTCAGCCCCTAAAATTCCGTTTCCCTGAATCATTTACCGGTAAACTCCGGAACATTTCCGGGCATGGAAAGCCGGCCAGGGCAGCCATCATCCGGGAAAAGGGAGTGAACGGCGACCGGGAAATGGCATATTCCTTATTCCATGCGGGTTTCGAAGTGAAGGACATTCATATGACCGACCTGATTTCAGGACGGGAAGACCTGGGTGATGTGAGTATGATCGTTTTTGTGGGAGGTTTTTCAAACTCCGATGTGCTGGGTTCCGGCAAGGGATGGGCCGGTGCATTTCTCTTCAACGCAAAGGCGAAAAGCGCCCTGGATGGTTTTTATGCGAGGAAAGACACCCTCAGCCTGGGAATCTGTAACGGCTGCCAGCTGATGATGGAGCTCGGTTTGCTCATACCCGGCAAAAAAGAGAAACCGCTCATGCAGCCCAACCTTTCCGGTAAGTTCGAATCCCAGTTCCTGAACGTGGATATCCCGCCAAATCAAAGCGTGATGTTCGGTCCGCTTGCCGGCTCAAGGCTTGGCGTGTGGGTGGCACACGGTGAAGGAAGGTTTGTGATGCCTGTTAACGAAAGTGCTGCACAGGTTGCCGCCAGGTATTCGTATACAACCTACCCCGGAAATCCGAACGGTTCGGACGATGCTATAGCGGCGCTTGCTTCCGCCGACGGACGCCACCTTGCCATGATGCCACATCTGGAAAGGGCGGTTTTCCCCTGGCAATGGGCAGCATACCCCTGCGACAGAACAACTGACGATGTCTCTCCATGGATCGATGCGTTTATCAATGCCAGGGAATGGATACAGCAGCAGACTGAAAGATAATACCGGATGACAGACGGCGATTGGCAACGGACGGTTGGCAGCCTGACTGGGCAAGTTTCCGCTCTGGCCGGAACCGACATCCGGCACACCATCCTGCAAGCCACCTTATATCTTGTTTTCCTGTTTTTTATCCTGTTCCTTATCAAACGGGTACGGTTCTTCCGCCTTGAAGGGATCCCGCAATCATGGACAAGTGCGGCTTTTCTGGTAAAAATCCCTGCGGCCGTCCTGCTGTATCTGGTTTATACCGTGGTTTACCCCGACCGGAGCACAGCCGATATCTTCAAATACTTCGACGACGGCAAAGTGATGGCGGATGCCTTTTTCAGCAGTCCGGCCGATTTCTTCCGCATGTTCAGCGGTTTCGGAAATGATCACCCGCACTTCCACCAGTATTATCAAAAGATGAACAACTGGTATGGGATTTATCCATCCAGTATTTATGGCGACGGGCACATCCTGATCAGGTTCAATGCCGTGCTCAGCCTCTTTTCCAACCACAACTACCACATCCATGCCCTGGTGATGAGCTTCCTTGGTTACACGGGTATCATCGCCATTTACAAAACCGCTGCACCTGCCTTTCCTTCACTCAGGAAAGTGTTTTTCCTGCTGCTGTTCCTGACACCCTCTGTGCTGTTCTGGACCAGCGGTGTATTAAAGGAAGGACTGATCCTGTTTTCATCCGGAATGGCCTTGTATTTCACGGATCAAATCGTCAGGAACAAATTCAGTTTTTTTCAGGCCATCCTGCTGCTGCTTTCAATTATTATCCTAAGATACAGCAAGTTCTATATTTTTATTTTTTTATTGCCCCTGCTGATTTCATATATAATAAGCCTGCGTGTAAGATCTACCCTGGCCTGGATGATTTTCCCCGCAGGTTTGCTGTTGTTTGCCGGCTGCGGCCTGCTGGCAGGAATGCTGAATCCCGTTTACGACATCGGAGAGATCCTGGCACGCAAACAACAGGATTTTCTCCGGATTGCAAGTGAAACGGGTGCAGGAAGCCTGATTGGCGTAAAGCCTCTTGAACCCGGCATCATGAATATCCTGACCGGTCTGATCCCGGGTTTCCTAACCACATACTTCCGTCCGGCATGCTGGGAATCCGCCAATCCCCTGATCATCACGGCAGGGATCGAGAACCTGCTGATATGGGTTTGCACCATACTTGTCCTGTTCAGAGCCGGTAAACCCGCTTCCATTCCCTTGTGGCTGCTGTCATTGCTTTTTGTATTTGCGGTGTTTTCCGTTACCGGGCTCATCACACCGGTAACGGGAGCCATTGTCAGGTACAAGGTGCCCGCCCTGCCCTTCCTGATCATCACTCTGTGCAGTCTTTGGTCCAGCAGGCCGTCAAAGCTACCGGGACTGTTCAGAAAACAAACGTAAATCAGGCTTTGAAATCATAATGGTCCAAGGTCTTTTATATATCCTGTATTTCCTGCCGGCGCTCTGGCTGATAGCCAGGACGCCCCTGTTCCGGCTGGACGGGATCCCGTGGAAATGGCTGGTGATGGTGTTTCTTGCCAGGGTGGTAAGCGGGGAGGTCTCCTGGCTGATCTTTACCTACAGTCCCTGGTTTTCAGGCAGCAGTGATGCCTTCAGGTATTTCAGTGATGGTGTGACCCTCTTCCGCTGCCTGCCGGAGCATCCGGGCAGTTTCATCCGTCTGGTGACCGGTGCGGGAGACGATTCTGAAACGACACGGGAAGTCATTGCACAAATGGTTTCATGGAACCGGAGTTATGTGGAGGGCATCTGGAACGACAACAGGACCATGGTACGGCTGAATGCGTTGTTGTGCTTTTTATCCGGAGGAAACTACCATATCCACCTGCTATTCGGTAACATGATGTCGCTGGCCGGACTGTGCGGATTTTACAGGCTGACATCCGGGTCACTAACAGGATACCGGCTGAAGTTGCTTTTCTTCGCCGTTTTTCTCATTCCTTCAGCAGTATTCTGGGGTTCCATCCTCTCCAAGGAAAGCCTGGCCATCTTCGGAACCGGGATGCTGGCGCAGGGGATGTACATGGCCGGAAACCGGAACCGGGCCGTTGCAATGATAACCACAACCATCACGGGATTGTTCGTGATGATCCAGGTTAAGCCCTACTTGCTGATGCTGATGGTTCCGCTGCTGATTGCCTGGTATCTGAATACTTTTTCAAAGAAAACAGCCGGCATCTCTGCTTACCTGCTGACGACCTGCATCGGTCTGCTGATCATCACGGTTTTATACCTGCTGGTGCCGGGTTTTGACCCCGGGAGATGGTTACTTCAGAAACAGCAGAATTTCTACAATATGGTGAAGGACAGCTCCTCCGTCAATCCCCTTTTCATGCTGATCCGTTCAGAAAGCCTGTGGCCATTGCTGCTGAAATCTCCCCTGGCCTTTTTTTACACCCTCTTTGCTCCCTTTTTCTATCCTTTTCTGAATATTTACACTGCGGCAGCCGCTCTGGATAACCTTGCCCTGTGGATGCTGATGACTTTCCTTCTGATTCGTGCGAGACCGATTGTACTTCAAAACAACACACTGATATTCTGCCTTTTGTTCGTGGCCTTTGATTTTATCCTGATCGGATGGATCAGTCCGTCCACCGGAGCCATCCAGCGGTACCGTATCCTGACCCTGCCGTTGCTGATGGCTGTATTGATCCATATCAGCAATCCTGATACCAGGTCAATGGTCACTATACTCAAAAGAAGTAATGCTTCAGACCTTGCGTCCGGGTAAGTTGATCAGTGCCGTTTGGAAAAATGAAGAATTCTGTTTAGGTTTGCCTTTCTTTTGTTAATTTCTTAATTATATGGAAATTACAAGAATTTTCGACCTGCTTCCCTACTATAAAAAGCAATTCCCTCCCGGCGAAGCTGTACTGGGAGGAAAGGAAAACGGAAAGTGGTATACATACAGCATTGACCAGTATCAGGAACTATCCGACCTGGTCAGTTTTGGTTTGTTAAGCATCGGCATCGGCAAGGGAGATGCGGTTGCCACGGTGACCAACAACAGGCCGGAATGGAACCTGCTCGACATCGGCATTATGCAGACCGGCGCGGTACATGTACCTATCTATCCCACGGTCAGTGATGCTGATTTCAGTTACATTCTGGAACATGGAGAGGTGAAAGCCATTTTTCTGGCCGGCGAGGAATTGTTCCGTAAGCTCGACCGTATGCCTGCGGCCGGCCAACTCGCCGGGAATGCATTTTCCATCAGCCCGGCCACCGGAAGGAAATCCCTGCAGGATCTGCTTGAACTGGGAAGAAACGCACCGCAACACGAGCAACTGAAGCAGATAAAAGATCATATAACCACCTCAGATCTGGTAACCCTGATTTATACCAGCGGCACCACCGGCAATCCCAAGGGGGTGATGCTGACCCACGCCAACCTGATCAGCAACTTCAAAGGCGTATCTCATATTCCGCAGTTGCCGCCTGGTGCGAAATGCCTGAGTTTTCTGCCCTTGTCGCATGTATATGAGCGCATGATCAACTACACTTACCAATACCTGGGGTACCGCATTTATTATGTGGAGAATATGGCCACCATCACGGAGAATGCAAAGGAAATTCAGCCCGGGATCATGTGTGCCGTACCCAGGTTCCTGGAAAAAGTCTATGAGAAGATCGTTGCCACGGGGCGCAAACTGCCGGGAATAAAAAAAGGGATCTTCTTTTGGGCCCTGCATCTTGCCGAACGTTATGCCCTGGATCGTGCCAACGGCCGGTTCTACCACTGCAAACTGGCATTGGCTGACCGCCTGGTATTTAAAAAATGGCGTGCCGCGCTGGGATCGAAACTCAGGATCATCGTAAGCGGGGGAGCAGCCCTCCAGCCCCGGCTTGCAAGGATCTTCCGTGCTGCAGGAATAGAGGTGCTGGAGGGGTATGGCCTTACGGAAACCTCTCCGGTCATTGCCGTGAGCACGAGGGAGAAAGGCGGTTTCAGCTTTGGTTGCGTCGGACCGGTTTTGAAAGAAGTCCAGGTCAGGATCGCCGATGACGGAGAAGTGCTTTGCAAAGGGCCCAACGTGATGAGCGGCTATTTCAAGGATCCCGCACTTACTGCAGAAGCCATTGATCCGGAAGGCTGGTTTCACACCGGTGACCTCGGGAAAATGGAACCTAACGGTCATCTCAGGCTGATCGGACGTAAGAAGGAAATGTTCAAGACCTCTTTCGGGAAATACATCGCACCTCAGGTGATCGAAAGCAGGATGAAGGAAAGCTCCTTTATCGACAATATCATGGTTGTGGGAGAAAACCAGAAATACCCGGGCGCTCTGATTGTACCCAATTTCGAGCACCTGCGTTCCTGGTGCGGAATCAAGAAAATCACATACACCACGGATCAGGAAATGGTGAAAGAAAGTGTGATCATCAATCGTATTGCAAGGGAAATCAATCAGTTGAACAATGCACTGGGGAAGACCGAGCAGATCATAAAATTTGAAATCCTGGGAAGGGAATGGACCATACAGGATGGAGAACTGACTCCGTCACTGAAACTCAAACGTAATTTCATCGCAGAAAAATACAGGGAACAAATCGAAAGCCTGTTCAGTTAAGGCTGTCAGTGCAAAATCCTGTAAAGCATTTCGCGGATCAGTTCGCTGTCTTCGGTGCTGTCGTTGTTCACGCCTTTCGATCTCAGGTCGTATGTTCTCAATAAGGAAACGATACCCGTAAGCCTGGCAAATGAATACGTTTTTGCAGCCTTCAGATAGTCCCCTGTAAAAAACGGATGCACCCCCAGCGCCTTAGCCACCTGCTGGGCATTCTGGCCGTCGAAAGGCGTGCCTCCGGGCCGGCGGCTTTCTGCAACAAGAGAATGATACAGCAACAATTTCGAAAAAAAAGAAAACAAAACCGGAATGATTTTCTGTATGGGGTTTTCTTTCGGATTGGCAGCCATATAGAATGCTACCTGGTTGACTTTGAATACATTCCTTTCTCCAAGCGCCTTCTGGAGCTCAAACACGTTGAAGTCTTTGCTTATCCCCGTAAAGGCAGCCACATGATCTGCAGTAATGAGGGTTTCCGGCGGCAAATTGATCATCAGCTTCTGAATCTCACGGCTGAGGTTGCCGAGTTCGTTACCCGTGTGTTCGGCCAGCAGCAAAGCTGCCTTCTGATCAATCCTGTAACCCTTTTCTCTCAAAAAAGCGGTAATCCAGTCCGGAATCTTGTCCTCATACAGCTTTTTCGACTCGAAAAACACCCCCTTGCTCTGAAGGAGTTTCACGAAAGTGGTTCGTTTGTCGGGTTTCAGGTACTTGTAGCAAATGACGAGCACAGTGGTGGGAACCGGGTTTTCGATATATTTCACCATCGTCTCGATATTATCAATCAGCTGGGCCTCCCTGACGATGACCACCTGATAAGCGGCAAAGGCCGGATACCTTCTGGCCATGCTGATCAAATCCGGAACGGTGACATCCGCACCATACACCACTGACTGATTGAACTCCCTTTCATCAGGGGTCAGGACAGAGTTCCCGATGAGATCCGCCAGATAATCAATGTAATAAGGCTCATCACCCGTAAGGAAGTAAAAGGGGGCAAACTTTCTTCTACCGATATCGGCAGCAATTTTCTGAACTTCGGCGGCTGACATCTTTAGAAACGCAGATGTTTAACTGTCAATCTGTTGTCTATCAGTTGCATCAGGGAATCAATCCCGATTTCAAGGTGCATCCTGACAAACTTCGCACTCACTTTTTTGTCACTGGCAGCGGTTTTGACACCCTCTGAGATCATGGGCTGGTCAGAAACAAGCAGCAGCGTTCCGGTAGGAATATGGTTGGCAAAACCCACAATGAAGATGGTGGCGGTTTCCATATCAATCGCCATACAACGGGTTTCCCGGAGTACCTGCTTAAACTGTTCATCATATTCCCAAACCCGGCGGTTGGTGGTATAAACCGTACCAGTCCAGTAATCCCTTTCATATTCCCTGATGGAGGTGGAAATGGCCTTCTGAAGGCTGAACGCAGGCAATGCCGGCACATAGGCCGGAAAATAATCGTTGGAGGTCCCTTCTCCCCTGATGGCAGCAATGGGCAGGATCAGATCGCCCACTTTAATTTTCTTCTTGAGCCCGCCACATTTACCGAGAAACAACACAGCCCGGGGTTCCACCGCACTGAGCAGGTCCATCACTGTGGCTGCATTTGCACTGCCCATCCCGAAATCAACAATGGTGATATGCTCCCAGGTGGCACTGGGCATCGGCCTGCCTTGTCCGCAGAGTGGTACTTTTTTCAGGCTGCAGAACAAATCAAGGTACTGAGTGAAATTGGTCAGCAGGATATATTTTCCGAACTGAGCCAACTCCTGACCGGTGTACCGGGG
Organism: uncultured Bacteroidales bacterium; assembly: GCA_964608665.1. GTDB lineage: Bacteria > Bacteroidota > Bacteroidia > Bacteroidales > CAIXZF01 > JAKLIX01. The sequence continues at coordinate 15,285 of CAZSQJ010000050.1, read as the reverse complement.
CAGCCAGTTCTCCACAATGTCTTTCTTGGTTTTCATGCAGAGGGAATAGGATGCAAAGGTAGAAAAATTTCCCAGAGGACAGATTTGAGCCATGCCGGCCTTCTGGCGGAGGATCACAGAATTGCAGGAGTCAATAATTATACCGACACGGAACAGCTTTGCGAAAAAGTGTGTCACAGCGGTGTACGGCATAACTCAGTCTAAACAGCTTTGCATTCGCAAACCTGCCAAGACTGAGTATAGTTAAATAACTGTTAAACAGTCCTGTTAACAAATTAACATATCAAGATATTGATATTTTCAACCTTCATTTGCAGGTTAAAAGATGTCGAACAATAAAAACACAGCATCATGAAGATTTCTACTTTTCTTCCTGCATTGACAATTGTCATGGCAGGTTTTTTTTCTGAAACAAGCGCAACTGTTCACAGAGTAAATTCCGGCCCGGGCGCCGCATCCGCCTTCACTACCATACAGGCAGCCCATAACGCCGCTTCCGCCGGCGACACCCTTTACCTGGAGTGCTCTGCCATCAGCTACGGCAACCTCGACTGCACCAAACGCCTCACCATCATCGGATCAGGCTATTTCCTCGGACAGAATCCCCAAACCCAGGCGTCTCCTGCATCGGCAACCGTCCCGACGATGCAGTTCAATACCGGCAGTGCGGGCTCCAAGGTCACCGGTCTGAGCATCGGCCAGATCTACCTCTATGTCAGCGATATTCTCATCAACAGGAATTATTTGACGGGAAACAACGCCATTTATCTGAACACGAACAATGGCGTCGGCAACATTATCATCACCCAGAACTATATCAACACGGGAGCCTACTGGAATACCTCTGTTTATTTCGCATATCCAGCCAATAATATCCTGATTTCCAATAATTACCTTTACGGACAGATCTATTCCACCAGCAACTTCAGCGGAGTAATCAGCAATAATGTGATCGCCGGCAATATCAACTGTCACAATGCCATCATCAAAAACAACATTCATACTGCAGGTAATTTCACCAACAACAACTGCAATTATTCTTACAACCTGGGATACAATGCAGAATTCGGCAATCAGAACGGCAACCAGTCCAACGTCAATATGACCAGTGTCTTCCTTGGCAGCACGGGCAACAGCACCGACGGCCAATGGCAGCTCAAAGCGGGCTCACCCGCCATCGGCGCCGGTGAAGGCGGCACCGACTGTGGTATGTACGGGGGCAGTCTCCCCTATGTCCTTTCGGGTATGCCGAATATCCCATCTGTTTATTACCTGAATGCACCCTCCATTCCTTCCAACACAATCAATGTGAGCATCAAGGCCAGGTCGCACAACTAGGCTCTCATTGCAACCATGTATGATGAATCAAGCCTGATGAGCATGAAAAAGCCTTTCATTTTTCCGGCTTTCATACCCGGAATGAAGCTGATACCGGTGTTGGGATTGTTGATCTGGTCGCTGGGATGGCAGGTCAGCGGTCGATGCCAGAACATCACGGGTATCGAATACTACTTCGATACTGACCCGGGATACGGCCTTGCTGCACCATTGCCTGTGACTCCTGCTCCAGAGATCAGCCTTACGGGTGTGACGATCAGCACAGCAAGTCTTTCCCAGGGCTTCCACCAATTGTTTTTCCGGGCCGTGGACGACAGCGGCCGGTGGAGTACAACCCATCATCTTCCGTTTTATAAAACAGTCCTAAACGCTTTACCCCCCGATATCACCGCCCTGGAATACTTCTTCGATGCGGATCCGGGCCCCGGAATGGGGAATCCTGTACCGGTCATTCCGGCACCGGACCAGCAGAACATCAGCTTCGCAGCGAATGTCAGCAGCCTTTCCAACGGGTTTCACTTTCTGTTGACCCGTGCCATGGACGCTTCCGGCAGATGGAGTACCGTGCAGAGCATACCATTCTTCAAACAATTGTATCAGCCTGTATTGCCGGATATCATAAAAGCCGAATATTTCTTCGATACCGATCCGGGTTATGGCAATGCTGTCCAGCTCAGTTTTACACCCGGTACCGATAAAAACATCAGTTGGATCGCATCCATCGCTTCCCTGAACCAGGGTTTCCACCAGATGCTGGTCAGAGTGCAGGATTCAGCCGGGAACTGGAGCCTTGCACAGCACCTTCCGTTTTACAAGCAGCAGGTGAGTGTCCAGGAACCTGATATCGTTAAGGTTGAATATTTCATTGATACCGATCCCGGCTATGGTATGGGGGTTGATGTGGCATTTACGCAGGATACCGGTAATCTGGATCTTGCCTTTGCCATTGACATCCAGGACCTCAGCCAGGGATTCCACAGCTTGTGTATCCGGTCTAAAGACAGCCGCGGTAAGTGGAGTCTGGTGCAGTTCCAGCCATTCTTCAAACAACTGTTTTATGATACCCTTCCGGATCTGGTGGCAGTAGAATACTTTTACAACACCGATCCCGGAGAAGGGAACGGATATGCAGTACCGTTCACTCCTGCACCACATATACCGTTTTTGGCATGGAGCCTCGATCTGAGCGGCCAGGCTTTCGGCCAGCATATGCTGTATATCAGGACCAGGGACGAATCCGGTAACTGGAGCCTGTACGCGCGGGACACTATCTTTTATTACCTGGATTCCCTGCCCACGGCTTCATTAAGCGGTCCGCAAGGCATCTGTATCAATACAGGCGGACAGTTTGAAGTGACCCTTACCGGTACGGCACCGTGGACGCTGCATTATTACGACGGGGAAGACAGCCTCACCGTGCAGGGGATTATGAACAGCCCGTACTTTTTCAATGTATCACCCGGCAGTCACGGAACACATACCGCCCGGATACTGCAAGTTCAGGATGCTTACTATACCGGCTTGTACACCGGCATTCCCATTGAATACCAGGTGTATCCATTGCCACAGCAGGCCGGACCCGTTTCCGGCAGCGATAATCTTTGTTCCGGAACAGGCAATGCATGGTACTTCATCAATCCCGTCCAGCATGCGTCTGCCTACCAATGGACATACCCAGCAGGCGTAACCGTCAGCGGCACTGCCACCCAAAACAGCATTCTGCTCAATTTCGGCAGTGTGACCGAATCGGGTGAGATCATCGTAACGCCCGTCAATGCATGCGGTCAGGGCCTTTCATCGTCCCTGTATGTCAACATCAGGCCCCTGCCGCAGGTGGATGCCGGTTCAGACCAGAACATTCCGTTCAATGATTCCGCGCTCATGGCCCCCTCGGTAAGTGGCGGATCCGGGCCTTACAGTTACTACTGGAATCCCTGGTATATGATGAATAATCCCTATATTCCGGATGCCACGGCCTATACCAATACCACTACCACTTTCACCCTTTACGTAACAGACCTTTACGGCTGCCAGGGCAGCGACCAGGTGACTGTTTTTGTGGGGTTGCCTCCCGGGACACAGGTGGAAGGAAGCTTCACCTACGACAACATGCTGCTGACACCGCTGAACAACGCCACCGTTATTCTGAAGCAGGGTACTGAGGTGATTGCCACGGCCGGTACCGGAACCAGCGGCGATTTTGCCATCAGCGGTATACCCGCAGGAAATTACTTCCTTTCGGCAAGTTCCTCAAAACCCTGGGGAGGGGTTAACGCAACCGATGCCATGCTTGTTTTGCAGCACTTCACCTCCATTATTTTTCTCAACGGGTTGCGGTTGGAGGCAGCCGACGTTAATGCCACGGGCAACATCAATGCCATCGATGCCCTTCTTATTGCCAGGAGATATGCCGAAATCATATCTTCGTTCCCGGCAGGAGACTGGTTGTCTGATGTCAAAACGCTGAATGCTTCAGGAAGCGGTGTGATTTCAGAACAACTGCGCGGAATTGTGTATGGCGATGTCAACGGTTCTTATGTACCTTCCGCCAGACTTTCCGGAGAGATCGAACTGGAAACCGAAGGACTGATGACAGCCGGGTATGGGGAACGCATTGAACTGCCTGTTTTTGCGGACAGGGACATCCAGGCCGGTGCCATATCACTTGAAATGATGGTCCCTGCCGGAATCAGGGTAAGCGGCGTACGCACGATGCGTGCTTCCGGCTATAAAGATGAAGCTGAACCCGTGATCTGGAACGTGGCCGGAGAGAGGCTTCTGATCGCCTGGTACAGCATCAATCCGATGGCGGTCAGGAAAGGGGAAGCCATGCTGTGGATCAGGCTGGAAAGCATGACAGAAAACGAAGCTGAATGGACCCTTGGTGAAAACGCTTCCATTGCTGACGGCACCGGACAAACCATTACACCCTTATATCTTCATATTCCGGCCATCAAAACATCATCTCACGGACTTTTCCTGGAACAGAACCATCCAAATCCCTGCAGTACGACAAGTACGGTCAGTTACTGCCTGCCGGAGGAAGGACAGGTGAGTCTCAGCCTGAAAACCCCTGACGGGAAGCTGCTCAGATATTTCCCTCAGGGGCAAATGCCTGAAGGATGGCATCAGTTTATTGTGGATGTTTCCACGCTAAGCTCCGGTTTGTATCTGTACATCCTTGAATTTGAGGGAAATAATTATAAAGGAACGAGGACCGGCAAACTGATGGTGGAGTAAAGACGCTTACAGCTGCGCAGAACCGGTGACGCATCCGGTTCCTGTGCGGCCGGGGCCATCACAGGCATGCACAATACCTCCCGTTTCGGCCTTCATCCTTTCCACGTCGGGCATAGCGTTGTCGAACAGTCCGTATACGGCGCTACCGCTTCCGGTCATCGAAACGTAAAAGGCACCATTGCTGTACAGTGATTCCCTGATCTTTTGGATTTGCGGGAACTGTAATGCCGCCGCTTGCCCGAAATCATTGAAGAGCAGCTCTTTCCACAGACTGAATGGCTGCTGCAGGATATCCGTGACGGATTGTTCCCGCTCACGTGGCTTAATCCCGGCATAAGCGCTGGCAGTTGAAATATTCAGGGGAGGCACTACGATGATGACCGCGGGAAGCTGAAGCCAGAATGGGACGATCTTCTCTCCGCGTCCGCTCACATGAGCAGGAACGGGATCGATAAAAAACGGACAGTCGCTTCCGATTCCTGCTGCGATATTTCTGAGGGTGTCATTCGCGAGGCCGAGGCTGAACATTCTGTTTAGCAGGACCAGCGTGCTGGCCGCATCGCTGCTTCCTCCACCGAGTCCGGAACCCGGAGGGATGGTTTTATGCAGGTACAGGTGAACGGGAGGCAGCCGGTATATCTGCTCCATGATCCGCCAGGCCCTGACAACCAGGTTCTGTTCAGGCAAAACAGGGACAGGTATTCCTGAAGGGAAAAATGAGAATTTGCCGTCGGGTGATGGTATGATTTCCAGGATATCTTTCCAGTTGACGGGGTAAAACACACTGTCGATGTCGTGGTAGCCGTCTGTTCTGCGCCGAAGCACATGCAGTCCGAGGTTGATTTTGGCCGGAGGAAACAGGATCATGGGTCAAAGATAAAGCATCGGGATGTCATCCCGATGAAAAGCCCTACATTTGCGGAAAAGGAAACATTTATGGCCTTTATCAGTTCGGTTTTTTCCTGGCTAATGAAGAAGCGGCTGCACCAGATCGCCTTGTTTATGAAGTATCCGCATGATGTTCAGCAGGAGTGGCTTAGAAAACTACTTTATACGGCACGCAATACCGAATGGGGAAAGAAGTACGACTATGGGTCCATTGGCGGGATGGAGGAATACCGCCGGCGTGTTCCGGTGAGTACTTACGAGGATTTGCACCCGTTGATCAGCAGGATCCGCAAGGGTCAGCAGAATGTTCTCTGGCCGACTGACATCAACTGGTTTGCCAAGAGTTCAGGGACAAGTGCGGGTAAGAGCAAATTCATCCCGGTCAGCAAGGAAGCGCTGGAAGAATGTCATTACAAGGGCGGCAAAGACCTGCTGTCGATCTATTGCGATCTTAACCCTGATACCGGATTGTTCGACGGGAAATTGCTCGGGATGGGAGGATCATGGACCTACGACGGAGAGAACCCGGAAAGCTATTACGGGGATGTTTCCGCCATCCTGATGCAAAACCTGCCTTTCTGGGTGGAACTGATGCGCACCCCTTCCATCTCCATCGCCCTGATGGATGAATGGGAGCAGAAGATCGAAAAGATGGCACGCATCACCAGCGTGCAAAATGTGACAGGTATCTCGGGAGTTCCTTCCTGGACCCTGCTGCTGTGCAGGAGGGTGCTGGAAATCACCGGACGGCAGAACCTTGAAGAAGTCTGGCCTAATCTGGAAATGTTCGTTCACGGAGGGGTCAGTTTTCAGCCTTACCATGAACAATTTAATGAGATCATGCCAGAATCCTTGCATTACATGGAGACTTACAATGCCTCCGAAGGCTTTTTCGGCATACAGGACCGCAGGAATGCCGGTGATATGCTGCTGATGCTTGATTACGGCATATTCTACGAATTTATGACCCTCGATCAGTTGGGCAGCAGTGATCCGCATACCCTCGGCCTGGAGGAAGTCACAACGGGAGTGAATTACGCCATGATCATTTCAACCAATGCAGGCTTATGGCGTTATCTGATCGGGGATACGGTGATGTTCACCTCCGTCAGTCCTTACCGTATCCATATCACGGGCCGCACAAAACATTTCATCAATGCATTCGGAGAAGAACTGATCATCGACAATGCCGAAAAGGCCATCCGGATTGCCTGTGAAAAGACGGATGCCAGGGTGCACGAATACACCGCAGCACCGCATTTCTTCAAAAACAAGACACAGGCAGCCCATGAGTGGGTCATCGAATTTGACCGTGCTCCCGCCAATATCGAATATTTTACCGAAATGCTCGACAATGCGCTGAAATCGCTGAACTCCGACTATGAAGCGAAACGGTACCACAATATGATCCTTGATATGCCCATTATTCACCAGGTCCCACCCAATACGTTTTACCAGTGGATGAAACGCCAGGGTAAACTGGGCGGACAACACAAAGTACCCAGGCTCAGCAACAGCAGGAAAACCGTGGAAGATATTTTGAAAGACATGCATCATGCAGGTACACAGCACTGATCAGCGATCTTTCAACAGCACATGGGTGATATCCCAATCTTTCTTACTTTAGCATGATAAAACCAACTGCCATGCATATTGCCATCGCCGGGAACATCGGGGCAGGCAAAACTACCTTATGCCGCCTGCTTTCAAAGCATTTCGCCTGGGAACCCCATTATGAAGACGTGGATACCAATCCCTACCTGAACAGCTTTTACGAAGATATGCAACGCTGGTCGTTCAACCTGCAGGTTTACTTTCTCAACAGCAGGTTCAGGCAGATCGTGGAGATCAGAAAGGGAGAAAAGACTGTGGTTCAGGACAGGACCATTTACGAGGATGCACACATCTTCGCTCCCAACCTCCACGCCATGAACCTGATGACCACGCGTGACTTCGATAACTACCGTTCCCTTTTTGAGCTGATGAGCAGTTTCATTCAGCCTCCCGACCTGCTGATATACCTTCGGGCAAGCGTTCCCACCCTTGTCAGGCAAATTCAGAAAAGGGGAAGGGAATACGAAGCCGCCATCCGGCTCGACTACCTGAAGAAACTCAACGAAAGGTATGAAAGCTGGATCACTTCCTATACACTGGGGAAGCTTCTGATCATCGACGTGGATAATGTGAATTTCCCCGATGTACCGGAAGATCTCGGCATGGTGATCGACAAGGTCAATGCCGAACTGCACGGATTGTTTAAATAAACCAGGCCTTGTGGACTGTCTTGGCATCATACCGGCCCGTTATGCATCCACCCGTTTCCCGGGCAAAGCCCTTGCCATGATCAATGGTAAATCCATGATCAGAAGGGTTTATGAGCGCTGTGCGGAATCTGATGTACTGCAGAAAATCCTGGTTGCGACCGACGACGAGAGGATATCCGAACATGTACAAAGCTTCGGAGGAAACGTTATGATGACTTCGCGGCATCACCGCAGCGGGACGGAACGCTGTGCCGAAGTTTGCGGCCGCCTCAGGTCGGAAGGAGACATGAAGCTTCCAGACATCATCATTAACATCCAGGGGGATGAACCCTATATTCATCCCGCCCAGATCAGCCTGGTGGCCTCCTGTTTCGATCACCCGGACACCAATATCGCCACCCTTGCCAGGATCATCAGGGATCCTGAGGAATTATACAGTCCGAATACCGTCAAAGTAGTGATTGATCTGCGCCACCGCGCCCTGCTGTTCAGCCGTTCGGTTATCCCTTTCCAGCGCGGGCGGCAAAACGACCAATGGCATATCGCCTATCCTTACCTCAAACATATCGGCATTTATGCATACCGCGCCGGAACCCTGATGGAACTGGTGACCCTTCCGCCGACCCTGCTCGAAACATCGGAATCGCTTGAACAGCTCCGCTGGATGGAGCACGGCCATGACATTTACGTCAGCCTCACACAATACGACAGCCATGCCGTGGATGTTCCGGACGACCTGGAAAAATTACCCAAGCATCTTCCCTGATATGGATGTATCAAGATATATATACGATCTGCTTACGGAAAAAGGTGAAGTTTCCGTTCCCGGCCTGGGACGTTTTACCGGGACATACAGGGCTGCCGCTCCTGACAGCCTGAAAAGGCTGCTCCACCCGCCCGGCATTCAATATTCCTTCGAGGCGGGCGCTGCTCCCTCCGACACACTGGCAAGGCATTGCTCGGCCCGTGAAAAGCTTCCCCTCTCGCTGGCCGTGAAGGAGATCGAAGAATATGTCGACGGTTGCCATTTTGTGGTCAACAAGGGGAAAAGACTCGAAATACCCGGGGTTGGTTTATTGTTCAAAGACCAGCAGGGACAGATCTGCTTTGAGGCAGACCCGGATCTGGAAACTTCCGGGGAATACTATGGCCTGCAGCCGGTGGAACTCACGCCATTAAAGAAACGATCCGGCTACAGGACGGCCAGGATTATCATGATCATTCTTATGGCGGGTGCACTGGTATTCGCCGGTTTTTATGCTGCAAACATCGCTTCATACCTGCGCCAGCGCCTTTCCTACCCCGGGAAGGAGTCGCCCGCACAACAGTCCGGAACACCTGCCGGAATTACTGAAGACACCGCCTTATCCATACAGGACACTACAGTTCAGTCACAAGATACCGTCATTGCCGGCGGTGACACGGCAACAGCCCCTGATCTTCCCGCCCAGGCAGTTGTGCCGGGAGAAACAACCCCATCAGGACCGCAATATTACATCGTTGCCGGATGTTTCAGACTTGAGGAAGGTGCCAGAAAAACCGCGGAAAAACTGGTAAAAGAAGGATACCCGGCCCGAATCTTCGGCCGGAATGGCAAAGGGCTGCACATGGTTTGTTACTCTGGACATGAAGGCAGGGAGGAAGCCCTGAAAGCCCTGTATCAGGTCAGGGCCGCAAAAGATCCCAACGCCTGGCTGATCCGCTGGTGAGGCCAGCCGGCTGATCCCAAAACAAGAAACAAATGACGAAAAACAAGCTGGAACGATTTGCCGAAAACCGTGAATTCCACAATATGTTCCAGCCCCGCTGGGAAGAAGTGCTGCAGGGTTTCCCTTTCAGGGGACGGTGGCAGGATTTCTTCGGAAATGCACACCCCATTGTGCTTGAAGTGGGATGCGGCAAAGGGGAGTATACCGTCAGCCAGGCCATCCGGAATCGCGACAGGAACTACATCGGAGTAGACATCAAAGGAGCGCGGATGTGGCGGGGCTGCAAGACATCCATCGCGCAGGGCCTTACCAATGTGGCCTTCATCAGGACACATGTACAACTGCTGCATCATTTCTTTCAAAGGGGAGAAGTATCGGAGATATGGATCACCTTTCCCGATCCTCAGCCGAGGAAATCCCGTGAAAAGCGGCGGCTTACCGCGCCCCGTTTCCTCGGCCTTTACGGTTACCTGCTGAAGGAGGGAGGGCTGATTCACCTGAAAACCGATAACCGCGACCTGTATGATTACTCCCTGGGAGTGATCGGGGAATACCAGCACCTTCCTGAATTCACCACCCATGATCTTTACAGCGAAGCGGCCGCACCGGAACCGGCAGTATCGATACAAACCTTTTACGAAAAAATGTTCCTTGAAGAAGGAAAACCCATCTGTTACCTGGTATTCAGGCTTGCACAAGGCAGACATTACGCACCGATTGCCGATGAAAGACCATGATTCCTTCTTTCAGCAGGTATACCAGGTTGTACGGAAGATTCCTCACGGCAGGGTCAGCACCTATGGCGCCATCGCCCGTTACCTTGGCACGGGCCGCGCCGCACGCATGGTGGGATGGGCCATGAACCAGTCGCACCACAGTTCCGAAGACATTCCGGCCCACAGGGTGGTGAACCGTACCGGCCTGCTGAGCGGGAAGCATCATTTCGGAGGGCCCGACACTATGAAACAATTACTTGAAAACGAGGGCATTACCATTATTAACGATCAGATCGCTGATTTCAACAGGTATTTCTGGGATCCCGCCCGGGAGTTGATCAGACGATAATTTTACATTAATTTCGTTCCATATTCTCCGAGCAGTATGACAGATACCACCACCCTGCTGGCCCGCCAGTTCCTCACCAGCGAGACTTCCTTCAACAACCTGATGAAAAAAAGGATCTACCAGGTACTGCTGATCTCCAGCAGATACGATGCCTTTATCCTGGAAGAAGACGGACGTATCGACGAGCAGATCTTCAACGAATACACTTCGCTGAACCTTCGTTACCCGCCCCAGTTCATACAGGCCTCATCGGAAGAAGAAGCATTTCATATCCTTACCGATACCAATATCGACCTGGTGATCACCATGCTCAGCGCCGAGAAATCATCCTGTTTTGAACTTCCCTTCAAGATCAAGGAACGTTATCCGGCAAAACCCATCGTGGTACTGACTCCTTTTTCCAGGGAGGTTTCCATCCAGTTGTCGCAGGAAGATCTGAGCGCCATCGACTACGTTTTTTGCTGGCTGGGAAATGCCGACCTTCTGCTTGCCATCATCAAACTGATTGAAGATAAGATGAATGCAGAGCTGGATGTGCATGAAATCGGGGTACAGGTGATCCTGCTGGTGGAAGATTCCATCCGGTTTTACTCCAGCTACCTGCCGGCTATCTACAAACTGATCTTCAAACAGTCGCTGGATTTTATGACCGAAGGCCTGAACGAACACCAGCAGATGCTTCGCATGCGGGGCAGACCGAAGATCCTGCTTGCCACAAACTTCGATGAAGCCGTCGGCCTGTATGAAAAATACAAGAACAATATGCTGGGGATCATCTCCGATATCAGTTTTCCGTGCGGCGGGGAGATGGATAAGCAGGCCGGACTGAAACTCACCCAGATCATCAAGAACGATGATCCCCTGATGCCCATTTTGTTACAGTCGTCAGACCTGGAGAATGAAGCCATTGCCAAGGACATGCGGGCCGGGTTTATTTACAAACGGTCCAAAACCCTCTCCCATGAACTGAAGCAATTTATCATGGAGTATTTTGCTTTCGGTGATTTTGTTTTCATCGACCCAGCCAGCGGAAAAGAGATTGCACGCGCACCCGATCTGAAATCGTTGCAACAGCGGGTGTTCGACATTCCCGACGATTGCCTGGAATACCACATCACCCGGAATCACTTCTCTAAATGGCTACGGGCCAGGGCATTATTCCCGATTGCCGAACTTTTTAAATTACTTCGTCCTGAATCTTTCAGTAACCTGGATGAAGTCAGGCATTTCATTTTCGATGCCATCGCCACTTTCAGGATGAACAAGGCCAGGGGCATCATTGCAGAATTTTACAGGGAAAGATTCGACGAATACCTCACCTTTGCAAGGATCGGCAAGGGATCTATCGGCGGCAAAGCACGCGGACTCGCTTTTCTCGACTCCCTGATCAAACGTAACAGGCTCTTCGACAAAGTGAAGGATGTGATCATCACTATCCCGCGTACCGTGGTGATCTGTGCGGATGTATTTGACGAGTTCATGGAAGAAAACCAGTTATATAAGGTTGCCCTTTCGGATATTCCTGACGAGGAGATTCTTCAGCATTTCATCAATGCACGCCTGCCCTTCCTGATCCATGAAGATCTGTACACCTTCCTTTCCGTGATTAACAATCCGATTGCCGTAAGGTCATCAAGTCTTCTGGAGGATTCTCACTATCAACCATTTGCCGGCATATATGCCACCTATATGATCCCGAACGACACACGGGATGAAAGGCTGATGATCGAAAATCTGAGCAATGCCATCAAGAGTGTGTATGCTTCGGCTTTCTTCAAAGACAGCAAGGCCTATATGACCGCGACCTCCAACGTGATCGACGAAGAGAAGATGGCCATCGTGCTGCAGGAAGTATGCGGCAATTCATACGGAAACCGCTTTTATCCAACCCTGTCCGGGGTAACCCGCTCGATCAATTTTTATCCGATCCCGCCGGAAAAGCCCGAAGACGGTATCGCAAACATTGCCTTCGGACTCGGCAAATACATTGTCGACGGCGGGAATACCCTGCGTTTCAGCCCGAAATTCCCGAAGAAGGTGCTGCAGCTCACCTCTCCGGAAATGGCACTGCGGGAAACCCAGAAGGTGTTTTATGCCCTTGACATGGATCCAAACCATTTCCATCCTTCCACCGATGACAGCATCAACCTGCTGCGTCTGAAGGTGTCGGAAGCGGAGACCGATCCCGGTTTCCGTTATGCCGCTTCCACCTTTGATCCCGAGAACAACATGCTCCGCGACGGACTCCACGAGGGTGGAAGAAAACTGATAACCTTCTCCAACGTTCTGACCCACAACACATTCCCTCTTGCTCAGATCCTTCAGATGGTATTGGAGACGGGGCAGCTCGAGATGAACAAACCGATAGAAATTGAATTTGCGGTGGATCTCGACCGGCCGAAGGATGAACCCAAGGTCTTTTATCTCCTGCAGATCAGGCCTATCGTGGAGGCAGATGAACGCATGCAGGTCAACCTGAACGGTATCATGGAAAAGGACACCATCATCTCTTCCAATGCAGCGCTTGGCAATGGCATCATCAATACCATATTTGACATGGTATATGTGAAACCTGAATCCTTTAATCCTGCAGAAACCAAGACGATCGCCCAAAAGGTTGATGAGATCAATGGCAGGATGATCAATGATAAGAAAAACTACATCCTGATCGGCCCGGGGCGCTGGGGTTCTTCCGATCCCTGGCTCGGCATTCCGGTAAAATGGCCACAGATCTCGGCTGCCCGTCTCATAGTGGAATCCGGACTCGAGCATTACCGCATCGATCCCAGCCAGGGAACACATTTTTTCCAGAACCTTACCAGCTTCCGGGTTGGATACTTTACCATCAACCCCTTTTCAAAAGACGGTTTTTACGACCTCGAATACCTTGCATCACAACCTGCTGCCTACGAGGATGATTTCATCCGGCATGTCAGGTTTGATCAGCCCCTTGTCGTTAAAATTGACGGAAAGAAAAACAGGGGGGTTGTGATGAAACCCTGAGATCCATGCGTACGTCCTGCCTTAGGGTTGCATTCCTGCGGTACTGAGTTTTTGTCCCTTCTTTTCAACCTTCTCCAGGTAAGTCTTTACCAGTCTGTCCTTCAGAAAAAGCAAATCCCTCAGTTCCTTTCCCATATTATCGGCGACAGGATCGCCAGCAAGATCATCGGCAATCGGAAGCACGTATTCCCTTGTCTGCTTTATATAATCCGCGATATATTTCTTGCAGTCTACCCCCAGGTGAAGGTCAGTGATATTGCTGATCCGGTCGGCCAGTTTCAGTATTTTAGCCTCGCGACTGCCCTGGAACCTGATCTGCATCAGATACGCCTCTTTGGGTTGTTCCTTTGGACGGGTCACTTCTTTAACAAGGTCGTAAACAGCCTGCCCGTCTTCCAGCCTGATGATGGATTCCGGGGTGGTTTCCGGGACATCCTCCAGCAGGTCGTGGATTACCGATGCTTTCAGCACACGGGGTTCCATATACTTATAATCGATCAGAATGGCCAGGGTCGCCATGGCATGCCGAAACTGATTGCCACCGACCCTCCTTTTAATGCCGATCAAAGCCATCGCCTTCTGAATATAAGGCGCAAGGCTCATCCCTTCCAGTATTTTTTCCTGCCAGTTTTCCATATGCACGCTTTGAGCCAATAAAATTACTCAAAAAACAATTTCCCCTTATTCGCAGGGGTTTATCTTTGTACCTTCACAGGGAAACATGCAACCTTTCATCTGTTAACCAAAATTCCAGCCCATGAAAACCCCGATCCTGTTGTGCCTTGTCCTGGCCGGTCTTGTTTTTTCCTGTCGCGACCAGAAAAGCAAAAGCCTTGTCACCGAAAGGATACAGTACGATGTCAGCATCAAATCCCCTGATCCTGAATTTGACTGGTGGGTGCAAAACATCGAGGGCAGCAAGAGGGAGCAGTTTGTAAAAGCCATCCTGAATGCTGCCTATAAAGGGGACCTGAAAGCATACGACATTTTTCACCTGCCCATGAGTCCGGAAGAGGTGAAAGCCATCGGCAACAGAACCGACACCATTCTTACTAGCAGTCCTGTACCCCCGTATAACGATACCTTGATGCCTGTTAAGCAATCGCTTGATCTGCAAAGGATTACGAGAGTACGTTTTCTGGAGGAATGGCGCATGGATGAAAGTAGCCTGCAGTTCGACAAGAAGGTACTGGGGATAGCACCCATCCTTGAGGTCTTTAATGAGGACGGCAGCCTGAGGGGGTATATGCCGATGTTCTGGGTGTATCTTGATCCGGCTTATCCCGGGAAGCTCAAAACTGATGAGTAAAGGATCAGGAGAGAAATACCAATTAAAAAGTAAAAGCGGATGTGTTGACGCATCTTGAAGCCTTCACCTTTTTAATTGGAGTTTTCATCCTGGAATTTTTATCCTGTTTCTTTAATTCATTGATTTTAATTCTTTTATCTTGTATCTTTTAAAAACTTCATGAGGAAGTAAAAGAATAAAGACTTAAGAATCAAGACCTAAGAAAGAAAGAGTAAAGAAATAAGAATAAAATTCCAATTAAAAAGTAAAACGGGGATGTGTTGACGCATCTTGAAGCCTTCACCTTTTTAATTGGAGTTTTCATCCTG
>CAZSQJ010000049.1:0-26550 GCA_964608665.1 uncultured Bacteroidales bacterium | reverse complement strand
GAACTCCGGATGTGAACGAATTGGGGCCTGTCCAGTTATAGCCGCTGCCTCCGGAGGCATTTAGGCTCAGGGTGTTGCCGGCACATACCGGTGTATTGCTCGATGCCGAGGGTATGGGCAGGGGATTGACCACAACCACCGTGGTGGTGCTGCTGGAACAGTTGTTGTTATCGGTAACGCTTACCGTGTAGGTACCCGAGGCTGCAACCGTAGGATTGACGATACCAGGGTTCTGAAGCAATGAGTTAAAACCGTTCGGTCCGGACCAGGAATAGGAGGTGCCTCCCGTTGCACTGAATGTCAGCGAATTCCCGGCGCATACAGGGGTATTGCTGTTTGCGGTGGGCGTCGGAAGTGCATTGATGATGACGTTGGTACTGGAGGTGTTTTTACATCCGTTCAGGTCGGTTACCGTCACGGAGTAAATACCGCCGGCATTCAACCCTGCTCCGGCGATCACGGGGTTTTGGAGGCCGGATGTGAACCCGTCGGGTCCGCTCCATTCATATGATGTAAATGCATTGACATTCAGATTGAGCTGATTTCCGGCACAAACCGGTGAATTGCTGCCGGCGGATGGGGTGGGTAACGGATTGATCACCACCACGATACTGGTGGCTGCAGCACAATTGTTCCCGTCTGTGACGGTCACATGATAGGTGCCGGCTCCAATTAGCCCGACCGGATCGATAACAGGATTCTGAAGTGCAGAGTTGAACCCGTTCGGCCCCGACCATACATAGACATTGCCGCCATCTGCGTTCAGGTCAAGCAGTCCGCCGTCGCAGACCGGGCTGTTGCTGGAGGCCTGGGGCACCGGCAGTTCAAATACGGTAACCTCCATTGTGGTCTGGGCACTGCAGCCGTTGGCATTGGTGACTGTAACGGTGTAAGTGCCGCTGTTGGCTGTTGTCGGCGATACAATCTGGGGGTTCTGCTGGTTGGATGAAAACCCGGCCGGCCCGCTCCACAGGTATGATGTTCCTACTGAAGCATTGAGCTGCAGCAATACACCGGTACAAACCGGACTGTTACTCCCGGCTACGGGAACCGGCAGGGCATGTACTGTGACCTGGGTGGTAGTGGCGGCACTGCAGCTGTTCGCATCGGTCACGGTTACACTGTAGGTGCCGGAATTGGCTGCTGTAACGGCAGGAATGACGGGGTTCTGGTCGGTAGATGTGAATCCCGAAGGGCCCGACCAAAGGTAGGCGGTTCCTCCTCCGGCATTCAGGTCGAGGGGATCACCCACGCAGACCGGCCCGCTGTTTGATGCAGTGGGACTGGGCAGGGCGTAAACGGTCACAGCTGTGGTGGTCGATGCCTGGCAAAGGTTGGCATCGGTTACGGTTACTGAATAAGTGCCGCCGCCTGCAAATGGAACCGGCGTAATGACCGGATTCTGCGTATTGCTGGTGAAACCGTTTGGACCGCTCCACGAATATGTTACGCCTCCTGATGACTGCAGGTTGAGACTTGCCCCTGTACAGAGCGGACCGTTATTACCGGCTGTCGGCTGGGGAAGCGGATAGATGGTGACACTCACTGTGGTGGAAGCCTGGCAGGAGTTGGCATTGGTGACGGTGACATGATAGGTGCCGCTGTTGATAGCCTGGGCATTGTTGACAATGGGATTCTGACTGCCGGAAGTGAAGCCTTCAGGTCCGGTCCAACTGTAAGATGTGCCGCCGGTGGCTGTAAGAAAGAGATTGTTTCCTGCGCAAAATGGGGCATTGCTGTTGGCTGTCGGTGTAGGGAGTGCGTTCACAACAACGGTGGTGCTGGCTGTTTTCTGGCAGCCTTCCGCACTGGTTACGGTTACCGTGTAGCTTCCCCCTGCTGTAACAGGAGCATTGGGTATACTCGGATTCTGTAATGAAGAAGTGAATCCTGCCGGTCCTGACCATGCATAGTTCACGCCGCCTCCGGAGGTGAGGTTCAGGGTGGCGTTGGCACAGATCGGTGTGTTGCTGCCGGCTGTGGCATTCGGCAGGGGGTAAACCGTCACGGTGACGGTCTCTATGAGTGTTTCCTCCCCGTCGAAGACGGTTACCGAGTAAGTTGTGGTTACCGTCGGATTGGCCACCGGATTGGCGATGGTGTTACTCCCCTGAAGCGAGGCCGATGGTGCCCAGGTATAGGTATAGGTTCCGGAGCCGTTGGCTGCCACCACCAGTAACTGGGAAGTCTGCCCGACACAGATGGCCGGGGGAGTTGCCGTAATGCTGGTGACACTCAGCGGAAGACCGGTGATGTTGATCTGTACCTGGTCGGGCGTACTCACGCAACCGGTGGTGACATCGGTCACGGTCAGGGTATAGACCTGCGACTCTGAAAGGTTGATGGTAGAAGGATTCTGGATGTTGGCGATACCGCCCTGTAACATGACAGCAGGGCTCCAGAGGTAGGAATAGTTTCCGGTTCCTGCAGTGGCGGAACCTGTAAGGTTGGTGGATGTGTTGATGATGATGACCTGGTCAGGTCCGGCATTGGCGACGGGCATCGCCAGCACGGTAAGTGCGTAGGCCGGATTAGTGGTGTACTGCAGTCCGCAGCCGTTCTGGCCCTGAACCGTGATATTGCCTGAAACTGCCACCGGGCTGAAGGAAACGGTGATGCTCGAAGTCCCCGATCCGGCGGTAATGCTCGCTCCGGCAGGAAGACTCCAGTTATAGGTGCCGGCATTGGTGATCCCGCTTACGCTGAACACATGCCCTCCCGTTCCCTGGCATACGGAAACCGGACCGGTGATGGTGCCTGTCCCTGCAGGCAGGGGGCTTACTGTAATGGCTTTGCTGTTGGTGGTGGTGTTTCCGCAGGGATCGGAAGCTGTCACACCCACATTCCCGCTGATACTGGTATTTCCGTAGTCCACCACAATGGCGTTGCTTCCCTGCCCGGATACAAGCGTGGCACCTGTAGGCACTGTCCAGGTATAACTGCTTGCATTCGTAACAGCCGTAACCGAATATCCCACTCCTGGCTGACCGGCACAGACATTCGAAGGTCCGGTGATGCTTCCCACATTGCCTAATATCAGCTTGGTCACACTGCCGTTCACATAGCTGACATTGTTCATCAGATCCCCCGGGAGGTCAAAGGTTTCTGAACGTGTGGGCAGGGCCAGGTTGAAATTCAGGGCGGAAATCTGTGAAGCCACGCAGGTATAGGTGAAACGCAATACAAACAGGGTGTCGGAAGTGATGTTGAGTGATACCATACCGTCACTGAACCAACTGGCACCCACCTGGTTGGTGGGCACACTCATCCCGTTAAAGACGAAAAAACCGGAGGAGGTGAGGGAAGGATGTGCATTGACTATCGTGCTGAACGAAAGTCCTGCAGGATATGTAATGTAGAGAGAGAACCCTCCGACACCCGTGTAATTACTTGCTAATACAGGCACATCTACCGTAACACCCGTACTGTTGCAACATGATGAAACATTTCCCACCGTCAGTGTGGGCTGTGCCATGATAGTGCTTCCCCACAGGCAAACAAACATCAGGAATACCGTCTTCTTCATCTTCGAAAATTTAACTTTGTCAAAAACCGGTTCAAACTGGCAGAATATTATCAATGGCTTGAAAATAAACCATTTATTCTAAAATATTTTAAAAACAACAAATTGCTTTACCAAATCTCAGAACCCATGTCACTCCCTGATGATCATGCTTCTGGTCTGCTGGTAAAGCTGGCTTTTTCCCTTCAGTTCAAGTTTATACAGGTACATGCCGGGAGCAAGGTTCCCCGGCTGGAAGCTGGTCTTATATACACCGGCCTGCTGCTTGTCCTGCACCAGGATCTGAATTTCATTGCCTAACAGGCTGAACAGGCTGAGTTTCACATCTCCCGCTTCAGGAAGCTGATAGGCGATCTCTGTAGTCCTGCTGAAAGGGTTGGGGTGGTTGGCGCCAAGGTGAAATCCTTCTGAAGAGATACCGTTGTCGGTACTGTAGATCAGGGAAGGCACTACCAGGCGCACTTTTTCATATACCCTGGCCGTGGGATCCGCCACCACGCTGATGGCGTCTGCCTGGATGTCTGTTCTGCCGCCGGCACTGATGTCGCCTTCAATGCTGGCAACAAGGGTAAACATCGTCTCATTCGAAGCGAATGTAACCGGGCTAAGGTCGTACCATGCGATCCTGAGCTGACTTTCGGTGGCATGCCAGACCACTTGCTGCAGTTTGCTTTTCACTTCACGGATCACCAGGTTTCCGGCAGGATAATTCAGGGCCAGGCTGATTGCGGAGGTAAGGATGGACTGGCCGGCTTTGACCGGGATCTCAACCGTGGCGTTGCCATTGACATAACGGCTGCCGCTTTGTTCGACAAATACCGTGGGTTCTGTTTTAGCCGCCGACGGAATCACCGAAGCATTCACATCGCCTGCAGCAAGGGATTTGATGGGAACTGCCTGGTCTGATCCCGCAATGGTGGTCGGATTGGAGATGCTGAACAACCAGTCGGGAATGGAAAAATGATCGATGGCACCGACCCAGCGTCTCATCACGAGCAATGCATCTCCGGCATTCAGGGAACTGCTGTTGTTCACGTCTCCGGCAAGCTGGTTGAAGGGCGGAAGTGTGATCATACCCACACTGTGCTGGGCAATGGCAAGGGCATCCACCGAATTCACCGAACTTGTCGGGAAGATGCGGCTGGTGGTCGCCGACATATTGTACTGTCCGCTGGCTAAACAGCGGAAGGCGTATGCACCCGTACCCACGATCGACAGGGTGGAGTCGAGGATCACATTGGAGGTGTTTTTCAGGTAGACCTTCACGTTGCCCATCAGGGTGGAGCCCACATTGTCGTAGGAAACAGTGCCGGTAATCCTTGGGGGAAGGTTGATGGTGAGCGGACGCGTGGCGCTGTTGGTGCAGTTATTGCCGTCGGTGTAGGTATAGGTGATGGTCCAGGTGCCGACCCCGGGAATGGTGGGATCCAGGATGCCGTTGCTGACTCCCGGCCCGCTGTATGTTCCGCCGGCCGGATTCCCGCCCGTAAGGGTGAAAGGTCCGCCTTCAAGACAAACGGTCGGGAAGGTGGCCTGGCTTACAGTGGGTTGGTTATGAACCGTGATGGGAAGCACGGATACGGGACCGGCTCCGCACAGATTATTGCCTTTAACGGTAATATTGCCGGAGGTGGCTGTGCCCGAGAAGTTCAGGGTGATGGTGTTGGTATTGCTGGTACCGCTGATACCGGAAGGATATGTCCAGATATAGGTGTTTGCATTGCTTACTGCCGGGACGGTGTAAACTACTGCGCTGGTGTTTTTACAGACGGAAACCGGGCCGCTGATGGCCTGGGGAGTTCCGGGCAGGGGTTGCACATTGATGGGCAGGTTGGCCGTACCTCCGTTACCGCAGCTGTTTTGCGGGGTCACCGAAAGCGTTCCGGATGCGGCACTGGTGCTGAAGGTTACTGATATCGAATTACTGGTGCTGCTTCCGCTGGCGCCGGGAGGCAGGCTCCAGAGATAAGTGGAGGCATTGGCGGGTGCCTGGAGAGAATAAAACACGGTCTGTCCCTGGCAGGGGGTGGAATTACCGAAGATCTGGGTTGCATTTCCCGGCAGGGGGCTGACAAGAATAGCCAGTGTGCTTACCGGTCCGTCGCCGCAGGCATTGTTGCCTTTCACCGTCAGATTGCCGCTCATTGCGAAGGTGCTGACATTGACCGTGATGCTGTTTCCGTTGTTGGCTGCTATGGTGAATCCTGTCGGCAGGGTCCAGATATAGGAAGTGGCCTCAGGAATGGCTGTAATGCTGAATATCACTCCGGTAGCACCCTGGCATACCGTGGTCGGTCCGGAGATCAGTCCGCCCGAAGTCGGGAGCGGGTTCACCGTCACTGCGATGCTGGAAGGAGTTCCCTGTCCGCAGGTATTGATACCTTTTACGCTGATATTGCCTGATACGGCGGAGGTCGTGTAGGTCACACTGATGCTGGTTCCGGTGCTGCTGCCCGTGGCACCTGTGGGAAGCGTCCACTGGTAGGAGGTGGCACTGGGTACCTGGGTGATGGAGTAGGTAAAGGTCTGACCCTGGCAAACAGTCAGATTACCGGTGATGGGGCCGGCCGCATCGGGGTAGGGCGTGATGGATACCACTGCGGTTCCGCTCATCTGGGTGGGACAGGTTTCCACCCATTCGTTTCTTGCAACGATGGTATATGTGCCTGCATTGGTCTGGTTACCGTAACTGAGCACGGATCCGGTCCCGGAAAGGGTGTCGACCGGAAAACCGTCCTTGTAAAGGATATACTCCACATTGGTAGTAGAGCCGTCGAGGCCCACCATCACACCGGCGCCTCCGATGCAGTAGGAACCGCCTCCCGTAATGTTGAACTGGGGTGGCGGGGCATCTGCGATCACGGTCACAAAACCGTCCATCCAACGGGTGCAACCTGTGGAAGGATTGCTGGCAAGAACCTGGTAGAAACCGGGAGTTCCGAAGGTGTTAAAGGTTACTCCAAAACCTGTTCCGGCAACACCACCGTATCCCGGTACCACCACACCGTCGCGGTAAAGGGCATACACGATCCCAAACTGTGTGTTGTCGAGACCGACCTGGACACCCATATCGCCCTGGCAGTAATGGCCGCCGGCCGGCTGGGGTGTGATGACATTGTAGGGCAGGGGCAGGGCGGCCACCGACACGGTGGAATTGTTGAATACACTGGGAATAGTGATGGCCGCACAATTGGTGATCTGGCAATTGCCCGCCGGTTCTGTCTTCCATAACAGCTGGCTTCCGCTGAAGAATCCGTTGCTGACGAACTTCAGGATCACAAGTGTGGCATAGGATGGCAGGGTACCAGATACGAGTGAAGACCATGACATAATGACGGTGTCCGCACTGTTGTTCACCATCATGCCTCCCGGACCCGGAAGGTTGGGATTGATCTGCTTGTGTCCGGCAAAGGTCAGGTGAGAGCCGTTGAATCGCAGCTTGAGTGAGAATGAACACACCTGGGAAAAGTTGTTGACCACAATGGGTACAAAAACCGTATCTCCTGCGCACGCATTGATGGGCGGGATGGTGACATAGATCGGGGGAGAGTTCACCGTCATGGTGGCGGCACTGGTGGTCACAAACGGGCATAAACCATTGATCCTGCAACGGTAGCGGTAACCCGACATGGTGACCAGGGAAGCTTTTACCTTCAGGGTGGGGGTGTAAACTCCCATATATGTGGCGCTCGGGCTCAGGTTATTCCACGTGGTGCCTCCGTCGGTGCTTTCCTGCCACTGGTAACTGATGGATGCACCGTAAGTGGCACCCTGGCAGGTGAAGGTGGCCGTATCTCCGGCATAAACCGTGGTAGAGGCCGGATGCTGCAAAACAAAGGGTCCGCCATTCAATACCCAGCCATCCACAAATTCGGCATCAAAGGTGGTCAGCTCGGTGGAATACTGGCAGGCGCCCGGCGTCCAGGTCTCCCACATCAGCTTGGTCGTGTCACATTTAACTTTAAATTTGAGTTGAAATAATCTCGCGCTGTCCGGGACGGCCACTGTTCCCAGGAAGTTGTAATAAGCAAGCCGGAAGGTATTAAATGGATTAGGAAAACCAAGGAAGTTGTTGGATACCACCGGGCCTACAAGATTGGGGTGGACACTATCAATACCCATATACTCAAGGGCAGCTGCCTTATAAACAAGTGACAGGGAGACCGAACTGATTGAGTCGAAATTGGCAACTTTCACATTTACTCGAATTAGCGGCTCCTGTCCTGGAGGTAAACACGGACATGTATAGATCGTGTCGATCCAGGTTTTCACGAGTTTGATCACGGTGAGGGTCGCGCTGTTGGAGATGACGGTCGTTCCGCATCCTGACAGTTCACAGCGGTACTGATAATTGTTCATCTGAAGGGTCGGGCTTAAAATCGTCAGGGTGTCGTCATTTACTCCCTGGTAAGGATAGACGTTGCTCAGGTTCAACCAGGAAACGCCGTTATTGATACTGATCTGCCACTGGTAGTATGGAAGTCCGAGAGAAGACACAGTGAAGATGGCAGGGTAGCCGGCAATGGCGAGGATGCTCGTGGGGTGTGCCGTGATGGAAGGGGTTCCGTTGGTGGCAGCACCGTTCACATAATCAGCCGGGAATGCAAGGCCTCCTCCTCCGGAAAACAGGCAGTTTCCGGGTGTCAGGGTGTCGAACACGATGGTGCTGTTGTTGGTGTACATGAATCTCAGCTTGCAGATGGTATCATCTGAAATGGTAACAGGGCTTGCAGAGGTCCATTCGATCACCACGGTGCCGCTGGCGCTGTTTACGGTAAAACCTGCGGATAGCAGGGGATGTACGCCGAAATGGTTGACAAAAGCGATATTCGACTGGTTATACAGCATTGTGAGTTTAATACCGGTTGAATTCAGCAGGTTTTTTACGGTGACTGGAACGATGGCGATATTGCCCGGACAGGCATAGCCGGTCACGGCAGTGGCTTTCACGGGCGGCCCCACGCTGAGCAGGACCGTATCGGAATATACCGAGGGAGGACAGATCCCCGTAACAAGGCAGCGGTACTTATACCCGTTCATGTTCTGGGTGGCCCCGGTGATCAGCAGGTTGTTGGTGGTAACATTGCCGTAAGGAGGCGCGTTGGAAAGGTTGGCAAAAGTCTGGCCGTTGTTGATACTGATCTGCCACTGATAGGTGATATTCCCTCCCGCGGCGAGCAGGCTGAATGTCGCATTTCCGCCCACTCCCGTGCTCTGGTTGGTGGGCTGTAAGTATATGCTTGGCTTTGGTATGATCTGTACGATTTGGGTTTTGTTGTTATTGCCCGGGAAAGGGTCGGTCAGTCCGTTTGGGAAAGCAGCCTGGGCAAAGATGGTGATGTTTCCCGGGTTAAAGGTGAAGTTGCCAAGGGTGACAGTGGTAATGGCTCCGGGTGCAAGGGTGCCCGTCCAGGGAACACTGGGTTGCGACACCCCGTTGATAGACCAGTTCAGTGTGGCGGACGTGATGAGGTTGATGCCTCCGTTAAACATCTTGATTTTCACCGGCCAGCTCCCTTCACAGCTCTGGTTCACCGGACTGGAGATGGAGTCAATGCCGATGTCGTTCTGGAAATTGGTGGTATAGGTAATCTCCAGGTAGGGCTTGTTGGTCTGGTTCCAGCCGTCTGCCCAGAGATAAAAAATTCCGGAAGAACTGTATACGTATAGTCCCACCGCAAACCAACCCTGACCTAAAGCGTTCTGGAGATCGGTTCTTGACTGGGTGCTCAGTGTCCTGGAGTTCTGACCGGCAACCACATTGGTAAAGGTTCCGTAAATGGTGCCGCTCCCGATCTGGGAGTAAAGTGTTGCACCCGAACTGGTGACAGGGTCGGCCGTCACTTTCCTGACCTGGTAAGCCGGATTGTATTGGGATGAGATAAAAAACTTCAGTACCACGTTGTTGATGGTTGAACCCGGGGGAATGGCCGTGATATCGAATTTCATCCAGCCCCTGTTCCCGCTGCCGCCACCCTGGGCATGCACCAGACTCGTCTGGGCCTTTAAACCCTGATTGTTGGCAGTCCCGGTCCAGTAGTCCAGATCCTGCGGATAGCAGTTGGTCACTGCTGCCTGGCCGGCCGTTATCGTAAGAAAAAAAGTAAAGCAACTCAGAATCAGAATCTTAGCTGTAAGCCTTAACTTTTTTGCAAGCGCATCGTAAACAGTGTTTTCCATAATGTAAATAGGTTTTTTGCAAAGGAGCAAATGTAATAATTATAACGATAGCAAGACACAAAGCCCTTTGTTTTGGTTGCCAGTTTGATCACGGCCGGCAAGACAGCTGACAGGGAGGTATGAAATATGAAATATGAAATATGAGGTATGAGGTATGAAGTATGAGGTATGAAGTATGTAATACCCTCCTAAACCCCTCAACAAACTAAACCCTAAACCTATTTACTACTCACTTCTTACTATTCACTTTTCACACCAAAGACGCGAAGGCGCGCTTATCCTTACTTCACTGTGAGTTCTGAGTGGAGAATATCCTGAATATCCTGTGTATCCCTGTGAATAAAAAGTGTGATTATAATGCGGGAATGCAAGAATGCGGGAATGCCAGAATGCGGGAATGAAGATTACCAACCAGAGGCGAGGACGTCGGCAAGGTGGATCACCTTGATGGGCAGGTCGTGTTTGCGGATATACGCTTCCTGGTGCATCAGGCATGACAGATCGGTGGAAACGATATAGGCCGCACCGGTCTGCAGCGCCTTTTCCACCTTTTGTTCTGCCATAGCCGTTGAAATGGGCTCGGCTTTCACCGAGAAAGTCCCGCCAAAGCCGCAGCAAACCTCGGTGTCATCCATCTCAACGAGCTCGAGTCCCCGTACATGCTGCAGCAGTATCCTTGGCTCCTCACGGATGCCGTATTCCCGCAAAGCTGCGCAGGAATCGTGGTAAGTGACTTTTTCGTTGAAAGTGGCGCCTGTATCGGTCACTTTGAGAATATTCACAAGGAAATCGGAGAATTCGTAAATATTTCTTCTCACCTGCTTGTATTCATTATGCAGGGCGGTGTTGTGAAATAATTTCGGAAAGTAATTCCGGATATAGGCCACACAGGAAGCGGAAGGGCCGATGATGGGACGGTCGTTCGGGAAATCCCGGATGAATTTTTCCCCTATGGTTTTGGCTTCGTCCCAGAAGCCGCTGTTGAAAGCCAGCTGGCCGCAGCAGGTCTGGTTGGTGTTGTAATGGATCCCCACGCCGAATTTCTCCAGTACCTTCACCACGTTGAATCCCGTCTCGGGATAAAACTGGTCGATGAAACAGGGGATAAACAGATCTGCGATCATGGGGACTTGCCGTATTGTTGCCGAAATTCCATGCAAACGTACTTGTTTTCAGATGAACGGGCAAATGTTCAACCCGTATTTTTTTCTTCCACGGTGAATCCGGCCCGGCGGAGATCGTCCCAGTAAGAAGGATAGGATTTTGCAACGGCTTCGCCCGCGTCGAAAAGCAGGGGACCTTCTTTCAGACAGAGCGGGGCAAGCGACATCAGGATGCGGTGATCGTTGAACGACCGAAGTACCGGTTTATCCGGAACGGATTGTCTTTTTCCCGTGAAAACCATGCGATCCGCCTGCAGCTGCAGTCCGTACCCGAGCGAGGTAAGCGAACTGTACAGGACTTCCACACGGTTAGATTCCTTGATGGCAAGGTTCTGTAGCTGATCCAGCGAACCTTCCGTCTGCAGTCCGGCCATGGTGGCCGCCAGGGCGGGTGCGAGGTCGGGATGGTGCAACAGCATGAAGTGCTGTCCTTGCTTTACCGCTTTGTTTTTCATGATCAGCAATCCTTCCGGCTGTGTTTCTATTCCAACACCCAGCCGGCTAAAGGATTCCGCTGCCGCGGCATCTCCCTGAAGGCTGTCCTGTTTCAGTCCCCGCAGCAGGATGCTTGCGGATGCCGACAAGGCCGCGATCTCAAACCAGTAGGAAGCGGCACTCCAGTCGGCTTCCACCTCCACCGGCCTGTAACGGTATGCCTGGCCCGGTACCGAGATGGTATTTCCTGATCCAGTGATGCTTATGCCGTTCATCCGCATCAGGTCCATGGTCATGTCGAGGTAGGGACGGGAGCTGATGTTGCCGGAGATGGTGACTTCCAGTCCCGACGGCATCATGGGCGCCGCCATCAGCAGGGAGGAGGCGAACTGGGAGCTTTCTTCCGCGGATATCCGGGTCTTTCCTCCCCGGAGGTGTTTGCCCTTGATCAGCAGGGGCGGATATTGCGCCTGCCCGGTATAACGGATGTCCGCCCCGATAAGCAACAGGGCTTCCACCAGGGCGCCCACGGGCCGTTGTTTCATGCGTTCATCGCCCGTCAGCAGCCAGCTTCCCGGCAGGTTCGCCAGGTAGGACGTGAGGAAACGCAATACAGTCCCGGCATTTCCGCAGTCGAGGGTGAGCAATCCCCTGAATGTTGCGTCCGTTGCATGTTGCCTGATCCTGTCAAGCAACTGCTGCATCAGCAAGGTGTCGCCGGAGTCCGGAAGATGCCGGATTGACGCAGTGCTGCCGGCCATGGCCCTTATCAGCAACAGGCGGTTGGCGATGCTTTTGGAACCCGGCAGGTTCACTTCGGTACGGATCCGGCCTCCGGCAGGAGGACTGACACTGAGAAGGGGCATCTGGAGAGAGGGAATGACCATGGTGTTATGCTTTCCTGAGGAGGCTGAGGATCTCCGGTTCCGCAACCTGCACATCCCAGACGGCCCGGCCGGGTTTTTCGGGCAGCGAAAAGCGGATGTGATGCCCGGCGTTTTTCTTGTCGTGCCGCATGAATTCGCACAAGGCTGCTTCATGACCCGAAGGGATAAGATCCTCCGGAAAGTGCCGTTCGAGGAAGTCCGTGATCTGCCGTCCGTCCGCTTCGCTCATCAGCCCGGATCTGACCGCCAGCAGGCTTTCGTATTTCATGCCGCAGGCCACCGCATCCCCATGCGTAATGGGTTTGTTTACAGACAGGTAGAAGCTTTCCAGGGCATGACCGACGGTATGTCCGAAATTCAGGATCTTCCGTTTACCCGCTTCGAAGGGATCTTCCCCGCATACGCTTTTTTTCAGCAGAGCGGCTGTCTGTATCCAGCGAGCGGGCGGTAATATTTCCGGCCGGAAGCCGTCGAGAAATTCCTCCCAGAATGTCGCATCGCACACCAGGGCTGTTTTGACCATCTCGGCCAGGCCTTCTTTCATGTGTGATACGGGCAGGGTATCCAGGAAGGCGGGTTCGACCAGGGTGCGGATGGCCGGCCGGAATGTCCCGATCTGGTTCTTCAGCCCGAGGTGGTTGATACCGGTCTTGCCCCCGATGGCTGCATCCACCTGTGCAAGCAGGGTGGTGGGAATATGGATGTGGCGGATGCCACGTTTGTAAACCGAGGCGGCAAAGCCGCCCAGGTCGCACACCATGCCGCCCCCCAGGTTGATCAGGATGCTGTTGCGGCCGGCTCCCGCTTCTTCCAGTTCCGTCCAGATCTGCCGGCAGCTGTCGAGGTTTTTACATTGCTCCCCTGCGCCCACAGTGATCACCCGGGAAGCCTCTGTTATGGGTAACATGCTGATAAGCAGCGGTCTGCATAGCCTTGCCGTGTTTTCGTCAACCAGTAAAAACAGCACTTCAGGATTGTCAGCTAGACCGTTTAGCCAGTCCCCTGCACGGGACCATGATCTGCCTTCCGTAAAATGAATTTCTTCTTTCATGGCCCTGTCTTGATCCTTACAAAAATAAATCATTCTATCTTAGTAGCCTGATGGGATCAAAAAAGAACAGGAACAGGAAGCGGATACCTGTCCACCTGGCGGAAGATCATGCCGGGCAGGAGGTGATGCTGAGGGAAAAGACCGGTGATTACCGGATCTACGGGGCGCAGTATATTGAGAAGGGCGCCCTTGAACAGATGGAAACGGCCATGCGGCTGCCGGTGGCAAGGGCCGGGGCTTTGATGCCCGACGCACACCAGGGTTACGGACTGCCGATCGGGGGAGTGCTTGCCACGGATTCTTCCGTGGTAATCCCCTATGCCGTGGGGGTCGATATCGCCTGCCGTATGTGTATGACGGTTTTTAATGAAGATCCCTCCCTGATGCAAAAAGACAGCCGGTTGCTGAAGCAACTGCTTGAAACGCACACGCATTTCGGCGTGGGTTCCACCAACAGAACCCACGTAGATACCAGTGTTTTCGACCGGGCAACCTGGTCGGAGATTCCCATTGTGAAAGAGCTCAGGGACTTGGCATACAGCCAGTTGGGAACCTCCGGTGCCGGCAATCATTTCGTGGAGTGGGGCAGGCTGCAGGTCAGAAAATATGATGACCTGCTCAGGTTGCAGGAAGGAAACTACCTGGCATTGCTCAGTCACAGCGGATCACGCGGTTTCGGAAACGCACTGGCGGAATGGTATTCGGGCCTGGCGATGAAGAAAACCCGGCTGCCGCAGGAAGCAAGGCACCTGGCCTGGTTAACCCTCGACGCCGAGGAGGGACAGGAATACTGGCAGGCCATGGAACTGGCGGGGTTATATGCTTCGGCCAATCATCATGAAATTCATGCAAAGATCAGAAAGGAATTCGGAAGGGAAGTACTGGCCAGGATTGAGAATCATCATAACTTTGCCTGGAAAGAAAGGCTTGCTGACGGCCGGGAAGTGACGGTTC
The DNA here is from genome assembly GCA_964608665.1 of uncultured Bacteroidales bacterium. GTDB lineage: Bacteria > Bacteroidota > Bacteroidia > Bacteroidales > CAIXZF01 > JAKLIX01. The sequence continues at coordinate 12,357 of CAZSQJ010000049.1, read as the reverse complement.
ACCGCAAGGGTGCCACGCCGGCTTACCGCCACAGCCTCGGGATCATTCCAGGTTCAATGACCCAGGACGGTTATGTGGTCAGGGGTAAGGGCAATGCGGTCTCGCTCTCCTCCGCCTCTCACGGGGCCGGAAGGCTGATGTCGCGGAACCAGGCCTTTAAACAACTCAGCCGCAGCGATCTCGACCAGTACCTTCTGGAAATGGGAGTGAAGCTGACGGGTGGCGATGTGGATGAGTCCCCGGCTGTTTACAAGGATCTCGAAAAAGTGATGGCTGCACAGTCCGAACTGGTGGAGATCCTGGCCTCGTTCAGCCCGGGAATTGTGAAAATGGCTCCGCCTGATAAGTGGAGCAGGAAGAAAGCAGGTTTGGATATTTAATCCTTATTGTCATGTTAGATTTTCAGAACACCGAAATTGCCTTCAGACATTGCAGCGACAAGGATCTGCGGCGTTCCGCCTTCCTGTTTACCCTGCTGTCCTACCCCTGGCTGGTTAAACTTGCCAACAGCCTGTTGAAGTTTGCCCTGGCCATGCGCATTCCGGTCGGCTGGATCGTAAAGCCCACCGTGTACAAACAGTTTGTGGGCGGGCTTTCCATCACCGGATGTTTGCCCGCGACTCATTCGCTGGCGCATTACGGAGTGATGTCCATCCTGGATTACAGTGTGGAGGGCGGCCATACCGCTGAACAGATCCGGCACACCCATGAGGAGACCCTTCGAACGGTAAAACATGCGGCCGATGACCTGAATGTGCCGTTTGCCGTGTTCAAACCCACGGCTTTCGGGGATCTGGAGTCGCTGGCAAAGGATTTCACCGCGGAGACTTCGCTTGAAACAACAACCCATCCGGGTCTGCAGCAGTATGTAAGCCTGATCGATCAGCTTTGTGCTGCGGCTCATGACGCAGATGTTCCCATTATGATCGATGCCGAGGACAGCTGGTACCAGGACCTGGTGGATGCCGTGGTAACCCTGATGATGCAACGCTACAACAGGGAGAAGGCGGTTGTGTATAATACCCTGCAGATGTACCGCCACGACAGGCTGGCGCATCTTTCGGAGGCCATCCGTCTGGCAAGGGAACAGGGATATTATTATGGTGTGAAATTCGTCAGGGGTGCATACATGGAGAAAGAACGCGCCCGGGCTGTGCGGATGGGATATCCTTCTCCCATTTATCCCGACAAGATGGGAACCGACCAGGCTTTCGACGAAGCGCTGAAAGTGGCCGTGAACAACCTCGACATGGTCGCCTTGTTTTGCGGAACACACAATGAAGACAGCTGTTATCTGCTTGCGTCCCTGATCGCGGAGAAAAATCTGGACCCGGCCGACGGGCGGATCTGTTTTTCGCAGCTGTACGGGATGAGTGACCATATCAGTTTCAACCTCGCCGATGCGGGGTACCGGGTGGCCAAGTACCTGCCCTACGGACCGGTGCGTCATGTAATGCCTTATCTTTTCCGGAGGGCGGAGGAGAATACTTCCATTGCGGGGCAGACCGGCAGGGAACTCAGGCTGGTGCGCCGGGAGATAAAAAGAAGAAGGGGAAAGTGAGCAGGATGCAATTTGTTTTGTAATTTTGAAAAAAAAATGTCATGAACAGGAAAAGCTTATTGCCGGTAGCAATTTTGTTGTCCGGTTTATTGTTTTTTGTCTCCTGCGGAGAGGATGAAACCATAGATCTTACCAACCTGATCGGGATTGAAGTGTTTCCCGGTGATACCATCATGGAGGTGGGTACTTCGGTGCAATTCAAGGCCATTGGCATGTTTTCCGACAGCAGCACCAAAGACATCACTTCTTCGGTATCCTGGGCTGCATCTCCCAAGGGTGTGGTCGAGATCAGCGGAGGCGGGCTGGCTACTGCCCTGGAAAAAGGGGAAACCTATGTCGTTGCGGGAGGAGGATTCGTTGTCGGCGGCGCCGTTTGTGTCAGTACAGATGCAGCCGGTCTCGACAGGGAGAAGATCCTCCTGGATTATGAAGTGCATTACCTGGGAACCAACCTCACCAACTGCGGATGGACCGGAGCCGTATCCGGCTGCAATGCCGGCACTGCCAGCCAGGAATCCCATGATAAAGTTGCTGAACGCATCAATTATTACCGCCGCATGGTAGGCCTCAACGACGATGTCACCCTGGATGCCGCCAAAGGGGCCAAGTGTCAGGAAGCTGCCCTGATGATGAAAGCCAACAACCAGTTGAGCCACAATCCGCCATCCAGCTGGACCTGTTATACCGCCGACGGGGCTGAAGCTGCCGCCAACTCAAACATTGCACTGGGTATGCACTCTGTCAATGCCGTCACCGGCTATATGGACGATTTCGGCGCCAACAACAAGGACGTGGGTCATCGCCGTTGGATCCTTTATTCCAAGGCCAAAGTCATGGGCGACGGATCCACCGACGGTTCCAACGCCATCTGGGTAATGGGCAACAGCGGCAACCCTTATCCTGCCAACATGCCTGAGTATTTCTCCTGGCCTCCCAAAAACTATGTGCCGGCACCCCTCGTTTTCGACCGCTGGTCTTTCTCCAAACCGGATGCCGACTTTAATGCCGCCACGGTTACCATGAAAGATGCCAGTAATAATTCGGTCACAGTGAGTATCATCGCCCGCTCAGTTGGTTACGGCGACAACGCCATCGTTTGGGAACCCACCGGGATTAACCTCAGTGGTCCGGGAGACGTGAAATATACGGTTACCGTTGCCGACGTAAATGTGGGCGGAACGCCCAAAACATACACCTATTCGGTTATCATCGTACAACCGGGCAAAGGAAAGAGCGATCCCTACCAGGAGCTGAAGCGGGCTAATCCCGGCTGGCAGATTCACTGATCAGGCATACGCAGCCATCAGCAGGTCGATGTCCTGGAAGGGCAGGCCGAAGTGTTCGCCCGCATACTTGTGGGTGAGGATACCGTTGAACAGGTAGATACCATGCCGGAAACCCGGGTCATCCTTCATTTGTTTCTCTACACCTCCCGACTCGCCCATGTTGAGCAGGATGGGAGCGAAGAAATTACTCAGTGCGTACGAGGCGGTGTTGGGCACCCTGGATGCGATGTTCGGCACACAGTAATGGGTGATCCCGTGCAACTGGTACACCGGGTTGCTGTGGCTGGTGACCCGTGAGGTTTCGAAACAGCCTCCCTGGTCGATGCTTACGTCAATGATCACCGATCCTTCTTTCATCTCCCTGATCATGTCTTCGGTAATCAGGCAGGGCGGTCTGCCGTCGGGAGTGTGAATGGCCCCGATCAATACATCGGCACTGCGCATGGCTTTCGCCAGCACCTTGGGCTGTATGATGCTGGTGAATATCCTGGTGTTCAGATTGGTTTGTATTCTTCGTAACTTATAGATATTGTTGTCGAAGACTTTCACCGTGGCTCCCATTCCCATGGCGGCCCGTGCCGCGGATTCCCCCACCGTGCCTGCGCCCAGGATGATGACCTCCGTGGGGGATATTCCCGGAAAACCTCCGAGGATGCGTCCCTTGCCCAGTTGCGGATGGCTCAGGTATTCAGATGCCACCAGTATGGCGGTACTGCCTGCGATTTCGCTCATAGCCCTGACAAGCGGAAAGCTTTTGGTCTTGTCACGAATGTTTTCGAATGCGATGGCCGTGATCTTGCGGTTCATCAGCTGCCGGAAATAGTCAGCCTGCTGGGTTCCCATCTGGAGGCTTGAAACCAGTACCTGCCTTTCCTTCATCAGGGCTGTTTCTGCCAGTGAAGGAGGAGCCACCTTAAGGATAATGTCAGCGGCCTGGTAAACTTCTGCAGGACTGTGTACCATCTCGGCCCCGGACTCAATAAACTCCAGGTCGGTAAAATGAGCGGCATTCCCCGCTTTGGCCTCATATATCACCCGGTGGCCCTGCTGAACAAGCACGCTCACTGCCTCAGGGGCCAGTGCGATCCGCTTTTCTTCCAGGATCACTTCCCTGGGTACGCCTATCACCAGATGGCTCTTGCGCCGTATTACCTCCAGCATTTCTTCCCTGGGCAGCAACTGCCCGGATGAAGTGAGATTCATGGTCGTTGCTCTTACATCGTAAAAGTAGTAAAAAACGGATTCAGAAGGAAATCAGTCGGATTCCTTCTTCACCGCTTTCTTCTATCCTGATGTATACGCAGCCGGCAGGCAAAAGTTCAGTGATTTTTTCGGGCCATTCGATCAGACAGTAATGTCCGCTGAAAAAATAATGCTCATACCCGATGTCCATGACTTCTTCCGTGTTTTTAATGCGGTAGAAATCAAAATGATATACAGGATCTCCGGAGGGTAGAAGGTATTCGTTGATCAGGGCAAAGGTGGGACTGCTTACAATGCCGCCGACGCCCAGCACATGGCAAATGGCTTTGATCAGTGTAGTCTTGCCGGCACCCATCGTACCCTGGAAAGCAAAGATTCGTTTACCGGAATGCGCAATCAGCAGTTCCTTTGCCACCTGCGGCAGCTTTTCAAGGGTGGCGGTGATGGTATTCCCCGGCATCGCTATTTGGCTGTCAGGCTGATAAAAGGAATGAGCATTTCTTCAAGCGACAGTCCGCCGTGCTGAAAAGTGTTGCGGTAATACTTTACGTAATGGTTGTAGTTGTTCGGATAGGCAAAGAAATCCGAAGAACGGCAGAAAATATAGGAGCTGCTGAGGTTCATTTTCGGAAGGAAGGCGTCGGCGGGTTGAAGCACTTCAAACACTTCTCTTTTGTCATAGTCGAGGCTTCTGCCGGTTTTATAACGAAGGTTGGTGTTGGTGTTGCGGTCGCCGATCACTTTGACCGGATCCTGCACCCTGACCGAGCCGTGATCGGTGGTCAGCAGTACCTGGTATTTCTTCTCCGCCAGGTAGCGGAAGATGTCGAGCAGCGGACTGTGTTCAAACCAGCTCACCGTGAGGGAACGGTAAGCGGCTTCGTCTTCCGCCAGCTCCCGGATCACCTCCATCTCCGTGCGGGCGTGCGACAACATGTCCACGAAGTTGTAAACGATCACGTTCAGTTTGTTGCCCGACAGATTGGGCAGGTTCTCAAGCAGTTTTCTGCCGGCGGCCAGATTGAGCACCTTGTTGTACGAGTACCGGATGTCTTTGCCGAATCTTTTCAGGTATTCCCCGAGCAATTCCCCTTCATACATGTTTTTGGTTCCTTCATCGTCTTCATGTACCCAGTATTTCGGGTATTTTTTCTCAATCTCCGAAGGCAGCAGCCCCGCAAACAGGGCATTTCTCGCATACTGCGTTACGGTGGGAAGGATTCCAAAGTAAATTTCATCGCGTTCCACCCTGAAATACTCTTCAAGGATGGGCTGTATGGCTTTCCACTGGTCGTACCGCAGGTTGTCGATCACGATCAGGTAAACCGGGGAATCACTGTTGAAGTAGGGGAAAACCTTTTCCCTGACCAGGGTATGGCTCAGCACCGGCTTTTCTGCTGCCTTGCCGCTGAGCCAGGAGGTGTAATGTTTCTCGACGAATCGGGCAAACACACTATTGGCCTCTGTTTTTTGCTGGGCAAGGACTTCCTTCATACCTTCATCGCCCGATTTTTCGAGTTCCAGCTCCCAGTAAACGAGTTTGCGGTAAACATCCAGCCATTCTGCAATATTCAGCCTGCCTGATATCTCCATGCCGATATTGCGGAATTCCTGCTGATAGGCCGAGGTGGTTTTCTGGCTGATGAGTTTTTTGTTTTCCAGGTTCTTTTTGAGGCAGAGCAAAATCTGGTTCGGGTTCACCGGCTTGATCAGGTAATCCCGGATATTGCTGCCGATGGCCTCTTCCATGATGGTTTCTTCTTCACTTTTAGTGATCATGACCACCGGCAGGTTGGGATAGTGGTTCTTGATCTGGCTCAGGGTTTCAATTCCGCTGATGCCGGGCATGTTCTCGTCGAGGAAAACGATATCGAAAGCTTTGGTCTTCAGTATGTCTATGGCTTCATCCCCGCTGTTTGCCGTGGATACGAGGTATCCTTTCTGTTCGAGGAAAATGATATGTGGTTTCAGCAGATCGATCTCATCATCTGCCCATAAAATTGATGCTAATGACATATTATAATAATTGGTTACAACTTGCCTTGCTGTTGATGCATGGCACAAGCAAACGGCAAAGTTCCGCAAAAATTGGAAGCAGCCGACAATATCTTTATACCGACACGGAATGGGTTTGCGAAAAAAATACTTCAGAACAGTGTACGGCATTACTCATTCTACCCAGCTTTTCTTCGCAAACCTGGCAAGAATGAGTATATTTCCTTACCTTTGCAGGAAACAGGAGACTTTTGCTGCCCGGCCCCAACAACAAGCGCAAGATCATCAACGATCCGGTGTATGGATTTATCACCATACCCGACGAACTCCTGTTTGATGTGATTGAGCATCCGTATTTCCAGCGATTAAGAAGGATCAAGCAGCTGGGTCTTACGCATCTGGTATATCCCGGGGCGCTTCACACCCGTTTCCATCATGCTCTGGGGGCTATGTACCTGGTGAACGAAGCCATTGAATCGCTGCGTTGGAAGGGAATTGATATCCGGCCGGACGAAGAACAGGCCGTATTGCTTGCCATCCTGCTGCACGATATCGGGCACGGGCCCTTTTCCCATGCATTGGAGAACTGCATTGTATATGATGTGACACATGAGGATCTGTCGCTCCTGTTTATGGAACGTCTGAACAAGGTGTTCGGAGGGCAGCTTGAGATGGCCATCCGTGTGTTTCAAAACCTTTACCCCAAGAAATTCCTGCATCAGATGGTTTCCGGCCAGCTCGACATGGACCGGATGGATTACCTGAAACGCGACAGCTTTTACACCGGCGTATCGGAGGGGGTGATCAATTCCGACCGTTTGCTGAACATGCTGACCGTTGCGGGGGACGAACTGGTGGTGGAAGCCAAGGGTATCTATTCCGTGGAGAAATTCATCGTGGCCAGACGCCTGATGTACTGGCAGGTGTATCTTCATAAAACGGTGCTGGCAGCCGAGCAGATGCTGGTGCATACCCTGCGCAGGGCAAAATATCTTGCCGAAAACGGCCATCAGTTGTTTGCAACGCCTTCTCTGGCGGTTTTTTTGAAAAACCGTTACGGGATGCAGGACTTTCAGCAAAGCGAATCCCTGCTGGGAATGTTTGCCAGGCTGGATGATTCGGATATTTCGGCATCATTTAAAGTTTGGACGGATGATCCTGACAGGGTGCTGTCCATCCTCAGCAGCAGCCTCATTAACAGGCAGCTGTTCCGGATCGAAATCAGCCAAAGCCCGTTTGATCCGGCTTATGTGGATACGATCAGGGCTGCGGTATGCAGGGAACTGAAACTTGAAACGGCGGATGCCGGCTATTTCCTGTATGAGGGTGAAATTGCCAACAATGCCTACAATCCTTCGGTCGACCGTATCAATATCCTTCACCGCGACGGCCGCCTTACCGATATCACCAGGGATTCCGCCCAGCTGAATATGTCAGTGCTGTCGGAAACGGTGACGAACTTTTATATCTGCTATCCGAAAATAATCCATCTGTCAAAACTGAAATTATAATTGCCTTATGGGAATAGAACAGATACCTGATTGGATAAAGGATCATTATGAAGTTTTTGATTTTAAACATGCCTGTGCAGTGTTATCAAATGACTTTCCCGCTGAATGGCGTGATGTGATTGATTTGTTAAATGTATTCAGACTGAAGAAATCATGGATCAGCGTCGGCGGTGGAAGGAAATCCCTCGTAGCTGAGTTTATTGATCATTTTTTAGCCGAAAGGGGCTGGGTTGAAAAGGATTTTAATATTTCCATCAGGGTGGATGATACCATGAGTGAAACGCCAACCCATAAGGTTGATTGCTTTAAAAATGGCATTGCTCTTGAAATTGAATGGAATAACAAAGATCCGTTTTTCGACCGGGATTTGAATAATTTCAGGTTACTTTTTGATCTTCGCGCAATCCATGCAGGGATCATTATTACAAGGTGTGATGAATTGCAGGACATCTTTGATTCGCTTGACAGAGGCTCTTCCTATGGTTCATCAACGACTCATATTTCTAAACTGATACCCAGAATTCTGGGTGGAGGAGGTGGTGGATGTCCGGTTTTAGTGTTTGGTATTTCAAAGAAGTTGTATGATGCTGACAATTGATGATTTAAAGAGTCAGGTGGCACGGGATTTCATGAGTCATATTCCCCGGATCCAGTTTGGTACCATCCTGGCAGATCCACCATGGCGGTTTTTAAACAGAACAGGTAAGGTTGCTCCTGAACATAAAAGACTATCAAGATATGAAACCCTTACTACGGCTGAAATCAAGGAAATGCCAGTCAGCCTGGTTGCAGCGGAAAAAAGTCATTTGTACCTCTGGGTTCCGAATGCACTGCTTCAGGATGGATTAGAAGTGATGAAAGCATGGGGATTTCAATATAAAACGAATATTGTCTGGCACAAAATCCGGAAGGATGGAGGTCCTGATGGCCGTGGTGTCGGGTTTTATTTCCGGAATACTACAGAGCTCGTCCTTTTCGGAGTGAGAGGATCCCTCAGAACCCTGGAACCAGGACGTACACAGGTAAATATTATCAAATCCCAGAAGCAGGAACATAGCCGCAAGCCGGATGATTTGTATCAGATAATCGAAAAGTGCAGTCCCGGCCCTTTCCTTGAGGTTTTCTCAAGAGGTACTCGTAAAGGTTGGTATGTTTTTGGAAATCAAGCAGATGAATATTCACCGGATTGGCCAACGTATGCAAATAATTCTGCGAAGAAAGAAAAACCTTACAAGGTAAAAGAGCATGAACTTTTACTTGATCTTAGGGAAAATCAGAAAGAGTACCCGGAAAAGCGAAAAAAAAAATAATAACTTAACAAAACGTTTCAGATGGAATTTTCCGCAATACAGCTTGCAACAATTCTTCAGGCCGATATCGAAGGCGATCCGGAGGTAAAGGTCAGCAGGCTGGCAAAAATAGAGGAAGGAGAGCCCGGAAGCCTCAGTTTCCTGGCAAATCCTAAATATACGCCTTTTCTTTATACCACCATGGCAGGCATCGTGATCGTGAACAGGGACTTTAAAGCAGAACAGCCGGTGCATGCCACCCTGCTCAGAGTGAATGACGCCTATGCGGCCTTTGCACGCCTGCTGGAGTTATACCGGCAGAGTCAGAAGCAACGGACAGGTGTCTCGGAAAGGGCATTCGTATCTGCTACTGCCGTTTACGGAGATGATCTGTATGCCGGCGAATTCGCATGGATAGGCGAACATGTCAGGATAGGGAAACATGTTCAAATCTACCCTAATGTGTATGTGGGTGATAATGTGGCGATTGGTGACAATACCGTCTTGTATCCCGGTGTAAAGGTACTCCATGATTGTGTGATCGGCAGCGATTGTATTTTGCATGCCGGTGCGGTGATCGGGGCCGACGGTTTCGGGTTTGCCCCCAATACCGGGCAGCAATACGACAAGGTGCCCCAGACCGGGAACGTCATACTGGAAGACCATGTGGAGATAGGCGCCAATACCTGCATTGACCGTGCTACCCTTGGTTCGACCCGGATAAGGAAAGGAGTGAAACTCGACAACCTGATCCAGGTGGCCCACAATGTAGATATCGGGGAAAATACAGTGATTGCCGCCCAGTCGGGGATCGCAGGATCCACCAGGATCGGTTCCGCCTGCATGATTGGCGGACAGGTCGGCATCGTTGGCCACATCAGCATAGCCGACGGAGTGAAACTGGCTGCCCAGAGCGGGATTGAAGGTAATGTGAAACAGCAGGGCGCGATCCTGCTTGGTTCGCCTGCCATCGACATCGGGAATTACCGCAGATCGTTTATCCATTTCAAGAATCTTCAGCAGTTGGTCAAAAGGGTGGAGGCTCTTGAAAAGCTGATACAGGAAAAATAGGGCTTTTTCAGCCTGATCCTCCGGAGGAGCTTTGCTGACCGTCGCAGGGAGCGGAAGGTGCAGGGTGCATGATTACAAACCCGAAAATTATTACCTTTGCCACCCATGAATCAGAAACAAAGAACCATACGGAAACCGGTTTCGGTTTCGGGAACGGGTTTGCACACAGGGGTAGCCGTCGATCTGACTTTTAATCCGGCCCCTCCCTTCACGGGTTACGTTTACAGGAGGACCGATCTTGACGGTGCTCCGGAGGTTCGTGTGGATGTGGACAATGTGATAGACACTTCCAGGGGGACTACCCTCGAAAATAACGGTGCCCGTGTGGCTACCATCGAGCATCCGCTGGCTGCCTTAGCCGGACTGGGTATCGATAACTGCATTATTGAAATGAACGGGGTTGAAACACCCATCATGGACGGCAGTTCGAAATTTTTTGTCGAGGCACTGGAACAGGCCGGAATTGCCGAACAGGCCGAATACAGGAAATATATTGAAATCCGGAGTCCGGTAAGTTATTATGATCCCGAGAAGAAAGTCGAAATGATCGCTTTACCGGCGAAGGACTTCAGGATCTCTGTCATGATAGACTACGAAACCACGGTACTGGATACCCAGAATGCCGTGCTTGAGAATATTGAAGACTTCAAAACCCAGATCTCACCCTGCCGGACTTTTGTCTTTCTGCATGAGCTCGAAGCACTGGCACATCACAACCTGATCAGGGGAGGCGACCTGAGCAATGCCATCGTTTTCGTAAACCGGATCGTATCCCAGCAGGAACTCGACAAACTGGCCACCCTGCTGAACAAACCCAGCGTAGCGGTCACCAAAACAGGGATACTGAATAACCTGGAATTGTATTTCCAGAATGAGCCCGCAAGGCATAAGCTGCTTGACATTGTGGGAGATCTGACCCTGGTGGGGCAACCCCTGAAGGCCCACATCATTGCCCGTCGCCCGGGACATCACAGCAATGTGAAATTTGCCAGGGCCATCAGGCAGCATCACCTCGATGAACTGCGCATCCGTGAGATTCCCCGCTATGATCCCCTGGCCGATCCCGTGTATGATATCAATGCCATCAAACGGATCCTTCCGCATCGCTTTCCTTTCCTGCTGATCGATAAAATCGTCGAGATCGGGAAGGATTATGTTGTGGGCCTGAAAAATGTCACGTTTAACGAGCAGTTTTTTACCGGACATTTCCCTGCCGAACCGGTGATGCCGGGTGTGCTGATGGTGGAGGCCATGGCCCAGACCGGCGGGGTATTCGTGCTGAACAACCTGCCTGATCCCGAGAACTATGATACCTATTTTTTAAAGATTAACGAGGTAAAATTCAGAAGAAAAGTGGTGCCGGGAGATACCATCCTTTTCAGGCTGGAACTTCTCTCTCCGCTCAGAAGGGGGATATGTCACATGAAAGGGGTTGCCTATGTAGGGAATCACATCGTGATGGAAGCGGTTTTACTGGCTCAGATCTTCAGGAAAAAACACGATGATGATCCCAATATTTCTGACCTTTCGTCCTATGAAACAAGGCGTTAGCCCCGTCAATTAAATCCAATAACTGCATGAATCAACCACTCGCCTACGTCCATCCCCAGGCCAAAATCGCCAAAAACGTGGTGATTGAACCTTTCGTCAACATTGAGAAAAACGTGGAGATCGGCGACGGCTCCTGGATCGGAAGCAATGTGACCATTATGGAAGGCGCTCGTATCGGGAAGAACTGCCGGGTATTTCCCGGGGCTGTCATCGCCGCCATCCCGCAGGATCTTAAGTTCCAGGGGGAGGAATCCATCGTCCGTATCGGGGATAATACCACCATCAGGGAATATGTCACCATCAACCGGGGTACCAAAGCCAGTTATGAAACAGTAATCGGCAACAACTGCCTGCTGATGGCCTATGTGCATGTCGCTCACGACTGTGTGATCGGAAATAACGTCATCCTCTCCAATTGCTGCAACCTGGCCGGCCATATCTATGTCGACGACTATGCCATCATCGGCGGTTTGTCGGCCGTTCACCAGTTCGTCCATGTCGGTTGCCACAGCATGGTCTCCGGAGGATCACTGGTCAGAAAAGATGTTCCTCCCTATACCAAAGGCGCAAGAGAACCACTGTCTTACGTGGGTGTCAATTCCATCGGATTAAGGCGAAGAGGGTTCAACTCCGAACAAATCGGGCAGATACAGGATATTTACCGCATTATCTACCTCAGGGGTTACAATGTGACCCAGGCCATGAATATCATCGAGGCCGACATCGAAGCCACCCCCGAAAGAGATGAGATACTGTCATTTATCCAGCAGTCGAGCCGCGGCATCATGAAAGGGTATTCCGGTAAACAGCAGGTGCGGGAGAAGATTGATATTTAGTGAGTAGTGAATGGTGAGTAGTGAATGGTGAGTAGTGAATGGTGAGTAGTGAAT
>CAZSQJ010000048.1:23324-27083 GCA_964608665.1 uncultured Bacteroidales bacterium | reverse complement strand
GTATATCAAAGAACGTTAAAAGTTAAATACGCTAATTTACGCAACTAAGTACTAGGTGTTTATCAGGAATGTGTCATTTACCCTTTCTACTGGCCTTTTTAGCTGATTTTCTTACCATTCTTATGACATTATCTTTATGCTCTGTTCCTATTGGTGGAGGATTCCAGGGTTTGCCAATCTCAATCGGCGGAAAAGAAATGTATGAAGATCTTGTCATGTAAACATATCTTGAATCAAGGGGCAGAGAATCGTAATCAGCGTATGTCTTTGATTCTTCCTTAGCTTCAAGTAGTCTTGTAAAAAGGTCGTTCTGTCTAATGTTTTTCAGAGGCGGGGTGTCCTTTAGTACTACATCGGCCACCCTGTCGGTCGTGTCCTTTAAAAATACATTTTCAGGTTCTTGGAGTCCATCTGAACAGCGGTCCAACTGATATCCGGCAAGAATCAGTATTCCAAAAACGAACGCGAGAAGGAGGTTGATTGATTTCATGGCAATAACTTTTTTGGATGAAGAAGTTAATGATCGAATATCATTAATATGGTTGTTTTTAATTTTTATTAAATATCTGAAAGATATGTTTTCATTGATGTAATAAGCTTTACTTCGTCCTTTATTGCTGGTTTGAACTTTGTTTTTGTGTATCATTCATTTCAAGCATGTTTTGAATTTGCTCTAGGGAAGTTCAGACCAATCTCCTTCCGCATCAGGAATAACTCCGCATAGTTTGCCAACTATTAAAATGATCCATATAAGGGCACCACAGATTAAGAATAACTTCATCTTTTGATCACTACCTTTCTCTGTCTTTGTGGGAATAATCATTATAATGAAGCCTAAAAAGGATAGCCCGAGTATGCAACCGAAAAGCAGGGGTTCAATATCCATATCACTGTCTGTTTTTAATATAACAAGTGCTAAAAATCGTTTTATAATCAACAAAATACAGTTTGTATTCTTAGATGTCACTGCAAATGCTAACTCAAACTTGATTCAAGGATATTCTAGGAAGTCATCAATAGTATTTTTATATTCAAGGCCGATCCTTTTTATTTTATTTGATGGATAAAGGTACATGGGTATTCTAAGATGGTCAATTCCTATTAATTACTAGTTTAGCGTGATCACCAATGTCAGCTGTCAGTAAATGAGTGTTCTCTTTAGGAAATCTTTGTTTCCTGACAAATGGATGCGCTCATTTTCAGGCAGGTATTCTTTTTCCCCTTTGGTTGCGAAACAGATATCGAGGACACCCGCAAGACTGCAAATCCATAAAGCAGCAGCCAGGTCTTGAACAGAGTTAATTCTCCAAAGATCATTGCCGGAATATTTGTGAAGACCTGCAGCGATCATTTCATATTTTCCAGCTTTCCTTCTAGTCATATTGTAGTATTGGTTGTCATCTTCATCAGGGTAATCAAAATTGAAGTTGTCAGATAAGTCAATCATAGTGTCGTCTGGGAAATAGGCATGCCGGTTCGAATCAATATAAGAACTATCAGCTGTGAGAGTTAAGAACGTATCATTGTACCGGCTATTGAAGGGTTCATCTTCTATGGGTCTGTCTGTACGGAAATTAACATAGACCTTATCATTATTTTGTTCAAAACTCACCGAATGATCTTTAGGAAATAGATGTTGAATGACCTGTGCGGAGCATTCAGGGCCAAGTATTCCCGATTTTATATTAATTATTTTAGAATCGTCATTGTGTTTAAGTTCAAGTTTGACAAAGTTACCAGGCCTTATTTTCTCAAGTTCAGAAATTACATCTTCAACTGATCGAGTTGCCGTATTGTTAATTCTGACCAGATTACTACCGATATAAGGAGTTAATGCTATCGAAGCGCGGGATCCAGGTATTATTCCGCTGATGACTGGAAGGCTGTCTTTAAGTATTTTCTCTGTTCGTGATCTTAACATTTGAGGAGTAATGATTTCTAATTCCTGAGAGATCTCCATTCCGAGATATGATCTGACTTTTTGCTTATTAGTGATGATCTCAATGATGAGCCTGTTCGCCAGGACACCGTCCAATGCAAAATTGATTTGCGGTATTTGGGGAAAGGAAGCTGTGTTGATTCCGATGATTTTTCCCTTGGTGTCCACTAACGGGCTACCACTGTTCCCACCATAGAGCATTGCAGTGCTTTGAAGAAAGCCGATACCTTTTACTGTCAGGTAATCGTTGTGGCCATCAGGGAACCACATGATTCGATTTGCGTTACTGATTACTCTATTCGACACAGTATATGGAAATTCACCTGTAGGGTTTCCGATGGCATAAACGGGTTCCCCAATCTTTGCTGGTACTTGCCGAAACCAAAGTGGGATGGTTTCAGGTCCTGGTGTATCAAGGAATTTGAGCACCATCAGATCATAAAAGGTGTCGCCTCCATAAATGGATACCCTGTACTTCTGCCCGGTGATACTCAGCACGTAAATATTCCCATCTTCTGTATGGGCATTCTCAACCACATGCACATTGGTGATGATATATTTAACACCGTTTCTTTCGATTACAAAGCCCGTTGCAACAGGTTTGTTATTTGGACAATCATAGTAATGTGAATAATTGGTCATGGATTTTTTATTTTCCACAACACCAAGTCCAGTCATTCCATAGATTTCAAGGTAGTCCTGAACCCTGACCACCACTATGTTAACCACACCTGCCATTGACTTTTCAAGAGAGATATTCAACGGTTGTCCATTTACCATGGTCATGGCTGGCAAGAAAATGAAAATGAGAGAGCTGAGAAGGTGGTTCACTGTTGTTTTCATAATTTTGTCCTCCCAAAATTATATGCGAAGTTTTGTGCGGGCAACGACTGTTAATTTGCTATTAAATCCTTTCTTTTCAAATCTCCCGGTCGCTTTGATTTTATAGATGGATCTACCATCAAGGGTCCTTGATCGTGGAGAATTTTATCCTGGAAAGTATCTTAGACTGGGGTGCTTCTGATTAAACTGTGCAGATTCTGTCAGGGATTACACTCAGCCACCTCATGTTTAATAGTGTGCGTTGGAGATGCTCTCATTCTGTTTCTGATTCTCCGCTGTCTGACCGGAGGTATGATTGACAATCAGATGGGTATGGTTCCTCGCAAAAAGAAAATCAGGTTGGGGTACTTCTTCGCCGCCTCATGTTTGATAGTGTGCGTTGGAGAGCCGGTTTGAGTGATAAGGAAAATCAGAACGGGAAAGCTGGTAACTTCCTAGCATGACGAAAAATGAAGATGACATCAAATGCTTTGATTGCAAACCTGTGCGTAATTTTTACTTTTCGCTCAGGCCTGCCTGGCTCGGCAGACAAGCCGCTGGGCCTCGGATTGGCGCCGAAACCGGGAAGCTCCCTCGGTTCATGCAAGCATGAACCTCAGTCCGCTCCCCCAGGTTTCTCTGCCAATCCTGGAATCGTATTCCATTGATATTCATTGTTGTATCAAAGATGAGAAAGTGAGGCCAGAAGTCCGGGATCGATGTGGCACATCCACTTTCAATGTGCCACATGGACCTTCTTCGCCGCCTCATGTTTGATAGTGTGCGTTGGAGAGCCGGTTTGAGTACTAAAATAAAAACAGCGCAAGTGCCAATCTCAGTACTCCTAAGTACTCAATCCAGCACCCGCTCTGTTTTTGTACCCGGAGCCGGGATCGAACCGGCACGAGCTTTCGCTCATTGGTTTTTGAGACCAACGCGTCTACCTGTTCCGCCATCCGGGCAAGTGGGTGTGGGTTTGGGGGTGGGTGTGGGTGTGG
>CAZSQJ010000048.1:0-23224 GCA_964608665.1 uncultured Bacteroidales bacterium | reverse complement strand
AGTGTGAGTGTGAGTGTGAGTGTGAGTGTGAGTGTGAGTGTGAGTGTGAGTGTGAGTGTGAATGAGTGGGGGGCAAAAGTAAATGAAAACGCGGAAGTTGGCAAGAATAAAAAATAAACCATACCTTTGCACCCCCTTTTTACGGCACAAAACCACAGGCCATGGCATCGGAAGTTAAAATTTTTTCAGGCAGGGGCACGCGCTACCTGGCCCAGAAGATTGCCACTGATTTCGGCATCAGGCTGGGTGAAGTGATCACGACTGATTTTGCCGACGGTGAGTTCCAGCCGTCATTTGAGGAGAATATCCGGGGAGATGATGTGTTTATTGTACAGTCGACTTTTGCCCCGGCTGATAACCTGATGGAACTGCTGTTGCTGATCGACGGTGCAAGGAGGGCATCGGCCAGGAGGATTGTGGCGGTGATCCCTTATTTCGGAATGGCCAGGCAGGACCGTAAGGACAAACCCCGCGTACCCATCGCTTCCAAGCTGGCCGCCAACCTGCTCACCGCTGCCGGTGTCGACCGTATTATCACCATCGACCTGCACGCAGACCAGATCCAGGGTTTCTTCGACATCCCGGTCGACCATTTATTTGCTTCTTCTATCTTCATTCCCTACATCAAACAACTGGGCCTGGAAAACCTCACCTTCGCCTCACCCGATACCGGCGGAACACGAAGGGCTGCAGTGTACGCGAAGATCCTCAATACGGGCTTCGTGATCTGTTACAAGCAAAGAGCCAAACCCAATGAGGTTGAAAAAATGTACATCATCGGTGATGTGAAGAACAAGGATGTGGTTTTACTGGACGACATCATCGACACAGCCGGCACCATCACCATGGCAGCCAACATTATCATGGAAAACGGCGCCAGCAGTGTCAGGGCTTTTTGTACACACCCCATCCTCTCTAAAAATGCCGTGGAAAGAATTGAACAATCCGCCTTCACGGAGGTTGTTGTCACCGATACCATTCCCCTGAAAGTGGAAAGTCCCAAGATCAGGGTGTTGTCAACGGCCGGACTCCTCTCCGATGTGATCAAAAGGGTTCACAATTACGAGTCTATCAGTTCGCTGTTCAGGTTTTAATTTCAGCAGGTCAGTTTAAACGCAATACACATAAAACCAGTTTTTTATATTCAATATCATTTAAAGTTACCATTATGAAAACAGTATCTATGAGCGGTTCTCTCAGAGAGAACGTAGGGAAAAAAGATGCAAAAAAGCTCCGCAGGGAAGGGAAAGTCCCCTGTGTCCTTTACGGAGGGGAAAAGCAGGTTGGATTCAGCATGAATGAAGTGGATTTCAAGCACCTGATCTTCACTCCGGAAGTGAAGCTGGTTGATCTGGACATCGACGGAAAGCAGTATAAAGCATCTTTGCAGGATGTTCAATATCATCCTGTTACGGATAGTATTCTGCATGTGGATTTTCTGGAAGTAACTCCAGGCAAAGCCCTGGTGATCGGAATCCCGGTGCGTATCACCGGTGTTTCCAGGGGAGTTCTCATGGGGGGTAAGCTGGTGCAGAAAGTCCGGAAACTGAAAGTGAAAGGGCTTGCCGAGCACCTGCCCGATGATATCGTTGTAGATATTACGGAGCTTGACATTGCCCAGTCGATCAAGGTCCAGCACATTAAAGTGGAACATCTCCAGATGCTTGACAACCCGAGCAGTATTGTTGTAACCGTGGCTGCCACCCGCGCGGTTGCAGAGGATAAAAAAGCTACCCCCGCGAAATAATTCGTGAATAAATTCCTGATTGCCGGTCTTGGAAACCCGGGACCTGAATATGCCAACACCCGGCATAACATCGGGTTTATTGTGCTGGACGCCCTGGCACAGGATGCTGCCGTAAGCTTCACACCCGGCCGTTATGCTGATGTGGCACAGTTCCGTTTGAAGGGGAGGATTTTCTTCCTGATCAAGCCTTCCACCTACATGAACCTGAGCGGAAAGGCCGTCAGATACTGGATGGAGAAGGAGGAAATTCCAATCGGACAGGTCCTGGTGATCTCCGACGACGTGGATCTGCCTCCCGGAACATTCCGGATCAAACCAAAAGGCAGCGGAGGCACGCACAACGGGCTCAACAGCATTATTGAAACTATTGGCAGTCAGGATTTTCCGCGACTCAGGATCGGGATCGGCAATGATTATGCCCGTGGTTTCCAGGTCGATTTCGTGCTGGGCAAATGGACCCGGCATGAGGAAGAACTGATGATCCCCAGGGTGAAACTTGCGGTGGAAGCGGTGAAGAGTTTCGGACTGGCCGGCTTGCAGCTTACGATGAGCCGCTACAACAACCGCTGATCACGGTATCCACCAGATCTTTGCTTGCGGGGCGTCGCTGCCCCCCTGTTGCTGTATGGCCGATGCCCATTGCTGGGTGTTATAGGTGGCTTCAGAGGCCGGGTAGGTCAGGCGGAAATAGTTCAGCGGAGCGCCGTCACGCGGGGTTTTGCCCGTACGGCGCGCCAGTGCCCAGGCTTCGGCAGGCTGACGGAATGCATCGATCCAGCGCTGGGTATAGATGAATACCAGTTTCTCCTCTATGGTGGAGGCGTTCCAGGGACCAAAAAGGTTCAGCACCGTGGCCGCACCCAGGTTGGAGGGGATGGTGATTTTTTCGGAAAAGCCGATGCCCGAAAGCGGCAGTTTCGAACCGGCGGCCACCATTTTCCACCATTCAACCGATGCATTGATGCCGTTCATGTACTCAATATCGGCTTTCGAGGGGTCGGCCGGCACGCCGATGCCACGAAGCCAGGCCTCTGCCTTGATGAAATGCACTTCAGCCCCTGTCATCAGGATAATGGGAATGTAATTCTCATCCCGGATCAGGAAATAATTGAAAGGAGAGTAAAGACAATCTCCCTTGAAACTGAAATTCGCATTGTCATCGCGGTGTTCGCCGTAAGGATTCCCTCCGGATGGCGGCGTACCGGCATCAGGGATCTGGGGATAAGGCTTCCACAGGTTGTCTTTGTTGGTCTCGAAAAAGATGTATGCCCTCGGGTCGAAGATCCCGCTGCCGTTGGTACTGTCGTGCAGGCTCAGTTGTCTCCAAAGCTTGCTTCCCATCCGCAGGTTCTTATGTTCTCTGAACGACCAGTTGAGCGCTTCATTCTTGAAACCCATGGCTGCCGGCCACAGGCAGGCGCTCTCCAGCAGGGGTACGGCCAGGTCGTAACCGGTCAGGACGGGTTTGTTGTTTTCGATGATATCTTTCAGGATACTGCCACCCAGTTGGGGCTCTTTTTCCGACATGCGCAGGGCATGCCTCAGCCGCAGGGAATTGGCAAACTTGCGCCATTTCAGTAAGTCGCCGTTGAACAAGCGGTCGAAGGTGACAAAAGTCGCAAAGGGCTCCTTAATGTCGGCCGGATCAATATGTTCATCCGCCCATTGAAGCTCCTCCAGCAGGAAAAGGTAAATGTCGCGCTGCCGGTCATAGGCGGGCCGCAGCAGCTCCAGGTTCTGGAAGCCGTAACCTGCCTCTGAAAACGGCATGTCGCCGAACATGTCGGTCATTTTGAAAGTCTTGCAGGCCAGTACGATCTTCAGCATGGCCTTCATATTGTCCAGTCCGGGTGTAGCGGGGTCTCTTCCGCTGAAACGGCGTTCAAGTTCCCGGATCTCGGTAAGGGTACTGTAATAATTCTCCCACAGATCCTCGATGCCCAGGGGAGCATTGCCCCATGCCTCACTGGTCAGGGCTGCAAGCTGGGTTTGTTTGTAAAGGATCTCGTTGTAGATATAGAACTGTTCGTTGCCTGTCCAGACCAGCGAGCTGATGATGCCGTTGAACAGGGATCCGTCGCTGGCGGTGGTGAAGCCGTTGGGATCGGAGTTGATCTCATCGAAATCTTTTGTGCAGGAAACGGTGATCAGGCCGGTGATAATCAGCAACAGGAAGGATATGGTTGATGTTTTCATGATGGACACGTTTAGAAACTTGCATTCAGACCGAAGATAAAGGAACGGGTTCCCGGGAAGGAAGCCCACTCAAAGCCCTGGGCGTTGCCTGAACCCATGATGCCTTCTGGATTGATTTTATCCGGAAGGCTTGAATAGATGTAAAAGAGGTCGCGGCCGGTAACACTGAGGGTCAGTTGCTGGAAGGCTTTCAGCTTGCGGAGGGTTTTGGCCGGAAGGGTGTAGGAAAGCGACACTTCCCGCATTTTCACCCAGGTATTCTCCAGGATGCCGGGTTTACTGATGATCTCACCCCATCCCCCGGCATTGGGCAGGTATTTATAATAGTAGTGTACCACTTTGTCGTTTGGTGTTCCGTCTGCATAAACCCCGTCGAGGATGACCCCGGTATTGCCGGTGTTCCCGTCCGGATCGGTCCAGGGAAGTCCGCCTCCGTCCCTTTCTTTGAGGGTTTCAGGGCTTTGTCCGGTCTGGAGACCGATCACATAGGAACCGCAATAAATATCGCCTCCCCATTTGGTATCCACCAGGGTGCTCAGCCTGAAATTCCCGTAGGTCCATTCGGTTGTCCATCCCGCAATGAAATCCGGAGAGGCATTTCCGATGGGAACCCTGTTTTCGGTGATCAGGTATTTGGTTCCCTGTTCGTTGACAATGGGCTGACCGTTTTCGTGGTACACATAATCCCATCCCAGGATAGTGCCGTATTCTTCTCCTTCAAGCACGCCCATGGCCGGACCGTTCAGACCCCAGATATCGGCCAGCAGGTAAAGATCGGCATAATCGCCGAGACTGACGATACGGCTGCGGTTGCGCGCAAAGTTCAGCCCTGTTTTCACCATGAGTTTCGGGCCCTGGTATGGTACCACGTTCAGCATCAGTTCAATTCCGCGGTTGGTCAGGGCGCCTTCGTTGATCACGATGGAGGTGGCTCCGGATGAGAGTGGCAGGGGCAGGGTCAGGATCTGGTCGAATGATCTGGAATTGTACCATGTAATATCAAGGTCAATTTTGTTGTCGAGGAAACTGACGTTGAGACCGCCTTCATAGGTGTTTACGCGTTGCGGTTTCAATTGGTAAGGTGGTATCTTCGAAGGGAACCAGGAAGTCTGCTGGCCACCGAAGAAGCTGGTACTGTAATAAAATGCTGTCTGGTAAGGATCGGTATCAGTTGCCGTCTGGGCTGCACTGGCCCTGAGCTTCAGAAAACTGAGCCAGGGAAAACGCTTCAGGGAAGCCCAGGCATCGGTGGCGATCAGGCTGAGTGTGGCGGAAGGGTAAAAATAGGAGTTGTTGTCGGTGGGAAGGGTCGACGACCAGTCGTTCCTGCCTGTCAGGTCAAGGAACAGGTAGTTCCTGTATGCAAGGTTTACGAATGCGTAAATCGAGTTGGTCTTCCTTCTGTTATAGGTTTCTCCGGCGGCCACCTCTTTCAGCAGATCACCCTGCCGGTCCACGATCAGGGTGTTGTCAAGGCTGTCGGAAAAAGTGGTTTCCGTATAATTAACCATGGAATACATATTGGGGTAATACCAGGTACCCGTCCTGCCGTCGATGGAATAATAATTCCTGGTCCAGTTGCTGCCGCCGCCCGATACTTTCAGATTGACAGGAGTATTGAAAACTTTGTCTTTCGTGACGGTGACCAGGAATTCGCTGTTGTTGGAAAAGTCGCGCTGCAGGGAGTTGGAATAAAACCCGTTCAGCAGTCCGAGGATATCCGTCGGTTTGTGCCTGGTTTCGAACTGGCTCAGGGTGAAGTCCCTGCCTGCCCTGACCAGGACATTGAGCCAGGAGTTGACATCATACACCAGGGAAACCGAGCCCAGGTATTTCTCCCTGTCGAGGGTGGTGTTATTGTTGTAGTAATTCCACCAGAGGTAGGGATTCACATAATAGTAAGGATAATTTTCCATCAGGTGCTGTGTGCCGTCCGGCAGTTCATATCCTTCTTTGTCCTCACCCTGGTAACTGCGCGGCCATGAATACAGGTATCCCTTGCTGAAAGAATTACCTTCTTCGCCGATCAGCGGGCTGTTCAGGCGGTGATAATCGATATAGGAGATGGAAAGGTCGGCTCTGAGCCGTTCCGACACTTTCATATTTCCGCCCAGGTTGACGGTGGTCTGGTTGAAGTTCGAGTTTTCCACGATGGGTTTATGTTCCTGCCGGGTGATGGATATCCTGAGTGTTCCGTTGTTGCCGCTTCCGGAAGCGGCGATATTGTGGGTGGTGGTATAGCCGTTGTGAAAGGCCGATTTGAGGTTATCCGGCTGGGGAGACCAGTTTCTCATGGTACCGTCCCACCATTTGATGCGTTCCCCCTTCATTTCGGGCCCCCACGAGACCGCACCGCCATAATAGCCGAATTCGGCCGCACTGGAAGAAGTTTCTCCCTGCTGGTTGATCACCAGTTGATCAGTTCCGTAAATGCCGGGATAAAGCAGGGTATCGCCGTCCGGACTTTTTGGAAACCCGGGCGGCGTAAAGGCGATCGGTCCGCCATGCCCGTATTTGTTCTGCACTTCCCTGAACCTGTATGGATGGGTGACTTTATGTGACATGTTATAGGTAAGACCGATGCCTTTCTGTTGTCCGCCCCGTTTGGTGGTGATCAGGATCACCCCGTTGGCTCCCCTGGAACCGTAAAGCGCAGAGGCTGCACCGCCTTTGAGGATGTTGTAGCTTTCGATATCAAAGGCATTGATGTTGTTCATGGCATTGCCCCAGTCAACGCCGCGGCCGATATCCGTCAGTCCGGGCGTATTTTCCATGGGGATCCCGTCGATCACGATGAGCGGCTGGTTATTGGCTTTATTGCCCAGGTTGTTGTTGCCGCGGATGATCACCCTGGTACTCCCTCCTTCAACCCCGTCGCCGGTGGAAACCATCACCCCGGCCGAACGTCCCGAAATAGCACTGATAATGTTGGTGGTACTGGAACGGGTGATGATCTCTCCTGCGATTTTTTCGGTGGCAAAACCCAGTTCACGCTTTTGCCGGTTGATCCCCAGGGCGGTGACCACCACCTCCTTCAATTCCAGTGCAGTCACCTCAAGTGTCACATCGATCACTGTCCTTCCCTTTACGGCTACCACCCGGCGGGCATAGCCGATGAAAGAAAACACCAGGGAATCGTTCGCCCCGACACCTTTTAAAACATATCCCCCGTCAATATCGGTGGCCGTGGCGATCTGCCTGTCTTTCACCTGAACAGTGGCACCGGGTATGGTCTGGTTGTCGCTTCCGGAGATCACTTTCCCTGTGACCGTAAGGGTCTGGGAACGAAGACCCCACGCCAGAAACAACATACATAAAATGATAAGGGCCCTTCGCATTGTGTTTTTTTTACCAAACCTACGGGATTTTTGGATTTCATGGGAAGATTTTTGGATTCATTTATACCGGAAAAACACAGGAATGCGAAAAAAGGGTTTCCAGAGTCATCGGTATAACTCCGTTTCGGTATAAATCCTTACATTCGGCTCACAAACCCGTGATCATTGACTGGAACTGAAAATGAAAAAAATCGCCGCCTTCTTATTTCTGCTCTTCTTACTGATGTGCCACAACTGCTTTCTCAGTGCACAGGCACCACCCCTTGTTCCTTCTTCCTGGCCCGCACTGAAAGGAATGTGGACATTCGACAATCCAGCAAACCTGACCGAAGCAGCTTTCGGGAACGACCTTGTCCTTTACGGGAACCACAATGCCGTTAATGGTCCCGACAGCAGCGACGGAGCGGTGAACATCGGTACCGGAAGCTATTACAAATGCTTTCATGATATTCCTCCCAACGGCGGAGGCAGTGAAGTGAATGAATACAGCCTGCTCATCGACTTCAGGATCCCTGCCACCGGATCCTGGTATTGCTTTTACCAGACCAATGGTTCAAATGCAAACGACGGGGAGCTGTTTGTCAGTCCTTCCGGAACCGTCGGAAGAGCCACCAACGGACCGGGGTATACCGCTTACATTTTGAATCCGGGTGAATGGTACAGGCTGCTCGTGACGGCCGATCTCGGGACCCAGTATAAAATCTATCTCGACGGTATCCTGGTGAAACTGGGAGGTGCGCTTGCCATGGACGGAGATTATGCCCTGTATCCGGCCGGTGGAAACAATTTCTTTTATTTTTTTGCTGATGACAACGGAGAAGATGCACCCATAGATGTTGCCTTATGCGCTGTATTTGAAGAAGTGCTGACTGCCCAGCAGGCAGAGGATCTTGGCGGTTACGGGCATTTTATTCCTCCGGTGCTTACGGGCATCCGCCCCTACCTCCAGGGGATGACCTCCGCCTCGGCTTATGTATGCTGGCACAGTGATTCCACCGCAGCAACACTGGTGGAGCACGGAACCACCCCTTCCCTGGGAAACATCACCCAAGGAAGTTATGAAACCATTGGCACAAAAAAGTGGCATACGGTACATCTTGAGGGTCTTCAGCCCGGCACCCGTTATTATTACCGTTGCAGCAGCGGAACTGAACAGTCCCAGATCCGGTACTTCCGCACCCCGCCTGCCGATAGCGCCTGCCAGGGACATATCAGGGCCCTGTTTTTCGGAGATTCACAGTCCGACATCGCACATTCCACATACATTGCCGCCAAAGCCCGGGAGAAAATCACCGGAATTTACGGAGATACCATCTGCGATCATATAAACCTGGTCATTCATGCCGGGGATATCGTGGGCGACGGGAACAACCTTCCATCATATGAAACCGAGTTTTTCAACCCCTTTTCTCCCCTTACAGCCAGTCTTCCGCTGATGCCCGCCATCGGGAACCACGAGATGGACAATGCGGGGTATTACCAGTATATGAAGCACGAAGGATACAACGGCGCCTCTCCCCCGGCTTCAGAAAGGTATTATACATTTCGCATGGCAGGTGTCCGCTTTATCGTGATCAACACCAATCCGGCATACCAGAACATGACGCAGCTGATGTGGCTGGGAAATACCCTCTTCGAGGCCAATAACGACACAAGTATCCGGTTTATCG
The DNA here is from genome assembly GCA_964608665.1 of uncultured Bacteroidales bacterium. GTDB lineage: Bacteria > Bacteroidota > Bacteroidia > Bacteroidales > CAIXZF01 > JAKLIX01. The sequence goes on along the minus strand of CAZSQJ010000048.1, from coordinate 14,273 downwards.
TGGTGTACGGGCATCATCCCGCGCAATCGGAGTTGTGGCCATACGGAAACACCGCCTGGGTGAGCGGACAGATCATGACCATGCTGAAAAACAGTCCCAAAACCGTTTTTTATGGCTGCGGACATACCCATGGTTATGAACATGCGGTGATCAGCAGCAGCGACACCTCGACAGGTTTTCATGCCGTCATTGGCGGAGGTGCCGGGGGCGCCCTTGACCGCTGGGGCATGTATTCCAATCAGACCGATTACTCCCAGACTCTGAAATCCCTTGATCATTATCACTTCAGCCTGCTTCATTTCGATCTCGAAAACCGGGTTTTCCGTGCAGATGTTTACAGCCTGGGACATACGGACCTGGCCCTCGATTGCTGGCATGCCGACAGTTTTTACCGGAACATGCTTTCCATTCCGCCACAGGCTCCGCAGGCCCAGGCCGTTTCAGGCCTTTTTCAGGGGCCCGTGATCCTTCAGGCATCAGGCTACCAGGGCAACGACAGCCTGATGAGTGCCTGGTACCAGTGTACCGGAATACCGGGCAATTATTCAAATCCCATGATCAATGCGAAAATCGACAGGGAAAATGTCTACCTGGATACCGGTCCGCCGGCATACCAGCCGGTCGATCTGAACCAGGGGCTGAATTTATGTGAGTTTACACTGCCCCTTTCGCTGGATTCCGGACAAACATACGGCTGGAGGGTTCGCTACCGTGATCACAACCTGAACTGGAGCGGCTGGAGCAATGAGCATGTGTTTACATATAAGGCCGGCTACGGGATTTCCGGTTTCGTCAGGTACGACAACAATTCTCAGTCAGGACTTGCAGGGGTCAGCATGCGGCTGATCAGGGACAGCATCCTGCTTTCCCAGGTTCAGACAGGCGCTGACGGATCATTCGCATTTCCGCCGCAAATCCCGGGCAACTATGTGGTCGAGGGTGATTACTACGGTCTGTGGGGTGGTGTAAACGCCACGGATGCCCTGATGGTGCTCCAGCAATATGTGGGCATGATCAGCCTGAACGGAATGCGGCTTCAGGCCGCCGATGCTGACGGGAATCACAGCGTCAACGCCATTGACGCCCTGATGGTTGCCAGGCGGTTTACCGGTCATCTCAATGCATTCCCGGCTTCCGACTGGATCGTGGAAACAGCTGCATTTTCCGTTCAATCCGCTGCTGTCGGCCTCGGACTGAAAGCGCTTTGCAGGGGCGACGTAAACGGAAGCTACCAGCCCTGAACAGGGCAGGAAGCATCAGAATAAACGGGTCAGCAAGGGAAGAATCCCGGCTTCGTTTTCCCTGACGCATTCAGTTTAAGCGTATCTTTGCGCCATGGAAATACCCCGTGAAACAGAGATCATGTCGCCAGTCGGTTCCTTCGAATCATTGGCTGCCGCCATCCAGGCAGGCGCCGGTTCCGTGTATTTCGGCTGCGGCAGACTGAATATGAGATCGCGCTCATCGGTGAATTTCAGCACGGAAGATCTGGAACGCATCACGGAAATATGCAGGCAGAAGGGTATAAAAACCTACCTTACGCTCAATACAGTCATTTTCGATGAAGAAATTGAAGAAGTAAGACAGACCGTAAAAAAAGCTGTGGCATCGGGCATTACCGCCATCATTGCATCCGACATGGCCGTGATTCAGGCATGCCGGGATGCCGGAATGGAAGTGCACCTGTCGACCCAGACCAACATCACCAACATCGAAGCCGTGAGGTACTACGCCCGCTATGCGGATGTGATTGTTACGGCAAGGGAACTCCGGCTCGACCAGGTGGCAGCCATCTGCAGAACCATTGAAAATGAAAACATTACAGGTCCGTCAGGGGAACTGGTGAGGATAGAGATATTTATTCACGGCGCCCTTTGCATGGCAGTTTCCGGCAAATGCTACCTGAGTCTCGACAACTTCGGCTATTCTGCCAACAGAGGGGCCTGCCTGCAACCCTGCCGCAGGGGTTACCTTGTAAGGGACAAGGAAAGCGAGCTGGAACTGGAGGTGGATCATGAAACCATTATGTCGCCCAAAGATCTGAAAACCATTCACTTTCTCGATAAAATCCTGGCTGCGGGGGTGAAAGTCCTCAAAATTGAAGGCAGGGGCCGTTCCCCGGAATATGTAAAGACCGTGACCCGTTGTTACAGGGAAGCCTTGGAGGCCATTGGTCAGGGAAACTATAGTCCTGAAAAGATAAAAGCCTGGGAAGAGGAACTTGCCACGGTGTTCAACAGGGGCTTCTGGGACGGGTATTATCTCGGCCGCAGACTGGGTGAATGGTCTGAAACATACGGTTCACATGCCACCAAAAGGAAGATCCACACCGGAAAGGTCACCAATTTCTTTGCAAGGCAATCGGTTGCGGAAATTCAGATTGAATCGGGGTCGCTCAGTTCAGGGGATGAGATCATGATCACGGGCCCCACCACCGGCGTTTATGAGGCCGTGCTGTCCGGGATCAGGCTCGATGACGGTACCGTCACAGACAGGGCCGAAAAGGGCGAAACCTGCTCCGTCTTCTGCAAAGCCATGGTGAGAAGGGGCGACAAAGTGTTCAGGATAGTGGAGGCGGGCCTGGCAGATGAGGCCGTAGTGCAGTGAAGCGCTTCAGTCAGCGGAACCGCTTGCGCAACCGGTTCAGTGGATGGCGCCCATCAGGTAAGATACTACCAACAGGGTGGAGATCACTGCAATATAAATGATCCAGAGAATATTTTTTTTCAGCGTATTCATAGTGCATTCAGTTTCTTTAAAGACCCGGCAAAATTAATGCCGGTTGTACAGGCTGATTGGGTGAAATTGTTATTAATTTGTTAAACGGTTGTATTCTCCTTATCCCTTGTTTTTCAGGCTTCGGAGCCTTCATTTTTATTCGTATATTTGCCCTTTAAAATCAAGATTCCATGAAAACAAAAATCCTGCTGTTTGTTCTTTTATTTCCTGCATTTATCCTGATGAATTCCTGTCAGGAGGATGAATTATTGTCCACCAGCTTCAGTGTGGTGCTGACCCAGGATTTTATCGTCAGTAACACCGCAGACAGTGTGTTTGTGAAAGACACCCTTCTGGATGCCTCTGCCCAGAGCGGCGATATAGAAAAATACAAGGACAGGATACAGCAGGTCAGCCTGACCAGGGTATCGTATCTGCTGACTGCGTTCAACGGTGCCGACGACCAGGAACTGAGCCAGGGGAACATTGTCATTTCCGACACCGGCGGCACGAACAGCATGCTGCTTACCACCCTGAGCCAGGTAAACCTGAAGGCGTTGTGGAACAATGAAACCGACTTGACAGTTAACCAGCCTGCCGTCGAACTGCTGGGGAACCTTGTGAAAGATGCTCCCCATGCATTCAGGGTTCATGCAGAAGGTGTGATGAACAAGAAACCGCTTGATTTCACCATCAGGATACGCTTCCATCTCACGATTAAGGCAGGCGTGCTTTAGCGGCATGGTTTCACACTACCGTGCAGGGCAGTGAAAACTGCTTGCATTGTCTTTTTATTTACCTTTGCAAACTTTTGGATGACACCGGGCTTGGGTCCGGGGCCGGGTAATTTAGCCTGTGAAGCTTATGGAACGGAGGTACAGAGAATACAAACAACTTGACCTGACTGCAACCGGCAGGGAGATCCGGGATTTCTGGCAGGAGCACGACACTTTTCATCAAAGTCTTGAACTGAGAAAAGATGCCCGGCATTTCATTTTTTATGAAGGGCCGCCTTCGGCCAATGGCATGCCCGGGATTCACCACGTGATGGCCAGGGTCATCAAGGACATATTCTGCCGCTATAAAACCCAGAAAGGATACCTGGTTGAAAGAAAGGCAGGCTGGGATACCCATGGACTGCCCGTGGAGATCGCCGTTGAGAAAATGCTGGGCATTACCAAGGAAGACATCGGCAAACGTATCAGCGTTGAAGATTATAACAGTGCCTGCCGCAGGGAAGTTTTAAAATATAAGGACGTCTGGGATGAACTGACCGAGGAAATGGGTTACTGGGTTGATCTGGACAAACCCTACATCACCTTCGACAACAAATATATCGAAAGTGTATGGTGGCTCCTTAAACAACTCTATAACAAAGATCTGCTTTACAAGGGATACACCATTCAGCCGTACTCCCCGGCAGCAGGCACCGGGCTCAGCACCCATGAGCTCAACCAGCCCGGTTGTTACCGCGATGTCAAAGACAACAGCCTTACAGCGCAGTTTAAACTGATCAGGGATCAGCGGTCGGAATTTCTTTTCGGTCTTACTGAATATGAGATCTTTATCCTGGCATGGACCACTACCCCCTGGACCCTTCCATCCAATACCGCGCTCGCGGTGGGAAAGGATATCGATTATGTCATGGTAGATACCTATAATCCCTATACCTGGAAAAAGGTCAGCGTGATCCTTGCCCGGGAACTGATGCCTGGTTATTTTCCCGCTGACAACGGACAGCTTCCTTTCGATGATTACAAGGAAGGCGACAAAAAGATCCCCTGGAGGATTGCAGGTGCATGGAAAGGGTCACAGCTTGCCGGAATGCGGTATGAACAATTGCTTCCATACGCCAGGCCCGCTGACGGGGATGCTTTTTTGGTGGTTACCGGTGACTTCGTTTCCACTGAAGACGGTACGGGGATTGTCCATATCGCTCCCAGTTTCGGTGCCGATGACTTCCGTACTGCCAGGCAGTCCGGACTGGGTTCCCTGACCCTGGTCGACAGCCAGGGCCGTTTTACTCCGGAAATGGGAGAATTTGCCGGCAGATACGTCAAGAACGAATACTATTCCGATGATGATCCGGCCAAAGCTGCCAACAGTGTTGACGTCGACATCATCATCAAACTGAAATACGAAAACCGGGCCTTCCGCTCAGAGAAGTACGAACATTCCTATCCACACTGCTGGCGGACCGATAAACCCATCCTTTATTACCCGCTGGATTCATGGTTTGTAAGGACAACAGCTTACAAAGACCGGCTGATTGAACTGAACAAGACCATCAACTGGAAGCCGGAATTCACCGGGACCGGCCGTTTCGGAAACTGGCTGGACAACCTGGTGGACTGGAACCTGAGCCGTTCCCGTTACTGGGGAATCCCCCTGCCTGTGTGGACCACGGAAGACGGCACGGAACAATGTTGTATCGGTTCCCTCGAAGAACTGAAGGAGGAGGTAAACAAAGCGGTAAAGGCCGGTTTTATGGCATCAAACCCCCTTGAAACATTTGTTCCCGGTGATTTCAGCCAGGCCAACTACCTTGTTTTCGACCTGCACAGGCCGGTAGTGGATGATATTATCCTGGTATCACCTTCGGGAAAGAAAATGCTTCGCGAAAGCGACCTGATCGACGTTTGGTTTGATTCTGGATCCATGCCTTACGCCCAGTTCCATTATCCTTTCGAAAGGAAAGAAGCACTGGAAGCTTTTTTCCCCGCTGATTTCATTGCAGAAGGAGTGGATCAGACCAGGGGATGGTTTTACACCCTGCATGCCATCGCCACCCTTGTTTTCGACTCAGTTGCGTTTAAAACGGTGGTTTCCAACGGACTCGTACTGGATAAGAATGGGGAAAAGATGTCGAAGAAAAAGGGCAATTCTGTGGATCCCTTCGAGATCATCCGGAAGTATGGTCCCGATCCCACCCGCTGGTACATGATCACCAATTCCCAGCCCTGGGACAACCTGAAATTTGATGAGGAAGGCGTGGGTGAGGTTCAGCGGAAGTTTTTCGGAACCCTCTTCAACACCTATGCTTTTTTTGCCCTCTATGCCAATATCGACGGATTCAGTTACACTGAGGAGGACATCCCCTTTGAAAACAGGCCCGAGATCGACCGCTGGATCCTTTCTGAACTGAACACGCTGATCATCAAGGTTGACCAGTACTACCAGGATTATGAGCCCACCTGGGCGGGGCGTGCCATTCAGGATTTTGTGTACGACTACCTGAGCAACTGGTATGTAAGGCTTTCGCGCAGGCGTTTCTGGAAGGGAAATTATTCCGGCGACAAGATCAGTGCCTACCAGACCCTGTATACCTGCCTTGAAACCGTTGCCCGGCTGGCTGCTCCGATTGCACCCTTCTACATGGAAAGAATGTTTCTCGACCTGAACGGGGTCAGCGGCAAATGTACGGCCGGCTCCGTCCACCTGGCACCTTTCCCCCAGGCTGTTACTGCCAGCATCGACAAAGCATTGGAAGAAAGAATGGAAATGGCCCAGCAGTATTCCAGTATGATACTGTCGCTCAGGAAAAAAACCAACCTGAAGGTGCGTCAGCCGCTCAACAAAGTGATGATCCCGGTTGCTGACATGGCTTTTGAAAACCAGTTACGCGCGGTTGAAAACCTCATCCTTTCAGAAACCAATATCAAGGAGGTGGAATACCTTCACCCCGAAAAGCCCATTCTTGTAAAAAAGATCAAGCCGAACTTCAAGGAGCTCGGGCCTCGCTATGGAAAGCTGATGAAAGGCATCAGCGGGCAGCTCGCCGCTTTCAGCCAGGCAGAGATACAGCAGCTTGAGCGGGAAGGGGCCATGTCGCTCACCATCGAAGGGAATCCTGTGGAACTGAAACTACAGGACGTGGAAATCCTTACCGAGGATATTCCGGGTTGGGTGGTCACAAGTCAGGGCAGCCTTACCGTTGCCCTCGATGTCACGCTTACGGAAGAACTGGTCATGGAAGGGATTGCCCGTGAACTGATCAACCGTATTCAAAATATCAGGAAAAACAAGGATTTCGAAGTGACTGACAAAATCGCCCTCACCGTGGAGTCCCACCCTGAAATAATTTCAGTCATCAGGCAGTTTAATTCGTATATTTGCTCTGAAACCCTTGCAAGCAAGCTGCTGATGGTCGATCGTCTCATCGATGAAGACAAAGAGATGGTCGAACTGTCAGACCAGTGTGCAGTCCATGTGAAAGTGACCAGGGTGCAATGAGCCAGGTAAAAAGACGTTGTACTTAAAACAGTGACGATTATGAAAAAGGCCGACATTAAAGAAAAGACCAGATACTCCGATGAAGAATTGGAAGAATTCAAGACCATCATCCTTGAAAAACTGGAGAAAGCCAAGCAGGATCTGAAGATGCTCACCGAAGCCTATACCAACAACAACGAGCACGATATCAATGACACCTCTCCCACTTTCAAAGTGCTTGAAGAAGGATACCAGGTGCTCTCAAAGGAGGAGAACAGCAGGCTTGCGGCAAGACAGCAGAAATTCATCCAGTCCCTTGAAAATGCCCTGATCAGGATTGAAAATAAAACTTACGGTATCTGCAGGATCACCGGTAAACTTATCCCGAAGGAGCGGCTGAGGATCGTACCCCACGCCACAACCAGCATCGAAGGAAAAATGGCTCAGAATACTCCCAGACCTGCAGCAACGCCGGGTGAATAATGAACAGCACCCCGGCTTCCCTTCTCAGAAAATCATTGATCACGATCTTCCTGGTCCTTCTGGTGGATCAGATGCTGAAGTTCTGGGTCAAAACCACCATGATCCTGGGTGAGGAAATCCCGGTTTTTGGCAATTGGTTTATCCTGCATTTCACCGAAAACCGGGGTATGGCCTTCGGAATGGAATTCGGGGGGGAGTCGGGCAAGCTTATCCTGAGCCTTTTCCGGATTGCAGCCGTTATATTCATTGCCTGGTACCTGTACAGCCTGATCAAAAAACAGGCAGGAAGCGGCCTGATCATCTGTATTTCGCTGGTATTGGCCGGCGCACTCGGAAATATCATCGACAGCGCTTTCTACGGAATGCTGTTCAGCGATTCCTTCTTTCACCATGCCCGTTTTCTTCCGCCCGAAGGAGGGTATGATACCTTCCTTCACGGGAAAGTGGTGGATATGTTCTACTTTCCCCTTATTCACACCACCCTTCCATCCTGGCTGCCTTTCTGGGGTGGAAAGGAATTTCTCTTTTTCAGGCCGGTTTTCAATATTGCCGATTCCTCCATTTCGGTGGGCGTGATATTGCTCATCATCTTCCAGCGCAGGTTCTTCGCAAATCCGGAGAACAAAAAGACAAAAAGCCCGGAAGAGGATGTACTTACTGCGGAATCTGGCGTTCAGGCAGATCCTTTTTCAGCCAGTAAACCCCCACATCATATTTCCATATCCTGAATATCCGGGCCGAATCGCTGTATTCCCCGGGATCAATACCGAGTTGCATCCAGGCCTGGTTGGAATCCGACTGGTCTGTTTCTGTGATGATCACGGCAGGATCAAATTGCCGCAGGGGATCTGCCGCGTTGAAATAGTCTTTCCAGACAGGGGCCGTGCGCATATCAGTTCCCCAGGATGCAGAAGCCGCCCAGGACCCAAGTCCGTAACGCCCGTCGTATTTCACCCTGGCAAGGTAGCGGTTCATCTCACCCAGACCGTCACTCCTTTCGTGATAAATCCTGTAATGAAACGGCACATTCAGGGCAGCGATCAGGATGCCCATTCCAAGGGCGCTCCATTTGTAAAAACCCCTTTGCATGTACAGCAGGCTGAGGGCATAAGCCGCCAGCAAAGACATTGCCGCGAACAAAGGAAGCAGGTAGCGGTTCGGAAGATACCACATGGGCAGTTTATGCAGTTCGAGGATCAGCCAGCATAACCCGATCACCCAGATCGCCAGCGACTGCCTTCCCGTTTTCCGCCTGAAACGTTGCCAGAAGATCACCAGGAGCGACACCGGCAGTGCAATCCAGAGCGGTTTCAGTTCCCTCACCCAAAGAAAGAAATTGAAGTTCCAGCGGATGGTCTCAACCAGCTGACCCGGGTCTGAAGGAAACCTGCCCCTGGTCTCCTCCAGCATGATATAGTCGTAAAACGATTTGTTGACCGCATACCAGACCGCATACAAACCTGCAAACAGAAGAGCGAAAAGTACGGAAAGTCCGAACAGGTGAAAAGCCTGTCCGCGCTCCCGGGAGGCGGCAATGGCAATTATCAGCAAACTGAGGGGAAGCAGTGCAGCCAGGTATACGAACTGTATCTTTAATCCGTAGGCTATGAATACGGTGACAGTGGCCAGCAGGATGTACCAGGCCCTGTGACTGGCAAGGGCTTTCTCGCTCTGGGAGCGGATAAAGAAATACACCGAGACCAGTATCATGTCAATGGCGAGCATCTCAGCCAGGGCATAATGGCTGAAATGAAAGATGTGTAATTGACTGTAAACAAGTAAGATGAGAAAAAAAGCAAAGGCCTCGAAGCCCTTAAGGCGAAGAAACAGCAAGGGAAGGGCGAAGGTGATCAGCAAGACGATCAGGCGCGCTGCAATGCGCTCATTCCCAAATATATAAAATAAAGGGAACTGGATGATGTTCAGCAGGGGTCCCCTGACAAAGGTGCTGTTTTCCTTCATGTCAAACTCCCCGCTGATCAGGTAGTTACGCAACTGAGCTGAATAGAGACCTTCATCGGTCCAGGCACCCCTGGTATGCACATCCGTGATCCGGTCGGGATCCGAGGTCAGGAAAGGAAGGTGCAACAGGAATAGCAGTCCCAGCAGGACCAGGGGAAAGAATCTTTTCATAGCAATCCTCCGGCCAGCATGCTCTCAGCAATTTGAACGGCATTGGTGGCAGCGCCTTTGCGCAGGTTGTCGGCCACGATCCACATATTCAGCCCGTTGGGGATAGAATCATCCCTGCGGATCCTGCCTACCAGCACATCATCCCTTCCTTCCGCAGTGACAGGCATGGGATATTGCTGATTTTCAATGTCATCCACTATAGTCAGGCCTGGGGTTGCGCAAAGGCACTCACGGATATCTTCTATCCGGAAAGGACGATCCAGGGCGATGTTGACTGATTCAGAATGTCCGCCGAAAACCGGCACCCTTACCACGGTGGCGGTGATCTTCAGGTCCGGCAGGGCCAATATTTTCCGGCTTTCGTTTATCAGTTTGACTTCTTCCGAGGTGTGTCCGCCATCGGTGAAATATCCTCCCTGCGGAATGACGTTGAGATCGATGCGGTGGGGATATGCCATTTCGGTCTCCTGTCCCCTGCGTTCTGCTTCAAGCTGCCGGATGCCCTTTTGTCCGGAACCTGTCACCGACTGGTAGGTCGATACCACAACCCTTTGCACTCCGTAAACCCGGTGAAGGGCATGCAGGACGATCACCAGCGGGATGGTGGAACAATTGGGATTGGCGATGATGGTATCACCGGCTTTGATGATGGTTGCATTGACTTCCGGGACCACCAGCGGAATATGATCAAAGCTTCGCCAGGCAGAAGAATTATCGATGACAACCGTTCCTTTCTCTGCAAAGCGGGGAGCCCAGTAAAGGGAAGCTTCCGAACCTGCCGAAAAAAGCGCCAGGCGGGCACCCTGATCAAGTGCTTCCCCGGGGGTCATCACCCTGAGAAAACGGTTTTTAAATGGGATCTCTCTTCCTCTGGAGTGTTCGGAAGCTACAGGTATGAGTTCGCTGACCGGAAAGTTTCTTTCACAAAGCACTTTCATCATCATGCGCCCGACCAGTCCGGTAGCCCCTGCAACAGCCAGTTTCATAGTCCTGCGATTGTGATTGGGTTTACCATTGGAAGCTTGCCGTAAGTGGGGGAAACGATCAGAAGGCCGCCGTAAACTGGCGGAGGAAGCGAAGGTCATTCTCAAAATAAAGCCTGATATCCCGGATCAGGTATTTCAGCAGGGTGATTCTTTCAATACCCATACCGAAGGCATACCCGGTATAGATTTCAGGGTCGATGTTGCAATTTTGCAGCACATTGGGATCAACCATACCGCAACCCAGAATTTCCACCCATCCGCTGTGTTTGCAGATATTACAACCTTTTCCGCCGCAGATGTTGCAGGAGATATCGAGTTCGGCCGAAGGTTCTGTAAAGGGGAAGTAAGAAGGGCGCAACCTGATCATGGTTTCGGGGCCGAACATTTCCCGGGCGAAATACAACAGGGTTTGTCTCAGATCCGCGAAGCTGACGTTACGGTCGATATACAATCCTTCCACCTGGTGAAAGATACAGTGTGCCCTTGCGGAGATGGCTTCGTTCCGGAACACCCTTCCGGGAAAGATCGCCCTGATGGGGGGTTGTTGCTTTTCCATCACCCTGACCTGCACGGATGAAGTATGGGTTCTGAGCAGGATATCGGGATCTTTTGAAATGAAAAACGTATCCTGCATATCACGCGCCGGGTGATCCGGAGGAAAGTTGAGGGCGGAAAAATTATACCAGTCGTCCTCTATCTCCGGTCCTTCGGCAACGGTAAAACCCAGTCCCGAGAAAATCCGGATAATCTCATTACGGACGACAGACAGGGGGTGCCTGCTTCCGGGTTCCGTGGTGATTGCCGGTAGGGTCAGATCCGGCAGCAGCATGCCTTCCATCCATTGTTGTTCCAGCTTCTCCCGGCTGCCGTCGAGCTTCTCCTGCACCAGGGTTTTAAGCTGGTTCAGCAGCATGCCGGTTTCCTTTTTTTCTGAAGGGGGCAGTGCTTTGAAATCCTCGAACAATTCATTCAGGATTCCTTTTTTTGAGAGGAATCTCAGCCTGAACTGCTCGAGTTGTCCGGCTTCAGTGGCACTGAATTCGCGAACCTCTGCAAGATAATCGTGAATCTTCGAGTTCAAGGGATTACCTGATAACCTTCATGCTCATGGTAGTTTTCTTGGCAGGCTGGTTGGCCTGGTCAATCTGGAGTGCGGCGATTTTATCCACCACGTCCATCCCTTCAATCACCTCTCCGAAAATGGTATAGGCACCGTCAAGGTGAGGAGCTCCACCCAGTTTTGCGTAATCCTTCAGTTGTTGCGGGCTGAACTTTTTGTTCATCCTGGCTTCCATATTCCGGAGGGTGGCTTCGTCGAACTTTCTGCCCTGGACAATATAGAACTGGGAACCGGAGGAAGCCCTGGAAGGATTGACTTCATCACCGGTACGGGCGGCAGCCAGCATCCCCCTTTTATGATAATATTTTTCCACGATCTCGGCAGGTACGGTATAACCCGGATCTTCCTTGCCGCTGCTGTTCCTTCCGCCCTGGATCATGAAATCCCTGATCACCCTGTGCCAGGGTGAACCGTTGTACCAGCCTTCCCTGACCAGTTTCAGAAAATTATCCCGGTGTTTTGGAGTCTCATCAAACAAAACAACCTTAATGGTGCCGTATTCCGTGGTGATCTGCACCACATGCCTGTTGTCGGTGGCTTTTTTCTCCTGACCGTAACCAAAAGAAATGATTCCGGTAAAAATGAGCATGAAAAGAAAAATTGATTTTTTCATAAGTTGGTTTTTTTTACCTTTGTTGTGGTTTAACTGACAAGCTGCAAATATAGTAAAATACCCGGACATGAAGAACGTCCTTTTTAAAATTATGCCCCTTGCAGGTTTGTGTATCCTGCTGGGCCTGCCGATGTCGTCCTGTGAAAAGAAAGACCCGGTATATGATGTGCTGGTCACGGTGAAATACCTGTCCGACACTTTGCAGGTTGTAAAGGGAGCAACCGTGCTCATCGAAAAGAACAATGTCAGGGTGGAAGGTCTGACCAACAGCGGTGGCCAGTTCGCCACCACTTTCAAACTGGAAGCCATTCTCAATGTGCATGCCAGCCTCGACACCGGTGACCCGAACCTGCCAACGCATTTCTACGGCCACTCCACCATCAGACTGCTGGAAGATAAAACCGTTTACCGTACCATCTTTATCAGCCAGTAAACCGCCTGCCGCACCTTTTAGGTTTTTTTAACATTCATTTTTTGACAATGCTTTCATCAGCATTGTATATTTGCTGTTCCAATGCGGAGGTTGTTATGAACACCACAGTCATTTGTATTCCTTTTACGATTACCTGACCCCACAGGAGACTGATCCGCCAATCCGTTTTTTCAGATGATAAGACACCGCGGCAGTCCCCGCGGTCAGAAGGTTTTATCCGTTCTTAATGATTCATAATGAAAAAATGGAAAATACTGCATATCATAACAAGCTGAAAGCGTTTTTCAGAGGCATCGCCAGAGCCGTCAGCGACAACGATACAGACTATACCAATGTCAGACTCCGCAAAGCCCTCTGGATGCTTTCCATCCCCATGGTGCTGGAAGTGATCATGGAATCCGTGTTCGGGGTGGTCGACATCTTCTTTGTCAGCAAACTCGGCGCAGATGCCGTCGCCACCGTGGGCGTTACAGAATCCCTGCTCACGGTTATATACGCCATTTCACTCGGACTCGGCATGGGTACTACTGCGCTGATATCCAGAAGAATAGGTGAAAAACAAACCGAACAGGCCCGGCATGTGGCCTTCCAATCCATCCTCACCGGCATGGTCATCTCGGTGTTCATCGCCGTACCCGGCTGGTTCTTTGCCAAAGACATCCTGGTACTGATGGGTGGAAGTGACCGGATGGTTCATCAGTATTCGGGTTATACCTCCATATTGGTCGGGTCTAACCTGGTGATCATGCTGCTGTTCATCATCAATGCCATCTTTCGCAGTGCCGGTGATGCCAGCATGGCCATGCGGGTGCTGTGGATATCCAACATCATCAACCTGATCCTTGACCCGGTCCTGATATTCGGCTATGGCCCGGTACCGGCGATGGGCATAGAAGGAGCCGCCATTGCCACCACCATCGGACGCGGAACAGGAGTCTGTTACCAGTTCTACCTGCTTTGCTGCGGGAAAGGCCGCATCCGGCTCAAGGCCGGCCACATGAAACCCGACTTCAGGGTGATCGGGCAACTGATCCGCCTGTCGCTGGGAGGGATCGGACAAAACATCATCGCCACCTCCAGCTGGATCGTTCTGATGCGCATCGTATCGGTGTTTGGAAGCAACGTGCTGGCAGGATATACCATTGCCATCAGGGTAATGGTATTCGCACTTTTCCCCTCCTGGGGCATCAGCAATGCCGCCGCAACCCTGGTTGGACAAAACCTGGGCGCCGGTAAACCCGACAGGGCGGAAAAAGCCGTATGGGCTGCAGGCTGGGTGAATATGGCAGGACTTGGTGCGATCGGACTGGTTTTTACATTCGTACCGCATCTGTTTATCCGCATTTTCACCGGGGATCCGGAGATCATCCTGTACGGTGCACAGGCCCTGAGGATCATCAGCTACGGATTTGTCCTTTACGGGCTCAGCATGGTGCTGCTCAATGCCATCAACGGTGCGGGAGACACCCTCACTCCAACCAAACTCAATTTCGTCTGCTTCTGGCTGATTGAAATCCCGCTGGCCTGGCTGCTGGCCCTGCATTTTAACATGGCCGGACCCGGTGTCTTCTTTTC
>CAZSQJ010000047.1:16032-27360 GCA_964608665.1 uncultured Bacteroidales bacterium | reverse complement strand
CACAAGAGCCAGGATCATAAGGAATCCCGGAATACGGACATGTTGTTTCATATGCGTTGATTTTTATTCAGGCAAATGTAGGGATTTCCGGATGGAAGCCGTTGACTTCCTATAGATAATATTCGTATATTTTTTTATCCTGCATGCTTCCGGTAACATGCTTAATGAATAAAACGGGTTTAACCTTATCTGCTGCCACCCTGAATGAAAATCTGGCAGCTGACATACAGGTAACCCAGGATGCTGTTCCTGAATAATGATATTTTTTCATGGAGTTCATTCCGGAATAATTATAAGTATATACCCGGGCACCGCAATACCAGAACATTTTCGAAGCGGCTGTTTAAACGCTATCGTTTTATGATTTTCAATAGTTTTACCTGGTGATGCTCCGGATGGTCGAACACCAGCCTGAGGGTATATATACCCCTCTGTATTTCATTCAGTGAAACCAGATGGGAGGACAGTCCGGATGGCCTTTCAATCACAGGAGTCAATACTGTTTCCCGTCCCAGGGCATCGAAGAGGCTGAGCTGAACCCGGCCGGCCCGTGGCAGGAAAAAGCTGACCTCAACCTCACTGCCGGCAGGGTTGGGATGGGCGTTCAGTGAAAGCTCGCCGTGGTCAGGCAACACCTCCGGGATCAGCAGGGCAGCCGGGGTGATGATGTTTCCGTGAAAGCCGGCGGCCTCACTGCTGCCGCCTATGCTGAGAAACGGACTGCCTGCCTTACGAACCGTCAGGCAAACGGTAAAAAGCGGTTTGTCTGCCTGATTCTCCAGACCCTCAATACTGTACCAGGCAATGCGTAACTGGTTTCCATCCACTTTATAAAGAAAACAGGAAAATCCATTATCCTCATAATCAAGCGATTCTGGGATGACATCCCAGATCCGGATGTCCTCTCCTTCGAACCCGGCAACCAATGAAAGCGCATGCAACCTTCCCTTGATATCAGCATAAACCGGAAGACAGACAGGCGTGTCATGGCTGATAATCATCGTTTCCGGTAATGTGATCAGCTCCATTGACGCCGCGGTTTTGGCTCCCGGAACATGAGACCGGTCGAGGTCGCCGGCACACAAGGCGTGTACGTTCTTCACCGCCGGGATCCCTGCTTGCATGTCCACTTCACCATCCTCAAACACCCAGTCGGAGATGGCAAAAGAGGATGACATCCCGGTAAATCGCTTCATGATGCTGAGGGCATCCACGGCATTAACAGTCCCGGATGCATCCACGTCACCGGCTGCCTGCTGCAGGTCGCTGAGGGTGATCATCCCCACGAAGGACTTCATCGCTGTGAGGGCATCCACCGCATTGGCCCCGCCGTGAGGCTTGGTACAATTCACAGTGATATCATAAGTTCCGGGCTGGCAAATGTCCGGGAAGATGTAATCACCCTGGCTTCCCGTGAGGGTGTCGGCAAGAGGCATCCCACCAGATGAAAGCATGGCCGTGACATTGTTCAGCGGAGTCAACTGCAGATTGTCATACAGTACCTGGCCGTGAATGAAAGGGCAACCGCCGATAGTGACCGTAACGGAATCGATTCCCGTACAGCCCCTGCTGTCGGTAACGGTTACGAAATATGTGCTTGTAATTATGGTGGTCACATATTCGGAGATCCCGGTGCCCCCCGTGCTCCACAACATGGTGTACGGCGGAAGTCCGCCGGTGGCCGTGCAGGAAATGACAGAGGTCTCAGGCTGCTGGAAAGTCTGGTCGGGGGAGCAAACCACGGCGGGCCCTGCAAGAAATTCGAGGCTGAAGGTGGTATCGAAAGCACAGCCAGCAGCATTGGTGAGGCTCACGGTATACGGATAAACACCCGGACTGGATTGATAGACAATCATTGCCTGATTATTTGAGGACAGAATGCCGGGTCCCGACCATGTAACGGAATCGGTAACAGCTTCATATACCCAGGAATACGGCATAAGCGAGTCGGTGAACACAAGCTGCCACCAGAACATCCAGCCGTTATCGCCCGGGGTATGATCAGACAGCTTTAGTGTCCAGTTGCCGTTGACCGGACAACCGACCAGGCCGGAAAAGGGCTCAACCGGAAGATAGCTGCCACTGTCGAGTAATGGGTATCCTCCGGGTGGCGGCGGAATGCAATTACCGGTATTGGTATATAAATGCATCTGAGCATACTGTGAATTCATGGAAAAGCTGTATGTCCACCCTTGGCCGGGCGGATTCTGCAGCGGATCCGAAAGGCAGGAAGGGGGTGAAGTACAATCAAAAAGTGCATGGTTGACGATCCCCAGGGGTAAACCAAGATAACAAGTGTCGGTTGGTGAAGCACTCTTTAAAAGCACCGACTGCCCGTTCGGACATTCAAGGATGATTTCCAGGTTTCCCGATGCTGAATGTTCCATATTCAGGCTGAGCATTTTCAACTGGCCGGCATCCGTGATCACCGCATTTCCGCCGGGAGTGCTCACCTGCAAAACAGATGCAACGGTCATTCCGGAAGCTGCACCACCGTCAGGAATAAAATCTGCAGTATCAATGGTCATCAGTCCGGGCAGGATATGATAATACACAGGTGCATGCATCTGTACATGATTAGTGTCGGAACAGCCTGCGGTGATGGTTACCGGCATCCCTGCGCAAAACCCCGCTCCGGTATTAAAAGCTTCGATGGCGGGGATGGCAATATTAACGCGTGCAACCAGCGTCCGCTGACTGCTGCATCCGTTACAATCCTTTACCGTCAGGAAAACCTCAAAGCCTCCCTGGTCGGGAAACTGATGCATAACCGACTGGCCAACCGCCAGGCTTCCGTCACCGAAATCCCAGATAAACAAAGCGGTAGAGTCCGACTGGTGATAATACGTATCATTTTCCGGGTAAGCGGCTGTTGCATGGAAACTGACAGTTCCATACTCACAAATAAGGATGTTGATGCTGTCGGCAGGAGGCGGGTTTGATACAAGCAACTGCGGGATCACCTGCTGGCAGGAATCCGAACCGTAAATCGTCATCGTGCTGGTATCGTTGGTCAGGTCTATGTCGGAGGCTAATTGGGTATATGCCTTCAGCGAATAGAGACTCTGGGGAATCACGTAAGGCTGCTGAAACTGGCAGGGAACTGTCCCGTTCGGCGGTAGTCCCGACGGTCCGGGAATCGTAAGCGTTTCACTGACTGGCGGATTATTTCCCGCGGAATAGCACAGCGGAATCGTGAAGAGCGGTCCCTGACCGTAATTCTTTACCATACAGCGCACCTGCATCATGCCGTCTGCCGTATCCGGAAAGTGGGTGACGGACAGCACTCCTGCATCGACAGGGCCCGGCTGGAGAAGAGCGGTATAGTCTTCGGTCTCACCCCAGGTGTAGGTTCCGCAGGCATGAATATTGACGGGGGTATAAGCTTCGACGGCCACCACCCTGAAACGTGTATAGCCCGGTAAAGCATTGAACGGAACTGTAATATTACCGGTGATCACGTTATTTGAGGCCGTGGTGGGACCTCCGGTGAATGCTGTTTCGGTAAGCTCGTCAAAGAAACCGTCTATATTCCAGTCGGCAAACACTTTGCAACAAGTGGAATAAAAACTGCCCTGGTATATGATACTGACACTGAGCGGGTAAGTATTTCCGGCTGTCAGCAGAACGGGAGGTACAGTGAGTGTGTAATCAGTATAGGTGGCCGTGGAGGCCGGGTTGTTATACACCGGAGTAGGTAGGCCATTGTTCAGATTGCTGATGCTGACATTGCCGATATCTTCATAACCGGTGGAAGTGGCTGCAGAAACACAATGTGAAGGGAGATATGCTGCGACAGATTTTACAACGGTATCATTCTCCGGCACCGTATCTCCCGGCACACTGATCCAGTCTTTAAATAAATAGATGAGAGGGATGCTCAGGTCTGCCGGGGTATTAAATGTGTAAGTGACCGTGTCTCCCGGCTGGAGTACACTGCTGAAAATTTCGGTCACCACAGCAAGGTTGTTGATTTTATATGACAGGGGGAAGTTGGAAAACGGTTGTGAGCCGTAATTTTTAATTCTGACGCTGACCGTTTCGCTGTTTCCCAGATTAACACCTGAAACCGGAGCGAGATGGTGAAGCATGGCACCATCGAACTGCGGTGGAGATGCGACATAAACCGTGTCGGGGATTAAATCTCCGGTACAGCCGTTTGGCCAATGCGGACTCATGTAGTAAACAGTGGTTTCATACAAGGCAGGAGTGGTGTAGGCTGATCCTGTCGCCAGCAGTGTTCCGCCCAGGGGAGCATTGTACCAGTAACAATTGGCCGTGGTGTTTACTGTCAGGGTTGCTGCAGCTCCGTATGCGATATAGGCAGGTGTGACAATCGGCTGGGGAGGCAATACCATTGAGGTCACCTGTTTGACCATGGTGTCGTTCCAGGGAATAAGATCACCCGCAAGATTGATCCAGGCCTGAAGGTTATACACTGTATCCTGGCCAGAGGCCGGCAGGCCGAGGGTGGTGGCGAAGGTGTATGTCAGCGTCCCTCCCGGTATAATGGTTCCGGGAACATTCTCAGTGACCACCGGGCCGGAAGGCGATATCCGGTAACTGGCGGTCAATCCGCCCTGTATGGTATCCTGCCCTTCATTTCTGATAAGGATACTCATTACCGCGTTTGTTATATTACATCCATAGGAAGGAAATATTATCTGCTGCAATGAAGCATCCAGTGTCACCGGTTCTGAAATGCTGAAATGATCAAGGCTGAATCCTGCCATATTATTTGTCAGATCTGAAGTAAACAAATAACGAAACCTGACAGGACCGGGGATATTGTTGAGAAGTCCCAGATAGTAGCTGCATTTTCTCCAGCCTGATGAGTTGCCGTTCCATGCCGGGTTACCGGTGATCACCAAATTGCTGTTATACCAGTTGCTGCCTTGAGGGTCATTGATGGTTCCGAGTGTCTGCCAGTTTGTACCATCTGTTGTATATTCCATCCTTGTCCCGTCATAGCTGCTTTCTGTTTGGAAATTCACCCAGAACTGCATTGTTGCATCCACTGCATTGCTGAAGTCAAACACGGGAGATGTCAGGATACAGGCGGCAGATGAAGCATAAGCGGTACTGAGGTTCACGTCCCAGGCATTGGGAGGTGATTTGGCAGAATTCGTCACTCCATAGGATGGCGTTCCCAGTTCCCATTTCGTATTCTGGTTGGTGCCGCTGAAGCCGGGAGTCCACAGGACAGTGCCGGCATCGAAGTCATCGAAATACGGCAGGGTGAGCGCATCTTTGGCGGTGAATATCATACAAGCTGTATCAGGCTCAATTGAAATATTCACAGCCGGTGAAGCATCAATGGCAACAATGAACCAGCAAATCTGGTCCCCGTCGTTTACCTGCGGGATCACAGCTGTCATGGTATCCTGACCCTGCAACACCATCGCTGCAGTATCCGGTATGCCATTATTAAGGGTGTAAACAACATAAG
Organism: uncultured Bacteroidales bacterium; assembly: GCA_964608665.1. Lineage (GTDB taxonomy): Bacteria > Bacteroidota > Bacteroidia > Bacteroidales > CAIXZF01 > JAKLIX01. The sequence continues at coordinate 21,911 of CAZSQJ010000047.1, read as the reverse complement.
CCGTGTCAATTCCGCTGGAGTCGGTAATCAGGGCACTGATCTGGAAAGGTCCTGTATTCCAGACCAGGCCGGTGGGTGAAGCGGGAAGGATCACGATCTGGGGAGGTACCAGTTCCCAGGGAGAGGCTTCAACCCTCACATTGTCGAGAAACCAGCCGGCATTTCCCGAGGGGCCGGCCGTTCCTCCGTCCTGTAATTTAAACCGCAGCATGGCAGCAGGACAATTATTCAACACGGCTGAAAGGTTAAAGGTCTCTGTCTTCCACCATGAGTTTTGAGGTACTGCCGCAGCATTAGCCAGTAACCATGCCTGGGGGTAGGTGGCAACACTGAACTTGTTGCCGGAAGCTGCAAACTGACCCGACCCAAGGTACTGTGAATTTGTTAATTGTGTCCATGTAACCCCTCCATTGGCAGACACCTCGACAGTGGCATTGTCCAGAAAATCAATTTTACATATGTGGTCAAAAACAAGGTAGATAAGTGACATCCCGCTTGTACTGAATGGAATGCCTGTAAGGTAAACGGTATTTCCCGCCTTCACCTGGCAGGAATCCGACCGGAGTGAATTCTGTCCCGTATGTAAGCGGGTGTTGATGGAAAAAGCATAACCTGCCACCGGGACAGAGGAATTGAGCATACTGTCGGCCAGACCTGGCAGCTCAAAATCTTCATGGAAAATATTGACCAACTGTGCTGCAGCATTCCCCGATATACCTATCAGCAAGCAAAACGTCAGGTTCCTTAGCATGTCAAAACATTATAAATAACTTTTCATATCCCAATAGATTAAGACTCACCTTTGTGAGCATCGTTGCCCCGTTTCCTTCCTTCATTGAATCCACAAGACATTCGTCATTTCCAAAACTGTGCTGATGCCGGATAAAAGCGAATAACTTCCATCATTGGATTTATCCTGAAAGAAATAGAATCCCTGTATCATGCTGAAGGATTATCCTTCAGATCTCAAAAGTTAATATCGGTTTTTAAACCGTCATCTCTCCCCGCAGCGGGATCCCCAGCAACCTGATCACTTCCTCCCCTGGCAAACCTTCGCCCAACAGGTACATCAGCTTGGTAAGCGCGGCTTCGGTGGTGATGTCGTATCCGCCGGTAACGCCTATCCGTCCCAGTCCGGCACTGGTTTCATACTTCCCGAGTTCTACTGAACCACCCTTGCACTGGGTCACGTTAAACACGATGATTCCACTGTCAATGGCATGCTTCAGGCTATCCAGGAACCAATGGTCGGTGGGGGCATTGCCTGAACCGAAGGTTTCGAGGATCACGGCTTTCAGTCCGGCCGTTTGAAGAACCGATTCGGTGAATTGCCTGGTAATTCCCGGGTACAGCTTCAGGATAGCAATATTGTTGTCGAGTTTGGTGTGTATCTTCAGTTTTTTGAAATTCGGTTTCATGATATACTCCCTGTTGTACCGGATATTCACACCAATCTGCGCCAGTGTGGGATAATTTCCCGACAGAAAAGCATCAAAATGTTCCGCATTCACTTTGCTGGTGCGGTTTCCACGGTAGAGTCTGTTCTCAAAGCAGATGCTGACTTCGGGTACCATGGGCGTCCCCTTATCATAAGCGGTGGCTATTTCAACTGCATTGATGAAGTTATCCCGTCCGTCGTTGCGGATCACACCCATCGGCAACTGGGAACCGGTGAAAACCACAGGCTTGTTCAGGTTTTCCAGCATGAAGCTCAATGCCGAGGCACTGTATGCCATGGTATCAGAACCGTGTAATACCACGAAACCATCATAGGACTCATACTGACGGGCAATCACCTCTGCAATCTCCGCCCAGAAAGAAGGTTTCATGTTGGATGAATCCAGCAGGGGGTCAAAGGCATGGATGTCACAGTGCACATTGAAGTTCTTCAGCAAGGGAATATGCTGATACAGGTGATCGAAGTCGAAGGGACGAAGCGAACCGCTCTCCGGATCCTGCATCATGCCGATCGTCCCGCCTGTATATAATATTAATACTGATGACATATATTCTGGAGACTTATTGTGTGTGCAGCGGCCTTTGCATGCAGAACCCGCCTGGTATTGGAATATCCCTGTCAAATATAGACAGTTTTTCTGCGGTTAAAGAGTCCTGAAGCAGGGAATTTCCTATTTTTATGGCAATAAAGCGGAAAAATCATGCAAATAAGACTATTTCCCAATCTGAGCAAGGGTTTCGGAGGAATCATCCTCTCCCTGGTTCTGCCGGCAACAGTTGTGCTGAACACAACGCCATCCTTCGGCCAATGCTGCAATTACCTTGATTCGGGCCAGAACCTCGGTACCTCTCCCACTTTCGGCGTGGCGCTGGGCGATTTCGACGGGGACGGTGACCAGGATGCGTTCACCATTGATGCCTATGAAGACATCGAAATCTATTTCAACAACGGGGCCGGCGTTTTTACCCTGGCCCAAACCATCACTCCCATCCCCGACGAGGAAGACAATTTCGGTGTCCATGTATTCGATGTGGACAATGATAATGACATTGATGCCATCGTGGTACCCTTTTACAACTCATCCGGATTGAAAATATACAAGAATGACGGAACCGGCAATTTCACCCTTTTCCAGACGGTTTCCTCCAACCTCGGAAGCCGGTATGCAGGCATCGCCGATGTGGATGGTGACGGGGACAGGGATGTCATCCTGCCGGGCGGTATGTCTTCAACCACCAAGGTCTTTAAAAATAACGGAAACGGATACTTCACCCAGTTTTCTTCCATCACCCTTACCAATTTCGGCCAGGCCAATGATATAGCCACAGGCGACATGGACGGGGATTTCGACATCGATGCCGTGGTCATTTCCAGCAATGCGGGCGGCAGGCTGCTGCTGAACGACGGAACCGGCAACCTCAGCGATGCGGGAATCACCATTGGCAATACGGCCGATTCCTACTACACTGCCGAGGCAGGGGATATGGACAAGGACGGGGATGCCGACCTGGTGTTCGGCGGTATGTATTGCCCGCTCACGGTAATTAAAAACCTGGGCGGCACAACCTTCGTTGTTGACAGTTCTTATGCAAGCAGCAATTATGATAAGCATATGATCCTCGCCGACTATGATTTCGACGGCGATCCCGACGTTTTTGTCTCCACATACGGCAGTTATGGCCTGGAGGTATGGACCAACGACGGCGAATGCAAGCTCAGCCTCTGCTACCAGAACCAGCCGCCCATGCCCAACACATACTCCCACGGTTTCGACATCGGACTCATCGACAACGACATCTACCTTGATGCCTTTATGGGTGAATTTGGCAGCAGCGGTGACAAAGTGTTCTTCGCTGCCCCGGCCTTTTACGTGATCAACCAGCAGGCATCGATCTGCGAAGGGGAAGTGTACACTTTTCCCGACGGGACCACCGCCACGGTGGCCATGGTGCAAACCAGCCATCTGACAGCCATGAACGGCTGCGACAGCATTATCATCACGGATCTCAGCATGATCATCGTCAATACTGCTGTAACGCTCAGCCAGGCTACCTTTACCGCTCAGCAGGCAGGCGCGGTTTACCAGTGGCTCGACTGCAACAATGCGTTCGCACAGATCAGCGGCGCCACCCAGCAAAGCTTCACTGCCACCGTAAGCGGCTCTTATGCGGTGGAAGTCACCTACGACAATTGCACGGATACTTCCGATTGTGTCCCGGTGGTGGTGACCGGACTCACCGGAACATCAAGGGATGGGTTCAGCATCAGGCCCAATCCTGCAGGTGACTTCGTGATCATCGAAACACCCGGACTGTCCCTGCCGGTACAGATCAGGATCGTCGATCTGTCGGGCAGGCTGTTGCACGAAACCATGCTTACGGAAATCAATCAGGTCCGCCTTTCGCTTGCCGGACTCAGAAATGGCTATTACCTGCTGCATTATTCCGACCGGACAGGGACAGTCTCCACCCTGCCCCTGATAAAGGCCGGGAATTGAGAACCCTGAGTTTTCTGAAATATACGACCCAAAAAGTCAGGTACCCTTTAAGCAGTCAAGGAATTTATCTTATACCGACACGGAACAGCTTTGCGAAAAATTATATAATCACGGTGTACGGCATAACTCAGTCTAAACAGCTTTGCGTTCGCAAACCTTTCAAGACTGAGTATACTGATATAATGTATTTTAAAAATTATCCCCGTAAATTTAAGAAAAAATATTAAATTTGCGGGGTTAATTCATATAAATATGATTATCAGAAAACTATCTACAAAGATACGGACCTGTTTGGATAATTTTCCGGCAGTAGCCATTTTAGGACCAAGGCAGGTAGGTAAAACCACGTTGGCGAAATCACTCGAAAGGAATTTACCGCATGAATCTCTTTACCTTGATCTTGAAAACCCGCTCGATGTGTCGGCTTTGTCAGCTCCAATGGAATTTTTCAGATCTCATAAGCACAAAACCGTCATTATTGATGAAATTCAAAGGATGCCGGAACTGTTCCCGGTTTTGAGGAGTGCTATTGATGAAAACCGCACGAACGGCCGGTTTCTCCTACTTGGATCTGCCAGTAGTGAACTATTGTGGATGAGTAATGAAACCCTGGCAGGAAGGTTAATTTACACTGAGTTATCTCCATTTACAGTGAATGAGATCATCGAAATCGCCGATTATCGCAACCACTGGTTCAGGGGTGGCTACCCGGTCCCGTTTTTGATGGCTGATGATCAATTGAGACGTGAATGGTTTAACTCATTCCTTCTTGGTTATGTAGAGCGGGATCTTCCGGTTTTAGGACTTGGTTCACCCCCGGGTGAAGTCAGGCGTATCTTGCAAATGTTGGCAATAAGAAGCGGCAACCTTCTGAATATCAGCCAGATCTCAAAGGCAATGGAAATTTCAGTGACTAAGCTGAAAAGCATCATTGACTATTTTGAGCGCAGTTTCATTGTAAGAAGATTGTACCCATGGCATTATAATCTGAACAAACGCCTGATAAAATCACCTAAGATTTATATCCGTGACAGCGGTCAGCTTCATCACATGCTCAACATTCATTCATTCGAAGACGTCCTTAGGCACCCAAATCTTGGGTATTCATGGGAGGGGTATATCATTGAACAAATTTGCAACAACCTGGATAAGCGGTTTGATTTCTATTTTTATCGTACAGCGGATGGAGCCGAATGTGATTTGCTATTGACCAGAGGGATGAAGGTAATGGCCTGCATTGAAATTAAATTCACAGAATATCCAAAGCTGAGCAAGGGTTTCACTCAGGTAATCAATGATCTTGGTACGAAAAATAACTACCTGATCATACCTAACCTGAAAGTCCCGTACCGGCTTGGAATAAACATCCTGGTTACGGATCTTCTCAACTTTCTGAACCTGGAAGAGAAGCTGTCAGACGAAGCCTGAACAGATAAATATACCGAAAGAACACAGGACTGCCCATACAAATGGCCTCATTCTCAACCTCACATCCTGCTAAATCAAAAACAAGGCTCTGGCATTTCCTGTGGTGACTTCCGCCACCGTTTCAGGTGATATTTTTTTGATTTCGGCGATTTTTCCGGCTATCAAAGGGATGAGGGAAGGCTCATTTCGCTGGCCTCTTTTGGGATGAGGAGGCAGGAAAGGCGCATCGGTTTCCAGGATGATGTAATCCAGCGGGATGGCCTCAACCACCCTGGCCATAAAGGAATTCTTATATGTGACAACCCCTCCGATCCCGAGAAAGAATCCCATTTCAATGACCCGCCATGCCTGGTCCACATCACCGGGGAAACAGTGAAAGACGCCCCGCGGACAGAATTCCCTGAAAGCATCACCTCTTTTAGATGAACCATCCTGCTGCACAACCGCCATGGCCTCCTCCAGCGAATTCCTCGTATGGATCACCAGGGGTAAACG
>CAZSQJ010000047.1:14588-15932 GCA_964608665.1 uncultured Bacteroidales bacterium | reverse complement strand
ACCACTCCGGTGCTGCGCTGCCTGAAACAGCAACTTTCCCCGGTGGAGATCCATTACCTGACCAAGGAACAGTTCCGCCCGGTAATTGAAGCCAATCCTTACATCGACAGGATCATTACCATCCGCAGGGAAGTGAAGGAGGTGATGCCGGAACTCAGGAATTACAGCTACGACTTTATCGTCGACCTGCATAAAAATCTGAGGTCCTGGCAGGTAATCATCGGATTGAGAAGACCTTCCGGCACCTTTCCGAAACTCAACATCCGCAAATTTCTTCTCTGCAGGTTTAAAATCAACCTGCTGCCGGCCGTTCATATCGTTGACCGCTATTTCAGGGCTGTCAGAAGACTCGGCGTGACAAACGACGGACGGGGACTGGATTATTTCCTGCCCGAAGGTACGGATCCCCGGAAGACAATTCCGGGAATGGCACGCAGTGAATATACAGCCCTTGTAATTGGAGGCAAGCACGCCACCAAGCAAATGCCAAGGGAAAAACTGCTCGAAGTCTGTAAAAACCTGAAGCAGCCCGTTGTGTTGCTCGGAGGTCCGGAAGACAGGGATACAGGCAGCTATATCATTGGAGCCATGCGGGATACCGGGCAATTATCAGGCATGGAGCTGATCACACATCTGAAACAACAGACTGAGCATACGGAAACGGTCAATGCCGTGGTGAATGCCTGCGGAGTGCTGAGTCTGAACGAATCTGCCGCTGTAATCAGGAATGCAGATCGGGTAATCACGCATGATACCGGCCTGATGCATATTGCCGCAGCATTCGGGAAAGACATCATTTCCATATGGGGGAATACTGTCCCGGAATTCGGAATGTCCCCCTATTTCCCGGCAGATTATAAAGGCAGATCGAAAATCCTTGAAGTCAAAGGGCTAAGATGCCGTCCATGCAGCAAGATCGGTTATGACCAATGTCCTAAAGGACACTTCCGCTGCATGCAAGAGATACCGCCGGTTGTACCGGAGGATGACATTTTTTGGCTTTAAAAAGTCTTTCATGCAGTTCGTATTCCTGCTCATACCCGGTCAGCAGTTCGCTGAAAACCTCTTTGACTGATTGCAACCGGGTTGCCCTGTATGCATTTGCCCCGGCGAAGGCAAAACTCTCATCCATTTTTCCCTTTGCTGAATTCAGCAGGGCAAGTGCAATACAGTAAGGAGCCTGCTCATAATCACAGGGTTTCAGGCATTTCCACGGGCAGGTGAAGGGTTTTGTCTCTCCCCTGTTGATCTGGTCAACGAAATCATTCCGGATAACCCTGCCCGGCAACCCGACCGGGCTGTCGATGATCGTGATATCCTCCTCCCTGCTGTTGATATAGCTCA
>CAZSQJ010000047.1:1433-14488 GCA_964608665.1 uncultured Bacteroidales bacterium | reverse complement strand
CGCGAAAAGCCCAGGTGACCGCCTGCCAGTGGTCCTTCCACAGCCACCGCGTCGGGAATATGACCGAAATGGTTTTGCCAGTATTGAAAAATTACCCTGGCAGCCTTGGCTGAGGATATTTTCGGGATAAACTTGGTCCGGATGTTTTTAAACCCCGTATCCAACACAAAATCAGGAAGTTTCAGCGGCATCCCTGCAGAAAGGAAAACAACATCAATTTCCTCTTCAATGGAAATCCTCAGCAGGTCATCATAGTCAGTTAAAGCGACCATCAGATTCACCCCCAAAACACCGTTGGTAAGTGATTTTACCTTGCGGATTTCATTCTTCAGGCCCTCTCTGTTTGCCTGCCGGAGATTCCGTTCATACCCTTCCATCGACATCCCGATACAGGCTGCCGAGATAACCCCGATGCCTCCTTCTCTGGCAACAGCCGAGGCCAGACCTGACAGCGAAATGCCGACACCCATGCCTCCCTGCACGATGGGAAGTGGTACAGTCAAATCTCCGATTATTAATGGTTTTATCATTGTAACTTATTTCAAAACGCAAAGATAATAGCCTCCGGATGAATCATCCGTCATTAGGTATACGACCAAACAAAAAAGGGGTGAAACTCAAAAACAGGGGTGAAAAACACCCTGACAGGGGTAAATTTACATCAGCCGGATCAACTCCTCGAGTTTATCAACGGCTGTCTTTGAGATCGGCACCGTAAAATCAAGCCCTTCAAAATAAAGCCTGTAACCCTGTGACTGCCCTTCAACCCGATCTATGTAATTGATATTGATAAGATAAGACCTGTGACAACGATACAGGAAGGCATAGTCTTCAAGCAGCCCTTCAATGTTTTTCAGGCTATTCCTGATCAGTTGGCGTTTTACCAGGCCTTCATCCTTCCAGAAAACCTCCACATAATTGTCTGCCGACCGGATCAGAACGACCAGGCGGGCTTTAATGGACAGCTTTTCTTTCTGGTATTCCGATTCAAAAACCACCAGCTTCTCATGGGATTCCTTGCTTTCCCTTAGCTTGCGGTTCAGTTCATTGGCAGTCTGCAGATGCAGGCGTAACAGTCTGTTCCTGTTGATAGTCACAAGGATGGTGATGGGAATAACTGCGGTCAGGATCATATTGAAAATGAAGAAGGCATTGACAGCAGGCATCAAATCCCTTTTTTCCGGAAAGAAATACACAAATGCCTTATAAAAGATGAGATAGCAAAACACGATAAAGACCAGTATCCAGAGATCCCACAGGATTTCCTTCCATACCTTCCATTCCTTCCGCAGGAATATCCCGGGCAGGTAACTCGGCACTACGAGAAGGTTGATGCTGAGGGAAAAAAAAGTGATCAATACAATGGCACTGATAAGTAAGAACTTATCCGCATATGGCAGTATATTGAGCTTAAACGGCTGGAAAACAAGCAGAAAAACGAATACAACAAGGGTAATAACAATAATGGATTTCACATTACTCTTCAGGTCATCATTAAACCTGTAGGCTTTGTTTAAAAAATTTGTCATCCACTATGTACTCCCATGATCTGAACCCGGTTTAGGACTGGTGATACTGTTGGCTCATCCTGCAAAAACGGCAACCTTACGGGTTTCTGCGCATACTTTTGCATTGAAGAACTCTCGGTTAAGCCTTGCGATATTGGTAAGCTTGATTTCTTTCGGACATTCTGCCTCACAGGCCCCTGTATTGGTACAATTGCCAAATCCTGCCTCATCCATGGTCTTTACCATATTCTGCACTCTTTCCACCGCTTCCGGTCTTCCCTGCGGTAAGAGGGCGAACTGGGAAACCTTGGCACTGACAAAAAGCATGGCGGATGCATTCTTGCAGGCCGCCACGCAGGCGCCGCAGCCAATACATGCAGCCGCGTCCATCGAAAGGTCGGCCTGGAATTTGGGAACAGGTAAGGCATTGGCATCCTGAGCTCCCCCCGTATTAACGGAAGTGTAGCCTCCCGACTGAATGATCCGGTCAAAGGCATAACGGTCCACCATCAGGTCGCGGATCACAGGGAAAGCCCGCGACCGCCAGGGTTCAATGGTAATGGTATCCCCGTCTTTAAACTTCCGCATGTGCAGCTGACAGGTGGTAATGGCCTTATCGGGACCGTGGGGTTTGCCGTTGATATACAAACTGCACATCCCGCAGATGCCCTCGCGGCAATCATGGTCAAAAGCCACGGGCTCCTCACCCGACCTGACCAGTTGCTCGTTTAAAATATCCAGCATCTCCAGAAAAGAGCAATTGGGCGAAATCCCTTTCACCTGATACTTCTCAAACCGCCCTCCGCTCTTTGCATTCTTTTGTCTCCAGATTTTCAGCTTCAAGTCCATATTCAGCATTTTAAATCAAATCAAACCATGCCTTTCAGAAACGACACTGCACAATACTATTTATAGTTTCGTTGTTTCACCTCAATAAATTCATATTCAAGCGCTTCCTTATGCATCTCATGTTTCCCGTCACCCTGATATTCCCAGGCCGCGACATAGGCATACCTGGCATCATCGCGCAGCGCTTCCCCCTCTTCGGTCTGAAACTCCTCCCTGAAATGACCTCCGCAGCTTTCATTCCGGTTAAGGGCATCCATGGCCATGAGTTCTCCCAGTTCAAGAAAATCAGCCACCCGGTTAGCCTTTTCCAGTTCCGTATTAAGCTCGTTCAAGGTCCCCGGTATTCTCACATCCTGCCAGAATTCCTTCCGCAATTCCTGTATCATCCCGACAGCCTTCTTTAAACCCGCTTCATTCCTGCCCATACCCACATATTCCCACATGATCCTGCCAAGACGCCTATGAAAATCATCCACAGTCTGTTTGCCTTTGATGCTCATCAGTTTTTCCAGCTTTTCAGCCACCTGTTTTTCGGCCGCTTCAAATTCCCCCCGTTCGGTTGGGATACGGGCAGTCCGTATTTCTGAACTGAGGTAATTTTGAATGGTGTAAGGGATTACGAAATAACCGTCGGCCAGTCCCTGCATCAAAGCGGATGCCCCGAGCCGGTTGGCGCCATGGTCGCTGAAATTGGCTTCACCCAGCACAAAACAACCCGGGATGGTGCTCATCAGCTCATAATCAACCCAGATCCCGCCCATGGTATAGTGCACGGCAGGATAGATCATCATCGGGGTTTCATAGGGATTCTCATCCACTATTTTTTCGTACATCTGGAAAAGGTTTCCATACCTTTCCTCAATCACGTTCTTTCCAAGCCTGCCGATGGCATCGGCAAAATCGAGGAAAACGGCCAGGCCGGTTTCACCTACGCCAAACCCGGCATCGCACCTTTCCTTGGCAGCCCTGGAAGCCACATCTCTCGGCACCAGGTTGCCAAAGGCAGGATAACGGCGTTCGAGGTAATAGTCCCTTTCCTCCTCTTTTATCTGTGTCGGCCTGAGCTTACCCTGACGGAGCGCCTCCGCATCTTCCTTCCGCCTGGGAACCCAAATCCTCCCGTCGTTGCGAAGGCTCTCACTCATCAGGGTGAGCTTAGACTGGTAGTCTCCATGCACCGGAATGCAGGTGGGATGGATCTGTGTAAAACACGGATTCCCAAAAAATGCACCCCTTTTGTATATCTGCCAGATCGCACTTCCGTTGGAGCCCATGGCATTGGTCGAAAGGAAAAAGACATTGCCATAACCTCCTGTAGCTATCACCACTGCATGAGCGAAATGCCGGTTCAGTTTGCCCGTCACCAGATCCCGGGTAATGATGCCCCTTGCCTTTCCGTCAATGATTACCAGGTCCTGCATCTCTTCCCGGGGGAAAAGCACCACGGTACCCTTCTTCACCTGACGGCTCAGAGAACCGTAAGCACCAAGCAGCAACTGCTGACCCGTCTGCCCGCGTGCATAAAAGGTCCTTGAAACCTGTGCTCCCCCAAAGGACCGGTTATCCAGCAACCCGCCGTATTCACGGGCAAATGGGACACCCTGTGCCACACACTGGTCAATGATCAGGTTACTGACTTCGGCCAGACGGTAAACATTGGCCTCCCTTGCCCGGTAATCACCGCCCTTGATGGTATCATAAAACAAACGGTAGATGCTGTCCCCGTCGTTCTGGTAATTCTTGGCGGCATTGATCCCGCCCTGTGCAGCAATGCTGTGCGCACGGCGCGGACTGTCCTGGTAACAAAAGTTCTTCACGTTAAAACCCAGTTCTCCTAAGCTTGCGGCGGCGGCACCGCCTGCCAGGCCGGTACCTACCACAATGATGTCAAGCTTGCGCTTATTGGCCGGATTGACAAGGTTCTGATGTGATTTGTAATAAGACCACTTTTCCGAAAGCGGTCCGGGAGGGACCTTCGAAACGAATCGCGTCATGGTTCTGTAACTTGATGATGACCAAAATTAACGCATTTTACTTCTGTTGTTCCAGTGAAAAGCACTATTTATAATATTTCTAAATTGCTGCAGGGGTTTCAGCCCCGGAATTCTGGTTGGCTCGTGGTCCAATTCGACTGTATTTAATTGTATACAAACATATTATATAAACACACTTCAAACTGCCGCTTTGTGGATATACCCGATGGAAACCGGATTCCGCCGGGGAAAAAACACATTCATATATTCATTATACCATATTTGACAGGTTCCGCCGGCCGGAGTATCTTTATCATCAGGATATCATCATACTCATCAATCAACACATCGCTTTTATGAAACAACCGTACATTCTGGCAGGAATAACATTTTTGGTGTTATTCAGCTGTTCAGGAAAGTCAAAACAGCAGGCTGAGGAACAGGAAGCACCCTCGGGTCAGAAAGAGGGGAAGACCCTCGTACTTCAAAAAACAACCGAAGCCAGGGAACGGGCATTCACCTTTCTGCTTCCAAAAGGATGGATGGTGGAAGGCGGTATCCTGAGGGTTGATCCGAATACGGCGGGAGGACCGGCCCAGGCCATTGAGGCAAAAATCGACATGACCATCAGCAAAGATCCGCAACGCAGGGTGATGACCCGCTGGCTTCCGGATCTGTTTTACATTGACATGTCAGGGCATCCTGCCGCCGGGATGTTCCCGGTCGGAAGCACCAACAACGGCATGATCGTGATGCCGAAAATGAATGCTTCCTCCTACCTGCAACGCGTGGTTTTTCCATATCTTCATCCTTCAGCGGAAGCAGTGAAGATACTGGAGGAAAAACCGGCACCGGGCCTGGTGGATATCATGAGGAAAGAAGACTGGGCAATACAGATACCCCTGCAGTATGACGCGGCTGCCCTGCTGGTGCAATACAGCGAGAACGGGGTCACCTTTAAGGAAGCCATGGTCAGCGGCATCATGGATTTTGGCATGTACGGGGCCGGCACATGGAAAAACAGGCACTGTTTTGTTTACCGGGCCCCTGCCGAAGAATTTGATCAGTGGCGCGGTCCCTTCTCGCTGATACTGAACTCGGTCAGACTCAATCCTGACTGGGTGAGGCGGGAAATTCAATTCCAGATATCAGCCGGGAAGATCGTTGTTCAGACACAGGCGGAACTTCAGCGGATCGAACAGGAAATTCACAACAGCCACCAGCAGACAAATTCGGAGATCATGAACGATGCTTATCTGAATCTCACCGGGAAAGAAGAATATGTGAATCCGTTCACCAAAGAAACGGAGGTTGGCACCAATGAATACAATTACCGGTGGCAGAATGAGCAGGGGGATATTATCTACACCGACAACATGAACTACAACCCCAACCAGGATCCTTCCCTGCAGGTACAAGGTTATCAGAAAAGCCAGCCAAGAAAAAGGTAAGCGGCCCGCGGGTTAAACAATCCGGCAGAGTTCCGTCAGGTTCGCAATCTGGAATACCTTCATGACCGTAGGACTTACGTTCACAAGGCTGAATTTCTCCTTACCCAGTATTTTGGCCAGTTTCAGGCACAGCCTCAAAAATGTTGATGAAACGAATTCCACCTTGCCGAGGTCGAAGACCACCTCCTGATGCGTTTTGATCCGCATGTCCATTTCCCATTCCAGGCTCTGACTGGAGATCGTGTCCAGTCTTTCCTCCAGTTCACATATCAGTTTTCCGCTTTCTTCTCGAAATGTGTTCATATGCTGTTTTTTATAAATAATTCCGGTGATACAACGGGGCGATGTCGTCTATGTCCAATGACGCATCCAGGTAAAGTGAAGCATTGAAATTCAAGAACTTGTTGTTCTCCCTTCGTTTTAGCATGCGCTGGACATTGATCAGGTGACGGGCACTGACATTGTCTGTGGTGATATTCTTGCCCCCGGTCCCGCATCCCAGTGTCAGTGAGGTGCTGTTCCTGGTAAATAATCCCCCCACGGCACCATGGGAGGCAGGCACATTCACCATGATCCTTCCCGCATTCATATGGGTCGCAAAAAAAGAGACCTTCTCCTCATCATTGGAAAAAATGCTGACGGAATGACCGATACCCCCGTGGAAATTCAGTCTGATACAGATCTTCATGGCAGCATCGAAATCATCCACTTCATAAAAGGCAATCACCGGAGCCAGGATTTCGCAGGAAAGCGGATAATCAGCCCCGACCTCCTTCTGACAGGCGATCAGCAGGCGTATATCCTGAGGCACCGTGATCCCCGCCATGGCAGCAATTTTTACCGCACGCTGTCCCACAACCTCAGGATTCATGAGTCCGGTTCCAGCAAAGACGACGGTATCTGAAAGCTTTTTCAAATCCTCTTCCGGGACAAAAAATGCCTTGTGCTTCAGAAATTCCGATCTGACGGCAGCAGCAATGCCCTTTTCCACCACAATCGCCTGTTCACTGGCGCAAAGTGTCCCATTGTCGAATGTCTTCGACATCATGATCTGATCGACTGCAAACGGAATGTCTGCCGATCTTTCGATAAATACCGGCACATTCCCGGCACCCACGCCGATGCTCGGAGTACCGGAACTGTAAGCCGCTTTTACCAGTCCGCCGCCTCCAGTGGCAAGGATTAATGCGAGGGCTTTATGAGACATCAGGGCATGGGTTGTTTCCCTGTTGACAGTGCTTATCCACTGTACACAATCTTCAGGAGCCCCTGCCGCGAGAGCCGCATCATAACAAATCTTTGCCGCTTCTATGCTGCAGCGTGCAGCCTTTTTCGAAGGACATATGATCACCGGATTCCTCGTTTTCAAACAGATGAGGATTTTGAAAATGGTGGTGGAAGTGGGATTGGTTACCGGGATGATCGCCAGGACAGGACCCATGGGCTGGGCGATCTCCGTCACGCCGTTCAGGGGATCTTCAGAAATAATGCCCACGGTCTTCTCATTCCGGATGTCCTCGTACACATACTGAGATGCCACCACATTTTTTATGACCTTATCCTCCCATCGGCCCAGACCGGTTTCTTCAAAGGCCATCTTGGCCAGCGGCACTCTTTTATTAAAGGCCGCCCTGTATACTGCCTCTACAATTTTATCCGTCTGCTGCTGGTCAAATTGCTGAAACTCGGCCGCTGCCATGCCGGCATGCAACATGATTTCGTCCACGCTTTTCTCCATCGTTTATGAAATTTTGTCCGAAAATAAACAAATAATTCAAATCAAGGTCATTTTCCTGATTCCGTATTCAGGCGAATACACAGTGAATCCGTCAGACGATGATTCACCTATCCGCAGGAGTGGGATTATGGTGTATCTTTGGAAAATTCAAACAGGCGATTGTGATGAAATCCGTGCATGAGCGTTTCATGAATCCGGATGATCCAGATATTATTGGGATCTATGACGATGCGCCCCTGTGGTCGGTACCGTTTGGCATGTTGTTACTCGACCATATCCCCATGATACAAAATGCCAGGGTGCTGGATATCGGTTGCGGGACAGGATTCCCGATGCTTGAGGTGGCACAGCGTCTGGGACCGGGCAGCCGGGTCTGGGGGATCGATCCCCGGGAAGCCGCCCTCGACAGGGTCACGCAGAAAATTGAAATCCTGGGGATCGAAAATGCTGAAGTCGTAAAAGGAAAGGCAGAGGAACTCCCGTTTGATAACAATACCTTCGACCTGATCATCTCCAACAACGGCCTCAACAATGTGGAGGACCCCATCCGCGCCCTTGATGAATGCAGCCGTACTGCCAAACCCGGGGCGGAACTTCTTTTTACGGCCAACCTGCCTGAGACCATGACCGAATTCTATGAGGTGTTTGAACAGGCACTTTCAAATGCCGGCCTTCAGAAATATATACCCGGTATAATGCATCACATCCTCCGGAAAAGGAAACCGGTGCAAACCTGGAATGATATTGCCACCACAGCAGGTTTCACACCCAAAAACGTTCATTATGGAAGCTTTGCTTACCGTTTTGCCAGTGGAACGGCCCTGCTGGATTACACATTCATCCGTCTGGCATTCATGCCCTCCTGGCTGGAAATAATCGATGAACCCTCACAAGAACATGTATTTCAACTTATTGAAGGTGAACTCAACCGGCTTGCAGCCGAAAAAAAAGGCATCAGCCTTAGCATCCCCTTTGCATGTTTCGGGTTTGAAAACAAATATACCGACACGGAACAGGTTTGCGAAAAAGTGTCTAATAACGGTGTACGGCATAACTCAGTCTAAACAGCTTTGCATTCGCAAACCTGTCAAGACTGAGTATAATTCTGTGGAAGGCTGAACGGACAAGCAACTGTTGTCACTTTTCGCACTTTTTTCCAGATTTGGGAATACTCAACCCACCTTATTGAGCATTTCAAACATGATTCAAATCAGTTTTTAGACTGATTTACAACAAAACCATTGACATCACAGCCTGGATTGATTAGTTTTACGCTTTATTTTCATTATCCAACTAAAATCAAAGCATTATGAAAAAAAATCTGATTGCAGTATTCGCGTCCATTTTTCTCTTCACCCTTACGGCATTTTCCCAATCCGGGACAATGAGCGTGTCCCCCGATGTGATCAACCTGAATGCCACAGGTAATTTCGAATACGTACAATGCCAGTATGGATGGGTAATCCCTTCAGGCTACCAGATCACGGCACACAGCGTACAAATGTTCATGGAAGGAGATTTTGTCACCAATTCGGCTTCCGTTACGTACTGCGCAATCGACAACATGCTCTTTGTCGAGTTCGACCGCAATGAAATTCAAAACAGTCCAGTTGTACAGGCCCTGGCCAACATGGGGATCATATCGGTACACATTATTGGTTCATTCACAGTGACCAACAGCCTGGGTAACAGTATTGTGTACCCGGTCGACAGGATTGGTACGGCCAGTATTATCAGGCCTGGCAAGCGGAAATAGACGAATCAGCTCCTGGCATCCCCTTCAGAAATCTGACCCGCTTGCATGCGGACGGGTCAGATTTTTCCATCATTCCATATCATTATATCGAATGTCCGGAATCACAGCACTGTCAGATTCGGGATGCACTGTTTTCAACAGCACATTTGCCGGACCTTTTAATGTTACGGCAGGTATTAATTCATCATGATCCTGCTGCGAGATCATTTCTTTTCTCAGCATCTTGCCGGCCATCAGCGCATAATAATTGACAAGGTAATCTCTCAGCCCGCCTGACCTGGGATCGAAGCTGTACATAAACGCTTTCGGACGCGGTATGATGGAAGCAAGAAAGATGGCTTCGGCCAGGTTTAGCCTGGAAACATCCTTTGCGAAATAATACTGCGATGCTTCCTGGGCACCGTAAACCAGGGGGCCCCATTCTATGATATTGAGATAAACCTCAAACATCCGTTCCTTGCTGCTCAACTGAAGATTCTCCATCAGCCACACGATGAGCACTTCCTCGAACTTGCGGGCAATGGTCTTGTTCCTGTTGAGAAATACATTTTTCACCAGTTGCATGGTGATGGTGCTGCCTCCCCTGGCAAAGCGTTTTTCCCTGATATTCGTGATGATGCTTTCCCTGAAGGCATCTGCAAGGAAACCCCGGTGCTGGAAGAAACCGCCGTCCTCCGAATTCAGCACCGCATTCCTCAGGTAGGGCGATATCTGATCAAGTTGTCTGAATGCCGGATTGGCCGGCCCCACGATGAAACTCCTTACCGGAACACCCCTTTCATATGCAGTATAGGTAAAGGTATCATTGATCATGCCAAAGAAAGTACTGCCGTAATGCGTGATACTGAAATCCCTGCGGTCAAGCTCACAACTGAAGGTCAGCGAATCAGGCCTTTTCAGGTCGGCATCGAAGTACAGGAGGAAGTTCAGATTTCCCCTGGTCTGCAGTCCTTCAAGGGTATGAAACAAGCCGGGCGGCAAGGCTGAGAACAACTCCTGTGCCGGAAAGTCCGGTTTCCGGATGGCAAGTGTCACATGTTTCGATGGCTTCGGTCTGTACCGCAAGTAGGGATTGACTGAAAGCCCGTTGAATAATACGGTGGTAGTGCTGTCCAGCTCATAATAATCCTTGCCGATGCGGATGCTGTAATCCAGCGAACCATCTCCAAAACGGACCTTTTCTGCAGCGATCCGCCGGTGGTTAACTTCCAGACCCGACAATGCCGCATTGCCGGCAATGGCAACAAGGCCGTCTGTTGCCTGTTGTTCCCCCACACTGAACCGTACCGTATCGAATGCAACTTCGGCATTCCACCGGTATTGAAGAAACGGAATATTGACTTTCCCTCCGCCTGCATTAAACATTGAAAAGCGGGCCACATGCCCGGATTTGCGGATCTCACCCCCGGTGATCCAGGTCTCCTTCCTGTCATCCTCTTCCACCAGGATGGCGGTACTGAAGTTGTGATCCCTGATATTCAGGGTATCTACCGTGAAGGAAAGCAGGTGCCCGTTGTAATCGCTCCGGGCACGAAACCCGGCAATGAACAGGTCATCGGGGATCTTATCGAAAACTGCAGTCAGGATCGCATCCATCCGCATGGCATAATTCCCGCCGGTTGATGTTTGTGCATCGGAAGTGCCGCTGCTTTTGCGGTCAAGTAGAAACATGTAATTCGTGAGACTGTCACGTTTGACGAAATGCAGGTCCGCCTGCCGCAGGCTGAAATCCGTCAAAGCAATCCTCCCGGCCAGCAGCTTCCAGAAACTGATGCTCGCCGAAGCTTCTCCAATACTGAGCAAGGGTTCACCACCCTCCGGTCTGAGGCTGATCCCACTGATCTCAACAGAACGGAATCCACGCAGTGCAATATGATCGATCTGCAGCACTGCATGAAAGGCTTGGTTGAAGCGGCCGGTAAACCTTGAAAGGCTGTATCGCAGGACGGGGTTCCGGAACAGAAAAGAAAGAAACAACAAGGCAGCAATGATAAGCAGAATCACCGCAAGCCTTCGGGCAACCCTTGGCCGGATGAAGGCATACAATGCTGTCCGTGTTCTTTCACACAAGGTTGTGAAAACCTGCCCGGTACTTTCAACCTTCCACATGGTTTTACCTCCCCGTTAAAAATGATCTTCCGCACAAATATAGGATGTTGAACGGTATTATACCGACACGGAACAGGTTTGCGAAAAAGTGTATCATAGCGGTGTACGGCATAACTCAGTCTAAACAGCTTTGCGTTCGCAAACCTGTCAAGACTGAGTATATCAGAATAACAAGCAATCAATCCAGGTGATGATGAAACATATTTATTATTTTTATGGGGTCATTTCAACACATTATCACAACATCCGCTTTATCATGAAACACTCCCTGATCTTCCTGCTGCTGATCGCCGCGTCCCTGCCTGCGGTGAGCCAGACAACCGTCTATTCATGCGATTTCGAAACATGGACGGGGAATGTCCCCGACTGTATGGTCGGTGCAAAGACCTCCCTGGAAGCTGACAGCATCCAGCCCTTTCTAACCAATGCCTCCTATGGCATGTGGGCCTGCCAGCTGATCAACAGGGAATCCGGCCACCGCCGGCTCACGACCCATGCGGTGACGGTTTACTCCGGCATCACCTATACGATCGGTTTCTGGGTGAAGGGACACGGCAACATCCGCACCGGTTTGTATGACGCCAGGGTAAGCGGCAGCGGCTATGCCCCTTACAATGCCTATATCCAGGTGAACAGCAATACGTTCACCTACCATACCCAGACCATTACTGCCGCCACTGACTTTTCTGCTGCCGAATTTATCCTCAGCGTCCAGTACACTAATCCCGACAAGGGGCATATCATTGTGGACGACCTGGAGATCAGCGGCCCGGGGATATTCACCCCCGGCGTCATTCCCTACGGCACCAATCTGACAAATACACTTACTTCGGGAGCCACCATTCACCAGTACACGTTTGACGGGACCGCCGGTGAGGTGTTACTGGCCAAAATGACGGCTCATAACAATGCTTTCCACCCGGAACTGCGCATCCTGATGCCCGGAGACAGCATCATCCGCCTGGTGACGGCAAATTGGGACATTGCTGTGCTGGACACTGTCCATTTACCCGTATCCGGCACATACAAACTTATCGCCACAAGCAGCACCGCCATTGCCCCCGGCGGATACAGCCTCAGCCTTCACAAAGTATCCGCTCCCGGCTCAGGAACCCTGATCCCGCCAATCATCAACAAATGGGATACCCTGGATTACACTGGCTACATGAACGCTTACCAGCTGGATGTTACCGCCAATGACGTCTTTACCATACAGATGAAATCCTGGAATGCGGCTTTCACCCCCGAGTTACGTGTCTATGCCCCCGACGGAACCATGGAATTCAAAACGAATGTGCCCCTGGCGGGTTATCTGCTCAAAAGCGACACCCTGCGCCTGATGCAGTCCGGTCTGTACACCATCATTACCACTTCCGCCGACAATGGATGGGGTGACTATGTCTTCAACATCCAAAGGATTTCCCCAACCATTATCACCGAAATGATCCCGCCCAATGTCAACAAATGGGACACCCTGGCGGGTTACTTCCACATGAACGCTTACCAGCTGGATGTTACCGCCAATGACGTCTTTACCATACAGATGAAATCCTGGAATGCGGCTTTCACCCCCGAGTTACGTGTCTATGCCCCCGACGGAACCATGGAATTCAAAACGAATGTGCCCCTGGCGGGTTATCTGCTCAAAAGCGACACCCTGCGCCTGATGCA
>CAZSQJ010000047.1:0-1333 GCA_964608665.1 uncultured Bacteroidales bacterium | reverse complement strand
CGAATGTGCCCCTGGCGGGTTATCTGCTCAAAAGCGACACCCTGCGCCTGATGCAATCCGGTCTGTACACCATCATTACCACATCAGCGGACAATGGCTGGGGCGAATTTGGATTCAGCCTGCAGCGGGTTTCATCTCCGGGATCCCCAGACATTGTTATTCCAAATACTGTTACAAACGGTGACCTCAGCAAACCGGCCTTTTCAAAGGCTTACAGCTTTGCTGCCCATGCCTGGGATATATACACGATCTCAGTCAGTGCCGTGAACAATGCTTTCGACCCTCTGCTAAGACTCTTCGACCCTGACGGCATCATGACCGCATCGGAAAGTTCAGGTCAGTCCCTGGTGGAAATCCAGAATATCACCACAACAAAAACGGGATTATACACCATTTGGGTAGCGGCGGATGGGGGGAATGAAACCGGCTCTTTCAACCTGACCCTGAACCTGAATTTCGCAGCACCCTACCTCTGCGGATTTGATAATGTTGTCTGTCATTCGACAGAAGCCCTGTTCCAGGTCTGCAGCCTGTCACCGGGACAAAGCCTGAGTTTTTTCAAGGACGGTGTGCTTGTGTCCCAGAACATCATCAGCATTGCAGGAGACCAGCTGTTGTCAGCCGGCCTCCTCACACAAGCTGCCGTGTTTGGCATCCTGGTAAGCGGACCGGATCAAACAATTTACATCGACACCACGATCACCGTCACTGTCGTACCCGGAGCCTCTGTCAATGGCACCCTCAGTTATGACAATGCCGCTGCAACGCCCCTGGGCAGAACCATGGTACATCTTTACCAGAACGGTACGCTGCTGGATTCCTGCATGACCGATAATCTGGGAAGGTACCGTTTCTGCGGACTCGTCAGCCAGGCATATGATGTGAGACCGGTATTTTGCGAAATCGCGCATGGCGGTGTAAACAGCATTGACGCCCTGCTGATTATGCAACATTTCGTGGGGCTGGCCACACTCAGCGGGCTCAGGCTCACGGCTGCCGACCTCAACCTGAGCGGGAGTGTAAATTCTGTGGATGCCTTGATGGCCCAGAAACGATTCGTCGGGCTGATCGATGCTTTTCCCCCCGGAGACTGGGTATTTGAAGAAGCAGGCATCACACCGGCTGCCAACCAGCCTGTAAGCCTTGACCTGAAGGGTTTATGCGCTGGGGATGTGAACGGAAGCTATATTCCGTCCTCTTGGTAGGCAGCTGATACCTGATATCAGGCAATGACCTACAGAAATCTCATTACTTCAGAAGGCATTGGAATATACCGGCACGGAACAGGTTTGTGAAAAATTTTGTAATAACGGTGTACGGCATAACTCAGTCT